>JAVJVZ010000040.1:0-94616 GCA_040220855.1 Gammaproteobacteria bacterium | reverse complement strand
GCTGCCGATCTGGCTGTTGCACGCGATGACACTCACCTCCGCGTGGGTACCGAGTGCCTCCGTGAACGGTGCGCGCAGGCGTTCGGCAAGCGCGCGGATATCCGCCTGCGGACGGGTTAGCAGGCGCAGTGCCGGCAGACGTTCGCACAAGCGGTCGGGATCGGCGTACAGGCGCAACACGGCACCGAGTGCCGCGAGCGTCAGCTTGTCGACACGCAGCGCTCGCTTCATCGGGTTCTTGCGCACACGCGCAACCAGGGCTCCTCGCCCGGCAATGATCCCGCACTGCGGTCCACCGAGCAGCTTGTCGCCGCTGAAGGTGACGAGGTCGGCGCCGTCAGCGAGTGTCTCGGCGACCGTCTGTTCGCGCGGCAGACCATGGCGCGCGAGATCGACCAGCGTGCCGCTGCCGAGATCGACCACGAACGGCAGCGCCGCCGCCTGCGCAATACGCGCCAGCTCGCGTTCGGGCACGCTGGCGGTAAAGCCGGTGACGACGTAGTTGCTCGTGTGCACCTTCATCAGGGCAGCGGTGCGCGTCGCGATCGCCGCTTCGTAATCGCGTGCATGGGTGCGATTGGTCGTGCCGACCTCGACCAGCCGGGCGCCGGCGCGCGCCATCACTTCCGGGATACGGAACGAGCCCCCGATCTCGACCAGTTCGCCGCGCGAAACCGGCACTTCGCGCCCCCGTGCGAGGGTGTTCAGCACGAGCAGGACAGCGGCCGCATTGTTGTTGACCACCGTCGCCGCCTCGGCGCCGGTCAGGCGGCAGATCCAGTCCTCGACGAGGCCGTCACGCTCGCCGCGGCGGCCGCGCGCGAGGTCGTACTCGAGATTGCTCGCGCCGGCGGCGACCGCACCGATCGCGGCGATCGCTTCGGGCGGCAGGGGCGCGCGACCGAGATTGGTGTGCAGCACGGTACCGGTGAGATTGAGCACCGGTACCAGGGACGGGGCGAGACGTGCCGCGAGACGCGACGCCGCCACCGCCACCAGCGACGTGACCGACGTCGCCGCGTCGGCCTGCGGCGTGCCGGCAGCGAGCTGCTCTCGCACTTCTTTGGTGCATTCACGCAGCATCGCGGTCACTGCCGTACGACCGTGGGCGTCGATGAGCGCCACGCCGCCCGGCGAACGCAGCAGTTCATCGATCGAGGGCGGTCGCGGACCCGTATTCACCTACGCTCCTCGTCCCGCCACGGGAGGCGTTACCACTCGGCCCTCGCAGTCCTGGTGGCCCTGGCGACGCGAGCGGAGCCACGCGCGGCGCGGGCACTGAGGGAAGCGCGCGGGCAGGAATATTGCGGTAATCATGCGATGCCAGGAGCGTGGACCAGGATGCGACAACCGGACGCGCGAGTGGCGGTGCCGCCACAGCCGCCGGCGCTGCGCGCCGGACCGTTGCACATCCTGCGCAGACGACATTCGTTCCACGAGGGTGCTCCGATCGGGCCTGCGTAGCGTATCAGAACGCTGGGTGCGGCTGGTGTCCGCACATGGCTCGGGAGCGAGTCGAACATACCGCCCCGCACGGATCGCGCCAGCGGTTTTTTCGATATGCTCGCGGGCAGGATCAACGAGCCTGGTCGTTACAACGGGGGACGTCCCTTGCGCAGCGTCCACCCAGGGCCATGGCTCGCGCGTCTGGGAGACCGACCGATGAGCGCTGCCATGTCCACTCCGCCGACCACGACTCGGGTGCTGATCGTCGAGGACGAATCGATCATTGCTCTCGAACTCGCCGAAGCGCTGCGCGATCTGGGGTACGAGATCGTCGGCGTGGTCGCCAGTGGTGTAGCCGCGGTCAAACGTGCACGCGAGCTGCGGCCGGACGTCGTGCTGATGGACATCATGCTCGATGGCGACACCGACGGCATCGCGGCGGCAGCCGCCATGCAGGACGACAGCGACATTCCGGTCATCTTCTGCAGCGCGTACAGCGATCCGGAGACGCTGCGTCGTGCCACCGGTTCCGGCGCGCATGGCTTCATCACCAAGCCCTACCAGGCGAACCAGGTCCGGGCGCTGATCGAGACGACCATCACCAAGGCGCGGCTCGAGCGCGAACTGCGCGACGCGGCGCACTGGTTCGAAGCGACGCTGCGCTGCTGCAGCGACATCGTCATCGCCACCGACGACGACGGCCACGTGCGCTTCCTGAACGCCGCGGCCGAGCAGCTGCTCGGCGTGGCGGCGGCGGCGGCGCGTGGCCAACCCATCGAGCAGCTGCTGACGCTGCTCGACGCCGCCGGCAACGCGCCGCCAGTGCACCCGGTGCGCGACGCGCTTGCAAGACGCCGTGCCTTACCGACGGCCTATGGCACCATCGCGCTCGATGCACAGGGGCGACGCACACCGGTCGAAGATGGCGTGGCGGCGATCCTCGATGATGAGGGGGGCCTGCTCGGCGCAGTGATGGTGATGCGCGACGTCAGCGAACGCGTGCGACTCGAGCGTGCGCTCGACGACTCCGCGCGCCGCTACCGGACTGCCTTCGTGCATGCCGCTGCCGGGGTCGCGCTGCTCACCCTCGACGGCCGCATCGAGGAGGCCAACCCGGCCCTCCATACGCTGCTCGCACGCGTCCCCGACAGCCTGCCAGGCGAGCCGTTCTCCAGCGTGCTCGACCCGGCTGAGCGGGAACGCGAGCGACGCTTGCGGCAGCGCCTGCTGGATGGCGCCGAGGACGCTGCACAGCGCGAGTACCGCTTCGTGCGCCAGGGCGGGCGACCACTGTGGGTGCTGGCCAGCACGGCATTGCTGTACGACGGCGCCGGCAAGCCGTGCGGCTTCTTCGTGCAGGTCATCGACATCGACCGGCGCAAGAAGGTCGAGGCCGAACTCGAGCGGCTGGCACATTTCGACGCCGTCACCGGCCTCGTCAACCGGCACGGCCTGCAGCTCGAACTGGAACGCTCTGCCAACGTGGCGCGGCGGCACGGCACGCGCTTCGCCGTGCTCTACATCGACCTCGATCACTTCAAGCCGGTCAACGACACACTCGGCCACGAGGCGGGCGACGAAGTGCTGGTCGAGGTGGCGCGGCGCCTGCTCGCGGTGGCGCGCACCACCGACGTCGTCGCGCGGCCAGGTGGCGACGAGTTCGTGGTGCTGGTCAACGACCTGCGTCGCGCCCGTGACGTCGTGCCGGTCAGCGACAAGATCCGCAACGCCGTCGGCGCCCCCGTCGCCGTACACGGGCAGACTTTCGACATCAGCGCCAGCATCGGCGTGAGCGTGTTTCCCGATGACACCCAGGTCACCAGCGAATTGATGCGCCATGCCGACCAGGCACTCTACCGTGCCAAGGAAGGTGGCCGCGATGCCATTGCCTACCACGATGCCGGCAATGTCGTCGAGGACGCGGCATCTGCCGAGTCACCCGGGCGCGACTGAGCGACCGGCGCACACATGCGCCTGTCCTGGCAGATAACCCTCGTCACCGGCGCCGTCGCGCTGTTCACTGCGCTGACCGCTGCCATCGTCGCCCACCGCGCGGCCAGGGCAGATGCTGTCGAGCATGCGCTGAGCGCGGCGGAGGCGCGCGGCAGGTTGCTCGCCCAGCAGCTCGAATCACGATTGGAGACCCTGCGCGCCGACGTGGTCGCGCTGCGCGAAGGCGCCGCGATGGCGCACCTGCGCGCACTACCCCGCGACCTTGCCGCGCCCGATCTCGCGCTCCTCGCCGACGACTTCCGCGCGCGCCTGCGGGCGAGCCCCACCTATCTGCAACTGCGGCTGCTCGCGCCCGACGGGCAGGAGCTGCTTCGCCTCGAGCGCGACGCCAGCGCCAACATCGTGGAGGGTTCGGCGACACGGCTGCAGGACAAGTCGCGTCGACCCGATTTCATCGCTGCGCTCGCGCTCGGCGACGGTGGCGTGCATGTCTCGCCGATCGAGCTCGATACCGAGCACGGCTTCGCCCAGCATCCGGCCCGCCCGGTCGTGCGGGCTGCGGCGCCGGTACGCGATGCAGCCGGGGCATTGCTCGGCATCATCGTGGTCAACCTCGACCTCGGGCCGTTCGTCGCACGCCTTGCCCGCGCACCCGCACCGCTGTTCGAACTCACCATCACCGACGCCACCGGTCGTTGCCTGATCGCCCCGGCCCGCTTCGACGCTGCCACCGTGGACACGGGCTGCGTCGCGGAGGCGACCGCCCCGGCACGCCCGCCCGGCGACGACGCCATCGCAGGCCGCGGCGCGGCACCCTTCGCCGTGGACGCCGCTGCGCGCGAGATCGTGCGAATTCCGGTGATCGCCGGCGACGACCGGCGTTTCGGCATCGTCCTAGCCGCGAAGCCGGCCAGTCTGAATGCCATGACCAGCGCCGTCAGCGGCGCCATCGTACCGAGCGCGGCGACCATTCTCGGCGCCGCCGTTTTCATCGGCTGGCTGCTGTCGCGTTCGGTCACCCGACCGCTCGAGCGCATGTCGCGGGCGCTGGCCGGCTTCGACGGCCGCGGACACCTCGCCGCGCCCGACGGCGGCAGCACCGAAGTGCGCCACCTCGGCCGCGCGTTCGAGCAGATGGCGCGCGAGATCGACCAGCGCACCGCTCAGCTCGAGCGCGACGAAAGGCGCTTCCGCGCGCTCGTCGAACATTCCCCGGTGGGTACACTGGTGGTCGACGGCGACGGCCGTATCCGTCTGACCAACAGCCGCGCCCAGGGCATGTTCGGCTACGCCGCCGGCACGCTGCAGGGCATGTCCGTCGATGTGCTGGTGCCACCGCGTCATCGCGACGCGCACCCGGCCTTGCGCCGCGCCTACTCGGCTCGCCCCACGCCACGTCCGATGGGCGCCGACCGTGAGCTGTATGCCTTGCGCGCGGACGGCAGCGAGTTCCCGGTAGAGATCGCACTGACCCCGTTCCGCGACGACGACGGCATGCACTTCGTCGCCTCCGTTGTCGATATCACCGAGCGCAAGGCGGCAGCCGCCTTCGTCGAGACCGCCTTGCGCGAGAAGGAAGTGCTGCTGCGCGAAATCTACCACCGTGTGAAGAACAACCTGCAGACGCTCAGTGCACTGATTGCCCTGCAGCAGCGGCGCGCACCGCCGGGACTACCGCGCGAGCTGCTGCGCGACAGCGGCGCGCGCGTCCACGCCATGGCACTTGCACACGAGCTTCTGCATCGCGCGGACGATGTCGGTGAAGTCGACTTCGCAGCCTACGCGCGCGAGCTGGTACGCCACATCACGACCGTGCACGCCGTCGACGCCGGACGCATCCGCCTCGACTGCCACGGCAGCGTCCGTCTCGACGTCGATCGAACCATCCCGCTCGGCCTGATCCTCAACGAGCTCGTCGTCAACAGCCTCAAACACGCCTTCCCCGACCGGCGCCCCGGCACCATCGACGTCAGCATCGCGCATACCGACGGTCGCATCTCGCTCACGGTCAGCGACGACGGCATCGGCATGCGCGACGACGAACCGGCCAACGGCGATACGCTCGGCCGCACGCTCGTGCGTAGTCTCGCCGACCAGCTCGAAGCCGACGTCACGACCGCGGGACCGCCCGGCACCGCCGTGACCCTGAGCTTCGCGCTGTGAGCGGCCCCGCGCTCAGCGGCCGGTGAATACCGGCGCACGCTTCTCGACGAACGCGCGCATCGCTTCCTTCGAATCCTCGGTCTTGCCGAGCTCGCCGGTCATGCTCTGCTCGAAGCGATAACCATCACGCAGGCTCATCTCCTCGATCTGGTTCAGCGCGTGCTTGGCGAGCCTGGTCGCAATCGGGCTCTTGCCGGCAATCTCGCGCGCGATCGCCAGCGCTTCGTCGAGCAGTGCGTCCGGCGCCGTGCAGGCTTCGACCACGCCGAGCCGGTAGAGCTCGGGCCCGAACACGCGCAGCCCCGTGAGCATCATGCGGCGCAGTCGCGAATGCCCGAACAGGCGCTGCGCGTGGCGCCCACCGCCGAGCAGGCCGACGTTGATCTCGGGCAGGCCCAGGCAACCCGATTCGCTGGCAAGGAGGATATCGCACGAAGCCGCCAGCGCGAGACCGCCACCGAGAGCGGGCCCGTTGATCGCCCCGATCACGGGTTTCTGGCATTCCATGATGCTGTGATAAGCCTCGCGCGCGCGCCGCGAGTTCTGCCAGTGATCGCCCGCTTCGCGCGGTTTGCCGACGCGCTCCTTGATGTCGGCGCCGGCACAGAAGCACTTGCCTTCGCCGGTGAGCACCGCGACGCGGACGTCATCGCGGTCGCTGAGGGTATCGAAGGTCCAGGCGACTTCTTCGAGCAGGCGCTGGCTGTGTGCGTTGACGGGCGGGTTGGCGAGTTGGACGAGGGCGATGTAGTCCTCGACCAGGTCTACTTTGACGACTTCGGGTGTCACGACGAATCGACTCCACTGCGATTGGATCGGGACCGCGTGCGCGCGCTGCGCACGTCGGCGGGACGGGCCAGTCTAACCGGCGCCGGCCCCGCGCGTCGTCGCACGCGGCCCGCTGGCAGCAGGTGTCCGGCCGTGGCACAGGCGCCGCCGCCAGCGTCGCGGGCACCGGTACAGCAGGTACACTTGCGTGATCACGCATTCGGAGAGTTGCCATGTCCCAGCCTGCCGTCAGCACCGTGGAGACCGATCTCGAGACCATCGACATGCTGGCCGCCAGCGCCGCCGACTTCTGCGCACGCTCGCTGGGCGTTGCCCGGCTGCGCAGCCTGCGCGGTGAGGGTGTCGCCTACGATGCCACCCTGTGGCGCGAGATGTGCGAACTCGGCTGGGGCGCCATCGTGGCACCCGAGGCCGCCGGCGGCCTCGGTCTCGGCGCCCAGGCCGTCGTCGCGGTATGCCGCGAGCTCGGGCGCGTCGTCGCGCCCGAACCGATGCTCGAATGTGGCGTGGCCAGCGCCGCACTGCTCGCGCGTCTCGATGACGCCGGCGGCCTGCTCGGCGCGCTCGGCGCCGGTGAGCTGCGTATCGGTGCGGCGCTCGCCGCTGACGACGAGTTCGCCGGCGACAGCGCGACCCGCCTGCGCGCCACCCATCTCGATGGCGGCTACCGCCTCGAGGGCGCCCTGCGCCAGGTGCCCCTCGGCGGCGCCCCCGATGGCTGGCTGGTACCGGCCACGCTGGATGGCGATACCGCGTTGTTTCGCCTCACGCCGGACCTGGCCGGCCTCGAGCTGACGCCGCAGACGCAGGCTGACGGCAGTATCAATGCGAGCCTCGCCTGCGACGGCCTCATGGTCGGCAGCGACGCCCTCCTCGCGCACGGCAGCGCAGTCGACGCGGCACTGGCGTGGGCGCGCGAGCTGGCGGCCATCGCCACCGCCGCCTACCTCGAAGGACTCGCCGCGCGCCTGTTCGACATCACGCTCGACTACCTCAAGACGCGCCAGCAGTTCGGCCGCCCGATCGGCAGCTTCCAGGCCCTGCAGCATCGCGCGGTGGATCTCTACATACAGACCGTCATGAGTGCCGCGGTCGTCACGCAGGCGGCGCGCGATTTCGATGCCGCGGACGACGACGCCGCGCGCGCTCGCGCGGCCAGTCGCGCGAAGTACCGTGCCACCGAGGCGGCCCTCGCGATCGCACGCCAGGCGGTGCAGCTGCACGGCGGTATCGGCTACACCGACGAGTGCGACGTCGGACTCTATCTCAACCGCGCGCTGGCGCTCGCCGCCCGCCATGGCAATGCCAGCCACCATGCACGCCGCCTCGCCGCGCTCGTCCGTGGCGCCGACGACGACACCACCGCCACGACCCGGCCGCTGCCACCGGTTCCCGCCAACGGTGAGTGGGACAGCGTGTCCGACGACGACTTCCGCCGCATCGTGCGTGATTTCTTCGAGCGCGAGTATCCGGCCGAGCTGCGCTATCCCTCGGCGCGCCTGCGCTGGGCCGAGATCCGCGAGTGGTACCTGACACTGTCGCACAAGGGCTGGGTGGCACCGGCGTGGCCCGCCGAGCACGGCGGCATGGGACTCTCGCCGTCCAAGCTCCTCATCTTCATCGAGGAGCAGGAACGCTGGGGCGTCGGTCGCGCGCCCGACATGGGCATCCAGATGGTCGGTCCGCTGCTGATCCGCCACGGCACCGAGGCGCAGCGTGCGCGCTACCTGCCCAAGATCCTGTCCGGCGAGAATGTGTGGTGCCAGGGCTATTCGGAGCCGAACGCCGGTTCGGATCTCGCCAGCCTGCGCACCGAAGCCGTGCGTGACGGCGACGAGTTCGTCATCAACGGCCAGAAGACCTGGACCACGCTCGCGCAGGACGCGACACACATGTTCTGCCTGGCGCGCACGTCGAAGGACGGCAAGCCGCAGCAGGGCATCAGCTTCTTCCTCATCGACTTCCAGCAGCCCGGCGTGACCATCCGCCCGATCCGCAACATCGCCGGGCACGAGGAATTCTGCGAAGTCTTCCTCGACAACGTACGCGTGCCGGCCGATTGCCTGGTCGGCGAGCTCAACCAGGGGTGGACCATTGCCAAGGCGCTGCTCGGCTTCGAGCGCATCTTCATCGGCAGTCCCAAGCAGTCGCAGTACTGCCTGCAACGGCTGGAAGTGATGGCGCGCGCGGCCGGCCTGCTCGCCGACGCGGCCTTCGCCGATCGTCTCGGCCGCCTCAAGCTCGACGTCCTCGACCTCGAGACCACCTACCAGCGCTTCGCCGACATCGTGCGACGCGGCGAGCCGCTGGGCGCGGACGTCTCGTTGCTCAAAATCTGGGGCACCGAGACCTTCTCGCGCTTGTCGGAACTGATGGTCGAGGCGGCCGGTGCCGACGGCGCCACGCTCGGCCGGCTCGCCTTCGGCGACGCTGCGGTCGACGTGCTGAGCCAGTTCTACAACGCGCGCCCGGCCACCATTTACGGGGGCTCGAACGAGATCCAGCGCAACATCATCGCCAAGAACGTGCTCGCGCTTCCCGGCTGAGGCCTGGCGGCGACCGGCCCTGCGCCTGTTCCGAGCCCCCCGGGGGGCGGTGGGCGCGGCTGGCGCAGGTGAAACCGGCACGGACGTTCATCTGGCCGCGACACATCGGGGGTGTAAGATACGGGGCTCGGTCAACCAGGAAACGCTTACGGGGGGAACGTGTCCGAGATTCAATTCGCCACACCAAACACGGTCAAGGAAGCCGTCAAATGCCTGGCCGCCGCCAAGGGCAAGGCCCGGGTACTCGCCGGCGGCACCGACCTGCTCGTGCAGCTGCGCGCGGGCTTCGTCAATCCCGGTCTCATCGTCGACATCAAGCACATACCCGAACTGCGCCAGGTCAAGCGCGAGGACGGCGGCTTCCGTGTCGGCGCGGCCGTCGCCGGTGCCGAACTCGGCGCCAACGCGGCGGTGAAGAAAGCCTGGCCCGGCGTCGTCGAGGGCCTCGAGCTGATCGGCTCGACGCAAATCCAGGGGCGCGCTTCGCTCGGCGGCAACCTGTGCAACGGCTCACCTGCTGCCGACGGCGTACCGGGCCTCATTGCGGCCGGCGCGACCTGCCGCATCGCCGGTCCCAAGGGTACCCGCGAAGCGAAGGTCGAGGACGTCGTCAGCGGGCCCGGCAAGACCACCCTCAAGCCCGGCGAGTTCGTCGTCAGCTTCTTCCTGCCCAAACGCTCCAAGCGCTCGGGTGACGCCTACCTGCGATTGATCCCGCGCACCGAGATGGACATCGCGGTCGTCGGCGCCGCAGTCAGCCTGACGCTCGATGCCAAGGGGGTGTGCAGCGATGCGCGCGTCGCCCTCGGTGCCGTCGCGCCGAAGGCGGTGCTGGTCAAGGCAGCCGGCAAGGCGCTGGTCGGCACGCGTGTCGACGACGACGCACTCGAGGCGATGGCAGCGGCCTGCCGCGCGGCCTGCAAGCCGATCGACGACAAGCGCGGCACCGTCGAGTACCGCACCAAGGTGGCCGGGGTTCTCGCCCAGCGCGCCGCCCGCATCGCGCTCGCACGCGCGCAAGGAGAATGAGGCAAGCACGATGGCCAAACACCACGTCACCACGACCATCAACGGCGACCCCGCCGAGTTCCTGTGTGAAACCCGCCAGACCCTGCTCGACTGCCTGCGCGACGAGCTCGGCCTGACCGGCAGCAAGGAGGGCTGCGCCTCCGGCGACTGCGGCGCCTGCAGCGTGATGCTGAACGGCACGCTCGTCTGCGCCTGCCTGGTGCTCGGCGTCGAGGCCGAGGGCGCCACCATCGAGACCATCGAGGGCGTCGCCCAGGGCGAGGCGCTGCATCCCCTGCAGAAGCACTTCCTCGAGGAAGCGGCACTGCAATGCGGCGTGTGCACGCCCGGCTTCATCGTCGCCGCCAAGGCGTTGCTCGAGCACAACCCCGACCCCACCGAGACCGAGGCGCGTTACTGGCTCGCCGGTAACCTCTGCCGGTGCACCGGTTACGACAAGATCATCAAGGCCGTCATGAACGCGGCGGCGGAAATGCGAGGAGCCTGAGCCATGGGTAACGAAGAAGAGATCGGCAAGATCATCGATTACAGCGGGCGCGACTTCCGTTACATCGGCACGCGTACCATCCGACCAGACGGTGTCGACAAGGTCACCGGACGCGCCAACTTCGGCGCCGACTTCACCGTCAACGGCATGATTCACGGGCGCGTCGTGCGCAGCCCGCATGCGCACGCGAAGATCAAGAAGATCAACGTCGACAAGGCACTCAAGCTGAAGGGCGTGAAGGCCGTCGTCACCGGCGCCGACTTCCCCGAGATCGACATCAACGACAAGGCCGTCGGTGAAGTGGTGGTCAGCTACTACGACATGGCCCACAACGTCATCGCACGTGACAGGGTCTACTACGACGGCCACGCGGTCGCCGCGGTGGCGGCGACGACGCCGGAGATCGCCGAGCAGGCTGCGCGCCTGATCGAGGTCGAGTACGACGTGCTCAAGCCGGTGATGACCGCCGCGCAGGCGATGAAGAAGAACGCGCCGGTACTGCACAAGCACATCGTCACCGCCGGCGTCGAGCCGAAGCCCGAGAAGCCTTCCAACGTCGCCAGCCGCACCGAGTTCAAGCTCGGTGACGTCGCCGCGGCCTTCGCCGATGCCGATGTCATCGTCGAGAAGGAGTTCTCCACCCAGACCGTGCACCAGGGCTACATCGAGCCGCATGCCTGCTGCGCGAGCATCGGCGCCGACGGCAATACCAACATCTGGTGCTCGAGCCAGGGCCAGTTCATGGTGCGTGCCTACACGGCCAAGATCTGCGGCATGGAGACGTCCAAGGTCAAGGTCATCCCGGCCGAGATCGGCGGCGGCTTCGGCGGCAAGACGGTCATCTACCTCGAGCCGCTGGCGGTGATGCTGGCCAAGAAGTCGGGCCGTCCGGTCAAGATGGTGATGACGCGTGACGAGGTTCTGCGTGCCACCGGCCCGACCTCGGGCGGCACCGCTCGCGCCAGGATCGGCGCGAAGAAGGACGGCACCATCGTCGCCGGCGAACTCGAACTCGTCTACGAAGCCGGCGCCTACCCGGGCTCGCCGGTCGCGCTCGGTTGCATGACCGGCTTCGCGCCGTACGACATCAAGAACGTCTCCTGCGTCGGCTGGGATGTCGTCGTCAACCGACCCAAGGCCGCCGCCTACCGCGCGCCGGGCGCACCGGTCGCCGCGTTCGGCGTCGAATCGACGCTCGACGTGCTCGCCGAGGAACTCGGCATGTGCCCGCTCGAGCTGCGCCTGAAGAACGCCGCGGTGGAAGGCACCCAGGCGCCCTACGGCGTGAAGTTCAACCGTATCGGCTACAAGGAGACGCTCGAGGCGGCCAAGGCGCACCCGCACTGGAGCGCGCCGCTCGGCCCCAACCAGGGCCGCGGCATCGCCTCCGGCTTCTGGTTCAACATCGGTGGCACTTCGAGCGCCGAGGTCATGGTGAACGAGGACGGTACCGTCATCGTCGCCACCGGCAATCCGGACATCGGCGGCTCGCGCGCCTCGATGGCCCTGATGGCAGCCGAGGTGCTCGGCATCGACGTCGAGCGCATCAAGCCGCTCGTCGCCGATACCGAGTCGGTGCCGTTCTCGATGCTGACCGGCGGCTCGCGCGTCACCTTCGCCACCGGCAAGGCGGTAATCGAAGCGGCGCAGGATGCCGTCAACGACCTCAAGCGCCGCGCGGCGAAGATCTGGGACGTCGACGTCGACCAGGTCGAATGGGAGAACGGCCAGGCGGTGTGCATCGAGTCGACCCAGCACAAGCCGTTGACCATCGCCCAGATCGCGGCCAAGGCCGACAAGACCGGCGGCGCCATCAGCGGCCGTGCCAACATCAATGCCACCGGCGCGGGACCGGGCTTCGGTACGCACATCTGCGACGTCGAGGTCGACCCGGACACCGGCTACGTCACGGTGCTGCGCTATACCGCCATCCAGGATGTCGGCAAGGCGATCCACCCGAGCTACGTCGAAGGGCAGCTGCAAGGGGGCGCGGTCCAGGGCATCGGCTGGGCGCTGAACGAGGAGTACGTCTACAGCGACGATGGCCGCCTGCTCAACACGGGCTTCCTCGATTACCGCATGCCGGTCGCCTCCGACCTGCCGATGATCGACACCGTGCTCGTCGAGGTGCCCAACCCGGGGCACCCCTACGGCGTACGCGGCGTCGGCGAGACCCCGATCGTGCCGCCGCTGGCGGCGGTCGCCAATGCCGTCTCGCATGCCATCGGCAAGCGCGTTACCGACCTGCCACTGTCACCGCCGCGCCTGCTCGCGGTGATCGACGGCAAGTAAGGGCGCCGAGGTCACGCCGTGGCGAAGGTCGTCCTGCCGCTCGAGGTGGCGCGTGCCTTTGCCGACGGCGTGACCGACCACGACGTCGAGGCGCGCGATGTGCGCGCCCTCGTCAACGCGCTGGAAGCGCGTTTCCCCGGCATCGCCGAGCGCCTCAGCCGTGGCACGGCGGTGGCGGTCGACGGCGAGATCTACCAGGACTGGTTCCTCGAGGAAGTGCGCCCGGACAGCGACGTGCGCTTCCTCCCCGCCATCGAGGGTGGCTGACGGCGGCGCCGGGGCGCGTCCCGTCGCCGCCTGCCGCACATCCCACCATGGGCCGCTGGCTGATCGGCCTCGGGCTCGCGCTGGTCCTGCTCGGGCTGCTGCTGCACTACGCGCCGTGGACGCTCAACTGGTTCGGGCGGCTGCCCGGTGACATCCGCATCGAGTCCGGTCGTACGCGCGTATTCGTGCCGCTGACCTCGATGCTCGTGGTCAGCGTGGCGGTGAGCCTGTTGCTCTGGTTCCTGCGCCGCTGAGCGCGCCTCCGGGCGCGTCCGTCAGGCCGAGCGACTGACCACCGCGGCGGTCGCGATGAGTTCGTCGAGGAGCGCCAGCGACGCGTGCGCCGGCCAGCTGAACGGGTCGAGCACCGGCTTCTCGCCGTACTTCAGCAAGAGCGAGGGGTTGACCCGTGCCGCGTTCACGTAGCCCATCGTCCAGCCACCGAATCGACGCTCGACGATCTCCGCATAGCTCAACAGGCGCACGTGCTCGTGGCGCTCGTCACGCACGATGGCATTGAACAGTTCGCAGACCTCGTCGCGCCCGCCCTCGAGCACCTGCATGAAGAGCCGATCGTTGTAGACCAGGATGCCGGTGATCCCGCGTGACGGGTTGCTCTTCTGTGACTGCGCGAGAATGCCGTCGATGAGGGTAGTGTTGAGCGGTGCCGCCGGGCGGCTCGCGTAGAGGAGACGGACGAGCATGTTCAGCGCTTCAGGTCGATGAGGGAAAGAAACTCGCGGCGCAGCGCCGCGTCCTTGAGGAACGACCCGCGCATGACGCTGTTGACCATCTTGGTCGCGGTGTCCTTCACGCCACGCCAGTGCATGCAGTAATGATCGGCCTCGAGCACCACTGCGAGACCGTCCGGGCTGACCTTGCCCATGAGCAGATCGGCGAGCTGGATGATCGCTTCTTCCTGGATCTGCGGCCGGCTCATCACCCAGTCGGCGAGGCGGTTGTACTTGGACAGTCCGATCAGGTTCGAGTGCTCGTTCGGCATGAGCCCGATCCACAGCCGTCCGATGATCGGGCACAGGTGGTGACTGCAGGTACTGCGCACCGTGATCGGCCCGACGATCATGAGTTCGTTGAGACGCTCGGCGTTGGGAAATTCCGTGACCGGCGGCGGCGCATGGTAACGCCCGCGAAACACCTCGGTGAGGAACATCTTGGCGACGCGCCGCGCGGTCTCCTGGGTGTTGTGGTCGCCGTCGGTATCGATGACCAGGGCCTCGAGGACGTCGCGCATGCGCGCCTCGACTTCGTCGAGCATGGCGTCCAGCTCGCCATCGGCGATGAACTCGGCGATGTTGTCGTTGGCGTGGAAACGCTGACCGGCCTCGAGGATGCGCTCGCGGATGCGGCGCGACACCGGCGCCGGTGCACCCTGCTCCGGGGGATTGGCGGGGTCGTTCATGGGTAGTGCGATCTCGTCCTGCATGGCGGCGCAATGGCACCGCCACCCAGCGGTTGGCCGCACATGCGCCGCGCGGCCGGCCAGTGTACGGCGCGCAGTGACATTTTCAAACGTACCATGCGTGGGGTCATTGGCCTGCCGTGCGGAGGCGCTGCCGGCAACACTGCCCGCCCCGGCGCACCTCATCCACGTCGCGTCAACGGCCGCGCGAAGCTCAGCTCGTTGCCGTCGGGATCGCGCAGATGGAAATAGCGCTCCCCCCAGCGCGCGTCCGACGGCGCCATCTCAGGTTCGAAACCGGCCGCGAGCGCGCGCCGGTACATGGCGTCGACGTCGCTGACGTAGAGGATGACCCGCCCCCACAGGCTGACAGGGACACGCCCCTGCGCCAGGTTGATGTAGCCGCTGCCGGCGCGAAAGCTGGTGAAGGGGGCGCCCGCCCCACCATGGACCACCTCGAACCCGAGCGCTTCGTAGAAGGCGACCGTACGCCCCATGTCGGCAGTGAACATCGTCACCGCGCTGATCCCTTCGATGGCGACCGTGTCGTCGATCATTCCCCTGCCCCGCCGTGATCCGTGTCCGCAGCTTGCGCTACCCCGCCCCGACCTGCAATCGTTGCCACCCAGCCGCGCCACGGCCACGCCGCCGCATCGCCGATGCGACGGCCGGCCACGGCAGGCGCTGCCCTGCAGACAACCGAGGAGAGGTTCCCGTCATGCCCCACGTCACGCGCAAAGGCGTCAAGATCTACTACGAGAGTTTCGGGCAAGGCCCGGCACTGGTGTTCCTGCACCCCTGGAGTACCAATCGCTTCATCTGGACATTCCAGCTCATGCATTTCGCACGTACCCACCGCTGCATCGCCGTCGACCATCGTGGCCACGGCCAGTCGGACAAACCCGAGGGCGGCTACGCGATCCCGGAGATGGCCGCCGACGTCGCTGCCATCCTCGACGATGCCGGCGTCGATCGCGCGATCCTCGTCGGCAACTCGATCGGCGGCATGGTGGCCATGCAGACCAGCCTCGATTATCCCGACCGCGTGGTCGGCAACCTGATCCTGTCGAGCGCCACCAACATGGCCGCTTCCGCCCCACCGGAGATGGCCGAAGCGATGCAGAATGACTGGCGTGGCATGTTCAGCGGCTTGCTCGAGGCGGCCGTATCCGCGAAATCAAAGGCCACGCGACCCGAGATCGGCGCCTACATGGAGGGGTGCTTCCGCGTCGAGAGCAACTTCACCGAGGGCGTGTTCTTCACCAGCGCGGCCGATCCGGGCGGCGTGTTCAACTGGAACATCTCCGACCGTCTCAAGGACATCACGCAACCCACCTTGATCCTGGCCGGAGAGGAAGACGGTGCGACGACCGTCGCCCACAACCAGTTCCTCGCCGACAACATCCCGGGGGCGACGATCAAGATCTTCAAGGACGTCGGCCACTTCCTGCAGCTCGAGCAGCCGATGACCTTCAACGAGGAGTTGAGCGGCTTCATCGCGCGCGTGGGAGCCTGAGTCCGTGGCGGCCGCCGGCGACACGTCGGCGGCCGCAGCTGACCCCGGTCAAGTCGTGCTGAACGAGGCAGCTGTAACAATGTCGTAACGGGAAGCGACAGTGAGGGCGAGGAGCATGATTTCCCTACGCGACTGCATGGAATACCTGCACCTGACCGCCGAGGAAGTGGACGCCATCGCCGAGCACGAGCACGTGCCGCCGATGATCGCCGCCGAACTCGGCGCCTACCTGACCGAGAACACCGAGGGCGAGCGCGTGCTCAAGCGGATCATTCTCGACGACATCATGCACGCCGCCGATCACGGCGACATCGAGCGCGTCGAGCAGCTGACGCAGGTGCTCAAGCACTTCGTGGCCACGCATCCCGACCTCGAGTGACGGGACCCCGGCGACAGCGGCGCGACGGGAGCCGGCGGCACCGGTCGTCATCGTGAGCGACGACGTCGCGCGGCCGGCGCCACCGAGCGGGTCACTCTATGCCCGCATCGACCACCTCTACCACGGGCACGATGCACGCGCGCAGCGCTTCCGCTGGGGGCTGCTGGTGCTCGATGTCACCTGCATCGTCTACTTCGTCGTCGCGTCCTTCCTCCATCACGTCGATGACCTCCATGTCGTCGAGGAGCTGATTGGCGTCGTCTACCTCATCGAATGGTCGGCGCGCTTCTACGTCGCGCGCGAGCGTCTGCGCTTCGTCCTGAACCCGGTCGGACTCGCCGATCTCGTCGTCATCGGATCGCTCCTCGCGCCGAGCCTGACCGAAAACTTCCTGTTCCTGCGCGTACTGCGCGCCCTGCGCCTGCTGCGCTCCTACCACGTGATCCGCGAGCTGCGCGAGCATTCGCGTTTCGTGCGCCTGCACGAAGACGTGATTTTCAGCGTCGTCAACCTGCTCATCTTCATCTTCGTGATGACGGCGCTGGTCTACGTACTGCAAATCGGACGCAACCCCGCCATCACCCACTACGTCGATGCGCTCTACTTCACCATCACCACGCTGACCACGACCGGCTTCGGCGACATCACGCTGACCGGCACCAGCGGACGTATCCTGGCCGTGCTCATCATGATCTTCGGTATCTCGTTGTTCCTGCGCCTCGTACAGACGATCTTCAGGCCGGAGAAGGTGCGCTTCGAATGCCCCGGATGCGGCCTGGTGCGTCACGACAACGATGCCGTGCATTGCAAGCACTGCGGGGAGCTGCTGCACATCCGCACGGAGGGCGGAACCTGAGGCCGCCGCGGTTTCAGCGGCGGATGGAGAGTTTCACCGTGGCGAGATAGATCTCGACCAGGAAGGCCAGCAGCGCGACGACCAGGCAGGCCATCGCCGCCACGAAACAGCTCGCGACGACCGGACCGAGCGAGAAACGAACGAAGGAACCCAGGAAGATCACGGCGACCACCGAGCAGATCGACAGCGCGCACACCGTGCACAAGGTGATGGCGACATTGACCACGCGCATGCGGCGGTCGAGGATGCCGAGTTCGGCCGCGATATCCGGCTCGTCGCTGGCATCGCCGTCGTAGAGGCGCCCGTGCAGCACGCGCGCACGGTCGATGATGCGACCAAGACGGTGCGCGAGTACCGACAGGATCGCGCCGACGCCGGCAAGCAGGAAGACCGGCGCCACGGCGAGCTGTATGGCATGGGCGATGGTATCGACGGCCGGCGCGTTCATGCTACGCGCCGTGCCCGGGCGCAAGTCGGACGCCCCGCCGCCCACGCAGAGCTCACCGTACGTCCGTCACGGGCCGTCGGCGGCGTCGCAGACGTGCGTACTCTCCGCCGCTTCGACCGCGGCCATCATGTCACTGAGCCCGGGCAGCATGCCGCGCATCATCTCACCGCACTTGGCGAGTTCGGCGACCGCGGGCGATGCCGCTACACGTTTGCCGTACTCGAGCGCGCGGGCCTGCGCGTCGTCCCGCTTGCCGGACGCGCACAGCGCACGGATTTCCTGTCCGACCGCGGCGCCTTCGCTCTGCATCGCCTCGAGCGCGCCCTGGTCGACCTGCTCCATGCAGGCCTGCATCTCGGCCGCATGCACCTGCAGCCGCTCGAGCTGTGCCGCATCCGGCATCTGCATGCCCTGCTGCATCTGGCGCGCCTGTTCCATCAGGCGCCGCATCTCCTCTTCGCTGGGTGCCTGGCCCGCTGCGCTACCAGCGGCCAGAACGAGGACGAGTACGCAGAAGGTGCGGGGAAGATATCGGGTCATGCGCGGGTAGCTCCGGTTGTCTGGCACGACCCGCATTATGCGCCATGGCCGCGCCGGCGGGTGCGCGCCGGGACGTGCGGCGTGCACCCGCTCACGGCATGCGTGCTCAGCGATAAGGTTGCCCGACCTGCCCGCCCAGCAGGTAGCCCATCACGGCGCCGGCCGCCGTGGCCGCGAGCTTGCCCGAGCCACTGCCGACCTGCGATCCGACGAAGCCGCCGAGTGCGCCCCCGACGGCATTGCCGAAGTTCGGCGTTGCCGCCGACTGCACCGGGGCAACGCCGGCGCTGTAGTAGCCCGGCGCCGGGGCGACGTGGTGAGGCGCCGGCAGGGCCACGACCGGCGGTGGCGCATAGCCGTGCACGACCACGGTGCGCGGCGGTGGCGGCGGCGGATAACCACTGTTGATGACGATATTGACCGAGGTGTCCCGGCCGCGCCACGGGCCGCGCGCGAATCCGCGACGGTCATGGCCACGCCAGCCGTGTTTGTAAGCGTGGCGATCGTGGTGATGGTAATCACCGTGGCCGCGCCCCCCACCGTGCGCGCTGGCATCGCCGGCAGCGATACCAAGCCCGGCGGCGACGACCGCGGCGAGCAACAACTTGCGAGAGAGCTTGATCATGTCGTTCTCCTTGCACATCCGTCAGGGATGGCCTCGCGGGCGGCAGCCCCATGCGCCGCCCGTGGAGAACAGCCTAGGCGTGAGGCGGTGAACGCAGCCTGAATCGCCGTAACGTGCACGACAGTCCCCTCACGGCGCCCGTCCGAGCAGTCGCAGCAGGTTGTCGACATGGTAGGCGGGGATGACCAGCACCGTGCCGTCATCGGCGTTACTGAGGTAGCGCCCGAAGCCATCCGGCGTGCGCGCGCCGACCCGCCAGGTGCGCGTCTTCGCGTTCGCGCCGCGTCCAACGGCGTCGATGCGCAGCGCATCAGGGCCGATGCCATAGGCGTCGAGAGCATCAGGATCCGCTGCGAAGCGTCGCTCGACCCTGGCCATGGCGAACATCGCGAGGCGCTCGCCGATGAAAGCGGCGTGCGCTGCGCCACCGTGCTCGTGCTCGTGCTCGTGCTCGTGCTCGTGCTCGTGCTCGTGCTCGTGCTCGTGCTCGTGCTCGTGCTCGTGCTCGTGCTCGTACGGGTGCGGGTGCGGGTGCGGGTGTGCGCCGGATGCCGCATCGTCGGCGCGCGGGGAGCGCGCCCCGGGGCGATAGTCCCAGCCGCCGGCACTGCGTGCGACGGTACACGTCCGCCCGCCCTGCTCGAGGGTCAGCGCGCCGAGCGCCTCGAGACCGTCGGGCAACAGGCGCGCCTCGCCGGCCGCGACGGGGTGCGGCGCCTGGTTCTCCGGGCCTCCCTGCAGTACGCCGAACGCGATGGCGCCGAGCAGCAGCGCGGTCCAGGCAAGGTCGCTGCGTCTCATCGGCGGCGCCACGCTGTCCATGCGACAACGATGAGCATGGCGGCCGGCCCGAGCACGGTGGTGAGCAGGAAAGTGAAGCGCAGCTCGGTGTTGGTCAACCTGAGCTCGGCCACCGCGTACTCGCGCGGCGCGATGTCGATGACACGGTCTTGCTCGGCGAGCGCGGCGACCGCGTTGAGAAAGAGCTGGCCGTTGCCGAGCGCACCGAAGAACGAATTGGTGGCGAAATCGCCGTCTCCCACCACGATGAAACGCGGCGGGCGCGCCGTGCTGCTGGCGCTCAGCACGAGCGTGCGGGCGCGCGTTTCGCCTGCCGTGCCGAGCCGCGCGGCCGCGCTGGTTTCGGCGAGCGGCACGAGCACCATGTCGTCGGGCACGCCGCCTGGCGCCGGCAGCAGCTCGGTTGCGCCGGGAAAGAAACTGAGCGCGAGCCGACGCGTGATGCGGTGGCGCGCGTAATCGCTCACCGCGGGCGTCGCCGGGTCGGTCCAGTAGTGGCGCACGGGATCGCGGACCACCTCGCCCGCGAGGGCCACACCGTAGCCAGCGAGCAATGCCTCGAGCCCGCTCGCGATGCCCGGCTCGAGCAGGAACAACACCGGCGTGCCGGCGCCGAGCGCGCGCGCGAGCTCGGCTGCTTCGCGTGCCTCGAAGGCCTTCTGCGGCGAGGCTACGACGACCACCGTGCAGCCATCGAGCGCGCGTGGGCGCGCCATCAACAGGCGCTGGTCGACGCGGTAACCGAGGGTCTCGAGCGCATTGCGCGCCATGCCCATGCCATGCCGTTCATGCACTGTCAGCGCGGGCCCGCCGCTCGAATGCGTATGGCCATGCGCGTTCGCGTCACCCTCGAAATGGTCGTGGGACTGCAGGCTGAACGGATTGCTCTCGACGTGCCCGTCGGTGAAGCAGACGACGCCGCTGGCGTCACTGACAACACGGATGAGTGCATTCGTGAACGCGGTCTCGTCGGGCCGATCGACGACTACCCGCCGCGAACCTGAAACGAACACCGCGCTGCCGGCGAAGCGGATGCCGTGGCGCTCGGCGATGGCCGGCTCGCGCAGCGGGTCGTGGCTGGTCACCCTGACCAGTGGCGACGCCGCGGCGTACTGTTCGAGCAGGTAGCGGGCGTCCTCCATCGCGCGGCTGCGCGGGTCATGGAAGAACGTCACCTGGACGGGGCGTTCGAGCGCGGCCAGGATCGCGCGCGTCTGCGCACCAATCGAGTAGACCTGGCCGCTGGTGACATCGAGCCGCGCCGGGTGATCGAGCACCCAGCTGTTCAGCACCACCAGCGCCGCCAGGCAGGCGACGACCGGCAGCAGCAGGCGCGCGATGCGCACCGCGCTCACAAGCGCCGCCAACGCAGCATCTGCATCGCGCTGACGAGCATCACGACGATGACGCTCACGAACCACGTCACGGCGCCGAGCGACAGCACGCCGCGAATCAGGTCGCGGTACTGCACCGAGAACGATACATGCTGCAGCCAGCGTGCCAGTGCTACAGGCGGATTGAGCCCAGCGGCGTAGTCGATGAACCAGGCGAGCAGCAGCAGCCCCCAGGCGGTCGTCGCGGCCACCACCTGGTTGGTCGCCGCGCTGGACGCGCACAGACCGATCGCGGCAAAGGCGCCACCGAGCAGCAGCACGCCGAGATAGCCACCGGCGATGGGGCCGAGATCCGGCTCGGCGAAGAGCAGCAACGGCACCACGGCGAGCGTACTGCCGGCGAGCATCACCACCAACACGACCAGCAGGGCGAGGTACTTCGCCAGCACGATGGTCGTCTCCCCCAGGGGCAGTGCGAGCAGCAGTTCGAGTCGTCCGGACTGGCGTTCCTCGGCCAGCGTGCGCATGGTGAGCAACGGCAGCATGAGCATGAGCAGCAGGCTCATGTTATGGAACGCGGTGACCATGTCCACGGCCGAGACGAACAGCGCGTTGAAGCTGAAGAAGAAGCCGCTGGCGCCCCAGAAAACCGCGATCGCGACCGGTGCGACGGGCGTCAGGAAGCAGTACTGCAGCTCGCGCCGCAGGAGCCAGCCGAACCCCCTCACGCGACCGCTTCGGCGTCGTGCTTCGCGAGTGCCCCGGCGAGTGCCGCCTCGAGGTCGAAAGCCCGCGGGATCAGCGCCTCCAGCACCGCAGCGGTCGCGAGCACGCGGGCCACTTCGCCGACGGAAGTACCCGCATCACCCAGTTCGATGTCGAGCTCCCAGCGGCCCGCGGCCAGGGCGCGCGGCGGTGCCACGGCAAGCGCCGGGTCGAGCGCGTGCAGCGCGGCCAGCAGCGGCGCCGGCGCGCTGCCGCGCACCAGCGCACGCATGCCGGCGGTGGCAGCCGTGGCGGGAGCCGGCAAGGACAGCAGGCGCCCCTGGTGCAGGTAGACCACCCGGGTGCACAGCGCCGCGACCTCCTGCAGCACGTGAGTGGAAAAGATCACCGCGCGGTCCGCCGCGGCGCGCCGGATCATCGTCCTCGCTTCGACGACCTGGAACGGGTCGAGCCCGTTGCTCGGTTCATCGAGCAGGAGCAGCCCAGGTTCGCCGAGCAGCGCCTGCGCGAGCCCGACTCGTTGGCGAAAGCCCTTGGACAGGCGTCCGATCACACGGCCGGCGACAGCGCCGAGATCGAACGATTCCAGCACCGTCGCGACGGCACGGCGCCGGCGTGCCGGGGGCAGGCCACGGGCACCGGCGACGAAGGCGAGAAACGCGCTCACGGTGAGCGCATCATCGAGCGGTACGCGTTCGGGCAGGTAGCCGACGTGCGACCGCACCCCGGGGCAATCGGGTGTGAGCGGCTCGCCAGCAACGGTGACGCTGCCGCGGTCGGGCCAGAGCAGGCCGGCGGCAATGCGCAGGGTCGTCGTCTTGCCGCTACCGTTGGGGCCGAGCAGTCCCACGATCTCGCCCCGCCCGAGGGTCAGGTCGAGCCCGTCGAGCACGTCGCGTCCGCGGTAGCGCTTGGCGATGCCGCGCAGCGCCAGCACCGGCGCAGCCGCGGTGTCGGCATCGCGCGTCTCCGCGGTGCGGGCGTGCTCAGTCGTAGTAGGTGTCGTGCTTGTGCGCGTCGTACTGCTCGCTGCCATGCGAATACCACAGTTCGCCCTGGTGGGCGTCACGCAGCATCTTGAGCCGGTCGATCGACTTCATCGACTCGTAGGTGTTCCAGGTGATGCCAGGAATCACGCCGGCCTCGTTCTCGGGCGTGTACACCGCGTCGCCGGCGAGGAACAGGGTGCCGGTATTGTCCAGCCTGACCATCAGCGACTGGTGGCCCTGGGTGTGGCCCTTGGTGTCGAGCACCACGACACTGCCGTCGCCGAACAGGTCGAAGTCACCGGTCAGCTCGAGATACTTGAAGTTGCGCGCGTCATCGAAATCGCCGAGCACGAAAGCGGCGGACTGGAAGCGTTCCGGCCACCACGCCGTCTTGAGCTCCACCTTCTGCACGACGTGCGTCGCGTTCGGGAACATTTCCATGTTGCCGGCATGATCGAGATGCATATGCGAGAGAATCACGTACTTGACGTCGTCGGTGGTGTAACCGAATTTCTCCAGCCACTTGTCGATCACTTCCTCGCGCTTCTGGATCGGCAGAAACGCCTGGCACACCTTGCCCCAGTAGCTCTCGCAGCGGCCATCCGATACCGCCACGTTGTTGCCGGTGTCGTAGACGATGAGACCGCGCGGGTGGTCGATGATGTACATCGCCACCGGCACCTTGATCATCTTGCCGACATCGCGCATCGCGGTAAACCAGCCCTTGTCGAGCTGCAGGACGCCACTGGAGACCTGGTAGAGCTTGATGCGACCCTCGGCGCTGGCGGAAGTCGCGGCCGCGAGTAGCAGCAGTAGACCGGCAAGATACGCGCTGCGGCCAGCGCGCGACGAGGCACGTGATGACGTCATGAATCCTGGTTCCCCGAATGCAGGCGCGGTCGCCCGCGAGGCCCGCATTGTAGCGACTCCGGCCCGCTGCGTGTCGCATCCGCTCGCGCTGCTCGCCTCCCCAGTCCGCCGTGCGCCGTATCGATACGGTCTCCACGGCGACACTCGCAATGGACTAGAACGGGTCTCGAAATCATTCCTGGCTACGAAACCGGTGCTAGAGATTCTCCGGCACCCGGTGGCCCTTGCTGCGCTTGGCCTGGAGATAGCGGCGATTGTGCTCGCAGATCCCCGCGATCAACGAGACCGCTTCGGCGACCGGCTGGCCATGGGCTTCGAGCTGGGCGCGCTTGTCGGGATTGTTCGACAGCAGTCGGATCGGACGGCCGTCGAGCAGGTACTTCAGCACCACCGCGGCGTCGCTGAAATCGCGTGAGTCCTCGGGCAGGCCGAGCGCGACATTGGCCTGGTAGGTGTTGTGTCCGCGATCCTGCAGCAGGTAGGTCACGGCCTTCGCCCACAAACCGATGCCGCGACCCTCGTGCCCGCTCATGTAGACCACGGCGCCGGCACCTGCCGCCTTGATCTGCTCGAATGCCGCTTCCAGCTGGGGGCCGCAATCGCAGCGCCGCGAGCCGAACACGTCCCCGGTGAGACAGCACGAATGGATGCGCACGAGCGGGTCGCGCGCGCTGCGGAAGCCGGGCAGGGCGAACACCGAGTTGACCGACATCGAGCTGTGCAGGAGGTTGCGAAACGCCTCGCTGTTGCCATCATCGACGTCACGCGCGGCGGCAAGCACCGCCGAGAGCTCGGTGCGGCGAACGAACGGATACCACTCGAGCATGATTTCCTCGTCGCCGATGAAGCGCGGAATCGGTACCGGGCCGAGCACCGACATGAAGGCGCCGGAGCCGTCGCCCGGCACGATGTGACCGTCGCGGTCGAGCGTCACGAGGAGGCCTTCCTCCTCGAGGCGAGCGCGAATCGATCGATCGACGTAGCTGAACAATGGTCCTTCCTTTCCAGTGCGTTGTGGATTGCGGCAAGGACGGGCGCGCGAAGCGACCGTGGCCGCGAAGACTCCTTAATGATACGCCGCGGGGTGCGCGCAGGGCGCACTACGCGGCGTCAGCCCGGCGCGAGCGCGTGCGGTAATGGCACAGTGGGCGGCGCGCCGGGGCTGCACGGCTCAGGGCGCGAGCGCTTCGAGCGCGGCCCAGTCGGGCCCGGCCTGGCCGTCGGCGCGGATCGGCTGGATCACCACCTGGTCGGCGCCGGCCTCCACGTAGGCGGCGAGCTTGTCCCGGATCTGTGCCGCGCTGCCCCACAGGACCATCGCGTCCATCAGGCGGTCGCTGCCACCGTCGGCAAGATCGCTCTCGTCGAAGCCGAGGCGGAACCAGTTCTTGAAGTAGTTCGGCAGCGGCAGGTACGGGGCGAGCGCGGCGCGCGCGGCGGCGCGTGCCCTGGCCGGATCCTCGCACAGGCACACCTTCTGCTCGCAGATCAGCGCACCCTTGCCGTCCATCGCCGCGCGCGAGAGCGCGACCTGGTCGGGGGTGATGTTGTACGGGAAGGCGCCGAGCGTGCGCTCGGCGGAGAGACGCGTCATCTGCGGTCCGAGCGCCGCGAGCACGACCTGCTTGACTGCCGGTGCGCCACCGAGTGCGTCCCACGCCCGATCCATGTCGTAGAGATAGCGTCGCATGGTCGCCAGCGGGCGCTTGTACTCGTGGCCGCGCACGTCGCTGACGAGGGGCGCGTGAGAGACGCCGAGGCCGAGCACGAAGCGGCCGTCGTAGAGCGCGTTGAGGCTGTTGTGCCCCATCACGGAGGCGGCCGGGTCACGCGCATAGATGTTGGCGATACCGCTTGCCACGACGAGCTTGCGGCTCTGCGCCAGCAGGTAGCCACCGAGCGCAAAGGTCTCGTAGTTGAACGCTTCGGGGTACCACAGCGTCGAGTAGCCGAGTTCCTCGAGCCGGCCACACAGCTGCCCGAGCTGCGTCGCGTCGAGCTGGTCGGTAAAGGTGAAAACGCCGTACTTGCCGAACTTCATCGTAATGCTCCTGCGGGTGAGGTGGGCAAGCATAACCGCACCGGCCACCCCGTGCAGCCGAGCGGCTTGCCAGCGCGGCGAACACCGGGCTAGCCTGCCGGCGACGCTTGCGCACGAACGCCCGCGCACGGGCGCCTCCGTGCCAGCGCACGCGCCTGCACCGGAACGTGTGCATCGCGGTTGGCGCGTGCCCGCCACGCGCAGAGCATGGCGGGCACGCCGCGCGCGTCCCCGCAGCCACGAGGGACGGCCGACAGCCGCACGTCCCCGAACGAGGAGAGTTCCGATGATTCCGCGTGACGTCTTTTCCGAAGAGCACGAGATCTTTCGCGCCAGTGTGCGCCGTTTCGTCGAGCGCGAGATCGTGCCCTACCACGCGGCGTGGGAAGCTGATGGCGTCGTCAGCCGCGAGGTCTGGCGCGCGGCCGGCGAGCACAGCCTGCTGTGTCCTTTCGTACCGGAAGCTTACGGCGGCGCCGGCGGCGACTTCCTGCACGTCGCCGTGGTCGCCGAGGAGCTCGCGCGGGTCGACGCCACCGGCCCTGCCTTTCACCTGCACTCGGGCATCGTCGCACCGTATGTTCTCGAATACGGCACCGAGGCACAGAAGCAGCGCTGGCTGCCCGGCATGTGCTCGGGTGACATAATCGGCGCCATTGCGATGAGCGAGCCGGCGGCGGGCAGCGATCTCGCCGCCATTCGCACGCGTGCCGAGCGCGACGGCGACAGCTACGTGGTCAATGGCCAGAAGACCTTCATCTCCAACGGCCAGCTGGCGGACCTCGTCATCACCGCTTGCAAGACCGATACCCAGGCTGGCGCCCGAGGCATCAGCCTGCTGCTGGTCGATACCGCGACGCCCGGTTTCTCGCGCGGACGCAATCTCGACAAGATCGGCTGGAAGGCCCAGGACACCTCGGAACTCTTCTACGACGACGTGCGCGTCGATGCCGATGCCCTGCTCGGCGCGGAGAATCGTGGCTTCCATCAGCTCATGCAGCAGCTCGCCCAGGAGCGTCTCATCGTCGCCCTGCGCTCGGCTGTCACGATGGAGGCCGCGCTCGCCTGGACCCTCGATTACACGCGTGGCCGCGAAGCGTTCGGCCGGCCGCTGGCGGAATTCCAGAACACGCGCTTCAAGCTTGCCGAGGTGAAGGCGCGCGCGGTGGTCACGCGGACTTTCATTGACCGCTGCCTCGCACTGCACATGGCCGGCCAGCTCGACGCGACCGATGCCGCCATCGCCAAGCTGCATGCCACGGAAACGCTGATGGCGGTGCTCGACGACTGCCTGCAATTGCACGGCGGCTACGGTTACATGTGGGAGTTTCCCATCGCCCGCGCGTGGGCGGGACACCGCGTGTCGCGCATCGCCGGCGGCTCGAGCGAAATCATGAAGGAGATTATCGCGCGCGCACTTTAAGTGGGTGGTGCGGGCCTAGGTGGGTGGTGCGGGCTTACCGCCCGCGAGGAGCGTCGCCGCGGGGCCGCGCCCAGGTCGCCTGGCACGAGTCGGCCGCGACTCGGGCCCTCTTCGACGAACCCACAAACGAAAAACGCCAGGGCGGATGCCCTGGCGTTTCTCTTTGCCAGCCGTCTCCGGTACGCGCTTCGCGGCGCGCGCACCGGACCGGTGCATACCGGCGTCAGGCAGCGGCGCGGCGGTTGCGGCCGGTAACGACCAGCAGGCTCGCCAGCGAGGTGCCGAGCATCCATACCGCGGCGGGCAGCGGAATCGGTGCTACCGAAGCCGCGAGCTGGGCCGAGGTCTTCTCAATCGACGCGTTACCCACGAACAGCTGGTTGCTGACCGAGACAGTCACGCTCGTGAGCTTCAGGCTCGAAATGTCGAGCATCTGACTCAAAGGGCCCCAGCTACCGGCACTGTTGAAGTAAGCTTGGCCACCCGGCTCCGAGCCGGCACCGCCAGCGAGCATCTGCACAGTCGCGGCTGCGAAACCATTCGACGCGTCGTAGTCACCGCTCTCGGCAAACTCGATCGCTTCGATGTAGTAGCCGGACGCGGCCGTGATAGTCACGATCAGTGTATCCGACATCGCACTCGCGCCACCCGAGCTGAGGGTGAACGGCGTCACGTCGACGTCGAGGATGTTCGGATCACCACCGTTGACAGAGGTTCCTGCGACGCTGAATCCCAAAGAGTCAGTGCCGTCGGTGGCTTTGATATCGGAGTAAGTGACGGTCATCGCCTGTGCTGCCGTGCTAAGGCAGAACAGGGCGGCTGCCGCCAGCGTTCCCGTGGCTGAAGTTCGCATGTTCATCTCACCTGTCCCTTAATTTCTTAATGAATTTAGCGGCGACGCGCGGACCTGGCCGCTGACTGTATACCGCCCGGGCTGTCCGCTCCCGGAGAGGTTGAGGTCATACTATCGCCCTGCAACATGACCGTAAATTGACGATCACGGGGGTGACGGCGGAAATAGCGGTAATAGTTGGCAGAGTCACGAATCGCCGCTAAAGGTCCCGGGCAATCGGGCGAGTCGACCATGCCGGCGGCGGGGCGAACACCCGTCGCGGGCGGTGCGCGGTTACTATGCGCTTGTGACGCCCAACTCTGCAACCCGGATGCGAAAAATTCTCAATTGGATGCGGCAGCCGCGCCACGCCGTGTCGATCACGGCCGCGATCGCGCTGCTCGCCCTCCTCGGCGCCGCCTTTCACCCCCGCGTCCAGACCGCACTCGTGCGCGATCAGCTCGCGCCGCACCTCGAGGCGTTCGAGCTCGGACGGATGCACCTGCTGCCGTGGGTGCTGCACATCGACGACCTCGCCCTGCGCACCGGAGGCATCGCGGTCGAGCTGCGCCGGGCCGACATCGGTCTCGCACCGTGGCGTCTGCCGTTCGGCGTTGCCGCCCTGCGCCATCTCGAGGTCGACGGTCTCACCATCGACCTGCGCGAACTGCCGCCGGGCGAGGAGTCCGCAACAGCGCCGCCGAGCCTCTTCGCACTGCTCGAGCAGGCCGGCTGGGGCATCGCGCTCGGTCCGCTGCAAGCCGAGGCGCAGGTGCTGCTCGACAGCGGCGCGGTGCTCGACCTGCGGCTCGGCGGTGGTGGCATCGACACCGAAACCGCCGGCAACCTCGATTTCGAGGTGATCGTCGGCAATGCCGCACCCGACACGCGGATTGAACTCGGTGGTTCGCTCAGCGTAGGCCAGGGCGAGGCCGGTACCTTCGAAGCTTTCGAGGTCGACCTGCTCGCGCTCGTCACGGCACCGGCGCTGCCGGAAGAAGACGTGCTCGCGCTGAGCGCACGTGCCACACCGATCCGCGTCGAGCGCCCCCGCGCCGACGACCCCGAAGAGCGCGACAGCGTGGTCGTCGGCGAGCGGCTCGCCCTCACGCTGACCAAGCCGGGGGAACGGCGCGATCCGCTCACCCTCGAGGTCGCCGCGCGGCACGACGCCGAGCAGCATGTCCTCGATGGCGATTTCACGCTGGCGCTGAATGACGCCCTGGTCACCTTCTACGCGCCCGGCACGACGCTGCCGACCTTTGTCGAGTCGGCACGCGGGGATTTCGCGCTCGATCTCGAAAGCCTCGAACTCGCGCTCGACTATGGCGGCACCACCGCGATCGAGGGACTCGACGTGCTACTCGGCACGCGTGAGGAGATGCCGGCCGCGTTCTCGCTCGACAAGACCCTCGCACTCGGGCTCGCCGCCGATACGCTCACCTTGCGCACGTTGACGACCACGCTCGCGCCGCGCGACGGCGACGCGGTTCTGCGCGTGAGCGCGGCAACACCGCTCGCGGTGCCACTGGAAGCGCCGCAAACCTTGCTGGACGAGCGCGCCAAGCTCGCCGACGTCACCGTCGAAGGACTGCCGCTCACCTGGGTCAACGGTTGGCTCAGCGACCCCGTGGTCGGCGCGGGAACGCTCGCCGCGAGCTTCACCCTCGAGAGCGGTGACGGCGGCGTCGGCCTGGTGCCGAGCGCACCCTTGACGGCCACCGTCGAGGCGCTCGACGAGCGACTCGCGCTGCCAGTGCCCATCAGCTTCAGCGCCCTGCCCACCTTGCGCCAACAGGGCGAGGAGATCACCCTCGACCTACGCGACGCACACCTCGCGGCCGCCGATGCCGAGCTCGCCGGCTTCGAAGCCGACCTGCGGCTGGCACCGGGCAAGGCGACGCCGCCGAGCCTCGCTATCGATGCGCACATCGACCTCGACCACGTGCTTGCACTGCCACTGGTCGCCGAGCGCCTCGGCGACCATGCATTACCGGCAGGACTCGCGCTCAGCGTCGTGGGCACGCTCGGAGTGCCACCCGGCGGCGTGCGCGTCCGCGCGCTCGACGCACGCCTCGAACGCGAGGGCGCACGTCCACTGCTTGCGGTCGAAGCGCTCGAACCTTTCACGGTGGCGCTCGGTGAGGCCGGTGCCCGCCTCGAAAATCCGCCAGGCGAACTGGCGCGGATCGTGCTCGACGACATCGACCTCGCGTGGGTCTCCCCGTTCGTACCCGATCTCGAACTCGCCGGAGTGCTCGACGGCGCCACGCTCGCGCTCGGTGCCGGCGCCGAACTGCGCACGCTGGCGCTGGGTTCGCGCGCCCCGCTGCGCCTGCGACGGGTCAGCGTACGGGACAATGACGGCGTACTGGTCGACGCGCTCGATGTCAGCGTGAGCGCCAGTGTCGACTATGCACCGGACGCGCTCGCGGTACGCTATTCGGACCTCGACGTGCGCCTCGCCGACACACGGCTGGCCCGCGCGCGCGGCAGTCTGAACGTCCCGCTCGGCGCAGCCGATGTACCGCCCTCGGCACGCGCCGACGGCCACATCGAGATCGACCTCGCCGGCCTGCGCGAGCTGCCGCAGCTCACCGCAGTGCTCGCCGATGTCGCGCCCACGCGCCGCTGGCGTCTCGACGCCGATTATGCGCTGGGCGCGAACGCCGAACGCATCGACGTCGCGCGTCTCGATGCCGCCCTGCGCGTCGACGATGCCGCGCGCGTGCGCGTGACCGCGACGGAGTCGCTGGTGGTTCGCCCGCAGATTGCGGCCGGCGAGGAACTGGCCCGCCACTTTACCGGGGCCCTCGACGCGCAGGTCGACGATCTCGACTCCCAGCTCCTGGCCGACCTGCTGCCGCTCGAAGCGCTCGCCTTCGATGCGCTGTCGGTCGCCGCCACGCTACGCTCCGACGGCGAGCGCCTGAGCGCGGTCCTCGGCGAACCGCTGCGGCTTGCCGGCGTGCGCCTGGGCGCGGCGGATGCGGCGCCGCTGCACCCGTTCACCATCACGGCCGGCGGCCGGGTCGAGGCGCGCGGTCAACGCGCCACTGCGACACTCGACGCCTTCACCCTGCGTTTCGATGCGCGCCCTGAACCGGCCGCGCTCGCCGGCACCGTTGAGCTCGTGGTCGATCCCACCGTGACGGTACCGCTGCGCCGTCTCGATGCCGCCCTCGAAGGCTACCTGCCGGTATTGCTCGATCAGCCGGCCGTGCTGCCGGGCCACAGTCTGCGCAAGGGGCGCCTTACCCTCGGCGCCGACGTCGACGAGAGCGGCGCCATCGCCGGCAACGTCGAGCTCGACGATCTCGCCGCGGACGCGCCGCTCGCCATCGCGCACATCACCGCCGAAGCCGACGGCAAGGTCGACGACGACGGCGAAGGCTTCGCGTTCCGCATGCCGATCCGCGGGGATGGCCGCAGTGGCGAGACCGATGGCCTGCTGGTGGCAAACTACGCGCCGCGATCGGCGGCCAACGCCCTGCTCGATCTCGAACTGACCAGCCAGCGCTTCCTCCTCAACGACGTCCTCGCATCGATCGCGAGCATCGCCGGTGACGCGCCGGCAGCAACCGACGCGCCCCGGTGGACGGACAGCGCAGATGACGCACCCGCCACGGCGCGCAGCCCTGATCGCACGCCGGACGAGCACGCCTTCTGGGACGTGCTGCCCTACGATGCCCGCGTGCGTTACCACGTCACCGATCTCTACTACACCGATTACGTCGTGTTCAACGATGTCCAGGGCGAGGTCACGCTGAGCCCGACGCGCTTCGAGCTGTCACGCCTCGCCGCGCGCTTCCATGACAGCCCGCTCGAACTCGATGGTCGCCTCGACTTCCTCGGCGACGCCGGCGAGCCCTACGAACTCACCCTCGATGGGCGCGTCGAGGAGTTCGATCTCAACCAGTTCTTCAGCGAACTCGTGCCGGGAGCCAAGCCGCGCGTCGAGGGTCTGTTCAGCATCGACATCGACGCCTTCGGCACCTCGCCCAACATGCCCGAGTACCGCAATGAACTCGGCTTCGACCTCAACCTGCGCAGCCGCGACGGCCTGTTCCGCCCGCTGCCGCCGGACAGTGCGCTGATGGCCGGCGCCTCGGACGTGCTCGGTATCGTCGGCGAAGGGCTCTCCTACATGCCGACCGGTGGCTTCGGCGCCGGGGCGCTGTCACGCCTGGTCAATTACATCGCGGTGATCGACTACGACCGCATCGACATCCACGTCGTGCGCGGCGACAGCCGCGACATCGTCATCGAGCAGTTCCTCGTGCAGAGCCCGACCATCAATCTCACCGCCAGCGGCGGCATCGACTACGTCGACGGCGTCGACATTCTCGACAGCCCGCTCACGCTCGACGCCAGCCTCAACATGAGCGGCAAGGGCGCCGCGATCCTCTACAGCATGGACCTGCTCGAGGACGAGAAAGATGCCTGGGGCTACGTCAAGGGGCCTTCCTTCCGCATCCGCGGCACCCCGGCGAAGGCGGAATCGAACTTCGCCGAGATCATCAGCACCGCTGCCGACGGCACGCTCAAGGGCGGCATCACGCGCCCCATCTCGGGCCTCCTCGGCAACATCCGCTACCGCTGGTTCGGCGACACACCCGATCCCTACGACGACACCGCCGGCGAGTCCGCCGCGGCGACGTCCGAGGAGGCTCCGGCCGCGACGGACGAGGCGTCCGCTGCGGCCGAGTGACGAGCCGCGGCGCGCGCGGCGACAAGCCGTCGCGGCGGACGGACGGCGCGCCGCCCGGGTCGCCAGGCCCGGCCACGGCCTGCGCCCCGCGTGGAGTGCCGACACCATCCGGCGTGCCGTCCGTCCACCCGCGCCGACAGTCGCCGGGTCGTGCTGCCTTGACATGGATCATGCAGCCGCGCGGCATTCGTGCTTCGATCCGCCCATGGACAATCGCCTCGTCTTCGACGCCGATCTCATCCGCCGCTACGACGCACAGGGGCCGCGCTACACCTCCTACCCGACCGCGGTGCAGTTCCACGACGGCTTCGGCGAAGCCGATTACCGCGGCGCCGCGGCGGCGAGCAACGCGGCCGCGCAACCGGCGCCATTATCGCTCTACCTGCACATCCCGTTCTGCGCCACGGTCTGCTACTACTGCGCGTGCAACAAGGTCATTACCGCGAACCGCGCGCGTGCGCTGCCCTACCTCGAACGCCTGCATGCCGAAATCGCGCGCCAGGGCGCGCTGTTCGACTCGGCACGCCCGGTCGACCAGCTGCACTGGGGCGGCGGCACGCCGACCTTCCTCGATCACGACCAGATGCGCGCACTGATGGACGTCACGCGCGAGCACTTCAACCTGCACGAGGACGACCGCGGCGAGTACTCGATCGAAATCGATCCGCGTACCGTCGACGCCGCGGCGATCGCGCACCTGCGCGCGCTCGGCTTCAATCGCCTGAGTCTTGGCGTGCAGGATTTCGACCCGCGCGTGCAGCGCGCGGTCAACCGCGTGCAGTCGGAAGCCGACACCGTCGCCGTGATCGCCGCGGCGCGCGCGAGCGGTTTCCGCTCGGTCAGCATCGACCTGATCTATGGCCTGCCTCACCAGAGCGTGGCGAGCTTCACGCGGACGCTCGAGCGCGTCATCGATTGCGCGCCCGACCGGCTCTCGATCTTCAACTACGCGCACCTGCCGCAGATGTTCAAGGTCCAGCGCCAGATCGACGAATGCGCGCTGCCCAATGCCGCCGAGAAGCTCGCCATCCTCGAACGCACCGTGGCGCGGCTCACCGCTGCGGGCTACGTCTACATCGGCATGGATCACTTCGCGCGCCCCGGCGACGAACTCGCCCGTGCGCAAGCGAGCGGACGCCTCACGCGCAACTTCCAGGGCTACTCGACCCACGGCGGCTGCGACATCGTCGGCCTCGGCATGAGCGCGATCGGCAATGTCGGCGACTGTTATGCGCAGAATGCGCGCACGCTCGACGACTATGCCGCGGCAATCGACGCCGGCGGGCTCGCGGTTGCCAAGGGCGTCACCTTGAGCGCCGAGGACCACCTGCGGCGTTCCGTCATCACCCAGCTCATCTGCCACTTCGCCATCGACGCCGCCGGCTTCGGCGCCGGCCACGGCATCGACTTCTGGGCGCATTTCGCGCGCGAACGCGACGCGCTCACCGTGATGGCGGACGACGGCCTCGTCGCGCTCGACGATGACGGCATCCGCGTGCTGCCGGCCGGGCGCCTGCTCATCCGCAACGTGTGCATGGTATTCGACGCCTACCTCGGCGCCGGCAGCCACGCCGCGCCGCGTTTCTCCAAGGTGATCTGAGCGGGGAATCCACCCACGCCGAGCCGCCCGCGACGATACCGGCGGCGCGGACCGTGGCACGCGCCCCGGCTCAGGCCGGCGTGCGGCGCGTCTTTTTCTTTGCCGCCACGCTCGCGCGCGGCGCCGGCTTGGTCGCTGCCCGCGCCACCCGCTTGGCCTTGGCGGGCTTCGCCCGTGTGCCCTTCCGCTGTTTCCAGGGCGGCAGCGTCTGGTGCGCCGGGTGTGCCGCGAACAGGCGCTGATTGCCGACGCCGAAGTAATGCTCGCGCAGGGTCTCGCCTTCGTAGTGCGTGCGCATGCGCCCGCGCCGCTGCAACTCCGGCACCACGAGCTCGACGAAATCGCGGAAGCCACTCGGCTGCGTGACCGGCACGAGATTGAAGCCATCGCAGTCGGTCTCCGCCATCCAGCGCTCGAGTTCGTCGGCGACGGTCTGCGGGCTGCCGACGATCTTCGGCATCACCGATCCGATGGAGATGAGATCGCCGATGTCCTGGATGGTCCACTTGCGTTCGGGATCGATCTCGGCGAAGTAGTTGATGAGTCCCTGGATGGCGTCGGTCTTCATGTCGAGCAGGTTGACGTCACTCGGGAACTGCGCGATGTCGATGCCGACCCAGCCGCAGAAGAGCGCCAGCGCACCCTCCGGGCTGCGGTAGCGCTTGCAGGTCTCGAGCTTGAGCTGCGCCTCCTCGTCGCTCGGCGCGACGATTACCGAAACTCCCGGGAATACCTTCACGTGGTCGTGCGCGCGCCCGGCGGCGCGGGTCTCCTTGCGCACCAGCGCGACACCCTTGCGCGCCGCCTCGATGTGCGGGTAGATGGCGAAGATGGCCTCGGCATGGCGCGCAGCGAATTTGACGCCGCGCCCCGACTGGCCGGCCTGGAACAGCACCGGCGTGCGCTGCGGCGAGGGTTCACACATGTGCGGGCCGGGGACGTCGAAATACTTGCCGTGGTAGTCGATCTGGTGCACGCGCGCCGGGTCGGTGTGGACGTCGGCGACGACGTCGCGCACCACCGCATCCTCTTCCCACGAATGCTCCCACAGCTGGTAGACCACCTCCATGTACTCCTCGGCACGCTCGTAGCGTTCGTCGTGCGAGAGCTGATCGTCGAGACCGAAGTTGGCGTTGGCGTCGGCGAGGTAGGACGTGACGACGTTCCACGCGACGCGCCCGCGCGTCAGGTGATCGAGGGTCGAAAACACTTTCGCCGCCTGGTAGGGCGGGAAGTAGGTCGTGCTGTAGGTGCAGGCGAAACCGAGGCGGCTGGTCGCATGCGCCATGGCCGGGATGATCAGCGTCGGATCGTTGCTCGGAAACTGCACCGCGTGGCGCACGGCGGTCTCGCGCGAACCCTTGTAGACGTTGTAGGTGCCGTGCACGTCGGCCAGGAACAGGCTGTCGAAGCAGCCGCGCTCGAGCAGCCGCGCGAGCTCGACCCAGTAGCCGACATCCTTGTAGCCCAGGCTCGAGCCGTCGAGCGGATGCTTCCACTGCCCTTTCGAATGGTGGCAGATGGAGCACTGCGTGAAGGCATTCATGCGGATCGGTTTCTGGCTCATCGTGTTCTCCCCTCGTCTGGCCGCCGGCGGCGGCCTCTCCCCGTGACGTATGACGGCTCAGCATGCGCCGGGGCCTGCGAACGGCGCAAGTTTCGTCTGCAATTGTGGTCGTAGCGACCCACGCAGGCTGCCCGCCCGGCGCCCCGTCAAGTGCTGATGGTGCCGACTTGCGTGCATTTGATGCACGGGCGGCGGTTCTGGCGCGCGGTTTGCAAAGTCCCGCGGCGCACCGCCCCGCACCGTCACCGGAGATTCGCCGTGAGCCACGTTCTGCACTTCGCCTATACCCCCGATCCCGACGACGCGTTTCACTACCATGCGCTCGAACGCGGTCTGCTCACCCCGCCGCCCGGCTACCGGTTCGCCTTCACCCATGCGCCTATCCAGCAGCTCAACGAGAGCTGCCTCGCCGGGCGTTACGACGTCTGTGCAATCTCCTCCGTGCACTACCCGGCGATCGCCCACGATTACGTGATCCTCGCCTCCGGTGCGAGCGTCGGTCGTGGCTATGGTCCAGCCCTCGCCGCTCACGCGGACAGCGATTTCGACCAGCTCACCGGACGCCGCGTGGGAATTCCGGGCCGCCTCACGACGGGCACCTTTCTGCTGCGCTACTTCTATCGGGACTTCGAGCCCGTCCCGATGCCGTTCGACACCATCGCGAGCGCCATCGTCGCTGGCGAGATCGACGCTGGCGTGCTGATCCACGAGGAACTGCTGAACTATACGGAGCAGCCGCTGCGTCGGCTGTGCTGCCTCGGCCAGCGTTGGTGCGGCGAGGCCGGCCTGCCCCTGCCCGTCGGTGTCAACGTCGCGCGGCGCGCACTCGGCGCGGAGCTGCTGGAAACAATCGAGAACCTGCTCTTCGCCTCCATGCATCACGCACTCGAAGCGCCCGCTGCGGCAATGGCCTTCGCCAGCCGCTTCGGTCGCGGCCCGGCCAGTCGCGTGCGGGATGACTTCGTCGCACGCTTCGCCAACACCGATACCCTGCTCATGCCGGGGGACGTGCGCAATGGTCTGGCTGCCCTCTACGCACGGGCCCATGCGCGCGGGCTCATCGACGCCGTGCCCGCACTCGACCTGGTCGACCCGGTATCGCCGGCAGCAGCCCGCACCGCCTGAGCGCGGCGCCGGCGTGCACGTCCTTCTCACCGGTGCGACCGGCTACGTCGGTAAGCACGTCCTCGCGCGCCTGCTCCGCGACGGCCACCGTGTCACCGTGCTGGTTCGGCCACACGGCGGGCACCTGCATGCGCGCGTCGTCGATGCACTGCGCCCTCTCGACCGTCTCTCCCACGATGTCCACGACCTGCCACGCATCGACGTGCTCGCCAGCGACATCACGCGACCCGATTGCGGACTCGCCGCGGCCGCCTTGTCGATGCTCGCCGAAACGCCGCCCGACCTGCTGCTTCACTGCGCCGGCCTCACCCGCTTCGAGCAGCACCTTGCCGGCACTATCCAACGCCACAATCTCGACGGCACGCGCCATGCCCACGTGCTGGCGGCGCGCCTCGGCATCGCGCGCTTCCATTTCCTCAGCACGGCCTTCATCGCCGGCGACAGCGAGCGCCCCTTCGGGCCGGACGAGCGCGACTGCGGCCAGGACTTCAACAACCCCTACGAGGCATCCAAGTACGCTGCCGAGGCCTATCTCGAAGCGGGCGTCACACGCGGCGGCCCTGCCATCACGGTTTGCCGGCCGAGCATCGTCGTGGGCGGATCGGCGCTCGGCGATACGCATGCCGTAAGCACCGTGTACACGTTCATCAAGGCTCTGCACTTCCTGCGCGCGTGCTGTTTGCGCGATAGCCGGCGTGCCCGCCCGCGCCTGAGCGACGCGGGCTTCGCCGCGCAAGGCGGCCGCTGCCATATTCCCCTGCGCATCGAGGCTGACGCGACGGTAACGCTCGACCTCGTCGACATGGAAGATGTCGTCGACGGCATCATGCGGACGCTCGGCTCGCAAAGCCGATACGAAGTCCGCCACCTCACCGGGCGACCCACTACGCTGGCCGCACTACGTGATGGGATTTGCGCGGCCCTCGGCGTCGAGGGTCCGCGGCTGGTGGCGGCTGACGCGGAATCACGAGTCTCACGCACGCGCCTGGAGCGGCAGTTCGAACGCCTGACCCACGTCTACCGACCCTACCTCGGTCGCACAGCGCGATTCGTGCCACCCGCCGATTACCACCCGCGTGTGGTCGATCCGCAGGCTTTCGCACGGGATTTCGTACGCGAACTGGACAATACACAGGCGAGCAGTACGCCGCGCGGCGTCGGTGCACTCGCCCTTGCCGTTGCCGGCGTGCAGGAACCGTCCGACTACTTCGCAGCCCTCGCCGATGGTCGCGTCGGTCGCCTGTTCCTCGCCCGCAACGACTTCGTCGACCTGCGCGCCGAGTTTCGCATTCGCGGGGTACACGCGTGCCGGGCGCATCTGCACATCAGCCGTGGTCGAGCGCGCGTGGTCACAGGGCCGGGAACCCCCTCCAGCGACTGCGCCTACGTGCTGGACGACGAACTGTTCATGCGTGTCATAAGCGGCCAGACGGACCTGCGCGCCGCATTCTTCGCCGGCCGCGTACGTATCGAGGGCAATCTCGAACTGGCGCTCAAGTTCGGCGCGCTGCTCGGCCTCTATTTTCGTGACATCGACGAGCACGTGCTGGAGGAAATCGCGCTGTGAGGCAGGTCGCGTTGGTGCTCGCCGACGCCGTGTCGCGTCGCCCGCGCGGCATCGTCTTCGTGTTCGTCACCGCCACCCTGGTCGCGGCGCTGGCGACGCCGATCGAGGTCAGCCACCGCTACGACGACTGGATTGATCACGACTCCGCGCAGTACCGTGCCTACACTGACCTGCGCGAGCGATTCGGCGACGCCGACACGCTGCTTGCGGTTTTCGACCGCCACGCGCTCAGCGCCGATCGGTACGGCGCCTATGCGGCATTCGTCGACAGGCTGCAGGCACTGCCTGGCGCGCTGGCGGTACTCGACCCGACGCGCCTCTTACTCGGTGCCGACGCCACGCACCCGCCTTCTGAAGATGACTTCACCCTGCTCGCGGATGCCATGCATGCGCGTCCCGCCGACTTCCGGCACGTGCTGTTCGCCCCCGCCAGCGATAGCATCGGCCTCCTGGTGCTGGCCGATCCCGAGGCGCGCGACGCGCATGACGCCCTGGTTTCATCCGTTCAAGACGGCTTCAGGCAGGCCGGCATCGACGTCGAGCTCGCTGGCACGGTCTGGTTCACCCACACGCTCTCTACCGCTATCGCGCACGATCTCGCGCGCGTCGTGACGTTGCTCGCCGTCGTTGCGGCGATCCTCCTGCGGGTCTTCCTGCGCGACACCCGCGTGGTACTCGCGATTGGCGTCGGCATCGGTATTTCGGTCGTCCAGGCCCTGTGCCTTGCCGCGGCTCTCGGTCTCTACCTGGACCTGCTCACCCTGCTGCTGCTGCCACTCGTCATCGGTGTCGGCCTGACCACCACGGTGCATTTGTTCACGCGGCGTTGCGGCGGCTGCTGGAACTACGCCGCCGCGCTGGCACGCGTGCTGCACCCGGCGACACTGGCCGTGCTGACCACCGCGATCGGCTGCGCGGCGTTCGCCGCGGCACCGCAGCCTGCGATCGCACGGATGGGCACGGTTATGCCGGGCGCTGTCGCAATGACCTTTCTCACCAGTATCGTCTTCGTACCCGCGCTGTTCGCGTGGGTCGCACGAGGACGCACGCTGCCGCCCCTGTCAGGGTATACCCCGCGGCCGTCGGCCCTCGTGCGGCGGGTCGTGAGCGGGGTACTCGCGCTCCTCGCGCTGGCTGCGGTCGCCGCCTTGCCGCGTCTGCACACGGCCCCCGACGCGTTGGACTTCTTCCCAGCCGACAGCGCGCTGGTGCGCGCCTATCGCGATATCGAACAACGCCTTACTGGCTTGCTGGTGGTCGACGTCGTCATTGCGAGCGAGGACGGCCGCAATCTCCGTGAAGCCGAACATGCGCGTGCGGTTGCCAGCTTCAGCCAGCGTCTGCGGGCGCTGCCAGAAATGACCACGCTGGTTTCGGGTTACGACGTCGAGCGCTTTGCGCGCTTCCTGCCGCAAACGCCCAGCGACATCGGCGGCCGCCTGTTCAGCGCCGATGCCAGCGCGACACGCCTGGTGCTGCGCCTGCGCAACGTCGCCTCACGCCCCTGGTCCCGCATCACTGCGGACATCGACGCCGCGTGGGCGACCACACCCCATGCCGGGCTCACCATGCAGATCACCGGGCTGATCCCGCTGATCCTCGAAGCACAGGATCGTCTGCTCGTCATCCAGAGCCGCATGCTGCTGGTGGTGATGGCCGCCGTTTCGCTGGTCCTGCTGCTGGCACTGCGCAGCACGCGCGTGCTGCTACCTGCCCTGCTTGCCAACCTCCTTCCGCTGGTGCTGACCGCCGGTACGATGGCGTGGCTCGAGATCCCCATCAACAGCATCAACCTGTTCGTCGGCAGTGTCATGCTCGGCATCGTGGTCGACGACACGGTGCACCTGCTGCACGCCTGGCGCGCACGTGACTCGATGGAAGCGGCACTGGCCGAAGTGGGCCGGCCACTGTGGATTACCTCGCTGACGGTGGGCCTCGCCTTTGCCACGCTGGCGGCATCCGAGCTCGTGCCGATCAGGCAGTTCGGACTGCTCTCGGTGGTCGCGGTCGGCAGCGCATGGTTGTGCGACACCTGCCTGCTGCCCACGCTGCTCGGCTCACGCTGGAGATTGCGCGTATGAGTGAACACCTCGGGCGCATCCTCGCCCGCCACTGCGATCCGGTCACCGGTAGCCCGTTCTGGCTGGAGCGACAGCGTGAGCTGGGCTTCAAGCTGGCCTCGCGCATCACGAGCATCGACGATCTCGAGATCCTCGGTTCCTTCGACATCGATACGCTGCGCCGCCGCCCGTTCAGTGACTTCGTCCCCCGCGGCGTGCTCGAAGCGCCGCTGATTTTCGCCGAAACCGGCGGCACCACCGGCGAGCCCGCGACCACTGCCTACTCGCTGGCCGACTTCCATGCCGCTTTCGTCGCGCCTTTCCTCGAGCGCGTTGACGGCAGCTCGGTGTTCCGCGGCGGCTACTGGCTGTGGCTCGGGCCGTCCGGGCCACACGTGATCGGCAAAGCCGCGCAGCGGCTCGCTGCCATCACCACCGGTGCCGATGCGTTCGCGGTCGATTTCGATCCCCGCTGGTTCCGCCGCCTCGCGGCGGGCTCGCTGGCGCGCACGCGCTACCTGGAACACCTGCTCGACCAGGCCGAACGCATCGTCGCACGGCAGGACATCCGCTACCTGTTCACGACACCCATCGTGCTCGATGCGCTGACCGAGCGCCTGGACGAGCGCGCGCGGGCAGCAATCCGCTTCGTCTATCTCGGCGGCATGGCAATCGAGGATACGGTGCTGCTGCGCTGTGCCGCACGCCTGCCGGCGGCAAGGTTTCTCAGCGGGTACGGCAATACCTTGTTCGGAGTCTGTCACGAGGCACGTCCGGTACGCCCGCAAGCGGGACCGCGCGCCTATTACCCGCAGGCCGAGCGACTCGTCGTGCGCGTCTCGGAGAGCGATACCACGCGCCCGTGTTCCTACGGGGCCCGCGGGCAACTCGTCATGTACCGCCTCGACGAGAGTGCCCTGCTGCCGGTCGTGCGCGAGCGCGACGAGGCGACGCGCCTGCCGCCGCAGCGCGACACCACCGCAGACGGCTTCGGCGATCCACGACCGCCGGCCGCCGCGAAACTTCACATCGACCACGGGATCTACTGAAATGAGCTCGACCATGCCAACTGACGCCAGCGCCACCACTCCTGCAGAGATGCTCGCGCTGAAGACACGCTACCTGGTGCCATGCGTGTACCACTTCTACCGCGAACCAATGGTGCTCGAACGTGGTGAGGGCTGTTACGTGTTCGACAGCGCGGGGCGCCGCTATCTCGACTGCTACTCGGGCGTCGGCGTGACCAGTGCCGGCCATGCCAACCCCGTTGTCGTCGAGGCCGCGATCGCGCAGCTGAAGAGGCTGGCGCACACCACCACCATTTACCTGACCGAACCGATGCTGCGCCTGGCCGAGGAACTTGCCGCATTCCTGCCCGGGGCGCTCGCACAGAGCTTCTTCTGCACCAGCGGCTCGGAGGCCAACGAAGGTGCCCTGCTGCTGGCCAAGCTGGCCACCGGGCGCAACGATTTCGTCGCCCTCTCGCGCAGCCTGCACGGCCGCACCTATCTCACCGCAGGCCTTACCGGCATGAGCTTCTGGCGCACCGATCCGTCGCCGCCGGACAACGTCCATTTTGTGCCCAGCCCGACCTGCCACGACTGTCCACTCGCCCTCGATCGCGCGACCTGCGGGCTGCGCTGCGCCGACCGCGTGGGGGAACTGCTCGACGAGCATCCCGGCGAAATCGCGGCCCTCATTGCCGAGCCAATCCACGGCAACGGTGGCATCGAAGTCCCCCCGCCCGGTTACTTCGAGCGCGTGCAGGCGCATCTGCGTCGCCATGGCGTCCTGCTGATCATGGACGAGGCGCAGACCGGCTTCTGCCGCACCGGCAAGCGCTTCGGCTTTGAACACTGGGACGTTGCGCCGGATATCGTCACCGTGTGCAAGGCACTCGGTAACGGCCTGCCGATCGCCGCCTTCATCGCCACGCGCGAGGTCGCAGCTGCCTATACCCGCCCGGGGGCGTCGACCTTCGGCGGCAACCTGGTGTGCAGCGAGGCCGCACGCGCGGTACTCGCCTTCATGAGGGCGCACGATCTCGATACCCAGGCCGCCGCGCGCGGCGCTCAGCTCGAAGCCGGCTTGCGCTCGCTCGCGGCCACCTACGCACTGATCGACGACGTACGCGGCCTCGGGCTGATGCGCGGAGTCGAACTCGTGGAAGAAGACGGGTCGCCGGCCAGCGCAGCTACCGATGCACTGCTCGAGAGCCTCAAGGCGCGCGGCGTGCTGGCAGGCAAGACCGGCCCCGGACGCAACGTCCTCACGCTGATGCCGCCCCTGGTCATCGAGGCCGCGCAGATCGACACGCTGCTGGATACGCTGGCAGCGGCATTCGAGGAGGTTACGAGTCGCCGGAGTCGGGCCGCATGAGCCGCCCTTCGGGCCGGGTGCTCGTCGCACTCGGTGCTAGCGCGCTGCTCGCGAGCGGCGCGCTCGCGGCGCGCGAGCCCGACTGGAATCCGCTCGATGTCCTGCTGGCCGAACGCGTCCGCCCTGCAACGCTGCACGGTGTGGCGCTCAATGCGGTCGACTACGCTGCGCTTGCCACCGACCCGCGGCTCGATGCCGTGATCGAGCAGCTACAGAACTTCCCACTCGATCAGCTCGCTGATCGCACCGAGAAGCTCGCCTTCTTCATCAACGCCTACAACGTCATGACGCTCGAGATCGTGGCCGATCATCTACCGCTGGAGAGCATCAAGGACATCGGCAGCGTGTTCAACCCCGTCTGGAAGAAGACCGCCGGCCGCTTGGGTGGGCGCGATGTCTCTCTCGACGACATCGAGCACCGCCGCCTGCGCAAGCTCGGCGATCCGCGCATCCACATGGCCATCGTGTGCGCGTCGGTGAGCTGTCCGGACCTGCGCACCGAAGCCTACCGCGCCGCACGGCTCGATGAGCAGCTCGACGATCAGGCACGGCGCCTTCTCGCCAATCCCGGCAAAGGCGCCCGCAGCGACGGCGAGGATCTCGAAGTGAGTCGCATCTTCGACTGGTTCGAGGACGATTTCGCGGTGGTCGGCGGCGTGCGCGCGTTCATCGACCGCTACCGAAATGTACCACCCGGTGCCGACATCGATGCCGATATTCCCTACGACTGGCGACTCAACGGCAGCACCGGCATGTCGCCCTGACGGTGCGGCGTGCGATGGACGTGCCGCAACGGCGGCGCGTCAGCCCGCCGCGGCGACGGCGCCGGGCACCGGTCGCATACCGCCCTCGAATCGCCGAATCACGCGGTAACGGGAATCGCGCTGGACGGGAGTAAAGCCCATTGCACGAATGACATCGAGCGTGCGCGCGAGATCGGTCTTCGGCGCATGGCCTGCTTTGCCCAGCACGCTCTCCTCGAACAGCAGCCCGCCGAAATCGTCGGCACCGGCCAGTAATCCGAGCTGTCCGGTTCGCAGGTCCTCGCTGAACCACGAGGATTGCACGTGCGACACGTTATCCAGCAGCAGCCGGGCGGTCGCGATGACACGCACGTAGGTGAGTGGGTGCGCGGTCACCGCGAGCCGCTTGCCGAGCGTCGAATTGCCGCGCTTGAACGACCATGGAATGAAGGCGCTGAAGCCGCCGCTACGATCCTGCAACTCGCGTACCCGTAGCATGTGCGTGATGATTTCGTCGGGACGTTCGACATGGCCGTACATCATCGTCGCGGTCGTACTGATCCCGGCGGCGTGCGCCTCCGCGCTGATTCGCAGCCATTCGTCAGGCGAGCACTTGGTGGGCGCAATGGCATCGCGGACGCGCTGGGTCAGCACCTCTGCGCCGCCACCCGGCATGGTTCGGATGCCCGCGGCGGCGAGCGTTTCGATGATGTGCCGCGTCGAACATCCCTCGACCTCGGCGAGAAATGCCACCTCCGGCGGGGAATAGGGATGAATGTGCACCTGCGGACAGGCTGCCCGTATGCGCTCGATGTAGGCAACCCAGTCCGCCAGGCGAACCTGCGGGTTGTGCCCGCCCTGCAGGAGCACCGTCGTGGCGCCCGCCTGCGCGGCGCGCGCAACGCGCGCCGCCAGCTCGTCGGGCGTCAGCGTGTAGCGGTCGCGGGCCTTGGGGCTGCGCCAGAAGGCGCAGAACTCGCAGCGTGTCTCGCAGACGTTCGTGTAGTTCGGGTTCGTATCGTAGACGAACCCGACCGCCCCGTCCGGGTGGCGCTGCATGCGTGCGTGGTGCGCATAGTGCATGAGCTCGCCGAGGGGGACGCGGCCGGCAAGCAGTGCGAGGCCGTCGCCTGCATCGAGGCGCGCGCCGCGTTCGAGCTTGCGATAGAGGGCTTTGTTCATGAGCATGCTCCGGTAGCGTCAGGAACCTGGGCCGGCGAAGCCAGCAGTTCGTCGAGCCAGGCGTGGCGGGCGAGTTCGCGCTCGTAGATGGCCTGGCCGGCGAGGTCGTCGGCATCGAGCACGCAGCGTATGCCGTCGAGGTAGGCGCGGGCGGCGCTGCGGCCCAGTCCGGCGCGAGCGTGATCGTGGGCCGCGGTCACATCGCGCAAGGCGCACTCGTCGCGCGCATAGTCGGCAAGCCAGGCTTCGAGACGACGGCGCGCGTCGGCGTCGGCGTCACGGCGGATCACCCAGCGCGCGAAGACCATGGGTCGCCCGTGGGTGAGAAACCACTGCGTGGCGAGGTCGGTCACGTGAGCGAACCCGGTGCGCTGGGCACGCCGCAGGGCCACATCGCCAATGACCAGCTCGGCATCGGGCCGCGCTGACGGCGCTACCAGGCGTGGCAGGCACGACGCGCCCGGCCGTGCCGCGAGCAGCATCAAGAGCAGTCGCACCGAGCTCATGGAGTCCGCGCTCAGCGCCAGTCGGGTATGCGAACCGAGCGCGGCAAACGGTTCGCGGGACAGCAGCAGTACGCTGCGAGAGGCACCCCGGCAGGCGATGCCGTAGCGGCCGAGCAGGTCCACGCAGCCCGCGAGGCGGGCCAATCCACCCACGGGAACGACGCCCGCGAGCGCGCCACCGTCGAGCATCTCCTGCACCGCCAGGCGCGGCACGCAGGACTCGAGCCGTGCGCCCGGCGGAGCCGCGTGATGCACGAAGGTCCGGTTGTTCAGGTACGGGGTGATGAGGACGCGGGCGGGTAAGCTCATGCAGGCACCGCCGCGCGCCTCAACGGGCGGTAGGCGCCATCCCTTTCGATGGCCTCGTAGCCCGCCGTCTCGATCAACCGCCGCATGTTATCGGCGGCCATCTGCTTGGGCGTGGCCGCACCGGACGCATGCGCAATCTTCTCCAGCCCGAGTGTACCGTCGAGGTCATCGGCGCCCCAGGACAACGCCGCGGCCGCCGTTTCCGTGCCAATCATCGGCCAGTACGCCTTGATATGCGCGACGTTGTCGAGCACCAGCCGCGCCATTGCTACCATGGCGAGATTCTCGAATGGCGCGATTGAACGCGTGCTGTCCTTGCCATACTGCATGGCGAGCGGAATGAACGAGACGAAGCCCCCTGTGCGTTCCTGCACCTCGCGCAGGCGGAACAGGTGCTCCACGCGTTCGGCCAGGGTCTCGCCGAAGCCGTAGAGCATGGTGGCGTTGGTCGGAATACCGAGGGCATGCGCGCGCTCGTGGACCTCGAGCCAGGCATCGGCGCCGAGCTTGTGGCGAAAATGCTGCTGGCGGACGTGTTCGGAAAACAGTTCCGCGCCACCGCCGGGCATGCCGTTCATGCCGGCATCGACGAACGCCAGCAATACCTCCTCGAGTGGCAGCTTGGCCGTGCGCGCGAACCAGTCCATCTCGACCGCCGTGAAGCTCTTGATGTAGTGGGTCGGGAAACGCTGGCGCAGCCCACCGACCAGCGCCAGCGAACGCCGATAGTTCCACTGGTGATTCAGGCCGCCAACAATGTGCACTTCCGTCGGCGCATGCGCTTCGACGTCGCGGTAGATCTCATCCTCGGGGATATCGTAGGCATGCGCCTCACCCGGCAGGGCGGCGAACCCGCAGAACTTGCAGGCGCGCACGCAGATGTTCGACGGGTTGACGTGGAGGTTGTCGACAAACGTCGCACGGCGACCGTGGCGCGCCTCGCGCAGGGCGTTGGCCAGCCGGGCGATGGAGAACAGGCGGTCGGGATTGAGATCGGCGAACAGGGCGAGCGCTGCTTCACGGTCGAGCAGCCCGGCATCGTCGACGTCACGGGTGTCGGCAAGCACGGCTTGGTTCATGGCACGAGGCTCCTGGATCGGAAGGTTGAAAGATGGCCGAGCACGAAGTCGGCCATGCGGCGGCTGGCACGGTCGAGATTGGCCAGCAGGGTGGCACGGTCGGTGGCATCGTCACTCACGGTCTTGAAGATCAGGCACTCGACATCACGACGCGCGCACTCGTCGGCCACTGCGTGTCCCTCCATGTCGACGAGGTCTGCTTGTGCCGACAGACGTGTGCGCAGTTCCGCGTCGAACACCGGCAGATCGCGCGAGAGCAGGCGCGCGCCGGCACGCAGGCCGGGTTCGGCCACGGCGAAACCATGGAGCCGTACGCCATCGCGTGCGGGGTCCGGCCCGAAGGTTTCACTTACCTGCACCACGTTGCCGACCGCCAGCGCGTCGGTCAGGCTGCCGGCGACCCCGACGTTGACGATACGCCGCACGCCCCATTCTTCGGCAAGGTGCGCGGCCATTGCGCGTGCAGGCACGAGCCCCATGCCGCTGAAAGCCACGATGACGTCACCGGCGAGGAAGACCCCTTCCTGCCCGGTTGTGGCAGGTACGTGCGCCAGGGCTGCCAGCAGGGGCGCCGCTTCCAGCGGCGTCGCATAGAGCAACGCAGCGGCGATCGGGATCACGCGACCACCATGCCGTGCCCGGCGTCACGGCCAGCCAGCGCCGCGATCGCGGCGCGTCCGCGGTTGCCTAGGGAATACGTGTAGCGGTTGACATAGAGCGCGATGTGACGGCGCGTGACCTCGTCATCGAGCTCCTGGGCGTGTGTGCGCACGTATCTCGCGATAGCTGGATCGCCGCGCGTGGCCTTCGCGAGCGAGCGCCGCATCAGGTCCTCCACCGCCGCGCCGTGCCGCGCATGGAGTCGGCGATGCATCACGTAGCATCCCAGGGGCACCGGCAGGTCGTGCTGCGTCTGCCACCACTCGCCGAGGTCCACCAGGCAGTGCAGTCCGGCCTCGCCATAGGTGAAGCGGCTCTCGTGGATGCACACGCCGACGTCGCACCGGCCGGTACGCAGCGCATCGATGATCCGGTCGTAGGGCAGCCACGACAGTTCGCGCCAGCTCCTGGCCCAAAGGCGGAACAGGAGTGCACCTGTGGTGTGACGCCCCGGAGCAACGACGCGCGCACGCGCAAGCGCGAGACCGTCGAGCGGTTCGCGTGCCAGCACCACCGGTCCGTAACCGTGAGCGAGGGCGGCGCCGGTGTCGAGCAGCACGTAGTCGCCGGCCACCTCGTGGTAGAGCGCGCAGGAGATCTTGGCCACGTCCGCACGCCCTGCCAGGACCTCCTCGTTGAGCGTCTCGATATCGGCCAGCTCGAGAACGATATCGATGCCGTCGAGGGCCACGTCTCCGCCGGCGACAGCGCCCAGCAGGTAGCTGTCGTTGGGACACGGCGTGGTGCCGATGACGAGACGAGACGCGTGGTTCATGCGGCGTCCAGGAAGCCGGCGGCGGCACGCGCGAGTTCGTGCTCGCGGCCGACGAAGAAGTGGTCGGCGTCGACGAAACTGCGCAGCTCGTGGGCCCGCGGCAGGCGTGCGAAAAGAGCGCGCGCGAGATCTTCGGGGCAGGCAAAGTCTCCTGGCGCGTAGTAGAGCGCCGAGCGCTCGTCGACGTTGACGTCGGTCTCGGTGACCGTCCATTTCGCCAGCGGGGGCGCAACCAGCAGCAGCCGCGCCACCGGCAGCGTACGACTCAGGGCGAGGGCCGGTAGGCAGCCGAAGGAATAGCCCACGAGATAGAGCGGCACGCCCGGGCAGGCGCGACGCAGGGTAGCGCACGCGGCGGCGCAGTCACGATGAATCTCCGCTTCGTAGTCCGGACAGGTGGAGTCGCGCCAGAACGCCGCCTGGTCCGCATGCAAATCACGCGCGACCTCGCTGCCGCCGATGCCGCGGTAATTGAAGCGCAACACGATCATTCCGCACGCGGCCAATTCATCGACCAGCGCCCGCACGACGTTGTTGTCCATGTCGCCGCCAAGGAACGGGTGCGGGGGACAGAGCAGGACGGCGGCATGGCCACGTGTCGTGGCTGCATAGACCAGCCGCCCCTCGAGACGCAAGCCGTCACTGACGATGTCCAGCGTTTCCTCGATCACCTCGAGCCTCCGAGCGATACCGTGGGCGAGGTCCGCACCGGAGCAGCTGGCACGCGGGCGTGCGGAACGCGCGGGACGACTCCCGCCATGCGAGCCCTGTTGCCCTTTCGGCAACCGCCGCCACGCCGCCCGGGTTCGCCCGTCGGATCGACGGCGGCATGGCCACGCACGACTCCTGACTCGAGCGGTGCTTGCGCTGCACGCATGTAGTGACGGGTCATGGCCGCGCCGCCGCCACCGCCTGTACCAATGCGGCCGCATCCTTGACGTATTCGACCGACGTGACTTCGAGACCATTCATGGTCAGGATGGTGACCTCGTCCTCTCGCGCGGGAAGTGCTGCGGTGAGGCTGCCCTCCCGGTCGAGGAAGATCCGATAGCCGTACTTCTGCATCTTCGGAATCGCGAACATGCGGGTGACGAAGCCGGGCATGCCGCTGACGTCGATCAGGTACATCGCATGCGCATCGTCGAGAAAGGACTGTGGCTTGTCCAAGAACGCCTTCTTGGCGAGCTTGTTGGCGGTCATGTCGCGACTGAACATGATCACGCGCACGTCGTCGTCCACGGCGGCGCTGCGACCATGCTGATCGGCAATGGTGAAGGGTTCGATGACCGCGCCCGCGACGAGCGTGTCGGCGTGCGCCAAGCTCGCCATCAGCAGCGTAAGGATGGCTGCGAGCATTTGGACTGGATGCATGTTGCGCTCCCGGGCTTTCATGGGGTGGCGACGCCGCGTACGCGAGTTGTCGCTCACGAGCCCTTCAGCAATTCCGGGGCCAGGTCACCAGGTTGCGCAGAAACAGCAGCTTGCGGCCAGAGCGCGGGGGCCGGGCCACGGCGGCGATCGCGACCACGCAAGCACGGTCTGCAAGATTCGTCAGGGCTCGACGGAGCGCCGTGCGCAGGAGACGGCCGGCAGGTTGCCGACCTCCAGCTCCGCGGCCACGACCACGCGGCCGTCGACAGCGCAGGCTGGTACGTAGCCGACCGCTCCCGGCGTGGCGGCGACGAAGCGCAGCACCGCCTCCACCGAGGCGACCACCGGGGGTGGCGAAATACCGTGGAAATAGCGCTCGTTCCAGTAACTCTCCATGTCTTCCGGCTGACGCCCCAGCACCGCGCTGGAGAAGGCTCGCCTGAGCGGATCGCGCCCCGGAAGATTGACCGGCACCAGCCGATTGCCACGAGCATCGACCAGCAGCTTGCGACGGAAGACGTCAGCAAGGTTGCGCCCTTGCGCAGCGCTCGCCGCGACGCCCGGATGGGTCACGACGACGAGCGCGCCGTCCCCCGCGGCGCCGTCGATGGCAGCCGCGAGGAGCAGGAGCGCGAGTAGCAAGGGCCCTGCGCGAGACCTCAGAACAGCACGCCGCAAGACAATTCCCATCCGTCGGGCAGGATGCGGGCATTGCTGCCGTCGTGGTACTCGAGCTTGAACACGAGTGCGCGATGCGGCCGCCAGGCAAAGCCGGCACTGAAACGACCCGCATCGTCGCCGAGCAGGCCCGAGCTGTAGAACTCCACGCGGCTGACGCCAAAAAGTGCGCCGCGCAGGGGCGCGACGGCCTGCACGAAGCCGCCCCAGTCGTCGCGTGTGCCGTCGCGTGTATTGACGCGGTAGACCAGCTCGCTGGACAGTTCGAAGCCCGCCCAATGCACGATGCCGTCGGCGCCGATCGCGTGCTGGTGGCCACGCTGACCATCGATCGAGAAACTCGCCCAGGACAGCGCGAGTTCGGCACGTTCGTCGAGGAGACGGTAGCGCAGCTGCGCACCGGCAGCCTGGTCGAAGCTGTTCGACAGCCCGCCGAGGTCGAACTCCTCGAAGGAGGCCTCGGCGTCGACCGGGTCGAGTGCAGCGCTGTCGTCGAGATAGACGCTGTAATCGAGCGTATCGCGGCCCAGCGGCAGACTACCGTACGCCATCACGCCGCTACCGTGATCGGGGATGGCAAGCGAGGTGACGAGCGGTCGGGTAACCGTCCAGACCAGCGGGTCGGCGTGCAACTGGTTCCAACGACCGAACGGAGTCAGGTAGCGGCCGGCACGCAGGCTCAGCCGGCCATCCACTGCGTAATCGGCGTAAAGCCGCTCGACCACGAACTCGGTATCACTGGCGTTCACGCCCCGCTGATCGATCGTGAACACGTCTTCGGCTTCGATTTCGCTGAACACGGTCCAGCGTGCCGACGGTGACCAAATGGTGAACAGGCTCAGGTCGCGAAGGTCAAACCGTGCCGGACGACCCTCTCGCTCGTACAGGCGCGCACTCGAGTAGCCCGCGAAGGTCAGATCCAGTGACTCTATGCGATAGCCGCGTCCCAGCTGATACCCCGCCTGCTGAGCAGGCGCGGCAGTGACGAACGTGCCCAACAACGCGAATCCCAGCGCTCGCCTGACTCGTTCGGACCTGATCAGAATGGCGGCGTCTCCCGCGTTCGTATCTCTTTCCCGTGACGTCGGTGCGACAATATGGCATGACCATCCGCCGCGCCCTCCTGCTGGCACTGCTCGCTTTCAGCGTCGCTTTCGCGGCGCTCATGACCGCGCTTTCGTATTCGCGCGCACGCGCCGCGCTGAGTGACGAGATTCGCCTCAACCTGGAGACCCAGGCGCTGACGCTCATGACGCAGATCGACGCCATGCTCTTCGAGCGCATCAAGAACGTAGAGGGCTGGCGTCGCCTCGACGTCATGCAGGAAATCCGCGTCGGCGACGTGGACAAGCGGCTGGCGCGGTTCCTCGACGACATCGAGACCGCCTACGCCGGAGTGTATACGGACCTGCAGTGCGTGCAAGGCGGACGTGTCGTCGCGTCCAGTGACCCCGGGGCGATTGGCGCTCCCGCAAGCATGCCGCCGGCGTGGCTGGAAGTGGCCGTTGGTGACGGCACGGTACGCCTTGCGCGCCCGAGGCTCGATCGACTTCCACCGACCCTCGCACTCAGCAGCGACGTGCGCGATGCGTACTCCGGCGACATCATGGGGCAGCTGGTAGCAAGGCTCGACTGGAGCGAGATCCAGCGGCTGCTCGACGAGAGTACCAACGAGAGCGATCGCGAAGCATTGCTGCTGGATGCCGGGGGCCGCGTGCTCGCCGGCTCCAGCGGCCTGCGCCCGCGCGTCGCGAGCCATGCGCTGGATGTCGTGGATTGGCACCTCGACGACCAGGCGCACGGGGTCATCACGCTCGACGGCGAGAGCGTATCGCGCCGCGAACTGCTGCTCGGCTATGCGCACGACACCGCGTACAAGGGCTTGCCGAAGCTTGGCTGGTCGTTGCTCGTGCTGACCCCGACGGATGCCGCGTTCGCGCCGGTGCAGCGCCTGTTGTGGCAGCTGCTGGCCCTGCTCGCTGCAACCGTCGCGGTGGCCGCGCTGCTCGCCGTGCGCATCTCCGCCCGGGGCGCACGCCCGCTGCAGGAACTGACCCGCTACGCCCGCGCCATCGGTGCGGACATCGATACCCCGATGCGGGACATCGCGGGGACCGATGAGGTCCGCGAACTCGGTGCAGCATTCAACAGCACGGTGGCTGAACTGCGTCGCTCGCGGGCGCACCTGGTGCGAGTCTCGAAACTCGCTGCGGTCGGCGAGATGGCGGCGGTGCTCGCCCACGAGGTGCGTACGCCGCTCGGCATCATCCGCTCCTCGGCACAACTGCTCGGCCGCCAGGACCGCCTCGACGAGACCGGGCGCGAGATGGCCGGGTTCATGATCAACGAGTGCGACCGCATCAACGGCCTGGTGACGAGCCTGCTGGAGGCGGCACGCCCGCGCAGCCCGGAAATGCACGAGCACGATGTGAATGCGATCGTGCGCCACGTCCTCGACCTGCTCGCCCCCCGGACCGCCGAACGTGGTGTCGAGGTCGCGTTCACGCCGGCTCCCGGGTTGCCCGCGCTGCGCTGTGACCGCGAGCAGATCGTTCAAGTGCTGCTCAATGTCCTGACCAACGCGATCGCGGTGCTCGATGGCGGGGGCCACGTGCGGGTGGTTACCGCGTTCGCGGAACCGATGCTGTGCATCCGTATCGAAGACGACGGGCCCGGCATTCCGCCCGAGCGTCGCGAGCTCGTGTTCGAGCCGTTCGTCAGCTTCCGCCGCGGTGGCATCGGCCTCGGGCTTCCCATCGTGCGCGAGATCGTCGAACTGCACGGCGGCAGCGTTGCTATCGATGAGGCCGAACTGGGCGGCGCATCCTTCGTCATTCTGCTGCCGGCCATCACGCCGCACGCGCCGGGCCGTGACACCGACGACGCCCGCGATAAGCGACAATACCTCGCGTGAGGGGGCACCGCGCCACGCACCAACCAAGAGCACTTCCGCATGGCCAGACATACCGTGCTCGTCGTCGACGACGAGCTGAAGATGCAACGCATCCTTGAAATCATGCTCGTCGACATGGGCCTCGACGTGCTGCGCGCCGACCACGGCCGCGCTGCGCTCGAGGTCATCGAAAGCGAGCCGGTCGACGTCGTCATCACCGACATGCGCATGCCGGTGATGGACGGTCTCGAACTGCTGCGTGCACTCGGCGCACGGGATGATTCGCCGCCGGTCATCGTGGTCACGGCGCACGGCACGGTGGAATCCGCCGTAGCGGCGATGAAACAGGGAGCGGTCGACTACATCGTGCGTCCGTTCGAGGTCGAAACCGTCGAACTGGCCGTGCAGCGCGCCCTGAACATCGGGCAGGTACAACGTGAGAACCGCTTCCTCCGCGACGAACTGGCTGCGGGCTGGAATCAGTTCGTGGGCGACAGCCCGCCGATGCGAGCGCTCTACGAGCTCATTGCCGAGGTCGCACCGAGCACCGTCCCCGTGCTCATCACCGGCGAAACCGGCACCGGCAAGGAACTGGTCGCTCGTGCCATCCACGAAGCCTCCGGTCGTAGTGGCCTGTTCGTGCCGATCAACTGCGCCGCCATCCCCGAGAGCATGCTGGAGAGCGAGCTCTTCGGACATGTGCGCGGCGCCTTCACCGGCGCTGCCCGCGAGCGCGCCGGCAAGTTCGAGATATCGGACGGCGGCTCGGTGTTCCTCGACGAGATTACCGAGATGCCGGCAGCACTGCAGGCGCGCCTGCTGCGCGTGCTGCAGGAGAACTATATCGAGAGAGTAGGCAGCAACCGGCGCATCGACCTCGATTTGCGCGTCATCGCCGCGACCAATCGCGACCCGCGCACGGCGGTCGTCGAGCAGCGTTTGCGCGAGGATCTGTTCTACCGACTGGAGGGCATGCGCCTGGAGGTGCCCGCCCTGCGCGAACGGCCGGGCGACGTGCCGCTGCTGGCCGCGCATTTCGCCGCTCGTCACGCGCAACGTCTCGGGCGCGAAGCGCCGCCGCTCAGCGCGGACGCGCTTGCGCTGCTCGAGGCCCACGACTGGCCCGGCAACGTACGCGAACTCGACAACCTCATGGGCCGCGTGGTGCTGCTCGGCGCCATCCACCCGCCTGAAGCGCTGATCGCGCGTGAGCTGGGCGCGGCGTCGACGGCGGCCAAACGTCCGAGCGTCCCTGCGGCCCTCGCCCCAGCGCCGCTCGACCCGGGTGCGAGCGCCGACGAACCCGGCCTCAACCTGCAGGCGCGCACGGAAGCCTTGGAACGCGCACTGATCGAAGCCGCGCTCACGCAGAGCGAAGACAACAAGGCGCGCGCTTCGCGCCTGCTCGACATCAGCGAACGCACACTCTGGTACAAGCTCAAGAAACTCGGTTTGCGCTGAACATCGCGTTGCCATCGCCGGCGTCCGGGCCCGCGCCGGCGCCGATGGTGCCACCACCGGATTCGAAGCCGTTCAGTTGCCCGCCGCACGCATGCCCCGAGCCGAGACGAACGCGCCAGTCGGCAGGCGCAGGTAGCGCGTCAGCAAGGTGGGATCATCGAAATCAGCCTGGTCGAAGTAGATCATCAGCGTGCCGCGCTGGCGCGGGGTGCCGGCGTGATACATCCCAGATGCCGCGAGCAGGGTCGCTTCGAGGCGATCGGCACTGCGCACCAGTCCGTCCTCGTCGAACATACTGATAGTGGCGCCGTTGAAGGGCAGATTCTCGAGTGCCTCGTAGGGCAGGATGCGGTAGGTCCGGTGCGCGCGACCATCGACGCCCGCAAACGGCTCGATCGAGGCCACGTCGTGCGCCCCTGCCGTGTAGGATGCGAGCACCCGCTCGTCACCGGACCCGGCGACGAGGTTGGGCATGCTGACGTCTATCTTGCGCGGCACATCGTTCTCCAACGTGAAATGCTTGCGCTTGAGCGGCGCCCCGAACTCGCGTGCGGCGCGCTGTTCCAGGTCGACGGAGGGAAAGACCTTGTAGTAGCAGCCACAGCTGGACACGTTCTCGTAGACAACCGGCCGGTTCGCGTCGTCGAGCGTCACGCGGATGATCGCACCCTGCGTGGCGCCGACTTCGGGATCGAAGCCGCCGTTCAGGCGCGGGCGCTCCGGGAACCAGAACGTGTAGACGAGCTGCTTCAGCGCGACACCGTCGATGGTGACGTCCTGAACATACGTGTAGACCGCAGGGTGCTCCACGTCGATGAGCGGCTGCGCCTGGCGAAGATCCGCCCCGCTCATGTACACCTCGCCGAAACGATCGGCGTTCGGATCGTAGCTCACCGTGTCCGCGTTCTCGATGGCGATGACCGGCGCGTAACGCGCCAGCAGCGTGGCATCGTCGAGCAAGGCCGGATCGGCATCGCGCTGTGCTGCGGGCGCGTCCGGCGGCAGGTAAAGCGTCGCGTCGGAGAAATCGCCCGTCACCACGTGGTCGGCAGCGCTGGCGACGTGGAAGCCCATCCACAGTTTCACGAACGGCAGCAGCGGCAGCATCGCGAGCTGCCGCCAGGTGCGGCCACGGGTCTTGATGGACTCCTCGATATGCGACTCGAGATCCTCGCGATAGGCGTCGAACCCGGTCGTGGAAGTGATTGCCTCTACCCTGGCAAGTTCCTGCTCGAGCAGGCGGCTGCTCGCGGCGACGTACTCGCGGTTGATCACCGCCAGGACATCCTCGCCGACGACCAGTCCATGGGCATCGGCGAATCGGGCGAGCTGATCCTGCGGAACGCGCGGCAGCTCGAGGCGCGTGCGCTCGTTGCCGAGCGTCGCGGCGCGACGGAGGGTGCGTGAGAGGAAGGCGCGCGCATCACCCTCGGATGCCCCCTCGGGGTAAGCGCCGAATGACTCCCTCGCCTGCTGGTCGAACACCAACCAGGGACGCCCCTGCACTGACAGGTAGCGCGCGTCCCCGGCCTTGGCGTCACCGAGCAGCGTGACGACGGCGGCGGCGAATGAGGATTCGCCACCGTCGTCGCGAACTGGAGGTGCCGCGCAGCCGGACAGGATGATCGAACCGAGCAGTGCAAACGCGATTACCCGCGAGAGCCGCGCGGGCATCATTCCAGCACCGCCGCGATGTCGTCCTGCATCTGTTGCGTATACCCGCTATACGGGCCGCTCAGCGTGCCGTCAGCGTGCACCAGCATGCTGAGCGGCAGACCGACGACGTTCCACGCTTCGGCGAGCTCGGAATCCGGGTCGAGGACTACCGGGTAGTTGATACCGAGTCGCTCGGCATAGGCCTGCACTTTGCGTGCAGACTCGCCGACGTTGACGCCGATGATGGCGATACCCTCCTCGCCACTGCGCTCGTGCAGCCGGGCCAACGCCGGGATCTCCTCCTTGCACAGCGCGCACCAGCTGGCCCAGAAGTTGACCAGCACGGCCCTGTGCGTCGCCAGCAATGCAGCGAGGTCGACCGGCTGCTCAGCGAGATCGACCACGCTGAATCGGCGCTCGTCATCGAGTGTGTCGGCGCCGGCGGGAGGCAGGCTTGCGAGCAGTGCGACGGAAAAGAGGATGCCGCGCACGAGGGGCCCGATGCGTCTTGGGACCATCATATGAACAGTTCTCCGGACTTGATGAAGAGATACTCGGCCACGAACACCATTCCCCAGCCGAACAGCTTCTTCACGCGCACCATCCAGGTGCCGCTGCGCGGCAGCGAAGTCATCAGACCAGTGAACGTGCCGAGCAGAATGAGCAGGAACCCGATGCCGTAGCCGAAAGCGAGCAATAGCAAGAAGCCATAGGCAAGGTTGCCCTGGGAACCGACGTACACGAGCAGCGTGCCGAGCACCGGTGCCGTGCATGGCCCGACGATCAGCCCGGCCACCATGCCGAACAGGAACACGCCGACGAAGCCGCGCGGGCCGCTCTGTGCCGGCCCGGCATTCAGACCGAGCTGAGGTAGTTGAAAGACGTCGAGCATGGACAAGCCGAACAGCAGGCACAGGTTCGCCACCGCGAGGTGCGTCCATGGACTCGCCGACAGCTGCCCGAACAGCCGTCCCGACAACGCGGCAAAGGCGCCCAGCGTGGCGTAGGTCAGGGCCATGCCGAGCACGTATACCGACGACAGCACGAAGCCATGCCAGCGCGTGCCGGTACTACGGGCGCCGATGACACCGAGCGTGATTGGCACGATCGGATAGATGCAGGGGGTGAAGCTGACCGCCACGCCGCCGGCGAAGACCATCGCGACGGCCAGCAGCGGGTGCAGCTCGAGCGCCTGGCTCAGATTGTCCATGCGGAGTTCTCGTTGATGACAAAGCCGCACTGGAAGCATTCAACGTGCCAACGCACCCTGGGGACGCGAATCGCCCGTCAGCGGTGCAATCCAGCGGCACGCCGTCGGAGGCGGCGCCTGCCGCCGGATGGATCCGGAGGAATTCGATGACAGAACCTGCAGACGTTTCCTGCGCGCCCGGACCTGCCGGAAGCGCTGCTCGGAGTTCAGGCGCCCGCATCCGCTACTGCTGCGTACCCGCACCCGCGGGACGTCGGCCGGCCGTGTCGGCGCCAGCGCAGCGGCGTGATTCACGGCGCCATCAATGTCTCCACGCGGACGTGATCGTGGTCGTCGGCATGGAGGTGCCGCGCCCACAGCTCGTGGCTGTCGACATCGATGCGCAACCAGCTCTCGTGCAGATCGAGGCGCGCCAGCAGCTCGTGCTCGGCAGCGCCCTGGTGCTGACGCCGCGCGAGACCGAGATCGCTGAACCCGGCCTCGCCGAGGGTATACGCGGCTTCGACGCGCGCGAGCGCTGCCTTGCTCGACGCCAGCGCGACACGCGCCGCTTCCCATGCCGAGATGCGCGCCGGCAGCGCCGCGAGGAGCTGGCGCGCGCCGCGCTCGACATCGCGCCGCACCGCCTCGGCCTCCACCGCCCGGGCCGCCGCGAGATGCCCCTCGGCTATCGCGGTGGCGCGGTTTGCCGCGGTCGGAAACGACCACTGCAGCACCAGCCCGACCAGCTGTTCCTGGTGATTGCCCTCATCGAGCAAGCGCAGGCCGATCGATGGGTCGGGTCGGCGACTCGCGGCGCTGCGTCGCGCGGTGAGATCCTGCCCGGCCGCGATGGTCTCGGCGATGCCGATCTCGTGGCTGCGGTCAACGATGCGGCCGACCAGCGCGTCGTCGGTCGGCGCGGTGTGGCGTGGCAACGGAATTGCGGGCGGTGCCGCCGGAAGCACGAGTTGCGGGAAGTCCGTGACCAGTGCCACGCGCGCCTCCTCGCGAAGCCGTCGTGCCTCTGCGATCGCCACGCCGAGTTCGGCGACGGTCGCCTCGGCACGATCGAGATCGAGTGCGGCGACGTCGCCGAGCGCCACACGCCTGGCGATGGTCGCGCGCTCGGCGACCAGCGTCTCGCGCTGCGCCTCGAGCAGGCGCGTGCGATGTGCCGCGCGCAGCCATTCGAACCAGCGTTCGAGCAGCACGCGCGCACCGGCATGGCGGGCGTCGTCGACGGCGAGCGTGGCCGCCTCCGTTCCGGCCTCGCCAAGCGCGCGATCGAGTGCCGCCTTGTCCGGCAGGCGCAGACTGCGCGTGAGCTGCGCCTCCCACTCGCTGTACATCGGCCCGTGGTGCTCGTTGCGCACGCCGGGCATGAACTGGGCCTGCAGGCCGTAGGGTCCGGCCGCGAGCGCGTCGCCCCGGGCGCGCGATTCGTCGACCCGCATGCGTGCGGCACGCACCATCGGCAACGCCTCGATGGCCGCCTCGGCGGTCTCCGGTGGCGGCAGGAACTCCGCGGCCGCCAGGGGCTGCGCCGTGCACCCGGCAAGCAGCAGGGCGACAACCTGGATGGCCCGCCTCATGCCAGCTGCCCGTAGGCGCTCACCGGCACCACCCACCAATGCACCTCGGGGTTACGGATGTGCGCGGCGAGCGCGGTAATGACACCGTCGACGCCGACCTGGGGAAGCACCATCACGAGCATGCCGCGCGCGACGCGTCCGCGCACGCGCTCGCGCACGCTGGCCACGTCGAAATCGGCACCATGCCCCTCGCAGTCGATGGTGGTGAAGCCGGGCAGCTCGGGCTCGTGCTCGAGCAGCAGCTCGATGATGGTGGCCTCGAGGGCAGGCGGATAAATCAGGGTGAGGCGTGCAAGCACGGCTGCGTTCATGGCTGGCTCCCTCGCGGCAGGCCGAAGCGCCGGAACAGGACCGGCAGCAATAGCAGGGTCAACAGGGTCGACGTCACCAGTCCGCCAATCACGACGATGGCGAGGGGACGTTGGATCTCGGAGCCGGGGCCGCTGGCAAAGAGCATCGGCACGAGACCGAAGGCCGCGATCGCGGCGGTCATGAGCACCGGCCGCAGGCGGCGCTCGGCGCCCTCGCGGACCGCCTCGGCGAGCGGCATACCGGTGGCGAGCAACTGGTTGAAGCACACCACCAGCACCAGGCCGTTGAGCACCGCGATGCCGAGCAGCGCGATGAAGCCCACCGACGCCGGTACCGACAGGTACTCGCCGCTCGCCCACAGCGCGCAGACGCCACCGACCAGGGCGAACGGAATATTGACCAGCACCAGCAACGCCTGGCGCAGCGAACCAAAGGTCGAGAACAGCACCACGAAGATGAGCCCCAGCGCGATCGGCACGACCAGCGCGAGACGCGCCGCGGCACGTCGCTGGTTCTCGAACTGCCCGCCCCAGGCGAGGCGGTAGCCGGGCGGCAGCTGCACGCCAGCGGCGACGCGTTCGCGGGCATCCTCGACGAAACCGACGAGGTCACGACCACTGACGTTGGCCTGCACCACGGCGTAGCGCGAAGCGTTCTCGCGACCGACCTTGACCGGGCCCTGCACGCGTTCGATGTCGGCAACTTCAGACAGCGGCACGCGCATGCCACCGCGGTTGACGATGCTGGCGCGGGTGAAGCGCGCCGGATCCGCACGCAACGTTTCGCTACCGCGTACCAGGATCGGAATACGGCGGTCGTTCTCGATGACCGTACCGGCACGACGCCCCTCGACGCGCGCGCGCAGCTCGTCCTCGATGGTCGCCACGTCGACTCCGAGGCGACCAGCGCGCGTGGGGTCGATGCGCGTGGTGAGGTAGGCGACGCCGTCGTTGGTGACGCGGAACACGTCCTGCGCACCGGGGGTCTCGTTCAGCACCTGCTCGACCTCCTCGGCAAGCCGATTCAGGGTCGCGAGATCGGGACCGAACACCTTGACCGCGAGATCGCCGCGCGAGCCGGTCAGCATCTCCGCTACGCGCATCTCGATCGGCTGCGTGAAGCCGTAGTTGATGCCAGGAAATCCGCGCATCACCTCGCGCATCTGGTCGGCCAGCCAGGCCTTGTCCGGCACCCGCCACTCCGCCTTGGGCTTGAGCTGGAGAAAGACGTCGCTGTCGTTCAGGCTCATCGGGTCGAGGCCGAGCTCATCGGAGCCGAGACGGGCGACGATGTGTTCGATCTCGGGAATCGCCTCGAGCAGCGCGCGCTCGACGCGCAGGTCGGTGGCAACCGACTCCTCGAGTCCGATGGCGGGCAGCTTCTCGATCTGCATGAGGAGATCGCCCTCGTCCATCGTCGGCATGAAGGTCTTGCCGACTGCGAGGTAGGCGGCAATGCCGATGGCGAGCATCATCAGCGCGGCGGCGACGACGGCGCGGGGGCGTGCCAGCGCCACGCGCAGCAGCGGCGTATAGGCCCGCGCGAGCAAGCGCATGAGCCATGGCACGCGATGTTCGGCGTCGGCGCGGAGCACCAGCGAGGCGAGCACCGGCACCACCGTGAACGACAGCAGCAGCGACGAGGCCAACGCGAAGACGATGGTCATCGCGACCGGCGCGAACAGCTTGCCCTCGAGGTCGGTGAGGGTCAGCAAGGGGAGGAACACGAGGCAGATGATGAGGATCCCGGCGGCAACCGGCACCGCGACCTCGCTCGCGGCGCGGAAGATCACGTGCAGATGCGGCAGGCGCCGACTACGCGCGGCGCCGAGGTGCGAGATGGCGTTCTCCACCACCACCACCGCGGCGTCCACCAGCATGCCGATGGCGATGGCAAGACCTCCCAGGCTCATCAGGTTCGCCGACAGGCCGGTCAGCTGCATGAGGACGAAGGTCGCGAGCGCTGCGAGCGGCAGCATCAGGGCGACGACCAGCGCCGCGCGCACTTCACCGAGGAACACGAGCAGCAGCAGCACGACCAGCACGCAGGCCTCGACCAAGGCACGTCCGACAGTACCGACGGCGCGCTCGATCAGCGTGCTGCGGTCGTAGAACGTCTCGATGCGCACGCCGGGCGGCAGGCTCGGCGCCAGCTCGGCGAGGCGCTCGCGTACGCCGCGCACGACGGCCTGTGCATCGGCACCGCGTAGCCCGACCACCAGGCCCTCCACCGCTTCCCCCTTGCCGTCGCGGGTCACCGCGCCGAGGCGGGTGAGACTGTCGATATGCACGTCGGCGACGTCGCCGAGGCGCACCGCCATGCCGGCGTGCTCGCCGACGACCAGGCTGCGCAGGTCGTCGAGCGTGTAGATGGCACCCTCGGCGCGCACGATGAGCGCGGTCTCGCCCTCCTCGAGGCGTCCGGCACCATCGTTGCGGTTGTTGCGTTCGATGGCGTCCACGATGTGGCCGAACGTGATGCCTGCCAGTGCCAGCGCATCGGCATCGGGCACCACGGTGTAGGTCTCGACACGCCCGCCCAGCGCGTTGACGTCGGCGACGCCGGGAATCGTGCGCAGCGCCGGCCGCAAGGTCCAGTCGAGCAGCGTGCGACGTTCGGCGTCGCTGAGGGAGCCGCCCTCGATGGTGAACATGAAGAGGTCCGACAACGGTGTCGCGAGCGGTGCGAGGCCGCCGCTGACTCCGGGCGGCAACGCATCGACCGCCGCCGCGAAGCGCTCGGCGACCTGCTGGCGAGCCCAGTAGATATCCGTGCCTTCGGTGAAATCGAGCGTGACGTCGGCAATCGCGTACTTCGCCATCGAGCGCAGCACGGTTTGTTGCGGAATGCCGAGCAGCTCGAGCTCGAGCGGCACGATGACGCGCGTCTCGACCTCCTCGGGTGTCATGCCGGGCGCTTTCAGAATCAGCTTGACCTGGGTCGGCGAGATGTCTGGAAAGGCGTCGATGGGCAGCGCGCGGAACGACCAGGCGCCCGCGGCGGCCAGGGCGAGCGTCGCCACCAGTACGAGCAGACGCTGGCTGAGCGCCCCTTCAATGAGTCGGTCGAGCATGGCGAGGACTACTCCGCGAGCGTGCGCAGCGCGCTGGTGCCGCTGACCACGACGGCATCGCCGGCGCTGAGTCCTGCTGCCGAGATCACCGCTCCAGCCGCCGATTCGCCGTGCAGGGTGACCGTCACCGTCTCGAAGCGGTCGTCCGTCGCACGGTACACGTAGGCTGCGTCGGCTTGCTGTACGAGCGCGCCGCGCGGCACCTCGACGGCGCCCGCCGGCGCCGGCAGTGCGAGCGTCGCGGTCACGCGCTGACCGGGCAGCAGCGGGCTGCCGGCAGCAATCGCGGCGCGCACGGTGACGGTCTGGGTATCCGGATCGACCCGCGCAGCACGGCCGCTGATGGTCACGCGCGTGTCCGCACCGCCGCCTTCGAGCTCGACCGCGGTGCCGGGCGCAGCCAGCGCGGCGAGGGGCGCGGGCACCTGCAGGTCGAGGCGCAGACCGTCATCGGCAAGCAGCATGAAAGCGGTCGCGAACGCTTCGATCGCATCGCCGGCAGCGACGCGGCGCGTCACCACGGTTGCGTCGAACGGTGCTCGCAACGGGTAGCGCGCTGCGCCGTGGGCGGCACTCGCGTGATCGCCGAGGATGTCGGCGAGGCCACCGAGCGCGGCCTCCCGCGCGGCGAGCTCGGCGGCACTTGCCTCGGCGCGCGCGGCGGGAATGATGCCTTCGGCGAGCAGGGCGCGATCGCGCTCCGTGCGCGACGCGGCGAGATCGCGTTCGACCCGCGCGGTACGCCACTGCGTGCGCAACTCGGCCATCGCCGGGCTCTCGACCCACGCGAGGACGGCGTCGCGCGCGACCGCGTCTCCTTCGTCGGCCAGCACCTGCACTACGCGCCCGGGCCAGGGCGCGGCCAGCGCGAGGCTGCCCGCGACCGGCAGCGTCACCTCGCCGAGCAGTCCGTCGACACGCACCGTGCGCGCGGCGACCGCCGGTGCCGTCGTCACGTTGAGCAACTGTTGCTGCGCGCGATCGAGCGTGATCGGTGCGGCGGCGGCCGCGCTGCACACGAAGAGCAGTGCGGGCGGCAGCAGGCGCCGTAGACCCGATGCATGCGAACTCGTCATGAAAAGCCTTCCGATGCTGGACATGCGCTTACGCTAGCGCGCCAAGCTTTGGAAACGCTTAAGGCTCTGGTCGAAACAGGATTGCCAACTGGCGCGTCGGGGCGCCCGTCTGGCAAGGCGCGAGGAGGGCGAATAGCGAGCTACTCAACCGACGAGCAACGCCGCCAGGCGGGATGCGCCGGCGATGTCAGTTGGTAAGGTTATTTCGATCAGAGTCCTTAAGGCGCCTGCAGCGACCCCGTGGTGGCAACGTTCCGTGCGCACGGATCGCCGCGCGCAAAGCCACCCGGCGCCAATCACCGGTGCTCGAACCCTGGGCCATGGCGTCGCGGCGCCCCGCGGCGTCAGGCCACGGGCAACGCGCCGGGGCGGCCGCTCAACCGGTGACGTCGAGCGACTGCAGGCCGGCCAGACGCACCACGATGCCGTCGCCACGGGCGACCACGTCGAGCGCGAGATCGAGCTGGCGCGCCAAGGCATGGCACAGCAGCAGACCGAGACCCGCGTGCGGGCGCGCGTATCCGCTCGCGGCGCTCGCGCGCTGGCCGTCGGCAAGCGCGGTGGCGAGGGCCGCGACGTCGAGGCCGGGCGCCGTATTCGCTACTTCGACATGCACGCGCCCGTCCTTCTCGACGACATGGACGTCGATCAGCGCCGCGGCCGGTGCATGGTGCACGGCGTTGCCGAGCAGGTTGGCAAAGATGCGCTCGAGCATCGCGCCGTCGCTCATCACCCAGACTTCGGCGGGCGCGGAGCACTGGTAGACGAGGTCGCGCAGCCTCGCGTCGGACGCCAGCAGCCGCCACTGCTGCTCTATCAATTCGACCAGTTCGACCGGTTCGATGGCCGGCGTGTCCAGCCCGGCCTCGCAGCGCGCGAGCGCGAGCAGGGCATCGACCGAGCGGCTCATGGTATCGACGGCGCGGCGCAGCGCACGCGCGTCGGCGTCCGCGGCGGTCCGCTCGTGCGTGAGCACGCGCATCTCGGCGAGAGGCGTGCGCAGTTCGTGCGCCGCTTCGCGCGCGAAACGCTGTTCGCGCGCGAGCGCTGCGAGCGCCGTGTCGACCGCGGCATTGACGGTCGCCGCAATCGGACGCAGCTCGGCCGGCAGGCTGGCGGGGTCTGCCTCGACCCCGCGCTCACCAGCACCGGCTGCGGCACCGGCACGGGTGACGACGCGCGCCGCCACGGCATCACTGAAGCTGGCCAGCGGCGCGAGCCCGCGGCGCACGGCGAGAATCCCGAGCAACGCGAGCAACGGCAGCGCGACCAGGGTTCCCAGCACGAGCGCGAAATGCAGTCGCGCCTCGAGCGCTTCGAGCGCCTCGCGCTCGGTCGCCACCACCAGCGTGCGGGGGCCGGGCGCGGCGTCGGGGCGCGGGCCGCCGTGCACCTGCAGGGCCACCGCCCGGCCGCGGTGACCGTCCGGCAAGGCCAGGTCATAGAGCACTGGTGCAGCGCCCGGCGATATGGGCGGCCGCGCGAGGTCGCGCCCGCCGCTCGACGCCGAGCGCGCCAGCGTGGCGCCGCCCGCGTCCCACAGCTGGAAGAACTCCTGGTGGCCACCGGCTGCATATTCCGGCCAGCGCGCGGCATCGCTCACGGCCGCCTGGGCACGCGCGTCGATGAGTCCGGCGAGGACGCGGCCGCGCGCCACCAGGGCATCGTCGAAGCGCGAGTAGAGCGCACGGTCGACGGCGATATCGAGCGCCACGAACAGGCCGGCGAGGATGACCCCGCCGCCAACCACCAGGGCGACGATAAGCCGGTTGGCAAGCGACAGTCTCACGCCCTTGCGCGCCGCGCTCACGGGATGACGTAACCGAAACCGCGCCGCGTCTCGATGAGCGTATCGATCCCGGCGCGGGCGAGCTTCCCACGCAGCGTGCTCACGAGCACTTCGATGACCTTGTCCGAGGCTTCACTGTGCGCGTCGTAGAGCATCTCGAACAGGGCCGCACGCGTGTACACGCGCCCGCGCCCGCGCAGCAGCGCCTCGAGCAGCTGGTACTCCCGGGGCGTCAGCGCCAGCGCTTCACCACCGACGCGGGCCAGGCGCACCGCCGGGTCGACCTCGAGCGCACCGGCGACGAGCAGCGGCGGCGCCGTATCCAGGCTGCGGCGCATCAGCGCGAGCAGGCGCGACGCGAGTTCGTCGAAGGAGAACGGCTTGACGAGGTAGTCGTCGGCGCCACGGTCGAGCGCCGCGACGCGATCGCTGACTTGGTCGCGCGCCGACAGCACCAGCACGCGCGCGCGCGAGCCCGCCGCACGCAGGTGCGCGAGTACGGCGAGGCCATCGACGCGCGGCAGGCCGAGATCGAGCAGCACCATGGCGTAATCGTAAGCGTCGATGTAGGCGATTGCCGCCGCACCGTCGGCCGCCTCGTCGACACTCCAGCCCTGTCCGGCGAGCCACGCATGCAGCTTCTCGCGCAGGGTCTGCGAATCCTCCACCAGCAGCAGGCGCATCACGCGCCCCGGGGTCGACGGGTGCGCCGCGACCGGTAGCGTGCCGGCGCCGCGGCACCGGCGCGCGTTCGGCAGCGTTCACGCATCCTCGAGCAAACTGCCGAGCCGCTCGCAGGCGGCGAGGAAGTCCTCCTGGAAATCCTGCACCACCGCGCGCACGGTGCGCGCCTCGTGCATCAGGCCGACGCCCTGGCCGACCCAGTAGGTGGCGAGTTCGCGGGCACCCGCGTGGCCCTGCTGGGCGAGCTTGTCGACCTTAGCCAGCGGCGGCTCGCTGACCAGCGACTGCAACGGCATCGGCAGGGGCGCCGGTGCCTCGGGCGCCTCCCACGCCGCCGTCCATGCCGAGCGCAGCTGGCGCGAGGGTTTGCCGGTGCGGCTCTTCGCCCGCACGGTATCGCGCGAACTCGCGGCGAGCATCTTCTCTTTCACCACCGGGTTGGTCTCGGCCTCGTGGGTGGTCAGCCACACCGAGGCGGTCCACGCGCCGGCGGCGCCCATCGCCATTGCCGCGGCCATCTGCCGCCCGGTGACGATGCCGCCGGCGGCGAGCACCGGCACGTCGCTGATCGCGCTCACCGCCTCCACCACTTCGGGCACCAGCACCATCGTCGCTACCTCGCCGCAATGACCGCCGGCCTCGCCGCCCGCGGCAATGATGAGATCGACGCCGGCGGCGACCTGGCGCACCGCGTGCTCACGCGCGCCGACCAGCGCAGCGACCGCCACGCCGTGTTCGCGGCCGAGTTCGAGCATGCGTGCGGGCGGCACGCCAAGGGCGTTGGCGATGAGCCGGATGGGATGGCGGAAGGCGATCGCCATCGCTTCCTCGGCGCCGGAGGGATGCAGGTTGCGCCCGAGATGCAGGGTGCCGCGGCGTCCTTCCTCGAGCCCTGCTGCATCGATCGCGTGGCGTTCGAGCAGGCCGGCGACGAATTCCTTGTGCGCGCCCGGCACGCTCGCCAGCAGCCGTTCCGCGTCGAATGCCTCGTCCTTGCCGAGCACCTTGTCCGGCACCAGCAGGTCGATGCCGTAAGGCTTGCCGTCGACGTGCTGATCGATCCAGCTGAGTTCCTCCTCGAGACGCTCGGCGGTCATGCCGGCGGCGCCGAACACGCCCATGCCACCGGCGCGCGAGACCTCGGCGACGACGTCGCGACAGTGGCTGAACGCGAACAAGGGGAAGTCGATGCCGAAGCGCGCGCAGACCGGCGACTTCATCTCAGCGCCCCTTGTAGACCGGCTGGCGCTTCTCCATGAAGGCGCGCGGGCCCTCCTGCGCGTCTTCGGTCTTGAACACCGGCGCCGAGATCTCGGTCTCGAGCCTGAGCGCGGCCTGCTCCTCCATGCCGAGGCAGGCGCGCGCCGACTTGCGAATGGCCTGCACCGCGATCGGCCCGTTGGCGGCAATCTTCTGTGCGATCTCGGTGGCCTTGGCGAGCGGGTCGTCGACCACGTAGTTGAGGAAGCCGAGTCCGAGCGCCTCGTCGGCGGTGATCAGGTCGCCGGTCAGCAGCAGTTCCATCCCCTTGGCGAAGGGCAGCTGCTGGGTCAGTCGTACGGTCGAACCGCCGGCCGGGAAAATCGCCCACTTCACTTCCTGCACGCCGAGCTTGGCGGCGGGCACGGCGACCCGGATGTCGGTGCCCTGGGTCATCTCCATGCCGCCCGCGATGGCGTGGCCGTTCAAGGCCGCGATGACCGGCTTGACCGGGTCGAAGCTGCGCAGGAAGCAGCACTCGAAGATGTCCGGCTCGGCGAGCACCTTCTCGTCGTATTCGTTTTCCGCCTTGCGCCCGCCGGATATGAGCGGGATGAGCTGGCCGAGGTCGGCGCCGGCGCAGAAGGCACTGCCGGTTCCGGTGAGGATGGCGACGCGCACGTTGTCATCGTCGCGCACCTTGTGCCAGGCCTCGGCGAGACGCACGGCGACTTCCGGGTTGACGGCGTTGCGCGCCTCGGGACGGTTGAGTGTGACGGTGGCGATGTGCCCGTTGACTGCGTAATCGACGACGGCCATGCGTGCTCCCCTGCTGAGATGATGGTGCCGAATGCGGCCGCGCGGGCAACGGCCCGGGCGTTCGCGCGGATGCCAAGTCTACGGTTCCTGGCGATGATTTTCTCGCCGTTCGGCCGGTCACGCGCCGCGCCACCGACGCAGCGCTGCAGGCGCGGCACGCAATGCGCTGCCTTGACTCCGGTCAGCAAACCGTCACCGCCGCCCCCCGATACTGCGAGCGACATCCGTGTTCACCACGCAGGGAGGGAACAACCATGCCCCAATCCAAGCCAGCCCGCCGCAGCGGTCTGCTCGGCACCGTCGCGCTCGTCGCAGGTCTTGCCTGCGGCGGCACCACGCAGGCCGCCGACGACGAGGTCGCCGCCGTCGGCAAGACCCGCTTCATGGACTTCTGTGCCGTCTGCCACGGCGCCGATGCCAAGGGCGGCGGTCCGTTCGTGCCGATGCTCAAGGCCGCGCCGCCTGATCTGACGGTGCTGTCGAAGAACAATGGCGGCGATTTCCCGTTCAACCGGGTCTACGACATGATCGACGGCCGCAGCATGCCGGGCGCGCACGGCACCGAGGAGATGCCGATCTGGGGCGGCGAATGGAAGCGCATCAATGCCATCGGCGCCGAGACTGCCCTGCGAGGGCGCATCCTCGAAATCATCATCTACCTGCGTTCCATCCAGCAGTGAGCGCGCGACGGCCGGCGGTCCCACGTCCGCCGGCCGTCAATCCGCGCTGCCGTCGGTGACGGCACGACCGCGGCGTTCGGCTGCCGCCTCGGCGAGCCGTTCACCAAGTGTCGGACATACCGCCACAGCGGCCGTCACGCCCCTGCGATCGAGCTCGTAGAGCGCGCACGCGGTCGCCGCGCGGCAGGTCGCATTGCGCGGCGCCTCGTCGAGCAGCGCCATTTCCCCGAAGAAGTCCCCGGCCAGCAGCGTAGCCAGCGCCGGCGCATCCGTGCCGTCGGCTTCTGCGCCGAACACGTGGACGACGCCGCGCCCGATGAAGTACATACTCGTGCCGCGCTCACCGGCGCGCACGATGTCTTCGCCGGCAGCCACCGTGAGCGGCTCGAGGCGAGGAACGATCTCAGCCACCTCGTCGGCGCCCAGATCGGCGAAGAAGGGGACCTTCCGCAGCAGCTCCTCGGGCGCCACTTCGAGTTCCCGGATGGACAGCGGGCCGAGCCGACGCATGTCCTCGGCGAGACGATCGCGCAGTTCATCGCCGAGGTTCGGCGGCACCAGTCCCGAGCGCAGCTGGCGTTCGATCTCGTTCTGCTCGACCTGAAGGATGAGACGTTCGGCAAGCCGTGTCTGCATCGCGCGCACGAACTCCGGGAACTGCTCGGCCCAGTCGTCGAGGCGCGCGCGCGCCGCCTCCCCGCGCGCGCGGTAGGCGTCGCGTACCGCGTCGACGCGAGGCGACTCGAAGGCCCCGCTCTGCGCCACGTGGGCGAGCGCGCCGTCGACGCGGTCGCAGGCCTGCAGGACGGCCCAGGCGCGCGCGTAATCGCGCGCCACCGCACGCGTGTGGGCGAGCCTGCCGAAGCGTCCCGGCAGGCGCGCGAGCCAGCCGAGCGCGCGCCGCGCGGCGACGTCGACCTCATCGGCGATGGCGCGCGGCGCACGAGCGAAGTGACGCAGTTCGTCGAGACGCACGGCGGCATCGTGATCGAGCGCGCGATAGGTGCGCTCGTCGACGTGGTGCAGCGCGAACAGTTCGCGGTAGGCATTGCGCTCGGTGGCCGTGGCGCGCATCCACAGCATGCGCGCGGCCTCGCCATCATCGACTTCCTGCTCGCGCATGGCGCTCATGCCGGCGCGCAGTCGCGCGACGCGGGCGCGCTGCGCGGCGGCCAGGCGCGCGGCCAGCGCGGCGGAAAAGTGCCCACCGCCGCTCAGCCCCGGGATGCGTTCGGCCGCCACCAGCGCCGCTTCGCTGAGCGCCTCGTCGCGCGCGAGGCGATCGGCGACGCCCGGGCGATCGAGGCGCAGGCGGCGCATCAGGGGCTCCACGCTGAGCCCCTGCACGACCAGCGTGAACAGCACCACCCCGGTGACCACCGCGACGAAGGCGTCGAACCAGGCGAAATCCTGCAGGCTGAGCACGAGTGCGAGCGATACTGCGCCGCGCAACCCGCCCCAGAACATCACCGTCTGGAAGGCGAAGCTGATGCCGAGCGTGGGCCGCAGACGCGCAATCAGGGGCAGCAGGCCGTAGATCACGAGCGCGCGCGCGAGCAGCATGGCGAGGATGGTCAGCACGAGCAGATCGACATTGGCGGCGAGCGCCGGGAAATCGATCGACAGCCCCATGAGCAGGAAGATCAGTGCATTCGCCATGAAGGCGACGTAGGACCAGAAGTGCTCGACGACGTCGGCGATGGCCGGTGCGATCTTGCTGCGTCCCCAGCTGCCCATGACGAGCCCGGCGCAGAGCGTTGCCATCACGCCCGAGACGTGCAGGAACTCCTCGGCGACGAGAAACGACAAGTAGGCGAGCGTGGTCAGCACCGAGAGCGTGATGGCCCGGTTGGCGCCGGCAAGCCCGACCACGCTGCCCGCGGCCAGCGCCATCATGCCGCCGACCGCGATGCCGCCGAGGAAGGTCACGGCGAATTCACCCACGGCCCCCGGCACGATGGCGAGTCCCGCATGCCCGGCCAGCGCGATACCCAGCAGCAGCTTGGTCAGCACGATGGCCGCAGCGTCGTTGAGCAGGCTCTCGCCTTCGACCAGCACGGTCAGGCGGCGTGGCGCGCCGAGCTGGCGGAACAAGGCAATGACAGCGACCGGGTCGGTCGCCGAGAGAATGGCGCCGAGCACCAGCGCGGCGCCCATCGGCACCCCGGCGAGCAGCGCCAGCAGGGCACCGATGACGCATGTCGAGAGCAGCACGCCAGGCACCGCCAGCGTCAGCACCGGGGTGAGATCGTCGCGCAGCTCGCGCCAATCGAGCTTACTCGCCGACTCGAAGATCAGGCTCGGCAGGAACACGAACAGGATGAGGCCCGGGCCGATGTGAAGGTCGAGAACGCGACCGAGACCGGGTGGCAGCGACGGCGTCAGCCGCCCCAGCCCCAAGCCGATCAGCACGAGCAGGATCGAGAACGGCGCGTGCAGGCGCCGCGCGAGCGCCAGCGTCGCGGCGGCCAGCAACAGCAGGAGCGAGACACCGAGCACGAGATCGGCGACCGGCCCGTCATGCGACATTGACAGCTCCTTGCAGTGCGGCGTGAACAACCGGATTCTATCGGCGCCCCGGGAGCGCTGCCGGGCACGGATCAGATTGCCCGCCGCCGGGCGTTGTCCGGCGCGCCCTGCACGGTAACAATGCGTTGCCGGACTGCGGCCGAGGGGAGACGCACACGATGATTCGCAATTTCGCCAAGCTGTGGGAAGCGGTGGCCGACACCGTGCCCGACCAGGTCGCGGTGGTGCAGGGTGCACGCCGCTACACCTGGCGCGAATACGAGGCACGCGCGGCGCGCCTGGCCGCGGCATTCGCCGCCGCCGGCCTCGGCCCCGGCGCCAAGGTCGGCATGTACCTCTACAATTCGCCGGAATATTGCGAGACCAATTTCGCCGCGCTGAAGATGCGCGCGGTGCCGGTCAACGTCAATTACCGCTACCTCGACGAGGAACTCGCCTATCTCCTCGACAACGCCGATGCCGAGGCGGTCGTCTTCCACACCTCGCTCGGCGATCGCATCGCACGCGTGGCGCCGCACCTCGCGCGCCTCAAGCTGCTGGTCGCGGTCGACGACGGCCCGATTCCGGGCGACGCCGCCATCGCCGGCGCGGAGGACTACGAGACGCTGCTCGCAGGCCACGCGCCCGCCGCACGGGTCGCGCCGCAGGGTGACGAGATCTACATGCTCTACACCGGCGGCACCACCGGCATGCCCAAGGTGGCGCAGCACCTCTATTCCGGCATGATCTACAATGGCTGGCTGGGCGACCGGCTGCTGTTCGACGAGACCGACAGCATCATGTGCCCGCTGCCGATGTTCCATGTCTTTGCGGTGCATGTGATCCTGATGGCGGCGCTCAGTTCCGGGGCGCAGGTGGTCTTTCCGACACCGCAGGGCTATCGCGGCGAAGGGGTCTTCGACAATTTCTGGAAGCTGATCGAACGCTGGCAGATCACCTTCATCATCACCGTGCCAACCGCCGTTTCGGCGCTGATGCAACGGCCGGTGGATGCCGATATCTCTTCGGTCAAGACCGCCTTTTCCGGCTCGGCGCCGATGCCGCTGGAGCTGTTCAAGCGGTTCGAGAGCGCCTCGGACGTGCAGATCATCGAAGGCTACGGGCTGACCGAGGCAACCTGCCTGGTGTCGGTCAATCCCACCGAGGGCGAAAAGAAGGTCGGCTCGGTCGGCATCCCGCTGCCCTATTGCCACGTCAAGATCGTCAAACACGCGGGCAACGGCCCCGAGGAATGCGCGGTCGACGAGATCGGCGAGATCTGCGTGGCCAACCCCGGCGTCTATGCCGGCTCGACCTATACCGAGGAAGACAAGAACCACGAGCTGTTCCACGAGGACATCTACCTGCGCACCGGCGATCTCGGGCGGGTCGATGCGGATGGCTATCTCTGGATCACCGGCCGCGCCAAGGATCTGATCATCCGGGGCGGTCACAATATCGATCCGGCCGAGATCGAGGATGCGCTGCTGTCGCATCCGGCGGTGGCCATGGCCGGCGCCATCGGCCAACCCGACGCGCATTCCGGCGAGCTGCCCTGCGCCTTTGTCGAGCTGGTGGCGGGGGGCAATGTCACCGAGGAAGCGCTGATGGAACATTGCCGCGCCAATGTGCACGAACGCGCGGCGATCCCCAAGCATCTGACGATCCTCGACGAGTTGCCGAAGACGGCGGTGGGCAAGGTGTTCAAACCCGACCTGCGCAAGATGGCGATCACCCGGGTCTATGACGCGGCGCTGGCCGAGCGCGGGGTGGATGCCCATGTCGCCGAGGTGATCGATGACAAGAAACGCGGCCTGGTGGCGCGGATTTCCAAATCCGGCACGGCAAGGGAAGAGGACGTGAGCCATGTTCTCGGCGCCTATACCCGGCCCTGGGAATGGGCCGAGTAAGCTGCCAGGACCGGCCCGCGCCCCGGGCTTGACCCGGGGCCTCTTGGCAGGCCGGTCGCGCTGCCGTTCATTCTGGGGCGTGGTGGGCGAGCCGGGAGGTCCCGGCACGGCGGCCGGGACGGGGGTGGCTTGCGGCGTGCCTTACGCGTCCCCGCGCCCCGGGCTTGACCCGGGGCCTCTTGGTAGGCCGGTCGCGCTGCCGTTCATTCTAGGGCGTGGTGGGCGAGCCGGGAGGTCCCGGCGCGGCGGCCGGGACGGGGGTGGCTTGCGGCGTGCCTCACGCGTCCCCGCGCCCCGGGCTTGACCCGGGGCCTCTTGGCGGGCCTGTGGCGCTGCCGGAAGTTTTGGCCCGAATAGCGCCGCCCGCGCGGCCCCGGCGCGGAGGGCGGGGCGTCAGCCGAGCGCGTTCTCCCGCAGCACCTCGAGCGAGACGATCTCCAGCGCCTTGCGGTGGGTTGCCGCCAGGTTGACCTTGGGCGCGCAGCCCTCGTCATGCGCTTGAAGGAAGCGGCCGGCGCAGAGGCACCAGTGATCGCCCGGGGCCAGCCCGGCAAAGCCGAAATCCGGGCGCGGCGTCGAGAGATCGTTGCCGACGTATTTCGAAAAGGCCAGGAACTCGGCCGTCATCACCGCGCAGACCGTATGGTTGCCGCGGTCCTGGGCGCAGGTGTTGCAATGGCCATCGCGAAAATAGCCGGTGAGCGGCCGGGTGGAGCAGGGCGCAAGGGTCTCTCCCAGCACGTTGATCGCAGGGTCTTTGTCCATGATGTGTCCTTTCCCGCCTCAGCGAAACTTGTCGGCCAGCTTCTGCAACGGCGACCGGCTGTCTTCCTCCGGCGCGGCAGCCGGCCCTGCGGCCTTGGCCGGGGGGGGCGTCTTCGCCCCGGACGCGGATGAAGTGGAGCTGCGCGGCGGCGCGACCTGAAGCGCCACGGCGTTGAGAAACTTCGACCGATCTCCGCGCGCCAGATCGTCGGCGCCCTGGCTGATGCCGGTCAGCAACGGCTCGAGCCAGTCGCCATCCGCCTTGGCGAAATCGTGCAGCACATAGCCCGAGACCAGCTCCTTGCGGCCGGGATGGCCGATCCCCAGCCGCACCCGGTGATAGGCCTCGCCGATGTGGCCGTGGATCGAACGCAGCCCGTTGTGGCCGGCATGGCCGCCGCCGGTCTTGACCCGGCATTTGCCCGGCGCCAGGTCAAGCTCGTCGTGAAACACGGTGACGTCCTCCGCCGCGAGCTTGTAGAACCGCATCGCCTCGCCCACCGCCTGGCCGGAGCGGTTCATGAAGGTGTCGGGCTTGAGCAGCAGCAGCTTGTCGCCGCCCAGCCGGCCTTCGGCCACACGCCCCTGAAAGCGGGATTTCCACGGGCCGAAGCCGTGCGCCTCGGCGATCCGGTCGACCGCCATGAAGCCGATGTTGTGCCGGTTGCCCGCATACTGCCCGCCGGGATTGCCCAAACCCACGAAAATCTGCATCTGCTCCGCTCCTCTGGCTCTGTTTCCTTGTGCCCGCTTTCCGGCCCGGGCTTCAATGCAAAAAGCCCCGGACCTGCGCCCGGGGCTTTCCATCAATTCTAGGGCAGCGAAGATCAGTCTTCGGTCTGCTCGGTCGCCGGAACCTCGTCGGCATCCACATCCTCTTCCTCTTCGTCGGCGGCCTTGAGGCCGGAGGGGGCAGAGATGTTGCAGATCACGAAATCCCGTTCGACGGTCGGCTTGGCGCCCTCCGGCAGGGTCACGTCAGAGATGTGCACGATGTCGCCGATTTCCATCCCGGTCAGGTCGACGGTGATGTGATCGGGGATGTCACCGGCGGTCACCACCAACTCGACCTCGGGGCGAACGACGGTCAGAACGCCGCCCTTCTTGATGCCGGGGGCCGCGTCTTCGTTCACGAAATCGACGTGGATGAAGAGGTTGATCTTGGTGGTACGGCGCAGGCGCATCAGGTCGAGGTGCGTCGGCAGGTCCTTGACCACATCGCGCTGCACGTCGCGGCAGATCACCCGAACGTCGTCATGACCGTCAACCTTGAGGTTGAACAGGGTCGACTTGAAGCGGCCTGCCTTCAGGCGCTTGAACAGCTCGTTGAACGGAACCTGAATCGGAAGCGGATCAACGTCGCCACCAAAAACGATACCCGGAACCATGCCGTCGCGGCGTGCCTGACGAGCGGCGCCCTTGCCTGTCCCCGTGCGTTCCTGGGCAATAAGATCTGGGATCTCACCAGCCATGTCATTTTCTCCTAAAACAAGGCGGGAATCCTCCAAGGCTGTATCCCCGCGTGAAGGCGCGCGTATAGACCGGATTGCGAAGTTTGGAAACCCCATTTCCGGCAGAGCCGGGCCTGCGTTTTTGCCGATTGCCAGCGCGGCCGTGTCATGGCACGGCTTGGCGATGATTTCACGTGACGATATCCGCGCCGCGCGCGCGCCCCTGGCCTGCTTTCTGACGCTGGGTCTGCTCTGGGGCGCCTTTGCCGCGCAGGTGCCCGGCATCAAGGCACGGATCGACGTCAATGACGGCGTCTTCGGCCTCTGCCTGCTGGTGGCGGCGCTGGGAACTATCGTCGCGATGTGGCTGGCGCCGCGTCTCGACGCGCGGCTGGAGCAGCGCACCCTGCCGGCGCTGGCGCTGGCGGCCGCGGTGCTGTTTCTGCTGCCGGGGCTGGCGACCGGGCCGCTGGGTTTTGCGCCGCTGCTTCTGGTCGCGGCCGGCACCACCGGCGCGCTCGACGTGGTGATGAATGCGCGGATCTCGGGGGTCGAGGCGCGGCGCGGCCGGCCGCTGATGAACTTTGCCCATGCGGTGTTTTCCATGGCCTATGCGGTCTCGGCCCTGACCGCCGGGCTGCTGCGCGAAGCCGGCTGGCCGCCGGTGGCGGTCTTTGCGCTGATCGCGCTGGCCATCCTCGCGCTGGTACGCGTGGCGCTCAGCGACCGCGCCGCGCCGCTCGACGAGGCGGCCGGCGCAGGGGCACCGGCGGCGGGCGGGCTGATCTGGCTCGGCGGACTGGTGATCCTGATCGGCTTCATGGCGGAAAACGCCACCGAGGGCTGGTCGGCCCTGCACCTCGAACGGTCTCTCGGTGGCGGCGCGGCCGAAGGCGCGATGGGCCCGGCGATCCTCGGCGGAACCATGGCGCTGGGGCGGCTGGGCGGCCAGGCGCTGGTGACCCGGTTCAGCGAGGTTACCGTTCTGGCGCTGGCCGCGGCGCTGTCGGCGACGGGTGCCTTTGCGGCCGCCTTTGCCGAGAGCCTCGCCATGGCCTATGCCGGATTTGCCGTGCTGGGGCTGGGTGTCTCGGTGGTGGCGCCGATGGCGTTTTCCTATGTCGGCCGCAATGTCGGCAACCGCGCCCGCACAGGTGTCATCGCGCAGATTTCCATGATCGGCTATACCGGCTTTTTCATCGGGCCGCCGGTCATGGGCTTCGTCTCCGAGGCCATCGGCCTCGGCTGGTCCTTCGCGGCGATGGGCGCGGCGCTGCTGGTCATCACCTTCGTCCTCGCGCCGCTGCTCGCAACCCATCACAGGAGAGGCCATGTTGGCTGACGGTTCCCACGACATTCCCCCCGGCAAGGTGGTCGAGGTCACCACCTATCTGGAAATGCGCCGGCCGCCGCCCGCGCGCGGCGGTGCCATGCCCGAAGGCTGCACCATCCGCCACGTCACCGATCCCGATCCGGCCTGGTATCGCGCTCTGTTTCTGCGCGTCGGCGGCGCGGACTGGTTGTGGTTTTCGCGGCTGCGTCTGTCCGAGGCCGCGCTCGGCGCTGCGATCACCGACCCCGGTGTCGAGGTCTATGCGGTCGAATGCCAGGGCCGTGCCGAAGGCCTGCTCGAACTCGACAGCCGCGACGGGGAGAGCTGCGAACTGGCCTATTTCGGCCTCACCCCGGCGCTGATCGGTCAGGGCGTCGGCCGCGCCCTGATGAATTTCGCCATCGAGCGGGCCTTTTCCCGGCCCATCACCCGGTTCCACGTCCACACCTGCCAGCTCGACAGCCCGCAGGCGCTGGGGTTCTATCGCCGCGCGGGCTTCACCCCGGTCCGCCAGAGTGTCGAAGTCAGCGACGACCCCCGTCTCACCGGCGATCTGCCGCCTGAGGCCGGGTCGCATGTGCCGATTTTCCGCCCCTGATCCCCGGTCTTCTTCTGTTCACAAATACCCGCGGGCGAGGCGCCGCAGGCGGCGGGGGCAGCGCCCCCTTTTTCCGCCTCGGGCGGCCATCAACCCCGGTGGCGCTCAGCGCTGCCAGCGGCCGCCGAAATCCTCCGGCACCCGCAGGATATCGCGGTTCACCTGCTTGATGTCGCGTTTGCCGCAGAGCGCCATCGAGACGTCGAGCTCCTTGTGGATCACCTCCAGCGCCCGGGTCACGCCGGCCTCGCCCATGGCCCCGAGACCATAGATGAAGGCGCGGCCGATATAGGTGCCCTTGGCGCCCATGGCGACGGCCTTGAGCACGTCCTGGCCCGAGCGGATGCCGCTGTCGAGATGCACTTCGATCTCGTCGCCCACCGCATCCAGGATTTCCGGCAGCACCCGGATCGAGGACAGCGCCCCGTCGAGCTGCCGTCCGCCATGGTTCGACACCACGATGGCATCGGCGCCGACCTTGAGCGCCATCCGGGCGTCCTCGGCATCGAGAATGCCTTTCAGGATCACCTTGCCGCCCCACAGCTCCTTGAGCTTTGCGATCTTGCCCCAGTCCAGCGTGAGGTCGAAATTCTCGTTGGTCCAGGCCATGAGCGAAGCGGGGTCGGAGATGTCCTTGACATGGCCGACGATATTGCGGAACTCGCGCCGCCGGGTCTGCAACATGCCCAGCCCCCAGCGCCAGCGGGTCGCCAGATCGGCGATCACGGCCGGGGTCAACTTGGGCGGGGCCGACAGGCCGTTCTTCAGATCCTTGTGGCGCTGGCCGAGGATTTGCAGATCGAGGGTGATCACCAGCGCCGAGCACCTTGCGGCCCGGGCGCGTTCGACCAGGCGGCGCACATAATCCTCGTCCTTCATGGTGTAGAGCTGGAACCAGAAAGGCTTGCTTGTGGCCTCGGCCACATCCTCGATCGAACAGATCGACATGGTCGAGAGGGTGAAGGGCACGCCGAATTTTTCGGCGGCTTTCGCAGCCAGGATCTCGCCGTCGGCATGTTGCATGCCGGTCATGCCCACCGGCGCCAGCGCCACCGGCATCGCCACATCCTCGCCGATCATCCGGCTGGCGGTGGCGCGGTTGTCGATGCTCACCGCCACCCGCTGACGCAGGCGGATCTGGTCGAAGTCCGAGCTGTTTTCGCGAAAGGTCTGCTCGGTCCAGCTGCCGGATTCGCAGTAGTCGTAGAACATCCGCGGCGCCCGCGATTTGTAGAGTCGTTTGAGGTCGTCGATGGAGGTGATCACGGGCATGAGCGGCTCATTTGCTGGATTGGTAAATTTTCCTTACCAGTTTGCCGATTTTCTCGCAAGTGGCCTGCGACGGAGTTTAAGCGCCTTTTTACTTCTCTGGGCTAGACCGGATCCAGCAGCCAAGGAGACGGCAGATGAAAGGCATGGTTTTCACCGAATTGCTGAGCATGGCGGAGCATGCGCTCGGCGAAGCGGCGGTCGACGATATCCTCGACGGGCTGGCACTGGACAATGACGGCGCCTACAGCGCGGTGGGCAATTATTCCTGTGGCGAATTGATGCGCATTGTCGGCGCGATCAGCGACCATACGGCGATTCCGGTGCCGGAGTTGCAACGCCGCTTCGGCCAATGGGTTCATGGACGGTTCGTCGAAGGGTATCCGGCGTTTTTCGCCGACAAACCCAATGCCCTGGCCATGCTCGACGCGATCGAGAACGAGGTGCATGTCGAAGTGCGCAAGCTCTACCCCGATGCCGAGCTTCCGACGTTCGAGACCGAGTGGCACGGCATGCGCGCGCTGACCATGACCTATCGCTCGGACCGGCCGCTGGTGCCCTTCTGCCATGGCATGATCGAAGCCTGCGTAGCGCATTTCAGGCAGCCGGCCGAGATCACGGTGACCGAGATCGGCGATGATCACGCCCGCGCGGCGCGTTTTCACGTGCAACTGACCGGGTAGGCGGGTGGACGGCGATCCGCCCAGATCGGACACCGCGCCGGTCTCGCGCCGGCGCTACCTGCGCGAGCGCAGGGCCCGCGAAGAGGCGGAATCCCTGCTCGACCAGAAAAGCCGCGAACTCTTTGTCGCCAATTCGGCGCTGCGCGAGCAGGCGGCCACGCTGGAGGATCAGGTGCGCGCGCGCACCGCCGAGCTGACCCGCGCCACCGCCGCGGCCGAGCGCGCCAATGCCGCCAAGACCGCCTTTCTGGCAATGATCAGCCATGAGATCCGCACGCCGCTCAACGGTGTGCTCGGCATGGCCGAGGCGCTGAACGATACCGGGCTGGAACTGGCGCAGAAGGACATGCTCGACGTGATGACCGCCTCGGGGCAGGCGCTGCTGTCGATCGTCAACGACATTCTCGACCTCACCAAGATCGAGGCCGAGCAGATGGAGATCGAGGAGATCGCCTTCAACCTGCACGAGCTGCTGGAAGGGGTCTGCCGGCTCCATGCGCTCAAGGCCGAGGAAAAGGGGCTGAGCTTCGAGCGCAGCTTGGAGTTCGGCAGCGACCGGCGGGTGGTGTCCGATCCGACGCGGATGCGGCAGGTGATCTCGAACCTGGTGTCCAATGCCGTCAAATTCACCCTGCGCGGCAGCGTGCGGCTGGAGGCACGGGTGCTGTCATCGGCGGAAGCGTGCGCGCGGCTCGAGGTGCGGGTCAGCGACACCGGTCCCGGGGTGCCGGCCGACAAGCGCGACCGGTTGTTCCAGCCGTTCTCGCAAACCGATGCCTCGATCACCCGCCGCCATGGCGGCACCGGGCTGGGCCTGTGGATCGCCCGGCGGATCTGCGCGCTGATGGCGGGCGACCTGGTGTTCGACAGCCCGCCGGAGGGCGGTGCCGTCTTTGTCGCTTCGTTCCGGCTAGCCGCCGCAGATGCCCCCGAGACCACCGGCCTGCTCGGCCCGCGCGAGGCCGAGGCCGTATTGCGCGCCCGACCCTGGCGGGTTCTCGCGGCCGAGGACAACAAGACCAACCGGCTGGTGCTGCACCATCTGCTCAAGCCCTATCCGCTCGAGCTGACCATGGTCGGGAACGGCGCCGAGGCGGTTGCAGAGGGGCGGGGCGGCGGGTTCGACCTGATGCTGATGGATGTGAACATGCCGGTGATGGGCGGGCTCGAGGCGGTGGCGCTGATCCGCGCGCATGAGGCCGAAACCGGGCGTGCCCGATGCCCGGTCATCGCCCTGACCGCCAATGCCATGACTCATCAGGTCGAGGAATATCTGCGGCGCGGGATCGATGGCCATGTCGCCAAGCCGGTCAAACGCGAGGTGCTGGTGCAGCGCATGGCCGATCTGCTGCGCGCCGGGGGTGCGGCGGGGTGAGGGGCTCGCCCGGGAGCAAGGCGGCCATCAGGCCCGGTGCGCACCTGCGGCCAGGGTCGCCACATAGGCCAGCACGTCGTCGACGCTTTCGCCGTCGCCAATCCGCTTGACGATGGCCGAGCCGACGACGCAGCCATCGGCCACCGAGGCCACCGATTGCGCCTTGTCCGGCGAGTTCACGCCGAAGCCGACGATCACCGGCAGATCCGAGGCCGCCTTGATCCGCGCCACCTCGGGGCCGACATCGGCCGCCTGGGCCTCGGCCGCGCCGGTGATGCCGGTGATCGAGACGTAATAGACAAAGCCCGAGGTGTTGGTCAGCACCTTGGGCAGCCGCTTGTCATCGGTGGTCGGCGTGGCGAGGCGGATGAAGTTGAGCCCGGCGGCCTGTGCCGGCAGGCAAAGCTCCTCGTCCTCTTCGGGGGGCAGGTCGACGACGATCAGCCCGTCGATGCCGGCGGCGCGGGCCTGCTCCAGAAAGGTATCGACGCCGCGCGAATAGATCGGGTTGTAATAGCCCATCATCACGATCGGCGTCGTGTCGTCGTCTTCGCGGAAGCGGCGGGCCAGCTCGAGCGTGCGGTCGAGCGTCATGCCGCCTTCGAGCGCGCGCTGCCCCGCCAGCTGGATCGTCGGGCCGTCGGCCATCGGGTCGGTGAAGGGCAGGCCGAGCTCGATCACGTCGACGCCGGCGCCCGGCATGCCGCGCACCAGGGCCAGAGAGGTGTCGAAATCGGGATCGCCGGCCATGACATAGGCGACGAAAGCCTTGCGGTTCTGGTCTTTCAGAGCGGCGAATTTGGCGTCGATGCGGGTCATGGGGCTGTCCTTCGTTTCCGTCCTAGCCATGTGCCGAATTTACGCCGTCTTGGCAATGGGGATCGGGTCCGGCCGGGCGGTGGGTTGCAAACCCACCCTACGGGCGCGTGTAGGGTGGGTTTGCAACCCACCGGCGCCGGCCACCGCTTGCCTTTGACCCGCAGCGCCAATAGAAGCGCCCCGACATGAGACAAAGGAGCGGCTCCCATGGGCTTCAGGATGGGGATTGTCGGGCTGCCCAACGTGGGCAAATCGACGCTATTCAACGCGCTGACGCGCACCGCGGCCGCACAGGCCGCGAATTTTCCCTTCTGCACCATCGAACCCAATGTGGGGGATGTGGCGGTGCCCGACGCGCGGCTCGACACGCTGGCCGGGATCGCCCAGTCCAAGCAGATCATCCCGGCGCGGATGACCTTTGTCGATATCGCCGGCCTGGTCAAAGGCGCCTCCAAGGGCGAGGGGCTTGGCAACCAGTTCCTCGCCAACATCCGCGAGGTTGATGCCATCGCCCATGTGCTGCGCTGCTTCGAGGATGGCGACGTCACCCATGTCGAGGGCCGCGTCGATCCGGTGGCCGATGCCGAGGTGATCGAGACCGAGCTGATGCTCGCCGATCTCGAAAGCGTCGAGAAGCGCCGCGCCGGTCTGGTGCGCAAGCTCAAGGGCGGTGACAAGGAGGCCGCCCAGCAGGAGCGGCTGCTGGCCGCCGCCCAGGCGATGCTCGAGGATGGCAAGCCGGCCCGGCTGGTCGAGGTCGATGATGAAGACCGCAAGGCCTGGAAGAATCTTCAGCTTCTGACCGCCAAGAAGATCCTCTATGTCTGCAATGTCGACGAGGGCAGCGCCGCCGAAGGCAACGAACATTCCGCCAAGGTGGCCGAGATGGCCGCCGCGCAGGGCGCCGGCCATGTCATCATCTCGGCCCAGATCGAAGAGGAAATCAGCCAGCTCGACGCCGAAGAGGCCGAGATGTTCCTGGCGGAGATGGGTCTCGAAGAGGCCGGCCTCGACCGCCTGATCCGCGCCGGCTATGACCTGCTGCACCTCGAAACCTATTTCACCGTCGGTCCCAAGGAGGCCCGTGCCTGGACGATCCGCGAAGGCACCCGTGCGCCGCAGGCCGCCGGGGTCATTCACGGTGATTTCGAAAAGGGTTTCATCCGCGCCGAGACCATCGCCTATGACGATTACATCGCCGGCAATGGCGAGCAGGGGGCCAAGGAGGCGGGCAAGATGCGCGCCGAGGGCAAGACCTATGTGGTGCAGGACGGCGACGTCATGCATTTCCTGTTCAACACCTGACCCCCGTCATCTGACGGGCGAGCACGGACACCCGGTCCGCGCTGTTTCCGCCGAAAGACGGCCCGGCCGGCGCGGCGTGCTCAGGCCGGCGGGTCGAGCTTCACCACCGCCGAGAGCCGCTTTGCGGCATCGGCCAGGTGGTCCTTCATCCTGTCATACGCCGCCTCCGCATCCTGCGCCTCGATGGCTTCGGCAATGGCGCGGTGCAGCGGCACCGATTGGCGGTTCAGCCGCTCCTCGGGATTGGTCAGCCGGATCGACAGCATGAGCCCGGCAAAGATCGCGTTTTCCAGCGCTTCGAGATAGCGGTTGTTGGTGGCGCGCAGCACCGCGATGTGAAATCGCGCGTCGGCCAGGACATATTCGCTGTTCTCGCCGGTATGGGCTTGCATCTGGTCCACCGCGTCGCGGATCGCCGCGAGCTGCGCCGCGCTGCGCCGGCTGGCGGCGTAATAGGCGGCGTCGGGTTCGATCGATTGCCGCAGTTCCATCAGGCTGATCAGCCGCTCGTCCTCGATGGTCAGCGACTGGTGCCACATCAGCACGTCGCGATCGAGCATCTGCCAGTGGCTGACGTCCTGCACCCGGGTGCCGATCCTTTGGCGCACCTCCAGAAGCCCCTTTGCGACCAGCATCTTGACCGCTTCGCGCACCGCCGTCCGGCTGACTCCGAATTCATCGCAAAGCGCGTTCTCGTCCGGCAGGAGCTGGCCGGGCAAGAGCTGGCCGTCGAGAATGCGCTCGCCCAGCTTGCGCGAGATCTGGCCCGAGAGCGAACGGGACAGGGTGGCCGACGCGGGGTTCAGGACGTCTGTGTCAGAGGCGGGCACGATGCGGATACTCCTTTTTGATTAATCATAATACGTTTGCCGCGGAGTGCAACGCGCGAGTTTGCGCCGCGTTTGGCGCGGCGAGCCCGAAAACTTGCATCTCAATCCTGCCCGACCGAAACTTGCACAAACATAATATGTTTGACTTTATGGCCCCGCGGCAGTACCAGAGACAACGTTAACCGGAGGGAGGACAGGATGACGAATTTCAAACAGGGCGTGGCGGCCTCGGGCCTGGCGATCTGGTGGATCGAACGCCCGCGCGCGACCCCCTGAAACCACTTTGAAAGTATCCGCATGACCGCGAAAAACATCATCCTCTTCATCACCGATCAATGGCGCTGGGACACGCTGAACCAGCCCGGCCATCCCTGCAAGCTGCCGCATCTTCAGGCGTTTCGTGACGAGGCCACGAACCACGTCAACGCCTTCACCTCGGTGCCGCTCTGCACGCCGGCGCGCGGCAGTCTCTTTACCGGAAAATGGCCGCATCAGACCGGCACCATGGACAATGTGCAGGGCTCCTCCTTCTATCCGCAGGGCAAGCTCCACCCCAGCCACAAGACCTATATGGAGCGGTTGCAGGAGGCGGGATACGACGTGTCCTTCATCGGCAAATGGCATCTTGGCGCCGGCACGTTGTCGGATCGCGGCATCGACGCCCAACTGTCGGACGGCGGCAGCGAGCCGCTGATCCCGGCCAATGATCTGGAGTTCGCCACGCCGCGCAAGACGCCGTTCTACGGCACGATCACCAAAGGCACCCACATGGACGAAAAGCGGGTGATGGCGGGGATTGAAAAGCTCGAGAGCCTCTCGGCCAGCGGCAAGCCCTTCTGCCTGATCGTGTCGCTCCCCGGGCCGCATTTCCCGCATCACGTGCCGGCGGAATGGGTGGGGATGTATGACGATCTGCCCGACGACTACATGCCCGAGAATTTCGTTCCGCAATTCACCGAAGCGGGCAAGCCGCAGGCCCAAGGCGCGCATTACTGGCCCTGTCAGGACACCCGTGGCCTCGACCAGCAGGACTGGCGCCGCACCGCGCAGCATTACTTTGGCTTCTGCTCCTTCATCGACGATCTCTTTGGCCGGTTCCGGCGCGAGATGACGGCGCTGGGGCTGGACGAGACCACCAGCCTCGCCTTCACCGCCGATCACGGCGAGATGCTGGGCGCGCATGGCTGGTTCGACAAGGGGCCGTTTTTTTACGAGGAGGTGATGCGCATCCCGATGCTGATCCGCGAGGCGGGGCAGGGGGCCGGTGCCGTCAACGCCGGGTTCGTGGGCTTCCGTGACCTCTTTCCGACGCTGCTGGCCGAAAGTGATGCGGCCGGTCTGCTGACGCCGGAGGAGGCCGGGCGCAGCTTTGACGCCACCGCGCATGACCACGCGACTTATGGCTACGACGCCTATCAGGGCCGGCAGTTCAAATTCCGTGGCATCCGCGAAGCGCGCTACAAATACGCCTGGAGCCCGCATGACCTCGAAGAGCTCTACGATCTCGAGACCGACCCGCAGGAGCGCATCAACCGGGCGGAGGATCCGGCGCTGAAGGCGGAAAAGGCGCGGCTGAAAACCCGGCTGTTCGACTGGATGCAGGCCGAGGGCGATGCGCTGGCCTTTGGCGGCTATCACCTGCCGGTGGGCAGCTATATCGACGGTCGCCCGGCGCAGGAACAACACGACCATCAGCAACATCTCAATCCGGCGTTGAAGCAATGACAATCACCGAAATCAGGACCTGCATGGATCATCTTCCGGGGGCATGGGATCGGGGTCGACTCCTGTTTCGGCGAGTGTTAAACATATTATGAATGTACTTACAGCCTGCGGAGACGCCCATGGTCCGGCACAAGAAGATGTATATCGGCGGTGAACTGGTGGAGGGGCAGGCCCGCCTCGACGTGGTGAACCCGGCCACCGAGGATTGCGTGGCCACGGTCGCCGCTGCCGGGCTGGACGACGTGGACAGGGCCCTGAAGGCCGCCCGGGCCGCCGCGCCCGGCTGGGCCGCGACGCCGGTGGCCGAGCGCCAGCGCTGGATGCTGAAACTGCGCGGCGCGGTGATCGCCAATCAAGAGATGCTGCGCGAGTGCATCCATCAGGAGATGGGCAAGCCCTGGGGCGGCACGCAGGAGGATTTCGACCTGCTGGAGCGGTCGCTGAAATTCTATGCCGAGGAAATCCAGCGCGTTCACGACGAGACGTTGCGCGATCTCGACGGCACTCACGACCATCGCATCGTCTATGAGCCTGTCGGCGTGGCGGTGGCCTATCTGGCGTGGAACTTCCCGCTCCTGAACCTCGCCTACAAGATCGCCCCGGCCATGGCCGCCGGCTGTCCGGTGATCATCCGCCCCTCGGCCGCGACCCCGGTCTCGGCCTATGCTGTGGGGGAATTGTGCCAGGAAATCGGCCTGCCGGCGGGGGTGGTCAATATCCTGACAACCGATGGCTACGGGCCTTCGGATGCGCTGGCCGCCTCGACCATTCCCAACCTGATCACCCTGATCGGCTCGACCAACACCGGCCGGCATCTGATGAAGGTGGGCGCGACCTCGATCAAGAAATTCTCGATGGAGCTGGGTGGCAATGCACCGGTGCTGATCTATCGCGACGCCGACCTCGACCTGGCGGCAGAGATTGTCACCACGGTGAAATTCAACAACGCGGGCCAGATCTGCGTGACCCCGAACCGGGTCTTCGTGGAACGCGAGGTCCATGAAGCCTTCCGCGACAAGGTGGTGGCACGGGCCAGGGCCGCCAAGGTGGGTTTTGACCGAGAGGCCGATATCCTCACTGGCCCGATGATCGACCGCCGGGCTTGGGCCCGGGTCAAGGGGCTGATCGACGAGGCGGTCGAAAAGGGCGCGACGCTGCTCGCCGGCGGCGACCGGCCCGAGGGGCTGGAGACGGGGCATTTTCTGGCGCCCACGGTGCTCGATCAGGTCACCCCCGAGATGCGGATTTACCAGGACGAGATCTTTGGCCCGGTGGTCAGCCTGATCCCCTTCGACGACCGCGAGGCGGTGCTCGACCGTGCCAATGACGGCGAGGAGGGCGGGTTGGCCTCCTACATCTTCACCGCCGATCTGGCGCTGGCCGAGGCGGTCGCCAAGCGCCTGCGCTATGGCGAGGTGCAGATTAACGGCGTCAAATACGACATCTACCTACCGCATGGCGGGATCGGGCAATCCGGCATCGGGCACGATTGCTCGCGGCTTGCCCTGAACGACTATCTCGTCGTCAAGCGTATCAGCCGGGGGCTGATCTGATGGAGGATTTCATGAAACTCGAAGCAATCGCCAGCTCTCTGAAGATCACCAGGATCACCAGCCACGTTCTTCAATGCGACATGCCCGAAGAGCTGGGCTATTCGCAGCAATACTATTCGAAACGCACCGCCCATATCGTCGAGGTCGAGACAGATCAGGGGATCACCGGCTGGGGTGAATGCTTTGGCCCGGGCAATGTCGCGCTGGCCAACAAGGCGATCGTGGAAAAGGTGATCCAGCCGCTGGTGCTGGGCATGGATCCGATGGACCGCGACGTGATCTGGCACCGGGTCTACAACCTGCTGCGCGATCACGGACAGAAGGGGATGCCGCTGCAATCGCTCTCGGGCGTCGATATCGCGCTCTGGGACATTGCCGGCAAGGTGACGGGCCAGCCGATCCACAAGCTGATCGGCGGCGCGCATCGCAGCCATGTGCGGTCTTATGGCTACGGCATGATGCTGAAACGCGAGAGCACCGCCGATCACGTCGCGCGCTTTGTCGATGAGGCGGCGGCGATCCGCGACATGGGTTTTGCCGCCACCAAGATGAAGATCGGCCTTGGCGCCAAGGACGATGTGAAACTGGCCGAGGCGGTGCGGCGCGGGGTGGGTGAAGATTTCGATTTCATGGCCGACGCCAACCACGCCTATACAACCTCTGACGCCTTCTACGTCGGCCGGGCGTTGGACGAGCTGGGCGCCTTTTGGTTCGAAGAGCCGATCGCCCCCGAGGATCTCGATGGCTACCGCGAGCTGCGCGCCGGGCTCAAGGTCAACATCTCGGGCGGCGAGGCCGAGTTCAACCGCTGGGGCTGGCGGGCGCTGTTGGAGAGCCGCGGGCTGGACATTGCGCAGCCCGAAGTCTGCGCGCTGGGCGGCATCACCGAATACCTGCGGGTGCTGGCGCTGTGCCATGCGCATTTCACGCCGGTGTTCAACCACGTCTGGGGCTCGGCCATCGCCGTGGCGACCAACCTGCACCTGCTGGCGGCCATGCCGCCGATGCCCGGCGGGCTGTTCCCGCGCGAGCCCTGGCTCGAGTTCGACACCACCGAGAACCGCTTTCGCGATCACCTGCTGGCGGAACCGCTGGATATTCAGGGACAGGTCAAACGCAACGACGGGCTGATTGCGGTGCCCACCGGGCCGGGGCTGGGGGTGGAGCCCGACCGCGGCTTCATCGAGGCCTACGAGATTGAAGGGTAGCCGCCGGCCCGACGGCTAGAGCGTTTCGGGAAAACCTTGAATCACCAAAACCCTGCCACGCCTTCGGCGCTCTCGGGCTTTTGGTGATGCTTAATGGCTCAGGTATTCCCCGAAACGACTTAGGAGCCTTTGTCCGCGTCCGGCAACAGTCCCGCCGGTTCGATGCCGCGTTTTTCGGCGCTGGCGCGCACCGCCTTGCGCAGCGCCTTGCTGCGCACGATCAGCCGGCGAAAGCGGTCCTCGTCCAGCACCAGCAGCGTGGTGGGGGCGATGGCATGGGCCTCGGCGCGGATTGATCTCTGCGTCAGGATCGCCATCTGGCCGAACATCTCGCCGCGCCCCAGCCGCCAGGACTGGCCGGCGGACTTCAACTCCACCGCGCCCGAGGCGATGAAGAACACCCGTTTGGCGGCGCTGTCCTTGTGGATGACGACTTCGCCGGCATTGACATAGCGGGTCTCGAGCACCCGCCCGAGCCGCTTTACCGCGCTTTCCTCGAACTCGGCGAACAGCGGGAACTGCCGGACCAGCGTCGTCCTTTGCAGCGCGATATCGAGCCGGGGGCGGGTTTCGGCGGCGGCCCGGCGCGCGGCGAGTTCCTGCATCAGCGCGGTATGGACCTCGGCGCCGATCAGCCCGTCCTCGCGCATCATCATATATTCGCGTTCCTCGAGCCGCAGCGCGGTGCGGCGGATGAAACGGCGCTCGAGCTTTTCGGCATAGCCGGGATATTGCAGGCGCAACCCCTCAAGCGCGGTTTCCACCGATTCGATCCGCCGGGACAGCAGCTCGTTCAGCAACTCGGCCACGCGGCGGCCGTGAATCCTGCGAATGCGGCCATCGATAAAGCCGCCGAGATCGCGCAGGATCAGCCGTTGCGACAGCAGCAGCTCGAAGCGGTCGGCGGTCATCCTGGCCAGCGGCGCCGCCAGGCCGATCCGAGCATTCAGCGCGACCGCGGTGCGGAACGCCAGGCCATAGGCAACGCTGCGCCGCGCAGCGCGCTGGTAACCGCTGCGGCCCTGTGATCGCGCGCCCTCGATCAGCCGGTCGGCATCGGAAAGCACCTTTTCCGCCATCCTGGCCGAGATCGTCCGTTCGCGCATCCGGTGCAGGATGGTGTCGCGCTCGTGGCCGGCAAGAACGATCAGGCCCAGGGCAATCCGGTCGCGGTCGAGGATGTCGGCGCTGTCCTCGGCGGTCTTGACCGCCGCGTCGAGCCGTTCGCCAAAGCGTTTGGCTTCCGAGCGCACGATGTCGCGGCTCAAGTCGTAGTTCTCGGTGGTGCGCGCCACGTCCTCGCGCACGGTCTGAAGCGCCACGGCGACCACCTGCCGCGACAGCGCCTGATCGATCGGCGACAACTGGTCGAGGCCGAGCCGGCCGATGATCCAGCGCAGGGTCGTGCCCTGCACGATCAGGGTAAAGAGCGTGAAACCGGTGGCGAGGATGCCCACCACCCGCTGGATGCCGTCGGGCACTCGGAAGCTTTCGGTGACCGCCAGCGCCAGCGCCAGGGTCACCGCGCCGCGCAGCCCGCCCCAGAGGATCGCGACCCGGTAGGGCCGGTCGACCGGCGGCGACAGCTTGAGCCGCGACAGCAGCGGCAGCAGCCCGAACAGGATCACCACACGCGCGGCGATGGCGGCGAGGATCACCACCCCGACCAGCAGGAAATCGGCGAACCTGACCTCTTCCAGAAGCCGCGGGATCAGCAGCGCGGCAAGGATGAAGATCAGCGCCCCGGCCCAATGGGCGAGCACGTCCCAGAGCTCGCGCAGGTTGGCCCAGGCCTGCGGCGGCAGGCGACCAGGGGCGGTCAGGTTCATTGTCAGCCCGGCGGCAACCACGGCGATCACCCCGGAGGCGCCGACGATCTGTTCGGCACCGATATAGGCAAGGTAGGGCAGGGCGACCGAGATCGAGATCTGCGCCAGCTCGTGCCGGCTGAACAGCGCCATGACCCAGACCGCGACCCGCGCCGCGAACCAGCCAGTAAAGGCACCGCCGGCGATCAGCATCGGAAACCGGGCCAGCGCCTCGCCAAGTTCGGGATCGGGCAGGCCCAGCATCACAAAGCCCATGAACAGCCCGAAGAGCGCGATGGCGGCGGCGTCGTTCAGCAGGCTCTCGCCCTCGATGATCCGCGCCAGCCGGCGCGGCGCCGAGATCGAGCGGAAGATCGAGACCACCGCCGAGGGGTCGGTCGTCGAGACGATGGCGCCGATCAGCAGGCAGGCCGCCAGCGGCAGGGAACTGGCCCAAGCCAGCGCGTATCCGACGCTGAAGGTGGCCACCACCACCGCCACCACCGCCAGCACCAGGATCGGAACCCAGTCGTCCAGCATCCGGCGCAGGTTCATCCCCAGCGTCGCCTGAAACAGCAGCGTCGGCAGAAAGACATAAAGAAAGACATTCGAGCGGATGGGCAGCCCGAGGATCGCCTCGGCCACCGGATTGAGCGCATCGGTGAGCTGGGTGCGCAGGAAAAACGTGGCACCAAGGCCGATCATTACCCCGAGCACCGCGAGGATCACGCTGTAGGGCAGGCGCAATCGCGCCGCCAAGGGCTCGGCCGCGCCGATGACCAGGAACAGCGATGCGATAATGGTGGTGATCAATACGATATCCATGTCTATGGAATATCAGAAGCATTCCGGGGCGCACGCGAGATTTTGGCATTTCTGCCCGGCACCGGCGTCTTCAGCGAGAAAACCGGCATGCGTGGTTCGTCGGATGGCAGAACCGGAAAATGCGGGCGGGGCCCCGTGGTCGCGAACGAACCAATTTGCAGACCAATCCCATCTGCGGCATAGGGCGGAAACGTCGACGCGAGGAGCCTGGAATGCTGTCTTATGCCGTACTTGTCATCGCGGGCCTTCTGGCCGGGATGATCAACGCCATCGCCGGCGGTGGAACGCTGCTCAGCTTTCCGGCGCTGGTCTGGCTGGGGGTGCCGCCGATCATGGCCAATGCCACCGCCACCCTGACGGCGCTGCCCGGCTATATCGGCAGCGCCTGGGCCTACCGGCACGACATCCGCGCCGAGGGCAGCCTGCCGTTGCGGGCCATCGTGCTGGTCTCGGCTCTGGGCGGCCTGGCTGGGGCGGGGCTGTTGCTGATCACGCCTGGCGACGCCTTTGTCGGCATTGTGCCCTGGCTGCTGCTCACCGCGACGCTGCTCTTTGCACTGGGGCCGCGGCTGGTGGCGGCGGTGCGGGCGCGGGGCCACGCGGTGATCGGCCCGCTGGTGTCGGCCGTGGCGTTGCTTCTGGTGGCGGGCTATGGCGGCTATTTCAACGGCGGGCTGGGGATCATGCTGCTCGCCGCCTTCAGCCTGATCGGCTTCGAGAACCTGCACAACATGAACGGGCTGAAAAACCTGCTGTCGGCCGTGCTGTCGTTGGTGTCGGTGACGACCTATGCCACCGCCGGGCTGATCGCCTGGGAATCGGCCGTGGTGCTGGCGCTGGCGACGACGCTGGGCGGCTATATCGGCGCGCGCCAGGCGCGTCGCATCCGGCGCATGGATCTGTTGCGGCTGCTGATCGTCGCCATCGGCGCGGTGCTGACCGTCGTGTTCTTTGCGCTCTGACAGCGGCCGCGCGGGTTGATCCGTCGCGCCGCGGCCCCTAGACAGACAGAAAGCCGCGAGGCGCGCGATGGCGTCGCCGCCGCAGTCGCGCGTCCAAAGCCCGTATTCTCCGTCCTGAACGCCCGGACATCCGGCCCGCTTGCGGGCCTGTCATTCGTGAGGTGATCCATGTCCGACTCGACACTCGGGATGATCTTCATGGCCCTGGCCATGCTGCTGCTGCCCATTGGCGACACCTTTGCCAAGGTGCTGACCGCCGATTTGCACCCGGCCGAAGTGACGCTGGCGCGGTTGCTGGCCCAGGCGCTGTTTCTCGTGCCGGCGGCGCTGCTGCTGCGCCATCGCCTGCGCGGGCCGATGTTTTCGCCGGTTGTCGCCCTGTCCGGTGGCCTGGTGATGGTGACGCTGGGCAGTCTGATCTGGGCCTTCTCGGTGATGCCGATTGCCACGGCGATTGCCATCTTCTTTGTCGAGCCGCTGATCCTGACCGCGCTGGTCGGGCCGCTTCTCGGCGAAAAGGTCGGCGCACGCCGGATGGCGGCGGTGGGCATCGGGCTGATTGGCGCGGTGATCGTGATCCGCCCCGGAGGCGGATTTGGCGCGGCGGCCCTGCTGCCGCTTCTGGCCGCCGTCGCCTATGCGCTGAACATGATCGTGCTGCGCCGTGCCTCGAAGCTGCGCTCGGCCCTGACGGTGCAATGCGGCGCCACCTTCTATGCCTGCCTCGGCATGGGCGGGCTGACGCTTGTCTTCGGGTCGGCAGGGGCGATCACGGCCAGTTTCGCGGCCCTGCCGCCCGCCGGCTGGATGGCGATCCTCGGCGCCGGGGCCTTTGCCGCCACCAGCTTCGTTCTGATCGCCGAGGCCTTCCGCAGGGCCGAGGCCGGCACCTTGGCGCCGTTCCAGTATCTCGAGATCGTCGGCGCCACGGCTGCGGGCTATCTGGTCTTTGGCGATTTCCCCGACCTCTGGACCTGGGTCGGGATTGCCATCATCCTGGGCTCGGGGCTCTATGTCTTCTGGCGCGAGCGGTTGCCGGCCAACCGCCCCGGCATCGCGCCGGGCCGCCGCCGCAGCCGCCGCATCCGCGCCCGCTGATCGCTCAGTCCGGGCCGGAAGAGGCGGCCCTGATGGCCTGTCGCACCAGCGCCAGGTGGCCGGCCATCTCGCGTCGGGCCGCCTCGGCATCACCGGCGGCAATGGCATCGACAATCGCCTGGTGCTGATCGGAATGAACGTGACGAAAGGCATCGACGCCGACCCGCCGGTAGGTGCGGTCCCATTCCCGCTGCCACACCGACCGGCAGCGCGTGCCGGAAAAATGCCGCAGGAGGGCGATCAGCACCGGATTGCGCGTCACTTCGGCAATCGCCTGGTGAAAGGCGTCGTCTGCGCGTTCGCAGGCCGCGTGATCGCCCGCCCGGCGCCCGGCGGCGACCCGGTCGCGCAGATGCGCGATGTCGGCCGGCTCGCGCCGTTCGGCGGCGGCCGCCGCGACCTGCGGTTCGAGCAACACCCGCGCATCCATCAGGTCGAGCGACGTGGTTGCTTCGATCAGGATCGCATCCCGGAGCGGCTGGCCGATCGGCGCCCGGCCGCGAAAGGTGCCCTGGCCGACCCGCCGCCAGATCTGGCCCCGGGATTCGAGCTCGGCCAGCGCGGCACGCAGCGTCGCCCGGCTGCATCCCAGGGTCTCGGCCATGCGGCGCTCGGTCGGCAACCTGTCGCCCGAAGCCGGCGCTGCGCGGTCGATCAGCCGCTGCAACCGCCCGAGGGCGTCCTGTTTCGTCATCCGCATGGGATGCGTCCCTCCCTTCAATTGCGGCGTCCCAGCCGCAGTACCGCCCGCTTGTCCGGCGCGCCGGAGTTTCGCCCCGGCCCTGTATACGCTCCGACAGCCCCAGGGCAAACCTGCGCCGTTTCGGTCCTCGTGCCAGGAGGTCGCCACAGACGATCTCGCCGCAACCGCCGCCCCGGCAATCGGATGGGCGGGCCCGAACGACTGGCCCGCAGTGATCCGGGCCGAACCGCCGCCGCCCCTGCGGGCGCGCGTCGTGACTGGGTGCAATCCGGGGCAGGTCCGGCCAGTCGAGAGGTTTTTTCGGCACGGGGCAGTTTTGCCTTGTAATCCGGACGTTGGCTTGGATATACGCGTCGGCGGAGACGTGGCCGAGTGGTCGAAGGCGCTCCCCTGCTAAGGGAGTAGGCGGGAAACCGTCTCGAGGGTTCGAATCCCTTCGTCTCCGCCACTTGCCCCAGCGAAAGCGTTCTCGCGATCCGGCTGCGGCCGGATTTTCTCGTTGTTTTCGAGGGTTATGCGGGAGGGGCTGAGCACTGGCCCTAGGGTCAGGATGCATTGATTTCCGCTGCAACGCGTGATTCACGGTTCCGAAAACGGAGCGGTGAAATGTCTGATCTTTTCTGGCTGACCGATGCGCAGATGGCGCGTCTTAAACCCTTCTTTCCGAAGTCGCATGGTAAGCCTCGGGTCGATGACAAGCGGGTTCAGAGCGGGATTATCTTCATCAACCGCAATGGGTTAAGGTGGCGCGATGCCCCTGCAGCCTATGGCCCGCACAAGACTCTCTACAGCCGCTGGAAGCGCTGGAGCGAGAAAGGCGTCTTCGCGCGGATGATGGCGGGTCTGGCCGCCGGGCACGGCGAAGAACAGACCGTGATGATTGACGCCACCTATCTCAAAGCCCACCGCACAGCGACCAGCATGGCCGCGAAAAAGGGGGGCGCGGCCGCCTGATCGGTCGAACCAAGGGTGGTATGAACACCAAACTGCACGCCATCTGCGACAGCCAGGGGCGCCCTCTCGACCTGTTTGTTACCGCCGGCCAGGTGAGCGACTACATCGGCGCGCGGGCGTTGCTTTGCGGCCTGCCAAACGTCAAATGGCTGCACGGGGATCGCGGCTATGACGCTGACTGGTTCCGAGAAGCGTTGCAAGACAAAGGGATACGCGCCTGCATCCCCGGTCGGAAGCAGCGAAAAACCCCGGTCAAATATGACAAGCGCCGGTACAAGCGGCGAAACCGGATCGAGATTATGTTCGGCAGGCTCAAGGACTGGAGGCGCGTCGCAACACGCTATGACCGCTGTCCCAAGGTATTCCTCTCGGCCATCGCTCTCGCAGCTATCGTCATCTATTGATTATGAATCCTGACCCTAG
>JAVJVZ010000039.1:0-15948 GCA_040220855.1 Gammaproteobacteria bacterium | reverse complement strand
GCCGATACCGTCGGGGTACGTCGTGTCGGTTGGCGATGGTCGGTCGCCTGACCCCGCCATGCTCGCCAAGGGTGGCCAGCGTTTCCAGCGACATGTAGCGCCGCTGAATCGCCCACTCGTCGTTCTGCTCGAGCAGCAACGCCCCAACCAGGCGGATGATGGCCGCCTCGTTGGGAAAGATGCCGATGACGTCCGAGCGGCGTTTGACCTCACCGTTCAGCCGCTCGAGCGTGTTCGTGCTGTGCAGCTTCGTGCGATGCTCGCGCGGGAAGTCGAGGTAGGCGAGCACGTCATGCTCGGCCTCGTCCATTAGTCCGCGCAGCTTCGGGAAGCGTGCCGCGAGCTGCTCGGTGACGAGCTGCCACTGAGCAGAGCCGCCTCGGCCGAGTCCTGCGCGAAGATGGTACCGATGAGCGCCGAGACCATCTGCCGTTGGCCCTTTGTGGCATGCGCCAGCACGTTACGCGTGAAGTGCTCCCGGCAGCGCTGCCAGGTTGTTTTCAACACCTTCGCTATGGCTGCCTTCAGGCCAACATGCGCGTCCGAGATGACCAGCTTCACACCAAGCAGCCCACGCCGCGTCAGCTCGCGCAGGAAGCCCGTCCAGAACGTCTCCGCCTCTGACGGACCCACCGCCAGGCCCAGAATCCCCCGACGGCCATCGCCATTAACACCGACGGCGATTATCGCGGCGACCGACACGATGCGGCCGGCCTCCCGAACCTTCACGTAGGTCGCATCCAGCCACACGTACGGCCAGTCGCCTTCGAGAGGCCGTGCGAGGAACGCGTGCACCCGCTCGTCAATCTCCTCGCACAGCCGCGAGACCTGGCTCTTTGACACGCCGGTCATGCCCATCGCACGCACCAGGTCGTCCACCGAGCGCGTCGAAACGTCCTGGATGTAGGCCTCCTGGATGATCGCCACCATCGCCTTCTCGGCGGCCCGGCGCGGCTCGAGGAAACCCGGGAAATGGCTGCCCTGGCGCAGCTTCGGGATTTTCAACGGGATGGTGCCGGCCCGCGTGTCCCAGCGGCGCTCGCGGTACCCATTGCGGTAGTTGCTGCGCTCTTCACTGCGCTCGCCGTGGGCCGCCCCGCACAGGCCCTCGACATCGGTTTCCATCAGCCGCTGGGCCATGAACGCGATCATCTCGCGCACGAAATCTGCGTCCGCGCCCTTCTCAAACAACTCTTCCAGCGGCATGCTGAACTTGGTCATCGTGGTAGTCTCCTTCAGTTCGTCGAAGTGTGGTAACTCCAACGATACCGGAACCATCACGGTGGCCGCTTCTTACACCACTTCCGGGGACACGACCCGCCCGCATCCATTACCCAAATACGGGACCGGCAACTTGGACGGCCCATCGCGACGATGTACAGATACCAAGTTTGGGTAATCGACGTACTCAGGAAATTTCATAACACTGGGCCGCGGTAATTGCGGCACCTCATTAGCAAGCGCTACTCCCCCTGCACATGTATTCTTTATAGCGCTCTGCCGGCAGATGGTCCGCGAAATCGCCAAGGCCAATAGATGAACGAGCTCCCGACAGGTAGAGCAGTGCGATACGAGACGTTATGAAGTGCCTATCCTTCGATGGGCATGAACCCCAACGACGAATTCTAGTACCACGATACGACTTAATGCAGTCTCTGCGGACCAATGGGCGTGCTATCTACAATATGCGTTAGGCGGTTCACGTGGAATTTCACCGATAGCCCAAAGTATTGGGCAAACGGTTCGCCGGCACTATCCCACCTGCTCAACGCTTACACAGCGCTGGTGCCGGATAACGAGAAATATTACATTCGGGTCCTGACAGCCTGCAATGAGCGGATCACAGAGGCCGACGTTAAACGTGCGTTGATGGACTTTTGCCGTCAGGAAGCACTACACGGCCTCGCACATCAAAAGCATTGGGAAAGACTCCGTTCCCAGAACGTCCCGATCGAGGCCTACGTATCCCGCGTTAATGCCCTTCTATATGGGTTCCTCGAAAGGTATCAACCCAGAAGGCTTCAGGTAGCAATCGTTGCGGCAATCGAGCATCTAAACGCTTCGTGGGCTCATTCATTCCTTAAACTTAATGTTCTGAAAAACGCGGATCCGGAGCTATCAGCGTTGTTCAGTTGGCATTTCGCTGAAGAGATCGAACACAAGTCCGTGGCGTTCGATGTTCTGAGCAGCGTATATCCGGGTTACGCGACGCGCCTGTTAGGAGCGATCCTGACCTTCCCGCTGTTTTATCTGCTCGTGTTTGGCGGGGCGGCGCTTTTTGCTAGCAAGGAACGCTCCGAACGCGGGTATTCGATGTGGGCAGACGTGCGTCGTAATGTGGTCTCAACGAGGTTGGCCCGAGCGCTCCTGCAAGAAACTTTTCGCTACATGAGACCGGGGTTTCGGCCGTCGGAAGTCGATGACTACGACCTTGCAAAGGACGCGCTCAAGACACTTGCTATTCGTAAACGTCCAAGTGCGACGGTCCAACCAGATGCTCGCGCGAACGCGTGAGACGACGCGCCACGTTCTCCGACCTCATCCATAACGTATATGCCGCCCGCTCTAGGGCGGCATGCGAGCTAGCTCATGCGTCTGTCTTCTTGCCACTAACTTTCAGAAAGGTGCGTAGGTGGCCGGGAGCTACTCACCAGTGCATCGCCCATGCATTCGGCGAGCTTCGTATTGATCCTGATGACACTCGCTCGCAAAATGTCACGCATCCTCATTTGCGTTGCTACGGGCGAAACGCTGTCACCGCGTTCGAGCGCCACCTTCAGGTCTGACACAAATATCACGAGACTCGTGGCACCAAGAGATCCGCACGATCCCTTCAGAGAGTGAAGGTGCTCGCAGGCTTTCCCTAAATCGCCGCTGCTAAGCGCACTTGAGATCTGCTCTATCAACAGTTCCGCGTCCTCGGAAAATTCGAGCACCAAATTCACGATCTCGTCGTGCGAGATTCCGAGTGTAACGAACTCGTGAATAACGGACGGATCGATGAGCTCGATGTCATCCTCATCAATCGCTTTATGTTCATCGTCAGCGTGCTGCGACGCTATTGTTCGATCGCATGCGTCGATGGCATACGTCGACACTGCCTCCCGTAGATCGCGAATCCGGAGAGGCTTGTTAAGCACCGCTACTGCGCCTGCCGCAAGTGCATCGTGCCTTGAGGATTCGGTTACATCAGCGGTCAGTACGACTATTGGGGTTCTGATGTCACCAACAAAATACTCGTACATCTGAAGCACATCGAGCCCCGACATAAGTGGCATGTGAAGGTCAATGAAGGCCAAATTGAATTGGCTCTTCTCGAGGGCACTGAGCGCAGCCTCCCCATTATCCACAAGCTCCAACTCATGTCCTTCCGAGGCCAGAGCAAGCTTGGCCGTCCGCAAGTTCACCGGGTTATCGTCGGCAATTAGGATTCTCGCTGCTGGGACGTGCTTCTGCTTCGATCTCAGCGGCGATACGCCCTCGTTAAGGTGCTTAGTTGCAAGCGCCATTCGGTGGAGTCGAGCGATATGGCACGCATCCCGAGGATCAAACCATGTATTCACCACCGAAGGCTCAAGGCTCGTCACCCGAGTGGAGCCACACAGCGCGAGCATTGCACCCGGATACCGTACATGCAAACCGCACGACCAACTCTCTTGCAAGGATTCATCTTCGACAAACAAGACTACCAGCCCGATCGAACGAGGAACGTGCTTGATGGACTCACTAATGTTAGTCATTTCAGCAACGCTTGCGCCCGGGAGACGGCGTTCTAGAAGCGCCGCCGCTGCCAAATCCTCAGCATAAACGATGCAACCAATCTCCTTAAAATCGACATTCGACGTATGGGCAGAGCCAGAACTCGGGATGTTTAGTGGTAACTCAATGGTGCATTGAGTCCCCGTCGAGCGACTGGAATTAAACGATATCGTGCCGCCAAGTCTGTCTACGTACTTCTTGGTAAGCGTGAGGCCCAAACCAGTACCTGGAAAGCGTCGCGACGCACTGTCATCGCCCAGTGTGAACGGCTCGAATATATTCGGAATGAGCTTCGAAGATATTCCGATCCCGGTGTCAATAACTTCGATTCTGAGCCAAGAGTCTGTCTCCTTTGCTGCCATTGACACGTTCACCTGAACATATCCTTCAACTGTGTACTTCACCGCATTGCCCACGGTATTGATAACAATCTCCTTAAGCATCTCCGATGAGGTTTCGATTTCGACAGGCACGTCAATGTCAAAGAACCAACTGAACTGTATGCCTTTCTTTTCCGCACTTGCCTGACAAATCTTCAGCGCAGATAAAATTGGTGCATAGAGCTCGATTATGTCCACGGAGCGTCCGATGGGAAATCCTGCTTCAGCTGATGCCACATCCAGAACCCGGTTGACTAGGCTGAGCAAGTGCTCCCCTGCCTCACTGATCAACTGCAGCTTCTGTGAGCTGCCGCGCTGTTGCGATACGACGTTCGTTTGCGATTCTTCTCTAAGTAAATCGGCACCGCTGATAATTGCGTGCAGGGGTGTACGAAATTCGTGGCTCATGTTCGCGATAAATCGCGATCTCGCCGCATTCACCTCTTTAAGGCGATCGAGAACCAGCTGATGTTTGTTGAGGAGCATTGCGGCATAAAGAGGAACCAGAATTATTCCCAGGTAGAAAGCCACGATCAGGCTCGTGTTATCCGCGATGAAGGGATTCATTCGAAGTACGATGCTGAAACTAGAGGCACTTACAACCAATGCCAAATAGAGGTAACGAACTCCAAACCTATACCCATATCCAATGCTTGAAGTGATATAGATCGGATACAAAATTATCCCTTCTGGACCCGAAAGGGCTGTGTAAATCGATACCGCGCTAATATCCGTGAAGATGCTTAGCACACGTGTTGCGATGATACTGTGGTAGCTAGCGGATGCTCGCTGGCTGGCATATCGAGTCCACGCCAACAAGGTGAGCGAAATCAGCAAGTAGAGTAGGGCGAACTGAAAGTGTGCAGACGTCGTTATCTTGTCGGCGATAGTCCCGTCTGAACGAAAATACGACCATAGGACCACAATCGATACGAGGACGACGCGGAGTGCGGCCTGCCCCATATCGCTTGGCGCGACAGAGAATCGGTCAGGTCCCTGCGGATCGAAAACGTAGGTCTTCATCGGTAATGAGTCTTACACCGTGTCGGCGAACCGGATTGACTTAGCTACCGGAGAGCCCTTGCTCGACCTTGGCCAGGAAACCAATAAGGTCCTGTTGCGTAATGTCGGTCAAGCTTTCGCGCCGGAAATCGTGTGGCCGTATGGAAACATGACGGCAGTACGGACTCCGAAACTTTCGAGGGTCTGTATGGCCGTACAGAGTAATCACCGGTTGGCCAGCCGACGCAATTAGATGGCCTCCGCCCGAGTCGTTCGTGATTGAACAGAGCATATGGCGGGCTGCGGCGATGGTGTTGATTGGCCCAGAGCGTACGTGCTGTTCCATCGCTTTCTCGGCGAAGATTGCGGTCGGGAGCTGCCCGGTAATGCCATCTATGAGATGGCTGTCGTCTGGGCCGAGAAAGAATGTGGGTACGACTTCGATGGTTTCCAGCCAGCGCGCAAGTTCGATATAGCTCGCGAGAGGCCAGCGTTTGCGCTCGCCGCCGGCGCCTGGCGACAGTCCCACGTAACGCTTTGATGGAGGAAAGCAGAGCTTGGCGGCGCGCTCGATCGCAGGCGGAATTTCTATGTATGGCCGAGGCTCTAAATCCTGCCCTCCGGCGAGGGACAAGAGCACGCGAAACTGCTCGTAGACCGATAGCCCTTTGTAATCCCAGCCTGGTCGGCGGGTGGATAGGGCGAAGCGCAGGCCTGGACCAATGAAGGAGTCGTGAGGGATCCGCATCAGTGCGAGCGTTTGTAGTACACGGGTCTCGGTAGCGACTACGACGTCGTAGCGCGCTGCGAGGAACGTCGGTAGCGGGGTGAATAGAGAGCGCCCCAGCCCACTTTCAGCGTGGATTTCATCGAGGAGCCCCTCATTGAGAAAGCTCAGTGGACCCTGGAAGATGGACGGCCGGCGCGATGTAACCCACGTGATGTGGGTGTTTGGGTGAGCCTCGCGGAATGCCTTGATTACGGGATACTTGAGTAACGCATCTCCGAGCCTGTCGCCCGAGACATGCACGAGAATTCGCTCAGGACTGGTAATCAACGTATTCCTTTTCCTCGACGAGGGAGGACTCGAGCAGCACATTGATTTCGCGCTTCAACGCCGCTCGGCGGTCGTTGGTGAAATATACGCTCCGCGCCAGCTGGATGAATGTCTCGTCGAATTCTTGTCGGGCTTCCTTGATGCGCAGTCGATCCTCGATTTCCCAGAGCTCTGCGTTGGTTGCCTGCAAACTGGCGACGATGGCATCCAGCGGAGCCGAGCTTTGTGCACATTTCGACCAGGTCGCTTCGAGGATGGTCAACTCTCGCCGCACATTGGCGAGCTTGACTTCATCGCGTATGCGCTCAGACTTGATACGCAGAATGGTGATCTTGTCGATCAGTTCACCGTGCGAAACGCGGATTTGCGGCTCCACCTCAATACTCCAATAGGGTGAGGTCCGCGGGCATGCTGGACCACGTCGTCGTTACGGTCCGTGGCTCGTCCAAGCGCGCGCGCGGCGGGTCACATCGGATTGCGTTGTGGCCGCGAGCAGGTCGCCCAGGAACGCCACGCGATTGACGTGCGGCCGGGCGGGAGAGTAGCACACGCCGCGCTTCCGACGCCCGCCCGGGTAGCGAGCGCCTACCGCAAGCTCGTGTTGATGCCCTCGAGGACAGCGGAGCCCGGGCACAACTCGTGTTCGCCGAGTGTATTGAGCGGGGCCGCAACGGTATCGAGGGCATCGTGGAGCTCGAACGGGGCACGATCGATGAACAGGCAGCCGGTGACGATCTCGCCGCGAGCGGCGTGCGCCTGGAGGTAGTTCATCGCGGCAACCCGATCGTGTGGGTCGTAGTCCTCCGCAAGCTTGTGCAGGCGGATCACCGAGCCATCGTGTGCCTCCACGTCATGCGTCGCACCCGCGGGATAGTCGGCGACGATCTCGGTCCGCGGAGCAATGAAGTCGAGACGATTGACGATCTCGTTATGTTCACGCACGTAGTCATAGCTCTTCGTGGAGCCGGCGTGGTTGTTGAAGGCGACGCACGGGCTGATGACATCGATGAAAGCCGGCCCGGGGTTGCGTATGGCCGCCTTGAGCAACGGGACGAGTTGTCCCTTGTCGCCGGAGAAGCTGCGCGCCACGAAGGTGGCGCCGAGTTGCAGTGCAAGGCTGACGAGATCGATCGACGCATCGGCGTTGATGGCACCTCGCTTGGATTTCGAACCCTTGTCCGCCGTCGCGGAGAACTGTCCCTTGGTCAATCCGTATACGCCGTTGTTCTCGACGATGTACAACATGTTGACGCCACGCCGCAATGCGTGCGCAAACTGGCCAAGACCGATTGATGCGGAGTCCCCATCACCCGACACCCCAAGATAGATCATGTCCCGGTTGGCCAGGTTGGCACCGGTCAGGACGGAGGGCATGCGTCCGTGCACGCTATTCAAGCCGTGTGAGCTGCCGAGGAAGTAAGTCGGTGTCTTCGACGAGCAGCCGATGCCGGACAGCTTGGCCACGCGATGCGGCTCGATCGCGAGCTCGAAGAAGGCCTGGATGAGCGCAGCGCTGATGGAGTCGTGCCCGCATCCGGCACACAGCGTGGAAATTGCGCCTTCGTAGTAACGGCGCGAATAGCCAAGGCTATTGGTCGTGGTCTGCGGATGGGTGAGCTTCGGCTTGGCGATGTAGGTCATCGAACTTCCCCTTGAAGCGCGCGTCAGCCTGCATTGGCCGCACGGGCGACGCGCTGGGCGCCGTCCAGCAGGCTTTGTACGATCTCGGTAGAGATGAAGCGTGCGGTGATCGGTGTCCCGTCGTAGTGGAGGACAGGAACGAGACGGCTCGGCGCGACGCCACACTCGTTGACGAGCAGCGTCCTCAACTGGCCGTCCCTGTTCTGCTCGACGACGAATACCTGTTCATGTGCGGAGATGAAGGCGTCGACGCTGTCTGCGAACGGGAAAGCGCGGATCCGCAGCGCATCGACGGCTATCCCGGCAGCCTCGAGCAGGTCGAACGCCTCGTCCATGGCGGGAGCAGTGGATCCGTAATAAATCACGCCGATGCGCTGTGCACCGCCGCCGCTGCGCTCGACCGGTGCTGGAACGAGCTCCTTGGCGGTTTCGAGCTTGCGCAACAGGCGCTGCATGTTCTCCACGTAGTCCGGTCCGGCCTCGCTGTACTTCGCATACTGATCCTTGGTTGTGCCACGGGTGAAGTACGCACCGGCCGTCGGGTGCGTGCCGGGATAAGTGCGATAGGGGATACCGTCCTTGTCTACGTCCAGGTAGCGTGCAAAGGCATCGCCGCGGTCGAGCATTTCGCGGGTCATCACCTTGCCGCGGTCGTAATGGCGGCCGTCGTCCCACTCGAGCGGACGACACAAACGCTCGTTCATGCCGATGTCGAGGTCGAGCATGACGAATACCGGTGTTTGCAGGCGATCGGCAAGATCGAACGCGGCCGCACCCATCTCGAAGGCTTCGCGCGGATCCTCGGGAAACAGCAACACGTGCTTGGTATCGCCGTGCGACGCGTAGGCGCAGGAGAGCAGGTCCGATTGTTGTGTACGTGTCGGCATACCGGTGGATGGGCCGCCGCGTTGAACGTCGAAGATGACGGCAGGGATCTCCGCGAAGTAAGCGAAGCCGAGGAACTCCTGCATCAGTGAGATTCCTGGCCCCGAGGTGGCGGTGAATGCCCGTGCGCCATTCCAGCCCGCGCCGATCACCATGCCGATCGACGCGAGTTCGTCCTCGGCCTGGAGGATGCCGTAGCGGGCTTTGCCGGTATCCGGTTCGATACGGAACTTGCGGCAGTGCCGCTCGAACGCCTCGGCGAGGGACGACGAAGGAGTGATTGGATACCACGCGCACACCGTGGCGCCTCCGTACACCGCGCCCAGCGCCGCCGCACTGTTGCCCTCGAGGAAGATGCGATCACCGACTGCCGCCGAGGGTTCGACGCGCAGGCCGAGCGGGCAGTCGAACTCGGCCATGGCGTAGTCGCGCCCCATCTGCATCGCCTTGAGGTTGGACTGCAGCAAGGCTTCCTTGCCACGGAACTGTTCGGCGACGAGCGTCTGCATCACCTCAGCATCGATATCCAGCAAGGCGCCGAGCGCGCCGACATAGATGATGTTCTTGAACAGCTGGCGCTGACGACTATCGGTGTAGCTGCGGTTGCACAGCTGGGTCAGCGGCATGCCAAGGACATGGATGTCGTCGCGAAACTTGCTTGGCGGCAGTGGCTTCGTCGAGTCGTAGAACAGGTAGCCGCCAGGAGAGAGTTCGGCGACGTCCTGATCCCAGGTCTGCGGATTCATGGCCACGAGAAGGTCGACGCCACCGCGGCGGCCGAGCCAGCCACGACCGGAGACGCGCACTTCGTACCAGGTCGGCAAGCCCTGGATGTTCGACGGGAAGATGTTGCGTGGGCTTACCGGCACGCCCATGCGCAGGATTGATTTGGCGAACAACGCGTTGGCCGAGGCGGAGCCCGAACCGTTGACGTTGGCGAACTTGACGACGAAGTCGTTGACCGCCGCGAGCGCTTTCATGATGACGAGCTGGCTACCTCCTCAGGCTGCGCGCGCCTTGCGACGACGCGGTCTGCAGCCCGGCCCGGCGTGCTGCATCTCGATGAGCGTTTTCTGCATGTCCCAGGCACCGGTCGGACAGCGCTCCGCGCAGAGCCCGCAGTGCAGACAGACGTTCTCATCCTTGACCATGACGCGGGCAGTCTTGAGCGGCAGCGAAACGTAGAGCGCCTGCGACGCTTCGGCGGCTGGAGCACGCAGTCGCCCGCGCAGATCGGCCTCGTCGCCATTCGCGGTGAAATTGATACAGTCGGTCGGGCAGATGTCGACGCACGCATCGCACTCGATACAGAGCTTGTCGGTAAAGACGGTCTGTATGTCGCAATTCAGGCAGCGTTCGGCCTCGGCCAGCGCAAGGGTCTGGTCAAAGCCGAGTTCGACTTCGACCTTGATGTTCGACAAGGCTTGCTTCAAATCGCGCAGCGGGACCTTGAAGCGCTTGTCAGCGGAAACGTCGTTGTCATAGCTCCACTCGTGGATGCCCATCTTCTGCGACGAGATCGCAACATTCGGCGTGGGGCGAGCGCTGAGATCCTCGCCATTGAGGAACTTGTCGATGGAGATCGCGGCCTCGTGGCCGTGTGCGACGGCCCAGATGATGTTCTCCGGCCCGAACGCGGCGTCGCCGCCGAAGAACACCTTGGGAATCGTCGACTGCAGCGTCGCGCGATCGACGACCGGCATGTCCCACTTGCCGAACTCGAGACCGATGTCGCGCTCAATCCAGGGAAACGCGTTCTCCTGTCCGATCGCGACGAGGACGTCGTCGCACGGGACAAGACGATCGGGTTCGCCGGTCGGTACCAGCGAGCGCCGGCCATCGGCGGCGTACTCGGCGCGAACCTGTTCGAAGGTCATGCCGATGAGACGGCCGTTCTCGTGCTCGAAGGACTTCGGTACGAGGTAGTTCAGGATCGGGATGCCCTCGTGCATGGCATCTTCCTTCTCCCAGGGCGAGGCCTTCATCTCCTCGAAGCCGGAGCGCACGATGACGCTGACCTCTTCTCCACCAAGACGCTTCGACGACCGGCAGCAGTCCATGGCGGTATTGCCACCACCGAGTACGATAACGCGCTTGCCGATGCTATCGATGTGGCCGAAGGCGACCGACGACAACCAGTCGATACCGATGTGGATATGGTCGGCCGCCTCGGTGCGGCCGGGAATGTCGAGGTCGCGTCCCCGCGGCGCGCCGGTGCCGACGAACACGGCATCGAAGTCCTGCTCGAGGACGGACGCGAGGGAGTCTATCCAGACGCCGCCGCGAAATTCGACGCCGAGCCGGAGGATATAACCCACCTCCTCGTCGATGATCTCCTCGGGCAGGCGGAACTTCGGTATCTGGCTGCGGATCATGCCGCCCGCGCGGTCTTCACCGTCGAACACGACGACTTCGTAACCGAGTACCGCGAGGTCCCGTGCGACGGTGAGCGAGGCCGGACCGGCGCCGATGCAGGCCACCCGCTTGCCGTTGGCGCGCCGAGCCTTGCGCGGCATGCGCTTGGTGACATTGCCCTTGTAGTCGGCGGCGACGCGCTTCAGGCGGCAGATCGCGACCGGTTCCTCCTCGACCCGCCCCCGCCGGCAGGCCGGCTCGCAGGGACGATCGCAGGTCCGCCCGAGGATGCCCGGGAACACGTTGGACTGCCAGTTGACCATGTACGCATCGGCATAGCGGCCGGCCGCGATGAGGCGGATGTACTCCGGTACGGGCGTGTGGGCAGGGCATGCCCACTGGCAGTCTACGACCTTGTGAAAATAATCGGGGTTACCGATATCTGTCGGCTCCAAGCGCCTCTCCTCCCCTCGGGATCGTCATCACCGTTCTCCCGTGTCCGGATAGTGCACCCGGACGGCACGATTCTATGCCGCCGCCCGGAGTCGTGCCAAGGTCATCGGCGGGCGCGATTGGCGTGGTTTCGCGGCCCTTCACGGCGTTATCCTTGTTGTCATTTCCGCCTTGACACGCCCGTGACCCGAGCGACGACCACAGCCGAGCAGCCCTACCGTGTGATCGACAAGGTCGGCATGCCGCACGTGACGAACTTCATTGGTGACCGTCTCGCGGCGTTCGACACGCGTCTGCTCGACTGGATCAAGCTGCTGCCGCTCAATCGCAAGGTATTGCTGCACGGTGCCTGCCATTACCCTTTCCGCCGCGATGTCCGGGCAGGCGGCTGGGAGCACGGTTATCGCATCCGTGCGAGTGTGAACGTGGAAATGCCGCCGCCTTTCTCTTATGTCCACTGGGCGCGCATTCCGGCCCCGGGCAGCCGGCGCGGGTGGCGCTCGGGCGAGTTCGAGTTCCGCTTTGCCGATCTCGAGGAGTGTGCAGTGCACACCCTGGCACACGAGTGTTTCCACTTTCTCGCCGATTCAGCGCAACTCGACGAGCGCAACACCGAGGCCAACGCCAACTGGTGGGCCGATGCCTGGCTGGAGGATTTCCGCGCCGTGCGGGCGGCGCCGCCGGCAAATTGAGCGGCGTCATGGCTGCGCCATGGGGCAGCCCATCGGGCGCGGGAAAAATGATACCCTGCGCCGGCTTTTTCTCTCGTTTCGCAACATTTTCCGGAGGGGCAGCCTGATGAAGGCGGTAGTCGTACACGAAGTCAACAAGTTTTCCGTCGAGAACGTCGAGCTCGAGGCACCTAAGACCGGCGAGGTGCTGGTGAAGATGGGCGCGACCGGCATCTGCCACTCCGACCTCTCCATCATCAATGGCACGATCCGCTGGAAGCTGCCGTCCGTCATTGGCCACGAGGGCGCGGGCGTCATCGAGCAGGTCGGCGAAGGCGTGACCAACGTCAAGCCGGGCGATCACGTGGTGCTCTCGTTCATTCCGAACTGCGGCGAGTGTTACAGCTGCCTGCGCTTGGAGCCCTACATGTGCCGTCAGAACAAGCCGCACGGCGGGCTGCTCGACGGCACCAGCCGCGTGCGCATGAACGGCGAGGAAATCGCCGTGATGTCCTTTCTCGGCAACATGGCCGAATACTGCGTCGTGCCATCCGCCTGCGTGGTCGCGATCGACAAGTCCTATGATTTCAAGGCCGCGGCCCTGGTCGGCTGCGGTGTCACCACGGGCGTCGGCGCTGCGATCAAGACCGCCGAGGTCAAGCCGGGGTCCACTGTCGCCGTGTTCGGCTGTGGCGGCGTCGGTCTGAACGTCATCCAGGGCGCGCGTATCGCCGGTGCGGCGCGCATCATCGCGGTCGACCTCTCGGCCGAGAAGATGGAAATGGCCAAGGCCTTCGGCGCGACCGACACGGTCACGCCGGGTGGCGACGCGGTGAAGGAAATCCAGGCGATGACCGATGGCATCGGCGTCGACTACACCTTCGAGGTGGTCGGCAATGGCAAGCTCATCGAAGCCTGCTTCAAGGCGACGCGCATGAACGGCACGTGCGTGCTGGTCGGCGTCGGTCGCGCCGATGACCGCTTCTCGTTCAACGCGATGATCGTTCCCTTCACCGCGAAGAAGATCGTGGGCTGCATGTATGGCAGCGCCAATTTCAAGGTCGACTTCCCGATGTACCTCGACCTGTACCGCCAGAAGAAGCTCGACCTCGATACGCTCGTCACACGTACCTACTCGATCGACGAGGCCCCCGAGGCCTTCGCCGATCTCGAGAGCGGCAAGAACGCGCGCGGCGTCATCGTCTACTGACCCGCGCGTATCGCGTCAACCCTGTCGGCGTGTCCGCGCCGGCAGGCATGATGTTCCCGCCAGGGCTGCCGGCGTAAGATGGCCACGGTCGGTCCGCCGGCACCGAGTCCCGGTGGCCTGCACGGCACCCGTCGCGCGCCGCGCAATGTGCGGCTTCCGGCGGCAGACACGCCCATGCATCGTAATTGCGCGGCGAGGCAGCAGGGCGCGTCGGGGGCTCACGAGAAGTGCGGCATGACCTCGCGAGCGAACAGCTCCACCGAGCGCATGGCGTCGTCGCCACTGATCCCCGGCAGGTGCATCCAGCACACGACGTCGGTCGGCTTGACCGCCTCCTCGTAGATCCGTAGCTGCTCGATGGCGAACGCGGGGTCGCCGATGATGTAGCGATTCTTGAACGTCTCGAAAGTCACCTGCGTCTTGTCGGTGATGACCGAACCGTCGGCCGCGCGCAGCACCCGCTCGCCCGCGGCTGATGCCGCGCCGTAGAGTTCCGTGAAGAGGTAGTTGAGCGCTGGGGCGGCGATTTCCTCGGCGCGCGCCTTGGTCTCGGCAACGAACACTGTCCGCATGATTGGCCGCTCGGTGATGGTCCAGCCGATTCGCGTCGCTTCCTCCTCGTACACCGCGAAGTGTGCCTGCAGCTCCTCGGGACCGTGACGCGGTGACATGATCTGCACCGCGTGTCGCCGGGCCGCGCGACGCAGCGATGCCTTGGCCGAGACGCCGTACCAGATCGGCGGATGGGGCGATTGCGCCGGCTTCGGCGTCATGCGCGTCTCCGGCACCTTGTAGAACTGGCCATCGAAGGCGAAGGTGTCCTGCGTCCAGGCCGTCGTCATCAGGTCGAGCGCTTCTTCGAAGCGCTGCACGCGTTCGTCACGTGGAATGCCGTGGGCGGCAAATTCGGCCGCGACGTAGCCAGGGGCGACACCGAAGATGAAGCGGCCGCCTGCCAGGTTGTCGAGCACCGCGATGTCCTCGGCGAGCTTGAGCGGGGCATACAGCGGCACCAGCAGCACCCCGGTGCCGATGCGCATCCGGCGGGTGACCGCGGCCGCGCCGGCACAGGCGATCAGCGGGCCGGGGCAGAGGCCGTCCTTCTGGGCATGGTGCGAGACGAGGAAGGCGGAGTCGTAGCCGAGGGCCTCGGCGCGCGGCAGGCACTCGAGCATCTCCCGGTAGGGTTGTTGCCACGAGGCGCCGCTGCCCGGCGGTACCTGCATCGAGAAGGTGAGTCCGAATCTCATGGCGCAACCTCCCGTCAGGACGTAACCGGCGCGATGCCGCAGCCGATGTCGGCGAGCATGGCGCGTACCGCGTCGCCGACCGCCGTCGCGTTGGGGCCGTCACCATGGATGCACATGCTCTCGGCCTCGAGTTCGATCAGCGAACCGTCGGTAGCCTCGACCTTGCCTGTTTGCACGAAGCGCTTGACCTGCTGGGCGGCGAACTCGGTATCCGTCTCGTGCTTGGAGCGCTGCAGCACCAGCGAGCCGTCCGGGGCATACTGCAGGTCGGGATAGATTTCGCCCACTACGCGAATGCCACGCTTGCGCGCCGCGACGGGCATGGCCGCGCTCAGCGGTGCAGGCCAGTACAGCATCGGCTTGCCCGACAAGCTCGCGATGGCGTCGGCGACTGCCTCTGCGAGCACTTCGTCCGTCCTGAGCACCGAGTAGAACGCGCCGTGGGGCTTGACGTGGTGGAGTTCCATGCCGTGCAGGTGCAGCGCCGCCTGCAGTGCCCCGGTCTGGTACACGACATACGCATGGGCATCCTCGGCGGTGATGTTCATGGCACGGCGCCCGAACCCGAGCAGGTCCGGCAGACCCGGGTGGGATCCGACGGCCACGCCGCGCTCCTTGGCCAGCGCCACCGTCTGCAACATCGTCACCGGATCACTCGCATGGAAACCGCATGCGACATTGGCCGTCGTAATGCGCGGCATCATGCCGACATCGTCGCCCATCTTCCAATTACCGAAGCTCTCCCCCATGTCGCAGTTGATGTCCATGGAACTGATCATGGCGCTCTCCTCTGGTCGAAACTGGCACCGAGTGTAGCGTCCGCCCGGCAACACCCGCCAGCGGACTCGGGCACCCGCAGGCGGAGCCGTGCGGTGTGCCCCCTCAGGCCCGGCGTCGCGCCGCGACGCCATTTGACAGCCCGCCGGACGATCCCGATAATGCGCCCCTTTCCGCCCCGGCGGAACGTGCGCCCGTAGCTCAGCTGGATAGAGTACCTGGCTACGAACCAGGTGGTCGGAGGTTCGAATCCTTCCGGGCGCGCCATCTAAAAAGGGTCCCGTGGGACCATTTTTTGATGGTGATTCCGGAGGCCGAGTCGAAACTCCCCAGGTTCGACAATCTCGCACAGCTAGATTGGACGCCGGCCACCGGCCGGCGCCCCGCAGGGGCGAGGAATCGCAACATGCGATTCCGAGTCCATCCTTCCGGGTGCCCCGGAAAAGGGTCCCACGGGACCCTTTTTTGATGGTGATTCCGGAGGCCGAGTCGAAACTCCCCAGGTTCG
>JAVJVZ010000038.1:0-94139 GCA_040220855.1 Gammaproteobacteria bacterium | reverse complement strand
ATGACGTGCCGGCGCGCGGTGGCGGCGTCATCGACGTGATCGGCCGCCACCGCGATACCGTCGACATCGCGCTCGAACTCGGCTGGCAGTTCAACGACCATCTCAAGCCCTTCGTCCGTTATCGCTGGAACGACCACGGCTACGACCAGGCGCCGCCGCGGGTGCTCGTCGATCGCGACGGCGACGGCCGCGCCATCGTCGGCGGCGTCGAGATCGTGTTCGAACGGCAGCTGCGTGCACGTCTCTACGGCGGGCACATGATGCAGGACTTCGACGACGATGATCCCAATCTGGAGCAGGCCGACGGCATCGGCTACGGCGCCGAAGTCGATTGGCAGGTAGCGCCCGAGACGCAGCTGCGTTTCGACGCGCTGCGTGAGATCGAGGAAGCGAGCGAGGGCTTCGAATCGGGTCGTTTCGCTTCCACCGTGCGCCTGCGCGCGTCGCATCGGCTGTCCGACCGCCTCTCGCTGGCGGCCGCGCTCGGCTACGTGCGGCGCAACTATGTCGGCACGACGCGCGAGGCCGATACCTGGTCTGGCCGCATCGGCGCGACGTGGCAGCTACCCCTGAATCTCTACACGACGCTCGGGTGGCGCTACAGCGAGCGCGACTCGACCGTGTCCGGCCGCAGCTACGCGCGTCACGTGGCCCTGCTCGAGTTCGGCTGGCGGCCCTGAGCGGAGCGGCCCCGTGCGAGGACAAGTCGCCGCAAAACCGCTTCTCCGGCCGCGTCGGCGCGGCCGGAGAGCCTGCTGCAGGTGAGTGACGTTGCCCCAGCCTGCTAACGCATCGAGAAACCCGCGTAACCGTGCTCGGCGACCTCGTCGCACTTGGCGCGATAGGTAGGGAAGCCGCCCGCGTAGGCGACGAAACCGGTGACCTTGTCCGGCACGTTCTCGTTGACTCCCATGATCCACGACCGCGCGGTCGGGAACAGGGTCGCCGCGGCGGTCTCGTTGACGTGTTCGGTCCACGCGTCCTCCGCCGGCACCTCGGCCTCGATGCGTTCGATATGCGCATCCTGCAGGTGGTGGAACAGGCCGGCCAGCCAGTCGACGTTCTGCTCGATGCAGCGCGGAATGTTGCAGAAGGCGGCACCGTTATGGGGCCCGACCGGGGTGAAGAGATTCGGGAAGTCCGCGATCTGCATGCCGAGCAGGGTGCGCGGCCCGTCACGCCACTTGTCCTTCAACTTGCGCCCGCCGACCCCGGTGATATCGATGCGATGCAGCGCGCCGGTCACGGCGTCGAAACCGGTCGCGTAGATGATCATGTCGACCTCGTAGCTTGCCGCCGAGGTTTCGATTCCCGTCGCCGTGATGCGCTCGATCGGCGTCTCGCGGCAGTCGACGAGTTCGACGTTGTCCTGGTTGTAGCACTCGTAGTAGTTCGTCTCGAGCGGCACGCGGCGGGTGCCGAACCCGTGATCTTTCGGGATCAGCTTCTCCGCCACGGCCGGATCCTTCACGCGCTGGCGAATCTTGTTGGCGACGAACTCGCTCGCGTAGGCGTTTGCCTGCGGGTCGGTGAGCACGTCACGGAAGGTGCCGAGCCAGATGCCGAAGCCGGGTTCGTCGTAGAGCTTCTCGAACAGGGCATTGCGCTCTTCCGCGCTGACCTCGAGCGCCGAGCGCGGGTCGAAATCGTGGATGAAGCTGCCGAACGACTGCCGGCACCTGGCGAAGATCTCGGGGTAGCTGGCCTTGAGCTCGGCCGCGGTCGCGGCGTCGACGGGACTGTTCTTGAGTGGCGCACACCAGTTTGGCGTGCGCTGGAATACATGCAGCTGGCGCGCTGTCTTTGAGACTTCCTGGATCACCTGCACGCCGGTGGCGCCGGTGCCGATGACGGCGACGCGCTTGCCGGTGAAATCCTTCACCGGGCTGCCGAACCCGTTCGGATCGCGCGGCCAGAGCGCGGTGTGATAGGCCTCGCCGGCGAAGTCGTCGATGCCGGGAATGACGGGCATCTGTGGCGCGGACAGGGGGCCCGTGGCGGCGACGAGGAACCGGCAGCGCGCACGGCGGCCGTCCTCGAAAGTGAGGGCCCATTCGTTCGCGTCCTCGTCGAAGCTGGCCGCGCGCAGGCGCGCATCGAAGCTGATGTCACGGCGCAGGTCGAGCTTGTCGGCGACGAAATTGAGGTATTCGAGCGTCTCCGGCTGCGGCGAGAACTGTTCCTTCCAGCTCCATTCCTCGAGTACCTCGGGAAATACCGAGTAACCGTAGGAATACGACTCGGAGTCGAAACGGCAGCCCGGGTAGCGATTCCAGAACCAGGTACCACCGAGATCCTCCCCCGCCTCGTAGACGTGGAAGGAGAGGTCGAGTTCGCGCAGGCGATAGGACATGTACATGCCGCAGATGCCGGCGCCGATGATGATGATGTCGTACTGGGCAACCGCCGGCGCGTGCCTGGCGGGTGCGTTCTGTTGTTGGCTGGCCATGGTGGTCGATCTCCCCTTGTTGCAGCGCAAACACCGCGCCCTCAGGCCCGGCATGGCGAGTGATGCTAGGCAGGGCATCGGGTACCGGCTTGACCGGGATCATGTTGCGCCCGGCGTTGCGGCGCCGGGCGCAGCAGACGGGGCGCCTGCCCGCCGTGCGCCGTGCGTACGATGCGCCTGCACCGCAGCGGGCCGGCGCGCGTTCTCGGCAAGGCCTCCCTGAGCGGACTGTACGCGCTCGACCCGGCACTATGTAAGGGCGTCTAGCGCCGCGTGCCGCGCGCCTGTTCCTCGCCGAGCGGGGCGCCCGGAACGGGTGCGGGGGGGGTGGCCGCGGATCCCGGCAGCGGTCGGAACGGCAGCAGCAGCAGGCCACGCAGCCAGATCACGTCGCGCGGTGCGGTCAAGCCGGCGACGCCGATCGTCATCGCGTCGTGGCCGCCGCGTGGCTGGGCACGGTAGGTGCCAAAGAGGCGATCCCAGCAGGACAGGTTGAAGCCGAAGTTGGAAGTTGCCTCGTCCGGCGCAACCGAGTGATGCACACGGTGCATGTCAGGGGTGACGACGAGCCGGCGTAGCACGCCGTCGATCCGTGGCGGCAGGCGTGCGTTGGCATGGGTGAACAACGCGCTCGTGCCGAGCACGACCTCGAACACGAGCACGGCGAACACTGGCGCACCGAGCGCGGCGATGGCGGCGCACTTGACCAGCATGGAGAGCAGGATCTCGATGGGATGGAAGCGCGTGCCGGTGGTGAGGTCGTAGTCCGGGTCGGCATGGTGCACGCGGTGCACGCGCCAGAGGATCGGCACCGCGTGCATCAGCACGTGCTGCAGCCAGACGACGAGGTCGAGCGCGACCACACTCACGATGCCGGCCAGCCACGGTGCCACCGCCAGATGGTTGAACACTCCCCAGCCGCGCGCCGCGACGAGACTCGCGAAACCGACCGCGGCGGCCGGGAAGAACAGCCGTAAGAGCAGCGTATCGATGACCACGAGGGCGAGATTGTTCACCCAGCGCTGGCCTCTCGACAGGCGCAGCGTGCGCGCCGGCCTGCAGCGTTCCCATGCCCCGACCAGCGCGAACGCCACGGCGAAGCCACCGACGCGAATGCCGACTTCGTGCGCGAGGAACCAGGTGCCGATCGCGGGGAGGCTTGTCATGCGGTTAGTGTGAAAGTAAATTCAATCGAAAAATTGAATGATACTTGCTGCGAGATGATGCCTTGTCAATAGCGCCAAAGCAGGCCCTCTACACCGAGTTTGCCCGGGTTGCCAAAGCCCTCGCACATCCACACCGGCTCGAGCTGCTCGAGCACGCCGCGCAGGGTGCGTTGTCCGTGGAGGCGCTCGCGACGCGCTGCGGCCTCTCGGTCGCGAACGCTTCCCAGCACCTGCGTCAGTTGCGCGAGGCCGGTCTCGTCAATGCCACGCGTGCGGGCAAACAAGTGCGCTACGTTCTTGCGGACGACGAGGTGCTCGGCTTGCTGGCCGCCCTGCAACAGGTGGCGCAGCACCGGCGCGCCGAAGCGGCGCGCGTGGTCGACGCCTATTTCAACCGGCGAGACGCCCTCGAACCGGTGTCGCGCAGCGAACTCGTGGCACGGGCGCGCGGCGGCACGGTCACGGTCCTCGACGTCCGCCCGCGGGAAGAGTACGCGCTCGGCCACATCGACGGCGCGATCGGCATTCCATTCGACGAGCTCGAGGCACGCCTGGCCGAACTCGACCCGGCGCAGCTCGTGGTCGCCTACTGTCGCGGCCCCTGGTGCGTGCTGTCGTTCGAGGCCGTCGCACTGCTGCGTGACCACGGCTTTGCAGCACGCCGCCTGGAGGACGGCCTGCCGGAGTGGCGCGCCGCGGGGCTGCCGGTCGCCGCGGGTCTGCCGGTCGCGGGAGGCTGAGGAGGCGTGGTCAGAAATCGATACGCAGCGTCGCGGTGATGTTGTCTTCGTCGACGTACTGGCGACCGAAGCGACCGCGGTACTCGAGAGAGCCGGTGAAGCCACCCGGGTGGCGATAGCGGACGCCGGCATTGAACAGCACGTTGTCGTCGTCGCGGTTGACCACCACCAGGTTGCCGTTGGCATCGAGCGCTGAGTACTCGTCCTTGGAGAAATCGAGCTCGTAGACGGCGCCGACCATCGGTTCCCAGTTGCCCCACAGGTAGGCAATCTCGCCGCCCACGTGGTACTGGCCGAAAGTCACCTCGCGCGAGGCGACGATGTTGCCGTTGCTCTCGGTGAAGCCGTCGACGTCCTCGGTCGCGTAGACGAAACCGGTACGCGGGCTGAGTGACCAGTTGCCGTGCTGCCAGAAGCCGCTCAGGTTGGCAGAGCCGAACCAGCGATCGCTGCCGTTCGAGGCGCTCACCTTGCTCGTGCCGGCCAGGCGAAATTGTTCGGTTTCCAGGCTGCTGTAACCGAAGCTCGCGTCGAGACTGAGCTGGTCGGTGACGAGCACGGCGACGTAGGGCGCGATAGTGACGCCATCCTTCGCCACTTCACCGCCGTTGTAGGGGGTGTCGAGGTCAGTCCATTCCCAGCCGACCGCGATGCCGAGCACCGTCCTGTCGAGCGGGCGAATGTCGAAGCCGCCGACCACGTTGTGTGCGTCACCGTCGTAGGCGGCGCCGCTGAAGTCGTTCGACAGGTCGGTGTAGTTGTAGCTCAGCCACCCGCCGAGCCCGGGCAGGGTGCCGTCGCCCGCGGCGAGGCCGGTTTCGTAGCGGCCGCCAGTGCCGGTCAGTCCGGTCAGGCCGCGCACGTTGTGCGAGAGGTTGCGCAGGTGCGAGCCGATGGCATTGGTGAACGTGGTCACCTGGGTGCGCAGCTGACGGTCGTTGGTGGCGATTTCGCCTGGCTGCTCTTCGAGGGCGCCCTCGCCGCGGCTGGCACCCTGGCGGGTCAGCGTGCCGCTGTACGTTCCCATGCAGGTATCGCCCGTCTGGTCGTAGGTCTGCAGGTCGTCGAAGACCAGGGTGTCGCCGCTGATGCTGGCGAGAAAGAAACCCTCGCCCGCGGTGCCGTCGCTGTCGGTGTAGTTGAACGAACCGCCAAGTTCGCCGCTGCTGAAGGAGCCCGACAGGCCGGAGATGCTGCCGCCACCGTCGAAGGAGCCGCTACCGCTGACCGTTCCTCCGCTCTGCGTCAGCACGAGCGTGACGGTGACCGCGTCCGGTCCATCGTCCGCCGAATCCAGGCAGCCGCTGATGGAACCCGAGATGCGCCCGGTCCAGCTGCCGTTGGCATCGGCGTCCGTGGCCTGGGTCAGCGTCGGCACAGCCAAGGTGACGAGTAGCGCAGCGACGGACGCACGCAGGGTGACGGCGCGAGGCGTGATCGAGGTGCTCATGACTGGTTCCCGTCCTTGCAGGCTGTGATAGCGGAACGTATCGATGTGAATTTGACCACATTCATGTTGCGAGATACACACGGATTCGCGAGTCTCGAGCACGCGGATCGCAGTGTTCGTGACCCCGATCAGGGAATCGTGGCTACGAATATTGGCCGGCCGCGCCCCCTTCAGCCGTTAACGTGCGGCGGCGCTAGATGTCGAAAGAGCGTTGCGTTCACGCAACAATGCTCAATGACGAAGAGGTACGCACGTCAGCGAGCCCCATGCATCTCGCGACTTCCTCGTACCACCTGCCGTACGCCCAAGGTGCCGGTTCGAGCTCGGCTGGCCGGCCGGCTGAAGCCTCGCGCAGGATCGATGGTTGCTCAGTCCGCGAGCCGTCTCGCGACGTAGTAGCCGTAGCTGACGAAGTCGGCATTGCGCTCGTAGAGCGCGATCTCGTGTTCCTCTGCGGCAACGATCGCTGCCGCCGCCGCGGCGTTGTCGTGGCGCGCGAGGAAGGCCGGGAAGCGGTCCCGGAGCGGCCGATAGAAGTTCTCCTCCCAGCATCGGCGCGGGAGCGGAAAGTAGCCGACGGGCGCGTAGCCGCTCTGTTCCAGGATGGCAATCTTGGCCGCGGCCGTATCCACCTCGGGGTATTCCTGCGCCCAATGTGCTTCAAGCTCTGCCGGCCTGTCCCGGGTCAGCCAGGTCAGCTCCGACACGGCGAGTATGCCGCCTGGCTTGAGGTACCGGCGCCATGCGCTGATCCCGGCCGCGAAGCCCATGTTGTAGATCGCACCTTCGGACCAGATTGCATCGAGCGACCGTGCCGCGAACGGCAGTGCATCCATCGACGCTTCGAGTGTCTCGATGCGCGCTTCGAGTTCGCTGCCACGTACCGAACTCGCGAGGTCTGCGAGGAACTCGCCCACGAGGTCGACCGCCGTCACCGTGGCCTCGAGCTCGCGAGCGAGTACCCGCGTGGCCGCGCCGCTACCGCAACCGATGTCGGCCACGCGCAAGCCGGCGATACCGGATAGACCGGACAGGCGGATGGCCAGACACGTCTCCGCGTCACCCCCCGGCCCCTGGCGTTCGCCATGCCGATGCAGGTCGACGAGTAGTTCGAGATCATCCATGGGAACGACTCAGCGGCAACGAGGGCTCGAAGCGTACCCGGGTTCATTGGCGAATACAGCCACCCGGAGACATCGGCGCTGTCGTCATCCGCGCGAGGGGGCCGCGCAGCTTGCCGTGGCGGCAGGCCGGCAGGGACCGCGCGTGCCCTCTACCCGTGAGATCCGTTAACCTGCACGACGCCACCCGCCACGGTGACGACTGGGGAGAACATCATGACCGAGACGACCGCGCTGCCGGCCGACCGCCAGCTGCTCTGCATGCAACGATTCAACGCGCGTCTGCGCGAGGAGCTGCAAGGGCTGATCACCGAGGATCTGATCGAAGAGTACCGGCGCAAGCCGCTCGGTCGCCACAGCGATGCGCTCGAGCGTGTGCTCAATTTCATTCGCAAGTCGCCGTCTTTCGCGCTCTACTCGCGCACACCCTGCCGCGAGTTCCAGGTCATCCGTCTGCCCGTGCGTCCCGGCAGCGGGCCCGAGCCTGTCGATGACATCGTCTACACCGACGAGAACGAGGCGCTGCACGCGGTCTTCATGCACCACGTCGCGCTGCTGCGCAGCCGTTGAGGGGAGTCGATGATGAAGTATGTAACGGGCTACTGTGACCGCCTGAGCGCACGCGCTGGTGATACGGTCGAGTTCATGCTGGGCGCAGACCAGCCGCGCGATGCCGAGGTGCAGCTGGTGCGCCTGATTCACGGCGACGAACATGCCGGCGGGCCGGGTTTCGTCGAGCGCGAGGTCGTGGCCGACTGCAACGGGCGCGTCAGCGTCGCTCCGCAGTTCACCCAGCTCGGCAGCTTCGTCGAGGTGGCCGACCCGGCCGGGCGATTGCCGGGCGGTGATAGCTTCACCCTCCACGCGTGGATCTGGCCGACCACGCCGGGCAAGGGCCGCCAGGGCATCATCAGCCAGTGGTGCGAACACAGCCGCGCCGGCTTCAGCCTCGGCATCGACGCCGCCGGATGCCTCGCACTGCGCCTCGGTGATGGTCGCGAGGTCGTCGAGGTGAGTGCCGATCGTGCCCTTGTCGCGCGCATCTGGTATCTCGTCGCGGCGAGCTTCGACGCCGCGAGCGGTACCGTCACGCTCTACCAGGAAGCCCACGTCAACGGCTACAACAGCCTGCTGTCGCCGGCCTTTCCGCGCGACGACCTCAGCCACGTCAGCCAGCAGGTGGCACTGAAGCCCGCGCGCTGCGACCGCAGCCTCCTGCTCGCCGGCGAGCACCTCGATGACCGTGAGGTCGGCGCGCTCTACAACGGCAAGATCGATCGCGCCGGTATCCATGCGCGCGTGCTCGGCCGCGACGAACTCGACGCCATGCGGGCAGGGGGCGAGCCGCCCGGCCATGGCCTCACCGCGCGCTGGGACCCGACGCTCGGCTATACCGAAAACGGTATCGGCGACACCCTCGTCGACAGCGGTCCCTGGGCGCTCAACGGTGTCGGCCGCAATCGCCCGGTGCGTGGCATGACGGGCTACAACTGGGGCGGGCGCAACGACAGCTTCCGCCTGGCGCCGCACGAGTACGGCGGCGTTCATTACCACGACGACGCCGTCACCGACTGTGCGTGGGCACCCACCCTGCGCTGGACCATCCCCGCGGACTTCAAGAGCGGCGTCTATGCCCTGCGCGTGCGCGCCGACGGCCTCGAGGACCACGTTCCGGTGTTCGTGCGCCCGCACACCCCGCAGGCCAGGATCGCGATGCTGATGCCGACGGCGAGCTACCTCGCCTATGCCAATGAACACTTCGTGCTGGTGCCGGCGCCCGGGGTGGAGGCGGTCACCGGGCACACCCTGAACCTGCACGATTGGGACTTCCTGCTGGCCGAGCATCCCGAGTGGGGTAAATCGACCTACGACCACCACAGTGACGGTGGCGGGGTGTGCTACTCGTCCTATCGCCGGCCGATCATGAACCTGCGTCCGCGCCATCGCATGGCCGGCATGTCGCTGCCGTGGCAGTTCCCGGCCGACATGTCGATCATCGGTTTCCTCGAACTCGCGGGCTTCGATTACGACGTGATCACCGACGAGGATCTCCACCGCGAAGGGGTGGCCTGCCTCGAACCGTACAACGTGGTGCTCAACGGCACGCATTCGGAGTACTACTCGGAGCGCATGGTCGATGCCACCGAGCAGTACCTCGCGCGCGGCGGGCGCGTGATGTACCTCGGCGCCAATGGCTACTACTGGGTGGTGTCGTTCCGCGATGCGGAGCCGTGGTGCATGGAAGTGCGCAAGCTCGAATCCGGCTCACGCGCCTGGCAGGCCGAGCCCGGCGAGCACTACATGGCGAGCAACGGCGAACGCAGCGGCCTGTGGCGCCATCGCGGTCGCTCGCCGCAGAAGCAGACCGGCGTCGGCTTTGCCAGTGAAGGCATGGACGAATGCGTGCCCTACCAGCGCATGCCGGACAGCTACGACCCCGAGTGCGCCTGGATCTTCGCGGGCGTGGAGGGCGAGATGTTCGGTGCCAACGGGCTCGCCCTCGGCGGTGCCGCCGGTCTCGAGGTCGATCGCTACGACCTCGCGCTCGGCACGCCGCCGCACACGCGCCTGCTGGCGACCTCCGAGCCGTTCTCGGACAACTATCCCCACGTGGTCGAGGAGATCATGTTCAACCTGCCGGGCACCGGCGGCACGCAGGATTTCCAGGTGCGCGCGGACATGACCTATGCCCGCACCTGTAACGGCGGCGCGATCTTCTCCACCGGCTCCATCGCGTGGGGCCAGGCACTGCCCTGGAACGATGGCGACAACGACTGCGCGCGCATCACGGCCAACGTGCTCGAACGCTTCGCCCAGGATGGTCCGCTGGAGTGAGTTACGGTTCGCCCGCGACCGTCGCCAGCGTTGCGATGGCGGGCGCCGCGGAACAAATTGACGCAATGCATCAACGGTGCTAACGTCCCGGCCGCCATGCGCATCCGATCGCTAACGCCCAAGTGGCTGGTCACCGCGTTGCTCAACGCGGTCCTGCTCATCGGTCTCGGCCAGCTGGCCCTGACCGACCCCGTCGGCACGGGGCTCGCCGGCGATCTCGAAGTCGGCTACGAAGCCGAAACCGTGCGCGAAACCTGCGACGTCGATGCTGGTAGCGATGGCGGCGACGGCGGCGACGGCGCACTGCCCGAACGGCAACTGCGCCGCCTGTGCGACCACGCCGAATCGACGGTCGCCGTTGCCAGCGCCGGCCACGCGCTGCCGGCCCTGCCACGCCTGGCGGACGCCCGCGCTCCACCCCTTAACGGCTGACCCCGGCCGCGCCCGCCCGGGCGTGGCAATCCTCTACGTCCAAAGTCGAGCCACCGTGGTTGCGGCATGCGTGTAGGCGCGTGCGTGCGCGACCCGCGGTAGACCGGAGTCAGGCATGCATGTCCGTTCCGGGCGCCCTCGCTGCGCCCCACGCACGCGTGTAGCGCTCACCTGCGCCCACCGTGTGCCACATCGTCATCGCTGTGGTGCGACCAACGCCATGGCGTCCGCGGCTCGGGCGCCGACAGGCTCTGCAATCAGCAGCGCCGTTGCCGTTCGTGCTGCCGGTCACTGGGCGTGCGTTGGCCGGGCGGCCGCGCGCAGGTCATTCGACCGCGCCAGGCGCTTCGGCCCTGCTCTGGCTGCCGCGCCAATAGCGCGCAGGACCTCTCCCCAATCACCCCGGCTGGAGCTCGTTGCTGCCTGCGCAGCCCGGCACCAGCCATTCAGGAAGCGCCGATGAGCAAAATCATGCGTAAGACCGTTCCGACTCTGACCGCCGTACTGGTGTTGCTGTGTCTCAGTGCCTGCGAAACCGAGACCGTGCAGCACGAGGAGGAGTCGCACCGACTGCTCGTGACCCGTCCGGTTCAGCGCGAGACGACCATCACTCGCGAGTACGTGTGCCAGATCCATTCCAGCCGGCACATCGACGTGCGTGCGATGGCGCACGGATACCTGCAACAGGTCGCGGTCCAGGAAGGGCAGAAGCTCGAGCAGGGGCAGCTGATGTTCAAGATCCTGCCGGTCGTCTACCAGGCTGAGCTGAAGCGCGCGCAGGCGGAAGCCGAGGCAGCCAGGGTGGAGTACGAGAACACCGCGAACCTGGCCAGGAACAAGGTGGTTTCGGATACCGAGCTGGCGCTCGCCCAGGCCCACTACGAGAAGGCCAAGGCCGAACTCGACCTGGCTCGGGCGCACCTCGGTTTCACCGAGATCAGGGCACCGTTCAACGGGCTGATGGACCGCCTGCACGTGCGCGAAGGCAGCCTCGTCGAGGCAGGCGAACTGCTCACCACGATGTCGGACAACAGCACGATGTGGGTCTACTTCAACGTGCCCGAGGCCGAGTACCTCGCCTACGTCGAGCGCAGCCGTGGCGACGGCGATGACACCGTCAAGCTGCAGCTCGCCAACGGGCAGCGATTCGAGCACAGCGGAACGATCGCGACCATCGAGGCCGACTTCAACAACCAGACCGGCACGATTCCCTTTCGCGCCGACTTCCCCAATCCCGAGCGCATCCTCAGGCACGGCCAGACGGGCAACATCCTGATGGAGACGAAGCTCCCGAACGCCCTGGTGATCCCGCAGAAGGCGACCTTCGAAATCCTCGAGCACAAGTACGTGTTCGTGGTCGGTGAAGACCATGCCGTGAAGCAGGTTCCGATCGAGATCGCCTACGAGCTCGAGGACGTATTCGTCGTCGGCGAAGGTATCGAGGAATCGGACATGATCCTGCTCGAAGGCCTGCGCCAGGTGCACGAGGGAGAGAAGATCGAATACGAGTTCGAGGATCCCGAGACGACCCTCGCACAGCTCAAGCTGCCTGCTGAATAGGGGGTCAGTCGATGTTCACGAAGATCCTGCATCGGCCGGCGCTGGCCATCGTCATCTCCCTGATCCTCATGTTCCTCGGGGGATTGTCCATCGCGACCCTGCCCATCTCGCAGTTTCCCTCCGTTGCCCCACCCATGGTGGTCGTCTTCATCGCTTACCCGGGGGCGAGTGCGAAGGTCCTGGAGGAATCCGTTCTGATCCCGCTGGAGACCTCGATCAACGGCGTCCAGAACATGAAGTACATGACCTCCGATGCCACCAGCGCGGGCGAGGCCACCATCCAGGTGATCTTCGAGCTGGGCACCGATCCCAACCAGGCGGTGGTCAACGTGATGAACCGGGTGGACCAGGTCAAGACCCGCCTGCCGCCGCTGGTTCAGCGCGAGGGCATCATCGTCAATATTGCGCAGCCCAACATGTTGATGTTCGTGAACCTCTACAGCACCCACGAGGACGCGGACATGAAGTTTCTCTTCAACTACGCGTTCGTCAATATCATCCCCGAGTTGAAGCGCATCCGTGGCGTCGGCAGCGCGAACATTCTCGGCAGCCGCCAGTACGCGATGCGCGTCTGGCTCAAGCCGGACCGCATGCGCGCCTACGACATCTCCACCGAGCAGGTTATGGAGGCGCTGGCCGACCAGAGCGTGATCGGTGTGCCGGGCCGCATCGGCCAGGCCTCGGGCAAGACCTCGCAGTCGCTCGAATACGTGCTGACCTACGAAGGCCGATTCAACGAGACCGAAGAGTACGAGAACGTCATCCTCCGATCGACCGAGGAGGGCGAGATCCTGCGTCTGAAGGACGTTGCCGATGTCGAGCTCGACAGCGAGTTCTACGACATCTATTCGAATCTAGACGAACACCCGTCGGCATCCATCGTCCTCAAGCAGAGCTACGGCAGCAATGCGCGCGAGGTCATCGAGGCGGTCAAGGCCAAGCTCGACGAGATCAAGGCCGACGCCTTCCCGCCCGGCATGGATTACGAGATCAGCTACGACGTTTCGAGCTTTCTCGACGCCTCCATCGAGAAGGTCCTGCATACACTGGCGGAGGCCTTCGTGCTGGTCGCGCTCGTGGTCTTCCTGTTCCTGGGTGACTGGCGCTCGACGCTCATCCCGACCCTCGCGGTACCCGTGTCGCTGGTCGGTACGTTCTTCTTCATGCAGCTCTTCGGCGTGAACATCAACCTCATCTCGCTGTTCGCGCTGGTTCTCGCCATCGGCATCGTGGTCGACAACGCGATCGTCGTCGTCGAGGCGGTGCACGCCAAGATGCACGAGTCGGACCTGTCCCCTTACCGCGCGACGATGCAGGTGCTGCACGAAATCAGCGGCGCCATCATCGCGATCACGCTGGTCATGACGGCGGTGTTCGTGCCCGTGACCTTCATGACCGGCCCGGTCGGCATCTTCTACCGACAGTTCTCCATCACGATGGCCGTCGCGATCATCCTGTCCGGCGTCATCGCGCTCACGCTGACGCCCGTGTTGTGCGCGATGCTGCTGAAGCGGCCCACGTCGCATGCCGGCGGCGGCCCGCTCAAGCGGCTCTTGACCGGCTTTGATCACCTGTTCGGGAAAGTCACCAATGGCTATGTCCGGGTTCTCGACCACATCGCCCATCGCCGGCTGCTGACCATCCTCATGCTCGTGGCCGGCGCCGCCGCCACTGTCGCCCTGGTCAAGCAGCTGCCAGCAGGCTTCATCCCGAACGAGGACCAGGGAATGATCTACGCGATCATTCAGACGCCGCCCGGGGCGACCCTCGAACGTACCTATGCCAAGTCGCGCGAGTTGCAGGAACTCGCGTCGGAGATCGACGGGGTGCAGTCAGTGACTGCGCTTGCCGGCTACGAAGTCGTGACCGAGGGACGTGGCTCCAATGCCGGCACCTGTCTCATCAACCTCAAGGACTGGTCGCAGCGCAAGAAGTCGGCGCAGGAGATCATCCACGAGCTCGACGAGAAGGCGCGCGAGATCCCGGGCGCGATGATCGAGTTCTTCGAGCCGCCGGCGGTGCCGGGGTACGGGGCGGCGGGGGGCTTCTCGCTGCGCCTGCTGGACAAGACCAATACGCGCGATTACGACCGCCTGCAGAAGGTGGTCGACGGTTTCATGGCGGCGCTCGAGGAGCGTCCCGAGTTGCGCGGTGTCTTCACCTTCTTCAGCTCGAACTACCCGCAGTACGAGATCGTCATCGACAACCAGGCCGCGATGCAGAAGGGCGTGTCCATCGGCAAGGCGCTGGATAATCTCGCGATCCTCGTCGCCAGCACCTACGAACAGGGCTTCATCCGCTTCGGCCGCTTCTTCAAGCTCTACGTGCAGGCGGCGCCCGAGTATCGCCGGGTGCCGAGCGATCTCGACAACCTCTACGTCGAGAACGAGCGCGGCGAAATGGTGCCGTATTCGGCCTTCATGAAGCTAGAGCGCAGGCAGGGTCTGAACGAGATCACGCGCTACAACGCCTATCCGGCGGCGACCATCCAGGGCTCACCCGCCAAGGGTTACAGCAGCGGCGAGGCGATCAAGGTCATTCAGGAAGTGGCCGCGGAAGTCCTGCCGCGGGGCTACGACATCGGTTGGGCGGGCCTGACCTTCGACGAGGTCCGTCGCGGCAACGAGGCGGTCTACATCTTCGTCATCGTACTGGTGTTCGTCTACCTGGTGCTGGTCGGCCAGTACGAGAGCTTCCTGCTGCCGCTCGCCGTCATCCTGTCGCTGCCGATTGGCGTGCTCGGGTCGTTCATCCTGCTCAAGCTGCTGGGTCTCGACAACAACGTCTATGCGCAGGTGGGCCTGGTCATGCTGGTCGGGTTGCTGGGCAAGAACGCGATCCTCATCGTCGAGTTCGCCATCCAGAAGCACCAGGCCGGGCTGAGCGTGCGCGAGGCCGCGATCGAAGGGGCGAAAGTCCGCTTCCGTCCCATCCTGATGACGTCGTTCGCGTTCATTGCGGGGCTCGTGCCATTGGTACGCGCGTCCGGGGCCGGGGCCATCGGCAACCAGACCATTGGTGCATCGGCCGCCGGTGGCATGTTGCTGGGAACCCTGTTCGGGGTCGTGATCGTGCCGGGGCTCTACTACATCTTCGGCAGGCTGGCGGAGAATCGCCAGCTGATCCGGGACGAGCACGAAACGCCACTCAGCGAAATTGCCGAGTACGGGGACGTTTGAGGATGAACAACACAATGAGCACTCGTCATTTGATCGCGTGTGCGGCCCTGGCCGCCACCCTGCAGGGATGCTCGCTGATGCCGCCGTCGCCGAGCACGCTCGACGGGACGTCGGTGGCGCCGGCCATCCCCGCGGAATTTCCCGCTGGCGCCGAGGCGCAGAATTCGGCGAGCCTGGCCTGGCGTGACTTCTTCGATGATCCGCACCTGGCGGCATTGATCGACACGGCGCTGGCGAACAACCAGGAGATGAGCATCCTGCTCCAGGAAATCGAGATCTCGAAGAGCGAAGTGACGGCACGCACCGGCGAATACCTGCCCTCGGTGCGTCTGCGTGGTGGTATCGGCATCGACAAGGTGGGCGAGTACACGCGCGAGGGCGCTGTCGAGGAGAACCTCGAGGTCGCGCCGGACAAGGAGTTCCCCGAGCCGCTCGCGGACTTCAAGCTGGCCGCGGAGCTGTCCTGGGAGGTCGATATCTGGAACAAGCTGCGCAACGCGAAGAAGGCCGCGGTGCTGCGCTACCTCGCAACCGGCGAGGGCCGCAACTTCATGGTCACGCGGCTGGTAGCCGAGATCGCTGCGTCCTACTACGAGCTCATCGCGCTCGATCGGCGCCTTGCGATCCTCGACAAGACCATCGAGATCCAGCGCCAGGCGCTCGAGACGGTGAGACTGCAGAAGGCCGCGGCGAAAGCCACCGAGCTCGCCGTGCGCCGATTCGAGGCGGAGGTCGCGAAGAACCGCAGTCGCATCTACTCGCTGCGCCAGCAGGTCGTGGAAACGGAGAACCGCATCAATTACCTGGCCGGCCGTTACCCGCAACCTGTCGAGCGCAGCGTCGAGGGGTTCGAGGACAAGGAGCCGGCATCGGTGCATCTCGGTGCGCCCGCCGACCTCCTCGTCCGCCGCCCCGACGTGGTCCAGGCGGAGCTCGAACTCGCGGCTACGCAGTTCGACGTCCAGTCGGCGCGGGCGCGCTTCTTTCCGTCGCTCGACATCAGTGCCGCCGTCGGCCTGCAATCCTTCAGCGCAGGTTCTTTCGCGACCACACCGGAGTCGCTGCTGTACAACCTCGCCGCGGACGTCCTGATGCCCTTGATCAACCGAAAGGCGCTCGAGGCAGCTTACGCAAGTGCTACCGCGGCCCAGCTGCAGGCGGTGTACCGCTACCAGCAGGCGGCCTTGAAGGCCTACATGGAAGTGCTCAACCAGCTGGCGCGCATCGACAATCTGGGCCACCGCTTCTCTCTCAAGCGCGACCAGGTGACGGCGCTGTCGGATGCGACCGACATCGCGGGACTGATGTTCACCTCGGCGCGCGCGGACTACCTCGAAGTGCTGCTCACCCAGCGCGAGGCGCAGGAGTCGAAGCTCGAACTGGTCGAGATCCGGCTCATGCAGATGGACGCCATGGTCAAGATGTACCAGGCCCTGGGCGGTGGTTACCAGCCGGGGGGCCCAGCGGAGGGATGAGGGCCGTCACCGGCGACGGGCTGGCCGTGCGCTGCCGCGCCCCTTGCGCGCGAGGATCGGCAAGGGACCTGCAATCGGCGCGTGCTGCGGCCACAGCCGGGGCGCGCTTGCTCACGGGCGACACGCACGGCGCTCACTACCCGGCGCAACGCAGCGGCGGCGCACGTGATGCCCGGGGGCTGCGCTGGACCCAACCCGTGGCCGCCGCGGGACCACGCATGGCATCATCGGGGCATGAATCCAATCGACTCCGAAGCCCTCGAGCTGAGACTGGCCTACCTCGAGCGTACCACCCAGGAGCTCGGTGACGTGCTGTATCGCCAGCAACGCGAAATCGCCTTGTTGCGCGACCGTCTCGCGGCCTGCGAGCGCTCCCTCGCCGCGCGTGAGGGAACGACACCCGGCGCCGCGGTGGACGAGCGGCCGCCGCATTACTGAGGGTGCGTGTGCGCCGCCGTCACCGGTACTGCGCACCACGGCCGGGCAACGGCGGCATCCGGGAGCACTGCGGGCACCGGTTCACATTGACGAACCGGCGTACTCGCGCGCCGCGATGAGTCGCGCCCACGTCAGCGGGCTCATCGGCAGGTCGGCCAGCACGCCGGCGCCGAGCGTCGCCGCGGCGGTCACCAGGGGCGGCAGCAGCAGCAGCCAGCCGGTCTCGCGCCAGCCGGCGCGGGTGATGTGCTCCTGCGGCCACGCCGTGGGTGGCTGTCGGCACCAGGCGCGGAACACGATGGGCAGGAAGTAGGCGGCATTGAGCAGGCTCGAGGCGGTCAGCACCCATCCTGCCCAGGCCATGTCGGCGGCCTCCGCGCCGGCGCTGAGCCAGTGCTTGCTGACTGCGCCGGCGGTCAGCGGTGCGCTCATCATGCCGAGCGCGCCGATGGTGAAAGCCGCGCTCGTCAGCGGCATGCGTCGCGCGATGCCGTCCATCTCGCTGACCCGGTGCACGCCGAGCGTCTCGGCGTAGTTGCCGGCGCAGAAGAACAGCGTGATCTTCATGATGCCCTGGTGCACCAGGTGGACCAGCCCGCCGATGGTCGCCTGCGGACCCAGCATTGCCACGCCGAGCGCGATATAGGAGACCTGGCTGACGGTGGAGAAGGCAAGGCGCCGCTTGAGCTCGTCCTGCGTCAGCGCGCGCAGGCTGCCCCACACGATGGTCGTCGCCGCGACCACCGCGAGCGGCGTGAGCACGCCGAGGGCATGAGCCTGCTCGACGCCGAATACTTCGTAGACGATGCGCACGATGCCAAAGGCGCCGGCCTTGACCACCGCGACCGCATGCAGCAGTGCCGATACCGGTGCCGGTGCCACCATCGCCCGCGGCAGCCAGCCGTGCAGCGGCACCAGGGCCGCCTTGACGCCGACGCCGGCGACGAGCAGCGCGAAGGCGATGCGCAGGCCCGTGCGGTGCTCTGCGCCGAGCCCGCCGAGGGCACCGCCGGCGGTGAACTCGACGGGACCTGCGATCGAGCGCAGCCAGATGATGCCGGTCAGCACGAGCGCGCCGCCGACCAGGGTATAGCCGAGGTAGACGGCCGCGCCGCGACGCGCCTTCTGCGTGCCGCGATGTGCGACCAGCGGGTAGGTCGCGAGCGTCAGCAGCTCGTAGAAGACGAAGAACGTGAACAGGTTGGCCGCCATCGCGATGCCGATGGTGGCGGTCACGCAGAGGCTGAAGAAACCGAAGAAGCGATTGCGGTGGGGCGATTGCTCGAGGTAGCCGATGGCATAGAGGGTGGTGAGCAGCCACAGGCCGCTCGACAGGGTGACGAACAGCAGTGCCAGTGCGTCCATCTCGAAAGCGAGCTGGACCCCGGGCAGCACTTCGTGGCGAAAACCGTAGTCATTGCCCGCACGGACGCCGAACAGCATCACCACCACCAGCGCAAGCTTGGTCAGCGCGCCGGCGAGATTGAGTGTGGTGCGCGTGCGGCTGCGCGTCTCGGGCAGCATGAAGATGATGATGCCGGGCAGCAGCGACGAGGCCAGCGTCGCCAGCGGCAGCAGCACGCCGGTGTTCACCGCGCCCCCCCAGTGCCGAGCAGCCCGGCGATGGCGTTGGCCTCGAGGCCGACCAGCACGCTCGCCGCGGCGAGCGCGAAGGCGACCCATTCCATGGTGCGCGGCACCGGGCGCAGCGCGACGGCCTGCTCGCGCTCCGCCGAACGGAACGCACATGACAGGATGCGGAAGATGTAGGCCGCTGCGAGCAGGCCGCTCGCGACGACGAGCAGGATCATGATCCATTGCCCACGCATGATGGCGGCGTCGATCAGCAGCCACTTGGCGAGGAAGCCCCCGGAGGGCGGCAGGCCCATCAGGGACGTGCCGGCGAGGCCGAACGCGAACCAGGTCAGCGGCAGGACCCCGGCGAGCGAGGCCAGGCCGGCGACGCTGTCACGCCCGCTGGCGAGGAGCGCGATGCCGGCGGCGGCGAACAGCGCGGCCTTGGCGAGCGCATGGGCGAGGATCTGCAGCGCGCCGGCGGTGAGCGCGAGCTCGCCGACGGCGAGCAGCGGGAACAGCAGAAAGAGGTAGCCGAGCTGCGCCACGGTGGAGTAGGCGATGAGCATCTTCAAGCGCTCCGCGCGCAGCGCGCACCACGACCCGTAGAGGATGGCGCCGCCGCCGAGCAGTGCCGGCAGCCAGTCGAGCTGCTCGGCCCAGCCGCTGTAGACGCTCAGGCGCAGCCGCAGGATGACGTAGAACGAGGCCTTGACGACGAGCGCGGAGAGAAGCGCCGAGACCGGTGCTGCGGCGCTCCCGTGGGCTGCCGGAAGCCAGCCGTGGAACGGAAACAGCGCGGTCTTGATCATCAGGCCGAGCAGCATCAGCGCGCCGGCGAGCAGCGTCGGGGTGGTCGGGTCGGCGGGCACCCGTTCGGCGAGATCCGCGAGCGATACCGTGCCGTGGATACCGTAGATGACGGCGACACCGAGCAGGAAGCAGCCCGAGGCGACGAGGCTCGCGACGAGGTAACGCAGCGCGGCCGCGAGCTGCTTGCGCTCGCCGCCGCTCGCGACCAGCGCCACCGCGCCCAGCCCGAGCAGTTCGAGCGTGACGTAGAGGTTGAACAGGTCGGCCGAGACGAACAGCGCGTGCAGGGCAGCGAGCAGCAGGCCGAGCAGCGGCCACAGGTAGGTGCCGTCCTGCTCCTGCGCGACGAGCCACGCGCGGGTGTAGAGCACGAGCGGCAGGGCGACCACTTCGGTGAGCAGCACGAGCAGGGCGCTCAGGCCGTCGACGTGCAGGTCGATACCGAGCGGCGCGCCCCAGCCACCGACGGCATACGTGAAAGGACCGTGTGCGGCGACCTCGCGCGCGAGTGCCAGCGCGAGCAGCAGTTGCACGAGGACTCCGGCGCAGGCGATGGTGGCGCCGCGGCGTGCGCCGGCCAGCCAGGCGGCGAGCGCCCAGGCCAGCGGCAGCACGATGAGCCAGGCAATCAACATGGGTACGCTTCAGCGTGCGTCGTCATCGTCGCGCTCGAGGCGCCGTATCAGCGCCAGGGCGAGCGCCGTTGCCGCCACCGCGACGACGATCCCGGTCAACACCATCGCCTGGGGGACGGGGTCGCTCACCCCGGCGCGCTGGGCGAGGCCGACGAAGACCAGGAACGCACCGCTGCCCATGACGTTGAAGGCGAGCACCCGCCGCAGTGGCTCGGTGACCAGCACCGTCGCGCCCAGGCCGAGGGCAAACAAGGCGCAGCCGGTGAGGGCGTAGAGCAGCGTCGCGCTCATCGTTTCCCGGTGTCGACCGGGTCGCTGCGCAGCAGGGCCAGGAACAGGCCAGCCAGCAGAAAGCCGAGCGATAGCGTGAGCCCGGCTTCGATCAGGAGGATCAGCAGCCCCGCGTGTTGCGGTGGCAGGACCAAGAGCGCCGCGCGGCCGGCGAGCGGCGCGGCGATGGCGAGGAACAGCAGCGGCCCCGCCGCGATCGCGCAGCGCAGGCGCAGTGACGGCCGACCCCAGCCGCTGATCATGCCGACGAGCGCGAGCAGGACGGCTGCCGCGGCGAGCACCGCCGCCGCCTGGAACGCGCCGCCGGGGCGGTGCGCGCCGGCCCATAACAGGTAACCCGCGGCGAGCATCATCAGCGGTACGAGCACGCGGGCTGCCGCCTGCAGCACCGGCGCGGACGCTAGGCGCACCGGCTCTGCGTGCCGCACTGCGCCCAGCACGCCGAGCAGGGCGGCCAGCAGCACTGCCACTTCGAGCAGGGTGTCGTAGCCGCGGAAGTTGAGCAGCACGGCGGTGACCGGGTGCGTGACGCCGCTCTCGGGCAGCGCGGCGCTCACCGCGTCCGGTAGCGGTCCCGACCGCACGGGCAACGCGCGCAGCACCGCCGCCAGTACGGCGGCGACGGTGACCGCCAGCGGCAACACCATCCAGCGACGCGCGCGGCCGGCAGTGGCCGCCGTGGTGCCACCGAGCGCATCGAGCAGCAGTGCGCCGGTCAGCCCGGCACCGATGGCGGCCTCGGCGAGCGCGATATCCGGCGCGGACAGGCGCACCCACGCGAGCGTCATCAGCAGCCCGAACACGATGAAGAGGATCACCGCGCGGTAACGGTCGCGACCGAGCAGGGCGCCGGCCGCGGCCCACACCAGACCGGCGGCGAGCACGCCGTCGAAGACGACTGCCACGTTCACGGCGGGTCGTCCGCGCCGGCATCGCCGAGCGGTGTGCCGAGGGCGTGGGCGCGCTCGGCGATCGCGTAGCTCACGGCCGCACTCGCCAGCAGGGCAAGTGGCCAGATCAGCAGCAGCTTGAGCGCGCTTGCGAGTCCATCGGCCTGCAACGCCAAGGCGAGTGCGATGCAGCCGACGCCGAGATTATCCGCCTTGGTCAACGCATGCAGCCGGCTGTAGACGTCGGGGAAGCGCAGCAGTCCGACCGTGCCGGCGAAGAAGAAGCCGGCGCCGAGCAGCATCAGGGCGGTACTCGCGAACTCAAGCATCGTCGTGGCCCGTGGCCTGCCAGGCGCGACGCGCGAAGGCGATTCCCGCGATCGCGGCGAGCAGGGCGAGCACCAGCGCGACGTCGACGACGGGTGACTGTGCGAGTACGAACGCGCTCAACATCAGCACGGCGACGCCGGTGGTGCCGAACAGCAGCGCGGCGAGCATGCGGTCGGCGGCGCCCGGTCCGCGCGCGACAACGACCAGTGCGGCCGCGAGGTTGAGCAGCAGGAAGAGGGCGACGGCCGCGGCGAGTTCGCTCATGACGGCGTTTCGAACAGCGGCGCGATGCGCGCTTCGAGCGCGCGCACATCGTCTTCGATCTGTGTCACGCCGGTCAGCGCGTGCACGACGAGATGGGCATCAACGAGCCGCACGCTCAGCGTGCCGGGTAGCAGGCTGAGCGTGCCGGCAAGCAGGTAGCGCGGCGGACCCGGCGGCAGGCCGAGCGTGATGCCGATGCCGGCAGGCACGGGACGCGCGCGTGGCGAGAGTGCGAGCCAGGCGACCTGGGCGCCGGCGCTGAGCGATTGCACGAGAAAGTAAGCACCGAAGCGGAGCGCCGCGCCCAGCCGTCCGGCGACAGGCGCCCGGGGCGGCGCCAGCCACAGGCTTACTGCGACCGCGCACGCGATGGTCGCGGCGCCGACCGTCCAGCCGTCGACGCGGCCCTCGCTCAGCACCCACCAGCCGAGCGCGGCGGCCGCGGTGCGGATGGCCACGGCGCGCCACATTTCTCGCCTCGATCCCAACCTGACTCGTCCTCGTCCCCAATGCGACACCCCGGACCGGGCGCAAGCGCGCCGCCCGGGCGCGGCTTCAGCGTCGGCCTCCCTATACGTGCGCGCCCCCGGTGCGCGGCGTCGGCACGCACACTTCCCCGCCGCCGCAGGCGCTCATTCTCGCCAAGCCGTGCCAGCCTTACCAGCTACGCACGGCGATGCCGTTCGGCTCACGCGTCGCGCCATGCGCCCGATGACGGTGACGCGGCGCGCAGGCGCGGCGTGCTATCGTGCGCTGCCACGTCGTGCCGTTGGCACCGCCCACGGCGAGCGAGTACCACAGCCGCGCACGCTGTTGCGCAGGGGAGGGGACGCATGGGGATTGCGGAATACGGCGAGCTGGACGGTCTCGCCATGGCGGCACTCGTCGCGCGCGGCGAAGTCACCGCGCTCGAACTGGTCGACGAGGCGATCGCTCGCATCGAGGCGCTCAATCCGCGCCTCAACGCCATCGTCTACGCCATGTACGAAGAGGCGCGTGCGTGCGCGCGCGAGCCGGCGAGCGGAACCTTCGCCGGCGTACCGTTCCTGCTCAAGGACATGACCGCCCACTACGCCGGCACGCCGACCACGCATGGCTGCAAGTTCCTCGCCGGTGTCGCTGCGAGCACCTACGACAGCGAAATCGTCAAACGCTTCCGTCGCGCCGGTCTCGTCACCGTGGCGAAGACCAGCACGCCCGAGCTCGCGCTGTCTGGTACCACCGAGCCGACCTTCCGCGGCCCGGTGCACAATCCATGGGACCTGACACGCAGTGCCGGTGGCTCGAGCGGTGGCAGCGCCGCCGCGGTCGCCGCGCGTATCGTCCCCATTGCACATGGCGGTGACGGCGGCGGTTCGCTGCGCATTCCCGGCTCGGCCTGTGGCATCGTCGGATTCAAGCCCTCGCGCATGCGTACCCCGCATGGCCCGGACGTCAGCCAGATCTGGGAGGCCTGCTGCGGCGAGTTCGTGATGACGCGCAGCGTGCGCGACAGCGCCTGGATGCTCGACGAAGTGGCCGGGCAGGACGTCGGGGCATATTTCTCGGCGCCCGCGCAGGAACGCCCGTTCCGCGACGAGATCGAACGCGACCCGCCGCGCCTGCGCATCGCCTGGTCGGCGCGCGGCCCGGCCGCGTTCGACACCCATCCCGATTGCATCGCCGCGGTCGAGCAGGCCGCGCGGCTTTGCGAGTCGCTCGGCCACCATGTCGAGGAAGCCTGTCCGCGCCTGTCGGCGGAGCAGCTCGAGGCGCTCGGCGAAGGCTTTCTCGGCGCGCTTGCCATCGAGACCGCGCGCGACATCGACGAACTCGGCGAACTCGTCGGGCGCAAACCGGGCGCCGGGGATTTCGAACCGGCGCACTGGTCCTTCGCCGAGTACGGGCGCGGTCTCTCGGCGGTGGACGCCATCCGCATGCGTCGCCAGCTGCACGCGGTGGCGCGCGCCGTCGGCCCGTTCTTCGAGGACTACGACGTCTACCTGTCGCCGACGCTCGGCAAGCCGCCCGTGCCACTCGGTGAGATCGACCCGCGCATTCCGGACTGGCGCGAGTACTACGGCCGGCTGTTCGATTTCATCCCCTTCACGCCGCTGTTCAACGTGACCGGCTCGGCCGGCGTGTCGCTGCCGCTCGCCTGGAACGCGCAGGGGCTGCCGATCGGCTGCCAGTTCGTCACGCGTATGGGCCGCGACGGAATGCTGCTCGCCCTCGCGGCGCAGCTCGAGCGCGCGGCACCGTGGGCCGAACGGCGACCGCCGGTGTGTGCCTGAGCTCGCATGCCCGCCCAATCGATGTTCGTCAGCACCAGCGAAGACGAGACCATCTACTGCGAGGCATTGGACAGGCTCCTGGCCGATGCGGCCCCGGTACCGCGCGTGCAGGCGCTCGACAACGAGAAGACATTCGATGTCGAGCTTCACCAGGCGCTGGCAGGTATCGGGGCATGGGGTATCGGCGTCGACGAAGCGCTCGGCGGCAGCGGCGGCGGGCCGGTGTTGCAGGTGCTGACGCTGGAGCGACTCGGACGTCACGCGACCTCGATGGCGGTGTTCGGCGTCATCCAGTACATGGCCACGCGCCTGCTGCGCCAGTTCGGTGCCGATGATCAGTGGCGACGCTACCTCGATGCACTGTGCGCCGGCCGGATATGCGCTTCCTTCTGCATGACGGAAGCCGGTGGCGGCACCGACATTCTCGCGAGCCTCACGACGCGCGCCACCAGGACCGCTGATGGCTGGTGTCTCCAGGGTACGAAGTACTGGATCAGCGGCGCGTCGCGTGCGGACCTCCTCATCGTCGTCGCGCGGACGTCGGCGCACCGTTCGCGCGGAATCACGCTGTTCCTCGTCCCCTCTTCGACGCGCGGGGTGACCACGACCGTGCTCGATACGTTCGCGATCAATGGCTATGACACCTGCGAGGTCGGTTTCGACGATGTCAGGCTGCCGGCAGACGCCGTGCTGGGGACGGTCGACCAGGGTTTCATGCAGGTGCTCGGCACACTGAACTCCGAACGTCTCAACGCTGCCGCAGTGGCGGCCGGCATCGGGCGCGGCGCGCACCAACTCGCGCTTTCCTACGCAAAGGAGCGCGCGGCGTTCGGCCGTCCCATCGGCCAGTTCCAGGCCTTGCAGCACAAGCTCGTCCACGCTGGCGTCGACCTGGAGGCGGCGTGGGCGATGACCGTGAGCGCAGCGCGGCTGGAAGAGCAGGGACGCGACGTCAGCGTCGAAAGCGCAGTGGCGAAGCTCGCCGCGTCGGGCGCCGGCCAGCGCGCTGCCGAACTCGGCATGGGGGTAGTCGGTGGAGCGGCCTTCGACGTCGGCTTTCCGATGCAGCGCTACTACCGTGATATCCGGCTCTACTCGTTCGCGCCGCTGACCGACGACATGATCGCGAATTTCCTCGGCGAGCGCTGGCTGGGTCTGCCGCGATCGTACTGAACGCGTCGCCAGGGCCCCGCCCCCTGCGGTGTGACGGAACGCGTGAACGCGCAAGCCAGCGGGATCGACCCAGGTCGCACATTGCGGCGGGATCGCATGTTCCCGGCTGATTGTTGTGCTACTTTCGGGCGCTATCGGCAACACGAGGAACGTGGACCATGGCCAAGCAACTGCTCATCTACGAATCCGCCGTACCCGTCTCGCCCGAACGTCATGGCACGACCTGCCTCGAGCCACGCGACACCTACGATTTCAGCGCCCGCATCAATGCCGTGCCGCTGATGGCGGGAGAGTTCGCCGCCGCCGCTGCCGAGTATGCCATCGTGTTCATGGAGTCGGGTTCGGGGGCGATGCCGTTGGCGGTGCTCGGCGTCAGGCCTGAGCAGAACCTCTACCTGTCAGCCGATTCGCACTGGCAGGCGAAGTACATTCCGGCATTCATTCGCCGTTACCCGTTCGTCTTCACCACCGGGCGCGAGAAGGACACGCTGGCGTTGTGCATCGACGAGACCCATCCCGGAGTGAACACCGAGGGCCGCGGCCAGCGCCTGTTCGATGATGACGGCAAGCCGTCGGATTACACCAACCAGGTGCTCAAGTTCCTGCAGGAGTACCAGACGCAGTTCACCGTCACCCAGCGCTTCGGCAAGCGGCTGAAGGATCTCAACCTGCTCGAGCCGATGCACGCCCAGGTGACGACGCCCGCCGGTGAGCGGCTCGGACTGCAGGGCTTTCATGGCGTGACGCGCAACCGCGTCCGCACCCTGTCCGGAGAGGCTCTCGCCGGGCTGGCGCGGGACGATGCGCTGGAACTGCTCTATCTTCATCTTTATTCGCTCGGTAACTTCAACGAGGTGATGAGCCGGGTGATTGGTAACGACAAGGCGGCCGGCACCGACAAGCCGACCAATGGCGCGGCGACGGAATCCGCCACCGTGCAGTAGACGGCGGTAGCGAGGAGCGACGCGGACGACATGCGCGCGCACAGCCTTCGGCCTTGCGGGTCGGGCCAGGCAAGTCCGTCACCGGCGGCGCTGCGCCCGCAATTGCCTGTGCTCTGCACCCCGTAACCATGCTGGTTGCGCGTCAACGCAACCACCAATCATCCTGAGAGCGGTGCCAGTCGATGCCGGGAAGCGTCTCCGAAGAGCCCTTCGCGGAACACATCCGCGAACGCGCCGAGTCCACTGCCTGGGCGCGTTTTGTCGCGGCCGACGATCGCACGAGTTTCTGCACGGAGTGGCTCAACCTGCTGGCGGTCCGCCTCGACGACGCACGCGCCGGTATGCTCGTCGTGGCCGCACACGACGACGCGCCCTTCGAGCTGATTGCCGGCTGGCCGGATCTGCGCCGTGACCTGCGCTACCTGGGGCCCGCTGCCGAGCGTGCGCTCGTCGAGCGCCAGGGCATCGTGGCGGACGCCCTCGACGAGGATGCCGGCGCCAGCCCGCGTGCCGTGGTCGCCTACCCGATCGAGGTGGCGGGTCGCTTGCGTGGGGCGGTTGCGTTCGACGTCGGCTCGCGCGATCTGCAACCGGCATTGCGGCACATTCATTGGGGCAGCGCGTGGCTGAAGGAATACTTCGCGCGTGAACAGCTGGCCGATCGCGAGGCCGAGCTGGAACGCGTAGCGACGCTGAACGATCTCATGGCGACGGTCCTGCAGCACGATCGGCTCGCGGCTTCTTCGCTGGCGCTGGCCAACAGCCTGGTCACCCGTCTCGGCTGCGAACGTGTCAGTGTCGGCTTCGAGCGGCACGGCCGGGCCGAGCTGGTGGCGATGTCGAACGCGGCCAGCTTCGATCGGCGTTCCAACCTCGTCAACGCCATCTGCGAGGCCATGGACGAAGCCCTCGATCTCGGCGTGCCGCTGGCAGTGCCGGCAGCCGACGACGCCGCCATCGCTGCGGTCGCCCACGACGCAGCGGCGCGCACCCTCGATGTCCCCTGCCTGATGAGCGTGCCGGTGTTGCACGAGTCGCAGGCGCTCGGCGCGATCACCTGCGAGCGTCGCGAGGGCGGCGCTTTCACGCCAGGCGAGATGCGCCTGGTTGGTGCGCTTGGCGCCATGCTCGGCCCGTACTGGCTCCTGTTGCAGCAACGCGAGCGGCCATGGGGGCAGCGTGCGCGGACCACGCTGCGTGAACTGGGTCTGGCCACGCTGGGGCCGCGCCATGGTGGCCTGAAGCTTGCCGGCCTGCTCGCGGCCCTGCTGCTCACGGCCGCCGCGAGCATCGAGCATGACCACCGTGTCGCGGCACGCACCGTGATCGAGGGAGCGACCCAACTCGCGATCGTCGTGCCCTTCGACGGTTTCATCGCCGAGGCTTACGTGCGTGCCGGTGACACGGTAACCGCCGGGCAGCCGCTCGCGCGTCTGGACGGGCGCGATATCGCGCTCGAACGCCAGCGCTGGGTCGCCGAGCGCGACCAGCTCGAGCGGGAGTACCAGGTGGCAATGGCGCAAGCGGATCTCGGTACGCTCGGCGTGGTCCGCGCGCAAATGGCGCAGAGCGACGCGCGCCTGGCGCTGACCGAGGAGAAGCTCGAGCGCACCGTATTGACGGCGCCCTTCGATGGCATCGTGCTGTCCGGTGATCTCAGCCAGAAGCTTGGCGTACCGGTCGAGAAAGGGGAACTCCTGTTCGAAGTCGCCCCACTCGAAGGCTATCGCGTCGTCCTGCAGGTGGACGATCGCGACATCGCCCACGTCGCGCTCGAACAGGGCGGTGAACTCGTGCTGTCGAGCCGTCCCGATCACGTCATGCCGTTCACCGTCAGCGCGGTCACCCCGGTGGCGACGCAGCTGGATGGGCGCAACGTGTTCCGCGTCGAGGCCGATCTCGATGCCGGCGAAGCGCGGCTGCGTCCCGGCATGGAAGGGGTCGGCAAGATCGAGGTCGGCCGCCGCAGCCTGCTATGGATCGCAACGCATCGGTTCGTCGACTGGCTCCGTCTCAGCCTGTGGAACTGGATGCCGTGAACCAGGGTGAACCGCTCGCCGCGACGCGGCCACAGGAGAGCGCGCAGTGGTATCGCGTCGCGTCGCTCCGGCCGCGTGTGCAGGCGCGCGCGCGCCTGCATCGCCATCGCTATCGCGACGCCCTGTGGTACGTGCTGGAGGATCGTGCGACCGGGCAGTTGCATCGCTTCACGCCAGGCGCACGCCTGCTCATCGCGGCGATGGATGGCCGGCGCTCGATGGACGACCTGTGGCGTCTGGGCCAGACACAGCTGGGCGACGATGCGCCGACCCAGGACGAGTTGATCAATCTCGTCGCGCAGCTGCACATGGCGGATGTCCTGGCGACGGATATTCCGCCCGATACCCTGGAGTCGTTCGAACGCGGCGCGACGAGCGCCCGCAGGAAGCGTCGCAGTGCGTGGATGAACCCGATGGCCATTCGCGTCCCGTTGTGGGACCCGGGTGCGTTTCTCGACCATCACGCGGGACTGTGGCGCCTCCTGTGGGGGCGCGCCGGTGCGTTGCTCTGGCTGCTGCTCGTGGTGCCGGCTGTGCTGCTCGTGCCGGGGGCCTGGCCCGAGCTTACCGGCAATCTCTCCGACCGCGTGCTGCAGGCGAACAACCTGGTGCTCATGGCCCTGCTCTTCCCTCTTGTCAAGATACTGCACGAGATGGGGCATGCGACGGCGGTACGCGCGCATGGCGGCGAAGTGCACGACATGGGCGTCATGCTGCTGGTGCTGATGCCAATCCCGTATGTCGATGCGTCCGCGGCGTCTGCGTTCCGCTCGCGCTGGTCGCGCGCTTGTGTCGGCGCGGCGGGCATGGGTGTGGAGATCCTGCTCGCTGCGCTGGCGTTCTTCCTGTGGCTGCTGGTCGAGCCCGGCCTGGTCCGTGCGGTGTGCTTCAACGTCATGCTGGTCGCCGGGATCTCCACGCTGCTGTTCAACGGTAACCCGTTGCTGCGCTTCGATGCCTACTACATCGTCGCCGACCTGCTCGAGCTGCCCAACCTTGCGCAGCGCTCAGCGCGGTACTGGGGGTACCTGGCCGAGCGCTACCTGCTGCGCAACCGGCGGGCGGAGGCGCCAGTGGAATCCGGTAGCGAGCGCGCCTGGCTGTTCAGCTACGGTCTGGCCTCGACGCTGTACCGGCTGTTCATCACGTTTGCCATCGCGCTCTTCATCAGCACGCGTTTCTTCTTCGTCGGGGTCATTCTCGCGCTGTGGGCGATCGCGGTGATGATGCTGATGCCGCTCGTGCGGGCGTTGAACCAGGTCCGCGAACGCCCCGGCCTGCGCGAGCGCCGCGGCCGGATCGCGGCGCTCGGAATGATGGCGGCGAGCGTTCTTGTCGCGCTGGCGGTGTGGGTGCCGATGCCTTACCGCACCCAGGCCGAGGGGGTCGTGTGGCTACCCGAAGAGTCGACGCTGCGTGCCGGCGCCGCCGGCTTCGTGCATCGGCTCAGGGCCGCACCCGGTACGCGCGTTGCCGCGGGCGCGCCACTCGTCGACAGCATCGACCCGACGCTGGCCGCGGACCTGCGCATCGCCGAAGCGCGTGTCGCCGAGCTTCAGGCGCGCTACGACAAGGTGTTCGTCAGCGATCGTGCCCAGGCCCAGATCATCGACGAGCAATTGCGTTTCGAGCGCGCGGCGCTCGAGCGCACGCGTGAACGCGCCGCCGGCCTCCTCGCGCACGCGCCGCGCGACGGCCGCTTCACCGTCGCGCGCCCGACCGATCTGCCGGGGCGCTTCCATCGTCAGGGCGAGGTGCTCGGCTACGTCATCGGCGATGACGATCCGGTCGTGCGCGTGGTCGTCGAGCAGGCCGAGGTCGACGGTGTCGGCGTCACGGCACGCAGTGTCGATCTGCGGCTGACCGACGACATCGGGCGCGCCATTCCAGGCCGCATCGTGCGCCAGGTTCCGGCCGGTTCCGACGAAGTGCCGAGTGCCGCGCTGGTCGCCGCCGGTGGCGGGCGCCTGGCCGCCGATCCGCGCGATCCGGAAGGCCGCAGGATTCTCACGCGCGTGTTCGAAATCGATGTCGCGCCCATCGAGCCGCTCGGACGCACGCCGGCATTCGGTCAGCGGGTGTACGTACGTTTCGATCTCGCCCCGACCCCGCTCGCGACCCAGGCGTGGCGCTCGCTGCGACGCCTGTTCCTGCGGCACTTCAATGTCTGAACTGAACGGTCTCGAGCGCAGCGTGGCCCCATTGGTCGCACCGCCACGCCAGGCGCGCGCAGCCGCGCGCTGGTTTGCCGGGCACGAGCTCGCCCCTGGCCGGCCTTACCCTGAACGCCGCGAGGCCGAGCCCGGCGCAGGGGACCGCTTCGCAGCACGGCTCTGGCATCACTGCGTATCCCCGGTCGTTGGTGCTGCCGTCGTTCGGCGCACGCGCGCCCGCCGTTTTATCCGGCGCGTCGACGCCGCGGCCGCACACTGCGCCGCGCTCGATGATGCAGCGCTCGCCCGTTATGCCTTCTCGTTGGTGCCGACGCTGCGCCGCGACGGCTTTCGCGTGGCCGCAGGCGCATGCCTGTTCGCCGCAATCCGGGAGGCTGGGGCACGCACCATGGGTATGCGTCATTACGATACCCAGCTGGTTACGGCCTGGTGGTTGCTGCAGGGCATGCTGGTCGAGATGGCGACCGGCGAAGGCAAGAGCTACGCGGCCGCGCTCGCGGCGACGAGCGCGGCAATGGTCGGGCTGCCGGTCCACGTGATTACCGTGAACGACTACCTGGCGGCGCGCGACGCGGCGCATTTCGCGCCGCTCTACGCGTTCTTCGGACTGCGCTCGGCGGCCGTCGCGAACGGCCTTGAGCCGGCCGCGCGCACGGCCGCCTATACCGCCGACATCACCTACGCGAGCAACAGCGAAGTCGCGTTCGACTACCTGCGTGATCGCGCCGCGCTCGGTGACAGTGCCAGTCCGATGCATCTCGCCGTGCGCGCGGTGCGTGGCGCGGTGGGCGCGGCGCCGCCGCGGGTGGTGCTGCGCGGCCTGGTCTTCGCCATCGTCGACGAGGCCGACAGCGTATTCATCGACGAAGCCCGCACGCCCCTGCTGCTCGCAAGGACGCGTGACGACCAGCCGCAGGCACCGGTCGTGACTGCCCTCGAGATGGCGTCGCAGATGCACGCACCGTCGGACTACGTGATCGATGCCGATCATCATTGCGTGCGCATGACCCGAACCGGTCTCGAGCGTCTGGAACAGCTGAATGCGGGTGATGCGGCGGCGTTTCCGTCACTGCGCAGTGCGCACGAATGGGTCGAACGGGCGCTGGCCGCGCTGCACCTGTACAAGTGCGACGAGCACTACGTGATTGCTGACGGCAAGATCCATATCGTCGACGAATCGACGGGGCGCGCGATGCCGGACCGATCATGGGAGCGGGGACTGCACCAGTTGATCGAATGCAAGGAGGGGCTCGCGCTGACTGGCGCGCGCGAAACCATGGCGCGAATCACCTACCAGCGCTTCTTCCGTCGCTACCTCAAGCTTGCCGGCATGAGCGGCACTGCCACGGAGGTGGCGAGCGAGATAGGCATCACCTACGGTCTGTCCGTCGCGCGGGTGCCGTTGCATCGTCCCTGCCGCCGGCGTGACCGCGGTGCGCAGTGCTTCGCTGATGCCGATGCCAGGTGGGCGGCCGTCGTCGAAGCCGTGCAGCGGGAAGCCGTGCAGAACGGACGCCCGGTGCTGGTCGGTACGCGCACTGTGAAGGCGTCCGAGCGCCTTTCCGCCTGCCTGCGCGAGCGGGGCATTGCGCACGTCGTCCTGAATGCGCGCCACGACCGGGAGGAGCAGGACATCGTCGCCCGCGCGGGTGAATCCGGCCGTGTCACGGTGGCCACCAACATGGCCGGCCGTGGCACCGACATCGCACTTGGCGAGGGCGTCGCCGAACGCGGCGGTCTGCACGTGGTGCTGACCGAATACCACGAGTCACGTCGCATCGACCGACAGTTGTTCGGGCGCAGCGCGCGCCAGGGTGATCCAGGTACCGTCGAGGCGCTCGTCGCTCTAGATGACGAACTGTTCACCCGGGAGGTGCCGCGCCTGTCAGCGTGGCTCGCGCGGCGGGCGGGTGGCGTCGGCAGGGTGGCCCGTCCCTGGCTGGCGCTACTGCGTTACCTCGCGCAAGGCCATGCAGAAGCGCGCAACCGCGACCAGCGCGAGGCTGCGCTCGAGCAGGATCGCCGGCTCGCGCGCGCGCTCGCCTTCGCCGGGCGGGGCGAGTGAACATGTGTCGTCAGTGGACGTTGCTGTTGCTCGCGCATGCCGTGGTTGCCGCGGCCGAGCCTTATCCCTGCCTCATCGAACCGGCCGAAGTGGTGGAATTGCGTTCGCCGGTCGATGGCGTGATCGAAACCGTGACCGTGCGCAGGGGCGACGTCCTCGAGAAGGGCCAGACCCTGGTCGTGCTGCAGTCTGACGTCCAGCGCGCCGCCGCCGAACTCGCGGGCTACCGGACGCAGATGGACGGCGCCATCGCCGCCGCCCGGACACGCATCGACTACGCGAAGACCAAGCTCGAACGCGTCAAGGATCTCGAGAAGAAGCAGTTCGTCGCGCTGCAGGCGCGCGACGACATCCTCGCCGAGCTGCGCCTGGCGGAAGCGGAGCTGGATGCGGCCCTCGAGGCGCGCGAGCTGGCGCGCATCGAGCATCGCCGCGCGCAGGCCGAGCTCGAGCTGCGTACCATCAAGAGCCCCTTCGACGGCGTCGTCATCGACCGTGTGCAGAATCCTGGCGACCTCGCCGAGTCCGGCAGCGGGCGCCAGGCGGTGTTGAAGGTCGCGCGTACCGGCACGCTGAACGTGGACGTCGTGCTGCCAGCCGCGGTATTCGGACGGGTGCAAGAAGGCCTGTCCGCCGAGGTCCGCCCGGCAGGATCGGAGCGGACCTACACTGCGCAGGTGGACACCGTCGACCGCGTAATCGATGCGGCCAGCAGTACCTTCGTTGCGCGGCTGCGCTTGCACAATCCCGATCTCAGCATTCCCGTCGGCCTGCGCTGCACCGCGGACTTCGGTGGCGTACTGATGCCCGCGGCGGAGTAGGGAAGACGCGCCCACCCGGTGCAGCAGAATGCGCAGGTGCAACGTGAGTTGCCCGGTACAAGCGGCTGATTCACTGGAAAAGTGCTGGACCGGGGTTCGCCGTCGGTGCGTTGCCGCCGACGTCGCGACAGCTTTGCGTCGCGGGTATCGGCGCGCTGCACCAATGGCAGGTGCAGGCAATGCGGCCTAATGTTACGAGTAATCGCAACCTGTGACGCAGTTCCGTAGCCGGGCCCTCTGGTTGTTGACAGGCCCAAGGGGGAGTGACCGAATAGCCGGCAAAAGAAAAAAAGTGTCAGGTAAGACAAGTCTCGACACGCGCCAGACGTCGCTGCAGTTTCTGGCCGCGAAATCGGGAGGGGTATCGTCGAATGCGGAAGTCTGTTCGACCCGCGGATACGACCGGGCATGACCTGTCGTTTACCACCGTGCTCGCGAGCGCCATACGGCGCATCCTCCAGCGACGGGCGGACGCTCACCGCCGACCGCCGCCGCAAACCGCGGACCGCCGCGTACGATTCGAGGCCATCGAGCCACGACTGCTGCTGTCGGCCGACCTGCCTGGATTGCCGCCCGCGCCCATCGTGGCACAGGACCGGGAGGACCAGGACGACCTTCTTGCCGCTACGCCGCACACCGGCGCCCCGGTCATCGATTTCGCTGCGCTGTCGTCCGCCAACCCGTTTCTCGACCAGACCGTTCATCTCGATTTTTCGACGCCTGCGGACGACGCACTGAATGCCGCACTGCGGCTCGATGACGCCGCGGCGGTGCAGACGCTGCAGCTGGTCGACCTCGACAGCGATGTCGTGCTCGCCTCCCACGCTGTCGACACGGACCTGCTCGTGCACATCGCCGGCGGCGCGCAGTCCGATCGGCTGCTCATCGATTTCGACCCCGCGCACGCCGTCCATCACATCGACATCAACTTCGATGGCGGCGATGGTATGGATACGCTCCGCGGTTCCACGGCCGACACGCGATGGTTCGTCTCTGCACTCGACAGCGGCAGTGCCGGTGACGTGAGCTTCGCCGGCGTGGAGAACCTGGTCGGCGCAGCCGACAACGAGGACTTCTTCAGCATCACTGCGGCGGGAGCGGTGAGTGGCGTCATCGACGGCGGGGCCGGCGGTTTCGACTCGCTCGCGTTGACGGGCGGTGCGTTCGCACACGTCGAGTACCTCGCAACCGGCCCGCACTCCGGTTCGATCCAGCGCGATGGCGACACCCTCGTCTACGACGGGTTGGAGCCGATCTTCGACAACCTCTCCGTCACCGACCGCGTCATCCGCACCAGCAATCTGACCGACAACGCGCGCCTGACCGATCTCGGCGGGCAACTGTCGTTGGTGAGCACGGACGTCATTCCGACCTTCGAGGGCATCACTTTCGCCGAGCCGTCGAGTTCCCTCACCATCAATCTCGGCAACGATGCCGGGATCCCGATGGTGTCGGATACCGACCGCCTCGAAATCCAGGCGCTCGATTTCGCCGGCGCCCTCATCGTCAACGGCGAGGCCGGCCTCGACGAGGTGACGATTACCGGCAATGTCGATCTCGGTGCGAACCAACTGACCATCAACGCCGAGCAGATCCATGTCGATCCGGGCGTCACCGTGAGCGGCGGCACCCTGACCTTCAACGCCGTCGCCACCGCGGGTTCACTGGTCAGTCCCGATACGCTGCCGCTCGTCACGCTGGCCGCGGGTGTGAACATCGATGGCGCGACGCTGGTCGGCACCGACATCACGCTCACGGCGAGCGCCGCGCTGGTGTCGAACGTCACCAACCTGCTGCCGACCATTCCGCTGGTCACGCTGGCTGCGGATGTTTCCGCCGAGGTGGCCGTTACCGGCAGTTCCAGCCTCACGGCAAGTGGTGCGCTCACCGTCACCGCGGTCTCGACCGTCGATTCCACCGTGCTCGCGAACGCCGTGACGACGGGCGGCGTGGTCGGGGAGATCGCCATCGCTGCGCCGGTCATCGACAACACCGCGCGCGCGCATTTCTCCGACGGCACCACGGCGCAGGCCGGCACTGCGCTGGTGCTCGACGCGAATACCGATACGACGGTCACGGCGACGGCCACCGGCATCACCGCGGTAAACGCGGTCGGTACGACCACGGCCATTCCGGTCATCCGGGCCACCACCGAGGCTTTCATCGCGGATGCCGCCACGGTTACCGGCGCCGCCAGTATCGACGTCACCGCGACGGCAACGGGTATCGTCACCACGACCGCGAATTCGACGCCGGCCGGCGCGGCCCTCAATCCCACCACGCTCGCAACGCTCGGTATCGCGACCGCGGCCGGGCCGCAGACCGATGCCGCCGCCATTGCCGCGACGACGCTGAGCAGTTCGACGCGGGCCTTCATCGATACCAGCGGCTCGCTGACGTCGGCCGGTGCGGTCACGATCGCCGCGGCATCGGGTTTCAGCGTCACCACGCTGGCCAACGCCACGCCCACGGTCAGTGCGGACAACAACGGTTTCGCGGTGGCCGCCAACCTCACGCAGATCATCGACGAGGCCTACGTCGATGGCAGCCCGACCTTCTCGACGCCCGCGCTGAACATCCACACCAGCGGGGGCAGCACGCTGGTCGCGGAGGCGCGCTCCGGCGCGGCAGGATTGGACAATGCGAATCCTGGCCCGAACGCCGGCTCGTTCGCGCTGAATACCAACCTGCCAGGGCCCGGTCCGATTCAGGGCAACCTGAGTCATGCCTACATCGGTGCCGGCGCGCTCGTGACCTTTGTCGGCGCGACCGACGTCGACATCGCGGCCTCGAACACGAGTGCCGTCGACATCACCGCCGAACCGGCGGGGGCGGCATCGATCGCTGACGAGCTCGGCGTGGGTCGTTCCGTGGCGGCGAACGTCTCGGCCTACACCACGCTCGCCAGCATCGGCGCCGGCGCGACGCTGGCCGGGGCCGGCAACCTCGACATCACCGCGGACGGTGACCAGTCCGTGGTCGTCACCACCCTCGCTGGCGCACTCGCCGGGCTCGACGCGAGCGCGCAGTCGGTTGCCGCCTCGCTCGGTGCGAATACGAGCAGCGTGCTCATCGACATGGCGGCCAGCGTGACACTCGCCGGCGCCCTGCAGGCGCGCGCCACCCACAATGCCGTCAACGTGGTGCGCGCGAGCAGTACCGCCGCGGCGGCGACCGTGGCCTCGCCCACCGAGGCGCTGGCGCTGCCGATCGCCATCAATATCGCCAACGACGTCGCCACCGCTACGGTGGCCGGAACCGTGTCCGCTGGCGGTGCGGTCGCGGTGACTTCCGACCTGGCGGCCCGCAACGAGGTGGAAGGCGTGGCCGGGGTGCACGGTGCGGATCCCGACGATGCCGATGCTGCCGACCTCGTCGCGGCGGAGATGATCTTCCTCGGCGACCGCGCCAACCTGGCGTTCGGGGGTTCCCCGACTCCGCCGACGGGTACCGATTCGCCGCTGCTGAACCTGCTCGAGAACCAGGCCCAGGGCATCGCCGCTGCGCTCGGGGTGAATCTCTCCAACGCACTGTCGGCGGCAAGCATCACGGCGAGTGCTGACGTGACGGCCGGCGGCGCGCTCACCGTGGCCGCGACCAGCGACGTCGACGCCACCGCGCTGGCGAGCGCGAGTGCGACACAGAACCTGCTCGGCGCCGCTGCGGCAATCGCACTCAACGCGCAGCAGACCGATACCCGTGCGATTCTCGCCGGCCAGGCCGCCGCCGCCGGCATCGCGATCACCGCAGGGCCATCCGGTGACGGCGTACACACCGTGAGCGCGGACGCGATTTCCGGCACGGGTGAGCAGATTGCCGGGGTTTCCGGTGCGGTCGCGGCAAGCTTTGCGCTCGGCGGCAGCGTGGCGGTGGTCGATGACAATGCCCTATTGACGATCAGCGGCGGCGCCGACCTGCTCGTCAGCGCCACCACGGTGCTCGAAAACCTCGCCAACGCCGAGCCCAATCTCGATGGCGACACGGTCGCGGGTGCAGGCGCATCGTTCGAGCTGAACGCGGGCCTGGTCGCGACCCTCGCCGAGATTCGCGATGCCACGATCGTCGGTGCCAACGATGTGTCTGTGCTCGCGGATGGCGAATACACCAGCGAGGCGATCGCCGAGGCCGGCGTCGGCGCCGGCAGCGGGCTCGGCGCCGCGGTCGCGGTGCTGATTGGCAACAACACGACGACGGCAAATCTCGGCAACACCAGCACGATGTCGACCATTGGCGGCGATCTCCTCGTCGCCGCCAACCACGTTGCCACGGGTACGCACCGGGCCGATGCGGAGGTCGAGTCGGCCGACGTCGGCGCCGGTGCCGCGATCGCCATCGGCATGATGCAGGGCGGTGCCAGCGCGACTGCCGGCAATCGCATGACGGTGGGCGGCACGGTGAGCGTGCTGGCCGACACGCAGACGTTCATGGACGCGGACGCCGTTGCCAGCGTGGCCGGCGTCGAGTCGGACGACCTGTTGCTGGAATTCAAGCTCGACATGGTGATCGAGCAGGCCTTCCTGGCCCTGCGCCCGTCGTACGAACTCGATCCGATGGCCGCGGTCGACGGCGTCGCCGATACGCTGGCGATTGCCGGCCACGGGCTGCGCACGGGCGACCGGGTGATCTACGCGATTGGTGGCGACGACGAGACCATCGGCGCGCTCAATGACGGTGGCGAGTACTTCGTCAGCGTGGTCGATGCGAACACCGTTCGCCTGCATGCGACCCAGCAGGCGGCGCGAGATGGCGTCGCGCCGCTCGACCTCGAACCCACCGCGGACGTCACCAACCTGCATACGCTGCAGCCGGTGGTGCCCGCGGCGTTGGAGGACTTCCTCGGCGCGGCCCGGCTCGGAACCGGCAACGGCGCGGTCGGCGCGTCGGCGGCGATTGCCGCCAACCTGGATTACAACGCCGCGACGGCCGGCATCGCGAGCGGTGCGCAGCTCGTTGCCGGTGGTGCCGTCGAGGTGCGCAGCACGCAGGACAGTGACGCGGACGCCTTTGCCGATGGTGCCGCGGTCGATTCCGCCACGTCGCTCGGCGTGGCCGCGGCGGTCAACCTGAGCTCACAGACCAACCAGGCGTTCGTCGCCGGTACGGTGACGGCTACCGATGTCTCCGTGCTGGCCGAACTCGGCGGCAACGGCCGTGCCGATTTCACCGCCGAGGCGGTCTCCGGCGGCGGCGGGGAGGCCGACCTCGGTGTCGCCGGCGCGTTCGCGGTCAATCTCAGCGCGCCGCTCATTCCGGCCAACCCGATCACGATACCCGTGCCCGCACTGCCGGCGCTGCCCGCACTGCCGGCGTTGCCGCCGCCGCTGCCGGCGCTGCCGCCATTGCCGACGCTGACCCTGCCGACCTTGCCGCAGATCCCGTTCCCGACCGGTGGCGCGCAGGCCGCGGTCGTGCAGGCCGGCGCGGACATCACGCTGCTCGGTGGTGGCGACCTGCTGGTGCGCTCGGATTTCATCGGGCGCTACACGGCGACCACGGCGGCGACGCCGCAGGACAACGCTACCATCGGGGTCGGCCCGTCGGTGTCCGCGAATGCCGTCACGCAGAGTTCGCGCGCGGAAATCCAGGACGCACGCATTACCGCGACGGACGCGCCGGGCAGCGACGTGAGCGTGATCGCAACCGGCGACTTCGAAGCCATCGCCGAGGCGACGGCGGGCGCCTCGAACGCCATCAACGTGCCTGCGGCTGCGGCGCTGAACTACAACGATTTCAATACCAGCGCACGCACCCTGAACTCGTCCTCGACCTCGGCCATCAGCGGTGACCTGCTCATCCTCGCCGACCACGACGCGTTGAGTTCGCATGGCGCCGATACCGACAGCGGCGTCGGCGGTACCGCGAGTATCGGTGCCGCCGTCGCGCTCGGCTACACGATTGGTGGCAGCAGTGCCTCGAGCGGCATGGCCATCGACGTGCTGAGCGGCAACGTCACCGTGCAGGCCGACAACATCAGCCTGCTCGACGCCAACGCCGTCACTGGTCAGAGTGGCGCGGTCGAGGACGCGGGGGGCGACAGCGTCAGTGAGGAGATCGCCGCCCAGCTGGAAGGCTTGCTGGCCCTTGCCGGCCAGGACGAGATTCCTGCCGACGTCGCGGATGTGCTGGCGCGCGCCGACATTGCGACTGCCGATGGGCCGCTCGGGGTGGCCGCCGCACTCGCGATGAACATCGACTTCGGCTTCGCCGAGGCCATGCTCGCGCCGGGCAGCGAGCTCGCCACTGCGACAGCGCCGGTCATCGTCGCCAACGCCGACATGGACGCGAGCGCGGTGGCCGATGCCGCGAGCGTCGACGCGGCGACCGGCGCCGGCGTGGCGGTTGCCGTCAACGTCGATGCGCAGCGTATCGAGACCGCGATCGGCGGCGACGTCACGGCGCCCGAGGTCACCCTCATCACATCGCAGGCCGGCGACGGCATCAACAGTTTCACCGCCCTGGCGCAGTCCGGGGCGGGCGCCGCGGATATCGGCGTGGCCGGCGCGTTCGCCCTCAACCTGTCGGGTGATCCACGCAACATCATCAACGATACCGCCACCGGCGGTGGCCAGCACCTCGCGCGCATTCTCGACGGCGCGAGCATCACACTGACCGCGGCCACCGACATCGTGGTGAGCTCGACCTACGTCGGCGAGTACCTGGCGACCGCCACGGCGCAGCCGGCCAACGCGATCATCGGTATCGGACCGTCGGTTGCGCTGAACGCCGTGCAGCACGCGACGCTCGCCGAAATCGGGGATGCGACGATCGTCGGCGCCGCTGACGTCATCGTCAGCGCGACGGGCACCTACACCACCGAGACCAGCGCCGTCGCCGGCGCCGCGACCGGCGTGGCCGTACCCGCCGCCATCGCGCTGTCCGCGCCGCTCAATGACACCGTTGCGCGTGTACGGCCGGGCACGATGATGAGCGCGATCGGCGGCAACCTGGACGTCACGGCGACCCACACTGCTGTCGTCACCACGCTTGCCGACGCCGCCGCGGGTGGTGACGAGATTGGCGTGGGGGCGGCAATCGCCATCGGCGGTCCCCTGGGTGGCGCCGTGGCCGATGCCGCTGCCAACATGACGGTCGGCGGCAACGTCAACGTCCTTGCGATCACCGATGCGAACGCGACCACCGAGTCCTTCGCGAGCCAGGCCGGTGCCCTGCTCGGCGGGCTGACCGTCGACGCCGAGACCCAGCGGCAGCTGGGGCGTATCGTCGACATCGCGGGCATCGATGACCTCGATGTGCCGTTCATCGATCAGTACCTGCCCGACAGCAGCGACGACGCCAGTATCCCGGACATCGAGTTCGGCGCCGCGGCCGCCATCGCGCTAGGAATCGGCCGCCCGGTAAGCCATGCGGCGATTGGGGCCGGCGCGACCATCGTCGCCGATGACATCGTCATCAGCGCCGAGATGGATTTCGACGGCGATGCCGAGGCCGATGCAAGCGCCTCCGGCAGCGTCGCGGCGATTGGCGTCGCCGCCGCGGGCAACTACACCGAAGGTGAGCACATCGCGGAAATCGGCGCCGGTGCGAACGTGAACGCCGACAGCATCACCATCGTCGCGGCCGGTGCGGACGGTATCGCCTTCGATTACACCGCCGATGCGGCCTCGGTTGCCGCCAACCTCGGCGGCGCGCTCGCAGGTTCAGTGGCGGTCAACGTCGCGAGCAACCTCACCGCCGTGCGCATCGGTGACAACGCCATCGTCACGACCGGCGGCGCGCTCGACCTGTTCGCCAACGTCGCCCGCAACGGCAACAGTATCGAAAACGCCAACCGGCTCCGCTCGGTGACGCGCGCCGGCGAAGTCGGCCTCGGCGGGCTCGCCGCAGCGGGTGCGGCGGTGGCTGGCACCGTGACGCTGAACGGCGACATCAACGAGGCCTCCATCGGCGAGGGTGCCCAGGTCACCGCGCCGGAGGGTGTCGAGGTGCGCGCCCGCACCATCCACGATTTCGACGACCGCGCGGTTGGCGGCTCGGTGAGCCTGGTGTTCGCCGCGTCGGTCGGCGCCGCGGTCAATGCGACGAACAGCGCGGCGGTCGCCGAGGTCAGTGGCTCGGTCGTCGCTGCGGACGGCGACCTCGTCGTCGAGGCGGTGACGGATAACGTCTATTCACCCGAGGCTCTGGGTCTCGCGGCCGGCGGCCTCGTCGCGGTCGCCGGCTCGGTCGAGGGCAACATCATCGCCAACACGACGCGCGCGGCGATCGACGGCAGTGCCACGGTGATCAACGCCGATGCCGTCAGCGTGACTGCGCGCGACAGCTCCACGCTCGACGTCGATACGGGTGCGCTGTCGGCGAGCTTCGCCGGCGCCGCGGGGGCTTCCGTCGGTCTCAACCGCATGACCAATACCGTCGCGGCATCGGTTGCCGATGCCGATGTGACGAGCGACCTCGGGGGTATCGAAGTCGCGGCGACGTTCGCTGCAGACATCGACGCGCTGGCGCTCGGCATGAGCGTGGCCGGACTGGTGGCCGGCGTCGGCAGCGTCAGCATCAACGACCTCGGCAATACGACGAGCGCCTCGCTCGGCAACGATGCGGTGCTGACGTCCGCGACCGGCATCGAAGTCAGCGCAACCGACAGCAGCAACATCAACGCCGACTCCGGCGCGCTCGCGCTCAGCCTCGGCGCCGGCGTTGGCGCCTCGGCCGCGGCCAACCGGCTCGGCAACACGGTGGAGGCCTTCAGTGACGGCGCCGAGTCCACGGCGAACGGCGGCGCTTTCGAACTCACCGCGCTGACCGCCAATGACATCGATGCGGCGGCGATCGCCTTCGGTGCCGCGGGCATCGTTGGCGGCTATGCGACGGTCGCGGCGAACGTGATCACCACGACGACGGATGCGACCGTCCGTAACGGCGGTACCGTCGACGCCGAGGGCGTGACGGTGGCGGCGACGAACAACTCCGACATCGACGCCGACGGGGGTGGCCTGAGCGCGAGCCTGGGTATCGGCGCAGGTGCGTCGATCGCAGGCAATATCGTTGCCGCGAGCGTGCAGGCCGGCATCGGCGGCGCTACTGTGACCACCACCGACGGCGGCGCCATCAACGTGAGCGCGCTGCTCACGGGCGACGTCGATGCCCTCGCCGTCGGCTTCTCGCTGGCGGGTGCGATCAGCGGTGTCGGCACGGCCACCTACAACGAGCTCACCAACGTGACGCGTGCCTACGTCAATGGCGCCGCCGTGCTGACTTCGGATGGGAGCGTCGCGATCAGCGCGATCGACACGCTAGCGGTCGACGCGGACTCCGCTGCACTTGCGGTGAGCCTCGGAGTCGGCGTCGGCGCGTCCCTCGCCAACAATACCCTGGGCAACACGACCGAGGCCTACACCGACGGCTCCGAGGTGACCGCCAATGGCGGCGCGCTGACGATTGATGCCGTAACGGACAACGACGTCGACGCGGTGGCCCTGGCATTCGGCGCCAGTGGCATCGTCGGCGGTTACGCGACGGTGGCGATGAACGACGTCACCACCACGACCGATGCGACGATACGCAACGGTGGCACGATCACGGCCGCGGGCGTCGACCTGTCGGCGACCGATGGTTCCGACATCGACGCCGACGGCGGTGGTCTCGGCGCCGGTCTCGGCATCGGCGCGGGCGCATCGCTGTCCCGGAACACGGTGGCGGCGACGGTCCAGGCCGGCATCGGCGGCGCGATGGTGAGCGCCACCGACGGTGGCGATATTGCGCTGACTGCCGTTGCCAATGGCGACGTCGACGCAGTCGCCATCGGCTTCTCGCTGGCCGGTGCGATCGCCGGTGTCGGCACGGCGTCGATGAATACGCTGACGAATACCACGCGCACCTACGCGAACGGCGGCGCGACGCTGACAGCGGACGGCGGCGTCGCCCTGACGGCCAGCGATACGGTCGACGTGAATGCCGACGCCGGCTCACTGGCCGCGAGCTTCGGCATCGGCGCCGGGGCATCGCTCGCAACCAACACCTTGTCCAACACGACCGAGGCCTACACCGACGGCTCCGACGTCACCGCGAACGGCGGTGCACTGACGATTGCCGCATCGACCGACAACGACGTCGACGCGGTGGCGCTTGCACTCGGCGCCGGTGGCATCGTCGGCGGTTACGCGACGGTGGCGATGAACGACCTTTCCACCACCACCGACGCGACGATACGCAATGGCGGCACGATAGCGGCCCTGGGCGTGGACGTGTCGGCGACCAACGGCTCCGACATCGATGCCGACGGCGGTGGTCTCGGCGCAGGTCTCGGCATCGGCGCCGGCGCGTCACTGTCGCAGAACACGGTGGCGGCAACGGTGCGGGCGGGCATTGGCGGCGCGACGGTGACCACCAGCGGCGATGGTGACATCGTGGTGAGCGCGGTGGCCGACGGCGACGTCGACGCGGTCGCGATCGGCTTCTCGCTGGCTGGTGCCATCGCCGGCGTCGGCACGGCCTCGTTCAACACGTTGACCAATACGACGCGTGCATTCGTCGACGGTGGCGCGATGCTCACCGCCGACGGCGGCGTGCAGATCAGTGCGACCGATACCGTCGATGCCAATGCCGACTCGGGCTCGCTTGCGGCGAGCTTCGGCATCGGCGCCGGCGGATCGATTGCGACCAACACGCTGACCAACACCACCGAAGCCTACACCGACGGCGCGGACGTGACGGCGAACGGCGACAGTCTCGCCATCACCGCGTTCACCCGCAACGACGTCGATGCGGTTGCACTCGCGCTCGGCGCCGGCGGCATAGTCGGCGGGTATGCAACGGTGGCCACGAACGCGATCAACGGCACCACTGACGCCACGGTGCGGGGTGGCGGCACGCTCGAAGCGCGGGGCGTGGTGTTGTCAGCGACGGACGACTCGGTCATCGATGCCGATGGCGGTGGCCTCGGCGCCGGGCTCGGCATCGGCGCCGGCGCGTCGCTGTCGCGGAACACGATGGGGTCGACGGTGCGTGCCGGTATCGGTGGTGCGAACGTGACGACCAGCAACAACGGCGACCTCGGCATCTCCGCGTTGTCGAGCTATGACGTCGACGCCGGCGCGCTCGGCTTCTCACTCGCCGGTGCGATCGGCGCAATCGGGACGGCGGCGATCAACGAATTGACCAACACGACCCGTGCTTTCGTCGACGACGATGCCATGGTGACTTCCGACGGCGGCGTCACGCTGCTGGCACTCGACAACAGCTCGGCCGACGCCGATGCTGGTGGTGCCGCGGTGAGTGCCGGCGGCAGCGTCGGGCTCTCCTATGCATCGACCACCGTGGACAGCACCGTCGATGCCGTCATTGCCGGCGCCCTCACCGACATCAGTGCGGACGGGATGCTGAGCGTGACCGCGACCGACGCAACAACGGCCAGCGCGAGCGCGACCGCACTCAATGCGGCGGCCGGCGTCGCCGCCAGCGGTGCCGTCGCGGTGGCAGATACCGGTGGCACGGCTACTGCCGCGATCTTGGACGGCGCGATCGTGGGGGCGACGAACGTCACCGTCGATGCCAATGGGGACGCCAGCCAGACCGCCACCGCCGGCGGCTTCACCGGCTCGGTGATCGCCGGCGCCGGCGTCATGATCGCCGAGACGCTGGCCGGCCAGAGCGCCCACGCCGAGGCCAGTGGCACGATCACGGCGAATGCGCTGGACTTGACCGCAAATGCTGACCGCAACGGTGCCGCGGAAGTGCTCTACGTCGGTATCAGCCTGGTCACTGGCGAGGTTTCGCTCGAAGCGGAGCAGACAGCCGGCGACACCACGGCGCTGGTCGGGGCAGACGCGGACCTCACGATCAGCGGTCATGTGAACGTCAGCGCCGTGTCCGATGACCGTGCCGACCCTGACCTCGTCTCGCTCGGCGTCGGCGTCGCCACGCTGGGCGCCTCGGCGAGCATGGCGGAGATCCGTTCCAATACCCGGGCAGGGATCAGCGGGCGGGTCAGGGCGGACTCGGCGGACGTCACCGCCACGGCAGACAAGGTGGCCGACGCCAGTGGCGAGGTCAACAACTTCGGGCTGGTCAGCCTGAACGGCGTGGCGCTGCAGGGAATCGCGGACAAGCTGCCGGGGGGCGATCTGCCGGTGCCGATCCTGCCGCCTTTCGATACCGTCACCAGCGCCTTCATCACCGGTACGACGGAGGCCTATCTCGGCACTGGCGCCGACATCACCACCGACGGCGCGCTGACCGTGCAGGCAAGCGGCGAGAACGCGGCCGACGCCATCAGCACGACGCTCAGCGTGAGCCTGGTGGCCGTCTCGGAGACGGGTACCGAGGCCGTCATCGAGGGCTCGACGCAGATGCGCATCGGCCAGGGTGTGACGCTCGACGTCGGCTCACTCGTGTCCGACGCCGAGTCGACGAATAACGCCACGGCCGGGGCCAACAACGCCGGCATCTCGATTGCCAACGTCGAACTCGCGGGAACCACGGTCACCGCACGCACCGACCACCTGACGGCCGCGTTCCTCGGGCCGGCCAAGAACCAGGCCGTGAGCGCCGATCCGGCGACCACGCTACGTATCGACAACGGCGGCCTCGATCTCCTCGCGCGCTCGACCAACACCGCGTTCATCAGCGAGATGTCGTTCGACCTGAGCATCGTCGAAGTCGAGCAGGCCAGGCCGGACGCCGATGCCGGTGGCACCACGCGCGCACACGCCGGCGGCAAGTTCATCATCAACGCCGATGGCGTGACCGCTGTCGCCGATTCGATGAATACCGCGAGCACGCAGGCCATGGCCTTCGAGGTCGGCCTGGTCGATATCGATACCACCGAGCGCTCCGCCCACACCACCCACGTGACCGAAGCCTTCGTCGAGTCCGGTGCGGACCTCGATATCAACGGAGGGGCGCTGGATCTCAGCGCCGACTCGGTCAACAACGCGACGATCGACCTGATCGCGCCGCTCGACCTCGGGCTCGTCGATCTGAATTTCGTCAGCTCCACCGCGGAGATTGCCGGTTCCACCCTGGCCTACGTCGACGAGGGTTCCAGCATCGCCGCGCAAGCGCTCAGCGCTCATGCCAACTCGCTGAACGATGCGCAGGTCGACAAGTTCGAGATGTCGATTTCGCTGTTCTCCCTCGACAAGGCCAAGCCGATCGCCCGCACGGCGCACAACACGGCGGCCTTCATCGGCCCGGCGGCCGGCCAGGCGATCAACGACGGTCTGAGCGGCACGATCACGCTCGACAACGATCTGGTGCTGTCGGCCACGTCCGACAACACGGCGAGCGTCGATGAAGTCAACGTCGGGGTGTCCCTGGTCGACGTCAGCATCGTCGAATCGGAAATCACGGTCGGCGGGACGACCCGGGTCATGATCGGCGGCAATTTCGACGTCATCGCCGACGGCATCGACGGTATTGCGAGTTCGCTGAACACCGCCGGCTCGGAATCCTTCCAGATCAAGTTCGGCCTGGTGCAGGTCGGGAACGTCGAATCGACGCTGCGCACCGCCCATGTCACCGAGGCCCGCATCACCAACGACGCGGGCTTCACGCTGAGTGGTGGCGGCATCGCGCTGGAAGCGGAGTCGCGTAACACGGCCGAGATGAGCGGCTTCGACTTCGGGGCATCCGTGGTGTCGGTCGACACCATGGCGCCCGATATCATCGCCGGCGGCGCCACGCGTGCCTTCGTCGAAGAAGGTGCCGACGTCACCGCGGGCAGTCTCACTTTGAGCGCGCGGGCCGACAACACGGCGTCGTCGGAGTCGGCCGCCGTCAGCATCGGCGCGGTCAGCATCAGCTTCATCAGGCCGACCATCAATACCACCCACGTGGTCGAGGCCTACGTCGGCCCGAACCGCAACGACGGTCCGGACGGTTCCAACGGCAGCATCACACTCGGCGGCGCACTGAACCTGACGGCCGGTCATCTCGACATCGGCAACAGCGCGCGCATGGACACGTTCACCATCGACATCGGCGCGGTCAACTTCTCGTCCATCCGCCCCGACGTCCGCGTGCGCGGGGCCACGCTCGCCTATCTGGGCGGTGATTTCGCCATCAATGCCGGCTCGACCAACGTCACGGCGAGCGCGCTCAAGAACACTGCCGTCAGTAGCATCTTCTCGCTCGACATCGGGGTCGCGAACATCGGCGGGGCGAGCGTACCGGTCACCGTCGACCACGAGGTCTCCGCCTTCGTCGGCAACGGCGCGAACGTCTCGATCGGCGGGCCGGCGACCTTCCTGGCCGAGTCGTCGGCCCTCGCCGACGCCGCCAGTTTCGGCATCTCGGTCAGCCTGGTCGGCGTGGAAAGCCTGTTCTCCATGGCCCGCGTGGACGGCTCCACCAACGCCTACGTCGGCGACGGTTCGACGCTCCAGGGCGACGACCTGAGCTTCATCGCCCGTTCGACGGGGGCGCTGGCGGCCGCCGCGATGGCCGATGTCAATGTCGGCCTGGTCAACATCGTCGAACTGACGCCGAGCGCGGTCACCAGCCACGTGGTCGAAGCGTACGTCGGCAGCGGTGCCAGCGTCACAGCGGACGATGTCGGCTTCTCGGCAACGGGGCAGTCGGACGCCGAGGCCGAGGTCGACACCGGCGGCTTCGGCCTCGTCGAGGTTGCCACCGTGAATCCGCACGCGGTGGCGGAGAACGTCGTCGGCGCCTTCGTGCTCGGTACCGTGGTCAGCGACGACCTGACCCTGTCCGCCGACGCGAACCACGACGCCGATGCCAATGCGGCGGTCATCGCCATCGGTGTCGGCGGCATCGCCGGGGCGACTTCCACGGCGACCCACACGGGGACGACCCAGGCCTATTTCGGTTCGAGCGCGCGCATCACCGCGAGCGGTAACATCGCCGCGACCGCCACCGCGGCGAACCGGTCCCTGTCGAAGTCCAGCGGTGGTGGCGGCGGCGTGATTGGTGCCGGAACCCTGAAATCGAGCGCCACGCTGGAGAGCGCCACCCGTGCCTTCCTCGACGCCAACGCGCGGGTCTTCCAGGCCGGTAACTTCGAACTCGAGGCGGTGGCCGCCAACACCGCGAAATCCGATACGTTCGCCGGTACCGGCGGGGTCGTGAGCGTGCGTGGCGCCCAGGCGACGACCACGCTGACGCCCGTCGTCGAAGCCTATATCGGCGACAACGCGTCGCTGCAGAACGTCGCCGGCAGCGTGACCGTACGCGCTGATTCGATACGCGCGGAGGGTGACGCGCTGGCGCGGGCTTACGGCGGTGGTGCCGTCGACGTCGGCGCGTCCAACACCGATACCTTCGTCACGCCAACCATCCGCGCCTTCATCGGCAGCGGGTCGACGCTCGAGGTCGCTGGCTCGGTTGTCGTCGAGGCCATCGCGCGCGCGCAGGAAGTCGCCGCTCTGGGCGATACCTTCACCACCGACCAGGCCACCATCGACATCGACACCATTACGTTCGCCCAGCACGGCCTGGCCGATGGCGACCGTGTCGTCTACAACCCGAACGGCAACCCGGCGATCGCCACAGCCGGCGGTGGCAACCTCGTCTCGAGCCGCGAGTACTCGGTGATCGCGACGGGAGAAGACACCCTGCAACTCGGCGCCGTGTTCTCGGCGTCCTCGACCGGTACCGGCAATCCGCTGTCCACCGAGGATGGCGTCGACGGCGTCCGCGATCGCATCCGCTTTGCCGTGCCGCACGGCTTCGAGACCGGTGACGCCGTCAAGTACACGCCCGATGGCACGTCGATCAGCACGGCGATGAACACGGCCGGCACCTATTACGTGCGCGTGCTCGACGAGAAGACCATCACGTTGTACGCGTCCCGAGACGAGGCGGTCGGTGCGGGCGGCTTCGCCGACGATGCGTTCTTCGCCTTCGGCGTCGATGCCACCAACGACACCATCCAGGTGTTCGGCAGCGCCTACGCGGAGAACCAGGCGCTCACCTACAAGGTCGCGAATCCCGTGGAGTTCTCCACCAACTCGGTCGACATCACCGTGGGTGGCGGCGGCAGCGTGACCAACACGAACAACGACCGCATCTACGTGCCCGGCCATGGCTTCTCCAATGGCAGCCGGGTGATCTATCGCGTCGAGCCGGGCGGTACGGCAATCGACGGGCTCAGCTCGAACAACTTCTACTACGTCATCCGCATCGACAACAACTACATTCAGCTCGCGTCGAACCAGGCGGATACGGAGCCCGGTGACGAGGCGCCGATCGCCCTGAACGGCGACAAGACCTCACCGCTCAACCAGCAGCGCCATCTCCTGCTGCGCGAGGAGATCGGTGGTCTCGACGACGGCGTGACGTATTACGTGCGCAACGTGTCCGGCGATACCTTCCAGCTTGCGACCACCCCGGGCGGCGACCCGATCACGACCCTGAGCGGCGCCAACCGCATCGGTACGCACTATTTCACCGCGCCGCCGCTCGACCTCACGCACAGCGGCGGAACGCACTCCCTGCGGCTCGACCTGACCTCCGCCCCCGGCGGCAGCCATGTTCTGACCGGGCCGGACAACGTCTCCCTGCGGGTGCTGTCACCGCCGCCCGGCGACGGGCAGAGCTCCGGCTCCGCGCGCGGCGGTGGCGGCGGTCTCGTCGCGGTCGGCAACCCGAACAGCAACGTCAGCATCAACCAGGACGTCCGTGCCTACATTGCCGCGGGCGCACTGCGAGCCGGCGGCAACGTCGATATCCTCTCGTCCTCGACGGTCAACTCGTCGTCCTTTGCGAGCAACGGCGGTGGCGGCTTCGTCGCAGTCGGCGATGCAGACGCAAGGAACGACGTCACCCACGGCAACCGCGCTTACATTGGTGTCGACGAAGGCGGCGCGATCAACGGCAGTGGCGTCAACATCGAGGCGGACGGCCACCTGCGCGTGCATTCGGGGTCGGTCGTCGATGTCGACGTCACGTCCAGTGCCGATGCCGGCGGCTTCGTGGCCGATGTCGATGCCGCTTCCCGTGGCTCGCTGACCGATGCGACGCAGGTGGTCGTCGGCGGCAACGCCGACGTGGCCGCACGCAGCGTGTCGATGGTCTCGGAGTGGTCGCATCTCGACTGGAACTACAGGGCCGACGCGTGGGCCGGTGGTCTGGGCGGCGACGCCGATGCGCGTGCCAGCGGCAATGTCAATCCGCGCGCGACCGCCCGTATAGGCGGTGGTGCGAGCGTGGCCGGTTTCGAGGGTGTCGACATCCGTGCCGTGCTCGATGACAGCGACATGGACGAGAATCTCGATGCCGATTTCGACGGACTGTTCGGCGGCAGTGACGAACATCCGGATGCGGACTACAACCCCGCAACCTTGATCGACGCCAATGCGGATGCCCTGGTGACGGCCGGGCCGCGCCTGTTCCCGGTGCCAGGGGTGCCACCCATCGACGTGACACCGCTGGAGCAGCCGGCCGGCTACGACCGCCTGGCGCTGTTCGTGGAGATCGACGCCGAGGAGGGTCCGCGCGACGTCGACTGGGATGCCGACGTGCTGCTCCTGCCGGGCCCGAGCCCCACCCTGATCGTCGGGCCGGACGGCCGCATCCAGAAGGCCATCAACGTCAGCGTCGTTGGCGTGGGCAGCGCGATCGGCAGCTACGTCGATCCGGATGCCAATGGCGAGTTCGTGGTTGCCAACATCATCAACGAGAACGATCGCGGCCAGGCACTGTTCCGCGCGAACGATGTCGGTAACGCGAATATCGTCACCGTGCTGCCGAATGGTCCGCTGTTCACCTTCCGCGAGACCTACGCCGCGGTCGACCTGCTGAACCAGTCCGTGCTCGACATGCGGATCAGCGACATCGAGGTCGTCAATACGTTCCTGACCACGCCGGAGGAAGAAGTCACCATCGAGATCGACCACGTCGACGATTTCGAGTTCGACGTGAATCACGACTTCAAGCCGACGCTGATCGAGATCAGCAACACGAACGCGTCCCCGAACGCGACGCCCGACATCACCTTTGCCGGCGTCGTCAACAATCCCATCGGCATGACCAACGTGTTCAACCAGCGCGGCAACATCCTGTCCAGCCTGCCGGGCGGCGGCGAGTTCCCGGTTCCAGGCGGACTCATCCGCACCGACAGTTTCCGCATCGAGGCCATCGACGGCCATATCGGGCTGACCGACCTGCAGCGCCTGCGCCTCGAGATCGTCGAAAGCAACGACGGACCGACCGATGCCGCCGATCGCTACCGCACTTCCGATGCGGGGCAGCGCAACTACATGGAGCTGCGCGGGCTGCTGCGCCGTGCGCTGGTCGCGGGGGAGTCGGTCACCGGCTTCAACGTCGATGTGGAGCGGGTGCAGTCGGGCTCCGGCAGGTCGACCGACGTCAATCTCGAGCTCCTCAATGGCCGCCTCCAGCCGACCGTGGTGCCCGGCCCGTACGAGATCGAGGTCGTCGAGACGGCGGTGGTCGATACCCCGGTCAATCCGCCCGGACCGCCCGGGGCACCGCCGCGCACGACCATTGTCACCGACCATTTCCGCCAGTCGCCCGGGACCGTCGCCACCATTTTCCCGCGTGGCGTGTGGGGGGCGGGCTTCGGCGAAGTCGAAGTCATCTACGACTTCGGCGAAGCGCTCGATGCCGAGCGGCGCATCATCAGCGGTGCCAACATCGATATCGTCGGCATCCATGCCGCGGCCGCGCCGTTCATCAACGTGCACGGCTACACGGACATTCTCACCGAGGGCGTGTTCCTCGCCGGCAACATCGACGTGCTCACGAATGGCAACATCACGTTGACCGAGGAGCTCGGCGACCTGCGCGCCGGGCGCATCGAGTCGACCAATCGCAACGTAATGCTCACCGGCCGTTTCGCCGACATCATCGATGTGCCGGCCGACGACGCCGCCGATGTCGTCGGCATCAACATCACCCTGCGCGCGGACAACGGCAACATCGGGCTGTTCGAAAACCCGCTCGAGATCGATTCCGCGCGTCCCGTCTACGGTGTCGTCAAGGCCGACGCCCTGCTCGACATCGTATTGATCGAGACTGACGGCGACATGAATGTCGATCGTGCGCGCTCGGTCAGCGGGGACGTGTTCCTCACCGCGCTGGATGGCAGCATGCTCGATGCCTTCGATGATGCCGAGGCCGACGCCATCGGGGTCAACGTGACGCTCTACGCCGGCGGCACCGTGGGCGAGTCCGACAACGACTTCGACGTCGATTCCTCGACGACGCGGCCGGGCCGCTTCAGCGCGCTGGCCACCAGTCATGTCTGGGCACTCGAGACGGACGGGTTGATGAACGTCCAGTTCGTCTTCACGCCCGGTGGCCTGGTACGGCTGACCGTACCCGATACGCCGGACACGGACGAGGATCTCGTGCTGATGGAAGGCGCGTTCATCCTCAGCCAGGAGGCCGGCATCACGCTCAACGTGGGTGACGACGTCGATACGCGGCTCGAGAGCCTCATCTCGACGCCGAGCACTGTCGTCATCAACGGGGATTACGGCAACGCCGATCCGGGCGTCGGATCGCGCGTGGTGCTGCGCGGGGCGATGGTCGCCGACCGCACCACCATCAATACCTTGCGTGACCCCGACGAGGTACGCATCGAGAACAAGATTCTCAACACGTTCATCAACACCTCCGGCGGCGACGACCTGATTTTCGGCTCCGACGCGGGCAGCGACGATTCGGACCTGAGCGATGGCGTCTACTTCGGTGATGTCATCGATGCCGGTCCCGATAACGACACCGTCTACGGGTTGGGTGGTGCCGATATCATCTACGGGCGTAGCGGTGACGATTACATCGAAGGTGGGGCGCACGGCGACCTGATCGACGGCGGTGCCGGCGACGACGACCTCCTCGGTGGTTTCGGAGACGACGAGATCAGCGGCGGCACGGGCTACGACGATATCGACGGCGGCCGTGGCAGCGACCGGCTCATGGGCAACGAGGACGACGACCGCATCCGCGGCGGCGGCGGCGAGGTCAACATCATCTACGGCGGCGCAGGCGATGACGTTCTGCACGGCTCCGACGAGAGTGTCGACGGCATCATCGGCGATGCCGGAAATGACTACATCTACGGCTACGGCGCCAACGACGTGCTCGCCGGCGGGGAAGGCAACGACATCATCGACGGTGGCTTCGGCGATGACATCATCCTCGGCGGTCCCGGGGCCGACGTGCTGGTCGGCGGGGGCGACCACGACACCCTGCTCGGCGACGACTTCACCGCCGGCGACGACAACGCGGTCGACTACCTCTATGGCGACTTCGGCACGAATCTGAACGAGCCGGGTTCGGGCCGTGACACCCTCGACGGCCAGGGCGGCAACGACGTGCTGTTCGGCGAAGGCGAGGACGACCGCATCGACGACACGCTCGGCGCCAGCAACCTGGTCAATGCCGGTCCCGGTGACAATCCGGCCACCATCGTCGCGCCGCCGGCCACGCCCAACCCGGTCCCCGAAGTGAGCCCGGACGATCCGCTGGCAGTCGACACGCTGCCGAGCGGGCCGCTCTACGCCGGCTGGTGGGCCGAGATCGCCGGGTCGGCGACCGCTTTCGGTCTGTCTGGCGGCGTGGGGGCTGCGCTCGATACCGCGGTGACGGTCGACGCCAACGGCGTGCGCTACGCGGCCTGGTCCGATTCCCGCAACGGCAACTACGAGATCTACGTCGCGCGCGAGACCGGCAACGGGTGGCAGATGCTCGGTGGCTCGGCCGCGGGCGGCGGTGTCAGCGATTCCGCATCCGATTCGCGCCGGCCTTCGCTGCTCGTCTTCGAAGGGCGGCCGACCGTGGTATGGATGGAGGTCGAAGGCGCAGGCATGGTCATCAAGGGCGCCCAGTATGACGCCGGCAGCGATGCCTGGGTGACCATGGGCAATTCGCTGCTGCCGGGCGGGATCAGTGGCTTCAGTGATTTCGTCTCGATGGCGGACCAGCCCAAGATCGTCGAGTACGACGGACGCATGCTGGTGACCTGGCTGGATGCACTGAGCAGTCCCAACCAGCCATCGCCACTGGGCGCCGTCCGCCAGGTGTTCGCCAAGGTCTTCGATGGCACCAACTGGGTGGCGGTCTCCCCAGGGGCCGCATCCGGCGGCGGTATCACGCAGAGTGCAATCGGGGTGTCCGAGTACGACGTCGCGGCTGCCGGTGACAAGCTGGCGGTGACCTGGAGCGAAGGGCTCGGTGACGCGACCGAGGTCTACGTGCGCGCCCTGACCTTCGGCAAGTGGACCAACCTCGCCGGCAATTCGTCGACCGCGGACAACGTCTCCGACAGTGACACCGAGAGCCGTGAGCCGGATGCGGCCTGGTTCGACGGTGAACTGTTCGTCGCCTACCGCGAACGGGTCGCGGATTACGAGCAGATCTACGTCAAGCGCTACGACGGCAGCGACTGGGTCAGCGCGGGCAGTTCGGCACTCGCCAACGGGGTGAGTGATACCGACCGGCGTGCGCTCGATCCCAAGCTCGAGTCCGGCGGTGGCGAAATGTTCCTGCTCTGGGTCGACCACGATGCCGGCGACTACGCGGACCCAGATGCGCACATCTATGCCAAGCGCTGGGATGGCACGAACTTCGTCGAGACCCTGCCCGGCGATGCCAGTGGCAAGGGTATCAGTGCAACCGGTGGTGCGTTGTCCGCAATCAACCTGGCGGTCGACGGCCTGGGCCGTCCGACGGTCGGTTGGACCGACGAGACCTCCGGCCTGCCGCAGGCTTATCTGCGTGGCGTCACCACACTGCCGGGCAAGGTGATCCAGGCGACGCCTGCAGTGGGCGTGCAGTCGATTCTCGCGGCGAACGATCTCGGCGCGGGTGATTTCATCATCCTCGGCGCCGGCAATTACGCCGGCTTCACCCTCGGCGCCGACGATGCCGGGGTCACGATTGTCGGTGCACAGGGCGGTACCTCGACCATCGCGGGCCTCGTGACCGTCGAGGCGGGCGGCGTGCTGCAACGGCTTCACCTGGCGGCCGGCGTGGTCGTCCAGGACGGTACCGTGGGCCTCGCGCTCGTCGACAACACCATCGCTTCAAGCGGTGTGACCCTCAACGGTGGTGCCAAGCTGCAGGTACTGCACAATCGCTTCACGGGGTCCACCGGCTTGACCGTCGCCGCCGCGGCGTCGGGACTCGTCGCCCACAACGACATCGCCGCCAGCGGCACGGGCCTCTTGCTCGCCGCACCATTCGGCGGCGAGATTCGTTCCAACACCATCCATGGTGCCAGTATCGGCGTGCGCTACGGCGCGCCCGCGTTGTTGAACGACAACCACATCCATGGAAACACCGTGGGTGTGCGCAGCACCGTGAGCGAGGCCGGTAACGGTCTCGGCTTCCTCGCCGGCAGCCGGCCGAACGACATTCACGGCAATGGCACCGGCGTGCAGCTGGTTGGTGCGACCGTGCAGAACCAGCAGATCCGGGACAACCAGTTCGGCGTCAGCGGCTCGGGTGTGATCGGCGGCGACAACCTCGCCTCCGCCAACCGCATCGAGGGCAACCAGACCGGCGTGCATCAGTTCGACGGCGACATCCAGCACAACCGCATCGGCCGCAATGCCGTGGGTATCCTGGCCGCCGACGGCAATGCGATTACCGGCAACGAGATCTACCGCAACTCGACCGCCGGCGTGCTCATCGACGGCGTGGCCGAGGTCAAACTCACCGGCAATACCCTGTACACCCCGGCGGGGGATCTCGTCCGACTGATCGGCGGCGCACGTGACGTCTCCGTGCTGCACAACACGCTGTGGACCGAGGATGGCTACGGCCTCTTCGTCGCCAACGATTCCCAGGCCGGGTTCTTCAGCGACTTCAACAACCTCTATGCCAGCGGCAACGGCAAGGTCGGCTACTGGACGCGCGATTTCGTCGATGTGCTCGACTGGCAGGCCGACATCGCCCGCTTCGATCTCAACTCCGTCGGAGCAACGGTGGTCAACCCGGAGTGGGCGCGGCCGCGCTTCGAGAGCCGCTACAACGACGCGTACGCGCTCAACCCGCTGTTCGGCTCCCAGCGCTTTACCTCACCGCTGGCCTTGCCGGCGGCGGGGCAGCAGCACATCGCGCTGCAGAGCCCGGATCTCTACGTCGACGCCGTGCGCGACCGCGCGCTGGCGATACGCTGGGAGAGCTTCAACAATACCGGCGGTTCGGACGTGCGCATCGATTTGTATCGCGATACGCCGGATGGACCCGCCTTCCTGACTACGATCACCGCGGCGACGCCCGACGACGGCGAGTTCCTGTGGACACCGGCTGCCGATGCGATCCCCTACGGCACCTACGGGCTGCGCGTACAGGTCTCCTGGGTCGACAACCCGCTCGTTCTCGATCGCAGCCAGGAGCCCTTCACGGTGCCCGAGGACGGCGACGTCTACTTTGTCGACGACGCTTCCAACGCCAACGACGAGTACACCCCGAACGGCATCGGCGACAACCGCCACACCGGCAAGATCTCCAGCGCACCGAAGCCCTACCCGACGAACCTGTTGCGCGTGTATGACCTCACGCCGGGTTCGCGGCTCCTCGTCGATACCGGTGACTACCCGCTGATCGACCCCGTGACCGTCTCGGGCGTCACCGACCTCGGGCTCGGCACCGAGGAGGGGTTCGAACTGAGCGGTCCGACCGGTGCCGGTCGCGTTGCCGCGCTGTTCCCCGCTATTCCAGGCGACCAGTCGCGGCCGCTCATCGAGATCAACGATGCCGACGACATGCTCGTCAGCCACCTCACGCTGCGCGACGCCGCCGCCGGCCTGCTCGTGCACAACGGCAGCGACGACTTCCTCGCCCACGATATCGTCGCGACCGGGCACGCCGGCAACGGCATCGACATCACCAGCGTGGCGCCGCTGTCGAAGTTCACAGGCCTCGAAGCGCGCGAGAATGCCGGCAGCGGCATCGTCATCAACGGGCCGATCGCGTCGCTCTCCGATTCCATCGCGGCCGAGAACGCGGGTGACGGCGTGCGCCTGGCCGGGGGTGTCGACGAGGTCTGGCGCAACATCGCGGTGCTCAACCGTGGTACCGGCTTCGTGATCCAGGCGCCGGGCGACGCAGTGATACAGAACAACGTCGCGCTGGCCAATGAGCGCGGACTGGTGGTGGAGAATGCCGGCGGCGGCTCGGCGCTCGTCGGTTCGAAGTCACTCGCGCCGCTGACCGCCAACATCATCTGGCAGAACACCTCGAGCGGCGCCGAAGTGAGCGGCGACGTGGTGTTCGCCGGCAACACGGTAGCCGAGCAGACGGCATTCTCCGCGATCGGGATTACCGCGCGTGACGGTGCCGTGGCGATGTCGAACATCGTGTATGGCAGCGGTATCGGCATCGACGCCGCGCAGTCCCTGGTGCAGGGCAACCGGGTCTACGCGAACCGCCAGGTCGGCATTCTGGCCGTCGATTCGGATGTCCTCGAGAACGTGGTGTACACGAATCCTCTCGGTGTCAGCGTCGCCGGTAACACGGTGCTGGTGCGCAACAATGTCATCTACGACAACGAGCGGACGGGGCTCCTCGTCACCGGGGCCAACGATGCCGAGGTGGTGAACAACACGCTGGTCGAGATCGATGCCGACGCGCTGCGTATCGAAGGCGGCGCGAGCGGAACCAATGTACGCAACAACATCATCTGGGCAGAGCACGGTACCGGCATCACGGTGACGCTCGATTCGCAGGCGGGTTTCACGTCCGACACCAATGTGCTGTATCGCTCGCCCTTCGGCTCGGGTGATACCGGGTTCTGGAACGGCGCCGCGCGGAGCAGCTTCGCCGACTGGCGCGGCGCGACAGGCACCGACGTCGACAGCCTGTTCACCAACCCGCTGTTCGTCGATGCCAACGGTGCCGACAATATCCTCGGCTACCAGGACGGCGTGACCGATGGTCGCGACGACGATTTCCACGTGCGCAGCGAGCACGGCAGCTTCCACGGCGGATCGCTCGCGCCGGTGCAGGGGCCGCCCTCCTTCATTTACCCCGGTACGCCGGTTGCGTTGACGCCGATACTCACCCTCGACGCGCAGCAGTCGCCCGCCATCGACCGCGGCGATGCCAACGACCCCTTCGCCGACGAGCCGGTCACCAATGGCGGCTACGTCAACGTCGGTGCCTATGGCAACACGGCGCAGGCCTCGCTCAGCCCGGCGCAGTACGTGATGGTGCTCGCACCCAACGGCGGCGAGCGAATTCACCAGCTCTCGACGTTCGACATCCGCTGGCGCAGCGACGGCCTGGCCGGGCCGGTCGATATCGCGTACTCGGCCACTGGTATCGCCGGCAGCTACGCGTTGCTGGCGGCGAACGAAACCAACGACGGCGTGTTCGAGTGGACAGTCGACGAGACGGTGATCGCGGCCGGGTCGAACTATTTCATCCGCGTGAGCGATGTGGCGGACGCGTCCATCAACGATACGTCGGATTTCGCCTTCGAGATTGTCAACGATCCGCCGGTCATCGGTACCCTGCCCGACGTCGTCCTGAACGAAGGCGATGCCTACTCGGTGCGGCTCGACGCGACCGATCCCGAGGGCGGCACGCTGACGGCGGTGGTGAGCGGCGTGCCGGGCGCGACCGCCGTACGCGACGGCGACGAGTTCGTGATTGCCTGGGCGAGCACCCCGGACGGACCCGATACCGGCACGGTCACGGTTACCGTCACGGACAGCGGGCTGCCGGCACGCTCGGTTGCGACCAGCTTCGAGCTCGAGGTATTGAACGTCGCGCCGACGCTGACGCTCTCCGGTGACGCGACGACGACGCAGGAGGCAACCTATACCCTGGGTCTCGCCGCCACTGACCCCGGCGACGATACCATCACGAGCTGGACTATCGACTGGGGCGACGGTACCGTTGAGGTCGTCGCCGGCAATCCGCCCGTCATCGATCATGTCTACAGTCTGACCGGTTCCTTCGAAATCAATGCCAGTGCGACGGATGAGGACGGCACGTGGAATGCCGCGCCGTTCGCGCTCGAAGTAAACGCTCTCGATCCGCTCGCGGTGGTGTCGGTCACGCCCAATGCCTCCGGCTTCGACCTGCGCTTCAACCGCGCGATCGATGCCAGCGTGCTGAATCTCTATGATGGCGCCGGCGGCACGTTCGGGCTGCCGGACCTGGTGCTCGCCGGCCCCGCTGGCGATGTGCAAGGTTCCCTGTTGCTCGATGCGGACCTCGCCGGCTTCTCGTTCGTGCGCACGGGTGGCCCGCTTGCCGATGGCGCCTACACGCTCACACTCGCGAGTCGCGCCGATGGCTTCCGCGGAGAATTCGGCAGTCTGCTTGACGGTGACGACGACGGCGTCGCGGGTGGCGACTTCCTCGGCGCGTTCAACGTCGCCCTCGCCGGCAGCGCGCGCATCGGCATCGCCGATTTCGCCCGTGGTCCGGAGCAGGCAGTTGATCTGCCGGGGGACGTGAGTGGCACGCCAGTCACCATTGCCGACGCGGGACTGTTCACGACCGCCACCTTCGAGCTGCACTACGACTCGACGCTGCTGACGATAACCGACGTGGTCGATCCGGCGGGCGGCACTGCCACGGTCGACCTGTCGGTGGCGGGTATCGCCCGCATCACCGTCGAGTTCGGCGCGCCGGTAGACGGTACGGCGCTCGAGCTGACGCGCATCCTGGGGTCGGTGCCCGGCACGGCACCTTACGGGGCCAAGCAGCGGCTCGACATCATGAACATCGCAATCGACGGCGTCGACGTCAACGCTGTCGGTGCGCACGGCGTGCAGGTGGTTTCCTACGTTGGTGACGCGACCTTCAGCGCCACCTATACCTTGCAGGATGTGCAGCAGATCCAGGCTGTGCTGGTGGGCCTCGCTGCGGGCTTCGAGCAGTGGCCGCTGGTCGATCCGGTCATCATCGGTGATACGTCCGCGAACGGCCGTCTCACCGGTGCCGACGCTACCCTGCTGCTGCGCGAGATCAGCGGTAGCGACCAGCCGAAGATTCCACCACTGCCCGTCGTTCCGCCCGTCTTGCCGCTGAGCGGTCCGGATCCCTTGGTCAGCCTGCCGGCGACGACCGAGGTGGCGAACGGCCGCGACGTCACGGTGCCGATCGAACTCGATACGGCGGCAGGGCTCGAAGCGGCGCAACTCGAGATCGCGTATGACCCGTCGGTCATCGAGCTGCGCGACGTCCGTCGCGGCAGCGTGACCGGCGACTTCGAATGGCTGACCGACACCGGCACGCCCGGCGTGATCAAGGTCGACCTGGCGCGTATCGACGCATTGCCCGGGGGGCGGGGTAGCCTTGTCGACCTGGATTTCCGGGTCAAGGACGCAGTCCGGCCGGGGCGCTACCTGGTCGACCTGGTGTGGGCGTCGCTCAATGATGGCCGCCTTACGCTCAATCCGGTGCCGATGGCCGGCGAGGACCATACCGATGGCTGGCTGCGGGTACGCGGCGAGGGCGCGTCAAGCGGGCACGATGCGAACGGGGGCAAAGCCGCCGCCAAGGGCGGCCAGCGCATCGCGTGGCCCGACACGTCGGGCCCGCGGACTACGCCGACCTCACGGGCGACGGCCAGCATCGACGCGTGGGTCGAAGATTTCCTCACCAACGCCGGCCGCCGGCAGATGCACCCCAACAATGCTTTCAAGATCGACCTGCCCCTCGAGCTGCGTACGAGCGGTTCCGGAACGGGCGAGCGGTCGTCTCATCTCAACTCCACATCGAGCAGGTAATCGACATGCAGGTTCAATCACGTACCCTCCGAAGCGCGCGCGCGGCAGCGCTGATGTTGATGATGGTGTCGCCCTGGTATGCGCAGGCGGCCCTGGTGATCAGCGGACCGGATACCGTCGAACCGGGCACGACCATCTCGCTCGCTATCGAGCTCGATGTGGCGCTCCTGGCCGAAATCGACACGCTCCTGGTGTCGATCGAGTCGAACAATGGCGGTGTGGCCGGCGTGAGCGCGACAGCGGGGCCGCTGCTCGGCGGTGGCTCGTTTCTCGCCAATGCGCCGGGTGGCCTGGGCAATATGGCATTCCTGAGCACGCTCAACTCGCTTGGTCCGGGTCAACTGGTGACCTGGACCTTTGCGGTCGACCCGTCCCTCGTTCCGCCGCAATCACTCGATTTCATGGCTGTCCTGCAGACCTTCAATCTCGACGACGAACTCACCGGGGAACTCGTGAGCGGTGTGAAATCCGTGGCGGTGGTGCCACTCCCGCCCGCGGTCGCGCTGCTCGCGCTGCCGCTCGCGCTCGCGCTCAGGCTGCGGCCCGCACAGAGACTTCCGCACGCTTGAGAGAGGCTATCCAAATGGGCCCGGGGACGCATGCATGACCACGCTTGACCGCTGGTAGCGACAACGCGCAGTTGCCAGGGCGGGGAGCGAAGCACGGCAATCGAGTTGGTCGCTCGCCGTCGTGAAGCGGACGGCGGCGTGCACAGGCCTGCACGCCGCCGCCCCCTGCGTGGCTGTTACCGTGCTCGCCCTCGCTCAGCGCGCCGCAACGCTGGAGCCTTGCGGCAAGCCGGCGTCGAAACGGTCGAGGTTCATCACCTTAGTCCACGCCGCCGCGAAATCCTCGACGAACTTTGCTTCACTGCCGGCGGCCGCGTAGACACTTGCCACGGCACGCAGTTCGGAGTTCGAGCCGAAGACCAGGTCGACCGACGATGCCTGCCACTTGTGCTTGCCGGTAGCGCGGTCATGGCCGTCGTACAGGCCGGCGGTTTCCTTCGATTTCTCCCACACGGTGTCCATGCCGAGCAGGTTGACGAAGAAGTCATTGCTCAGCACGCCGGGTTGATCGGTCAGCACGCCATGCTTGGCGCCTCCCGCGTTTGCACCGAGTGCACGCATGCCGCCGACGAGCACGGTCATCTCCGGCACCGTCAGGTTCAGCAGGTCCGCCTTCTCGACCAGCATGCGGGTCGGGGAGCCGTAGCTGCGCTTGTCGTAGTAGTTGCGGAAGGCATCCGCCATCGGTTCGAGCACGGCGAAGGACTCGATGTCGGTCTGTTCCGGCGTGGCGTCCGTGCGTCCAGGCGTGAAGGCCAGATCGATCTCGTGACCGGCGGCACGGGCCGCCGCCTCGACAGCTGCGTTACCCGCCACCACGATGGTGTCGGCGAGTGATACCTGCTTACCACCCGTCAGCGTCTTGTTGAAATCGCTGCGCACGGCTTCGAGCTTGGCGAGGACCTTGGCCAGCTCGGCCGGGTCGTTGACCGCCCAGTCCTTCTGCGGCGCAAGCCGGATGCGCGCGCCATTCGCGCCACCACGCATATCCGAGCCGCGGAAGGTCGAGGCCGATGCCCACGCAGTGCGGGCCAGGGCCGGCACGGACAGGCCGGATTCGATAATCTTCGCTTCGAGGCGTTCGGCCTCCTCGTGGGTGATCAACGCGTGCGCGACCCCTGGCACCGGATCCTGCCAGATGAAGCTTTCCTCGGGCACCTCGGCCCCCAGGTAGCGCGAACGCGGGCCCATGTCACGATGGGTCAGCTTGAACCACGCCCTGGCGAAGGCCTGGTCGAACTGCTTGGGATTCTTCCAGAAGCGCTCGGCAATCTTGCGGAAACCCGGGTCCTCCTTCAGGGCGATGTCCGTGGTGAACATCATCGGCGGATTGCGCTTACCTTCGACATGCGCATCCGGCACGATGGCATGCGCCGCCTCGTCGACCGGCTGCCACTGCGTCGCGCCCGCGGGGCTCTTCACCTTCTGCCATTCGAAGCGGAACAGGTTGTCGAGATAGAGGATCGACCAGGCGGTCGGCGTCTGGGTCCATGCGCCTTCGAGGCCGCTGGTCATGCTGTCTTCGGCCTTGCCCTTGCCGCACTTGTTGTGCCAGCCGAAACCCTGTTGCTCGACCGGAGCGGCGGCGGGTTCGGCTCCCACGCAATCGGCTTTGTGCGCGCCGTGGGCCTTGCCGAGCGTGTGGCCGCCCGCGATCAGCGCGACGATCTCCTCGTCGTTCATCGCCATGCGGCCGAAGGATTCGCGAATGTCCGCGGCAGCCGAGAGCGGGTCGCCGTTGGCGTTCGGTCCCTCCGGGTTCACGTAGATCAAACCCATCTGGACCGCCGCCAATGGACGCTCGAGCTCACCGTCGTGGTAGCGCTTGTCGTTGCCGAGCCATTCCTTTTCGGTGCCCCAGTAGACTTCGTCGGCCTCCCAGTCGTCCACGCGACCACCGGCGAAGCCCAGCGTCTCGAAGCCCATGGATTCGAGCGCGACGTTGCCGGCCAGGATCATCAGGTCGCCCCACGACACGTTGCGGCCGTACTTCTGCTTGACCGGCTCGAGCAGGCGGCGGGCCTTGTCGAGGCTGACGTTGTCGGGCCAGCTGTTCAGTGGTTCGAAGCGCTGTTGCGCGCCTTCCGCACCGCCGCGGCCGTCGTGCACGCGGTATGTCCCCGCGGCATGCCACGCCATGCGGATCATGAGGCCGCCGTAGTGCCCCCAGTCCGCCGGCCACCAGTCCTGCGACGTGGTCAATACCTTTTCAATGTCCGCTTTCAGCGCCGCGAGGTCGACCTGACGGAAAGCCTGTGCGTAATCGAAGTCTGCATACGGGTTCGAGCGCGGGTCGTGTGCGCGCAGCGGGTCGAGATCGAGCTTGTTCGGCCACCAGAAATCATTGGTCGTGGCCATCGGGTCGCCTTCCGCATGCGCCCCGAGGGGGGCGAGTATGGTCAGGGCGAGGGCCGTGGCGCATAGGCTGTTCGAGCGGGCTCTGGGCATGGCTGTCTCCTCACTGTTGTGCCGTCGACGGTTAAGCACGCATTGGGCCAGGAATTGGACTTAGTCTAAGTCCAAGTTTAATCGCCAGTAAAATCAGTAAGTTGCTCTCTTGGCGGTTTCAGAATATCAGCGCAGGAGCACAGGCGCTTACGGACGGGCGAGGGCAGGCTGGTCTATATGCTGCACAGTGCTGGTTTGTATGGACCAACGCCACGCGGTGGATTTGGCGTGCTTACCCGACACCACGGAGGTGCGTATGCCGAACACTGGTACGGTCACCGGCTGACGAGCCTCGGCTGTTCGATTCGAGCATTCGATGTCTGCTCTTGCCTTTCGCCGCGACGTTCGCGTGCCTAACGCTACGACGCGCAGCAGCCAACCTGCCGTTGCGCGTGCGCGAGGTGCTTGTGGTGGTGCTGGCGTTACCGTTTCGCGGCGATCAAGAAAAGGCTATGGGCGCGACCGTGGCTCCAATGCTCCGTGGGCACGAAACCGGCACGCGCGAATTCACCCAGCACGGCCTGCTCGCTCGCAAAGCTCACGTACGGTGCCTTGCCCAGCCATTGCAGCACGGCGATGGCGGGGCGCAGGAACCACAGGCGCTCGGTCAGGCACACGGTGCTGGAAACGAACAGGCCGCCGGGCTTCAGCAGCCGATGGATCCGCGCCAGCGCCGCCGGGCGGTCCGGCAGCAAGTGCAGCAGGTTGAGCGCCAGCACCATGTCATAGCTGTTATCCGGGACGTCGAAATCCTCGATGCCGGACTGCCGGAACGTGACGTTGGTGATGCCGGCGCGCGCGGCCTTCTCACGACCGATCGCGAGCATCTCGGCAGAGATGTCGGTGGCGTCCACATGGGCCACGTGTGGTGCATGCTCGAGTGCCGTCGACCCGGTACCGCAGCCGAATTCCAGCACCGTCATGTCGGGGCGCATCAAGGCCTGTGTCGCGGCCAGTTTGCGCGCATAGCTCTCCGTATCGGCGATCGGCTGCTGGCTGTACTTGGTAGCCACCCGGTCCCAGAACTCGGCGGATGTGATGGCCATGGCGGAATCCTCGATGGTTGGCACGTTGTCGCCGCGACTATTCGGCCATACATAGATCGAGTATAAAAGGCCGAAAATCGTTCAATAGATATACGAATATAGATGAACTGGGATGCGATCGCTTTCGACTGGAACCAGGTGCGGGCGTTCCTCGCGACCGCCGAGGGCGGTTCGCTGTCTGCGGCCGCCCGCGCCCTGCACCTGACTCAGCCGACCCTCAGCCGCCAGGTATCGGGGTTGGAACAGGCCCTCGCCGTGACCTTGTTCGAGCGCGGACATCGGCAGGTGCGCTTGACCGCCGCCGGGCTCGAATTGCTCGAACATGCGCGCGCCATGGCCGACGCTGCCAATCGGGTCTCGCTCGCGGCCTCGGGTCAGTCACAGGGCATCGAGGGCCGCGTGCGTATCACCGCGACGGAACTACTCGCCGCTTACCGGCTGCCGCCGGTACTGAGGAAGCTACGCGAGCAGGCGCCCGGTATCGTCATCGATGTGGTTGCCAGCGACGAACTGCGCGATCTCATCCGGCGCGAGGCCGACATCGCGGTCCGTCATGCGCAGCCGACCCATCCTGACCTGATTGCGCGTCGGGTCGGATCAGTGCGCGGTCGCATCGTCGCAGCACGCCGTTTGCTGGAGGAGGTCGGTTACCCGCGTACCTTGGACGACCTGCAGGACAAGGAATTCATCGGCATCGATAACACCGAGGAGCTTCTCGTCGGGCTGGCCGCGCAGGGGCTCCACCTGCGAATCGAGCAATTCCGTGTTCATTCCGCCAGCAGCAACTGCATGTTGCAGCTCATCCGCGAGGGGCTCGGCTTCGGTTTCCTCCTCGCTGATACGGCAGAGCGCTTCGACGATCTCGTATGCGTACTGCCTGAGCGCTTCGACCCGGAGGTCCCGGTCTGGCTCGTTTCCCACCGGGAGCTGCACACGAGCAAACGTATCAGGGTAGTGTTCGACCTGCTGGCGGAGCAGCTTGCGTGATGCGGTGAGTCGCATGAGCGGAATGTCCGCCAGGACGGCGGGCGTGATGAACGGTCCGCCGCGCAGGAGACGTTCGGATTGATCGGAACAAGCGGCGGGATTGCTCGTCATCCGGACCTTACGCGTGGGCACTCGGAACATGGGAGCGTTCATGAGCGTCGTCCTTTCACTGCGGCGGCGCGTGCCCCGGCCGGGACGGAAGACTCCTGGGACCGCGAGAGGAAAGCAGGACGAACCTGGCACTGCCTCGGAACTGCCGCTTGCGAACATACCGACTAGTTGGTATGTTCGCCGCATGGATGACGACATGACCTCTGCCACGGGACGGCCGAGCGCCAGGGAGAAACTCTTGAACGCCGCGCTGTCTGTCATTCGCACCAAGGGCTATGCCGCGACGACGGTTGATGATCTCTGCCGTACCGCCGGCGTGACCAAGGGGGCCTTCTTCCATCACTTCAAGAGCAAGGAGGACCTCGGCGTCGCGGCGGCGGCGTGGTGGTCCGAGACCACGTCGGCCTTTTTCGACAGCGCGCCCTATCAGACGATTTCAGATCCGCTCGAGCGTCTGCTCGCCTACCTGGACTTCCGCAAGTCGATTCTCGCGGGCGAGCTACCCGAATTCACCTGCCTCGCCGGCACCATGGTTCAGGAGGTCTACGAGACCCATCCCGCCATCCGCGACGCCTGCGACATGAGTATCAGCGGCCATGCTGCCACCGTCGAAGCGATGATCAGGGAAGCGATGATCCGCTACGCCATCACCGCGGAGTGGACGGCCTCGAGCCTCGCCCTGCACATCCAGGCCGTCATTCAAGGCGCCTTCATTCTCGCCAAGGCCAAACACGGCGCCGCGGTGGCTGCCGCGTCAATCGATCACCTGCGCCGTTATGTCGAGATGCTGTTCGACGTCGGCGCCACGCGGAGCGCCGGCTGATGCCGACCCACGCCACCGAGCGGTCTCCGCAAGCCGCCGAAGTAGCCATCTGCGCGCTGCTCGACCGTCATCATCTCTGACCGTCCACAAGCACAATCAAACAGACGAGAGCACGCAAGATGGACCCAACAATCTACCTATTCTTCAAGGAAAACTGCCTCGAAGCCATGACACATTACGCCGACGTGCTCGGCGGCGAAATCTGGGGCGTGTTTCGTAACGGTGATGCGCCCGATGCACAAAGCCGGATGCCGGGCGGCGACGACCTCGTCATGAACATGGCGATGAGGCTCGGCAACACCACGGTGATGGCATCGGACAACAGCGACGACATGTACGAGAAGCCGCGTGGCTTTCGGATATCGATCGCGCCCACCTCGCGTGAAGAGTTCGACCGCATCCATGCGGCGCTCGCCAAGGACGCGCAAGCGGTCGAGATGTCGCCAGACGAAACGTTCTGGGCCGAACGCTTCGCCATGTTCACCGACCGCTACGGTGTGCCCTGGATGCTCAACTTCGCGGGCATGCGGGCGCAAGGAGACTTCTCATGACCGAACTCGTGACTTGCGTGTGGTTCGACCACGGCGAAGCCCGAAACGCGGCGGCATTCTACGCCGCCACCTTTCCCGACAGCCATGTCGGACGCGTGAACAAGGCGCCCGGCGACTTCCCCGGTGGTCGCGAGGGCAGCGAACTCACCGTCGAGTTCACGGTTCTGGGGCGCGACTTCGTCGGCCTCAACGGTGGTCCGAACTTCAAGCCGAACGAAGCCGTGAGCTTCATGGTCGTCACTGAAAGTCAGCAGGAGACCGACCGCTACTGGAACGCCATCATCGAGAACGGCGGCAGCGCGAGCGCCTGCGGCTGGTGCAAGGATCGCTGGGGCTTTTCGTGGCAGATAACCCCGCGACGCCTGCTCGAGCTGATGGCCAGCAGTGATGCCGGAACGGCCAAGCGCACCTTCGAGACGATGATGACCATGACGAAGATCGATATCGCCGCCCTCGAAGCGGCCCAGGCCGCAGCACGTTAGAAGAAACTCGGAAACAGGGGAGGCCCATGCAAATGCTGAAGCAAGCGATCGTTTCGATAGACGAATGGCACTCCGCGCACCAGGACATCCTGCGCAAGGAGAAAGCGCTGACGCAGGCGCATGACCGGCTCGCCGCCGACCGGCGGCGAGCGCCCTGGATGAAAGTCGAGAAGAACTACGTTTTCGAAGGGCGAAACGGTGCCGCCTCGCTGACCGACCTGTTCGAGAATCGCCGCCAACTCATCGTCTACCATCACATGCTGAAGCCGGCCGATCCCGCGCCCTGCTCAGGCTGCTCTATGGTCGCCGATCAGTTCCCCCACCTGGCCCACCTCCATGCCCGGAACACCTCTCTCGCCCTCGTTTCAAAGGCGCCGTTCGACGAGATCGAAGCCTTCAGAACGAGGATGGGTTGGACCTTCCCCTGGCTTTCCAGCCTGGACGATTTCAATGCCGACTTCGACGTCACCGGCGGGTTCGGCCTCAATGTCTTCTATCGCGACGACGCGGGTGTATATCGAACCTATTTCACCAGCGGGCGTGGCATCGAGACGCTGGGAACGGTCTGGACGCTGCTGGACTTGACGCCGTTGGGCCGTCAGGAGACGTGGGAAGAGGCGCCACCGGGAGCGCCGCAAACGCCCCCTTACCAATGGTGGCGCCTTCACGATGAGTATGGAGACGCCCCAACAGGCTGGTGAAAAATGTCGCGAGGCGTGCGGGCTGCAAGGCGCGTGCGAGCCGAGGACCGGAGTTTATGCGGATAAATGAGGACCGCATGCGAGTGCGCAACGCCGCAGACCGTGCCCGCAGTAGTTTTTCACCAGCCTGCTAACGCGTGGCACATCCTGATCATGGAGCAGCATATGACTGACACTGAAACCCACGACGAGGCTCGCGACCTCGTCCTGACGCGCGTCATCGACGTCCCACGCGACAAGCTGTGGCGGTGTTGGACCGAGCCGAAGCTATTGGAGCAGTGGTTCTGCCCCAAGCCCTGGTATGTCACCGAGGCGCGCCTCGATCTTCGTCCCGGCGGCGAATTCTCGTGCGTCATGAACGGCCCGGACGGCGAGCGCTTTCCCAGTCTCGGTGTCTTTCTCGAGATCGTGCCGAACGAGCGGCTGGTCTCCACCGATGCCTTTCACCCCGGCTGGAAGCCGTCGGACCGCGCCTTTATGACATCCGAAGCCTTGTTCGAGGATGTCGGGGACGGCAGGACCCGCTTCACATGGCGCGCCCGCCACTGGAGTGGTGAGGCGAAGGCCGAACACGAAGAGATGGGCTTCCATGCAGGCTGGGGCGCGGCCGCGGATCAGCTCGAAGCGCTTGCACGCTCGATCTGAGCCGCCTCGGTGAAGAAGAGGCACCGACGGCCGGTGGGGCCGTTGCATGGCGTGGCCGTCCATCGGCGGTGTGGTTTGCAGCGCCGTGCGAAGCGTGCGTCCACACGCGTCGCCGCGACGGCGGTGCTCTTCCTCGTAGATGTTCATACCGCTGATGCCAATGCGCGGCTCGAGCATTCCTCGTTGAAATGCGCGCGGATGTTCTCTTTCTGGTCGGGCTCTGTCGGCCGCATGCATCAGGATATGTCGGGCCACACCGTGCGTAGTATCGACAATGCTGGCGATGACCTCGCGGCAATGCCACAGGCGGTTTCGCCTGGTCCTCGTGCACGCCATAATCGCGTTCATTCGCAGCCAAGGAGTCCGCTGTATGAACGCCTGGGAGATTCAGACCGACGGCGGCGTCGATGCCCTCGTTGCCGTGACCCGAGAGGTGCCGGCGCCCGGTGCCCATGACATCGTCGTGCGCGTCGGCGCCGTTTCGCTCAACTACCGTGATTTGCTGCACGTGCTCGGCGTCGTCGACCAGGATCGCTGGCCACTGGTGCCATGCTCCGACGGTGCCGGCGAAGTCGTTGCCGTGGGACCGGCGGTGACGCGTTTCAAAGTCGGCGACCAGGTCGCCGGCACGTTCTTTCAACGCTGGAAGGCCGGGCGTATCACCGCCGAGGTCATGGAGTCCGCCCTCGGTGGGCGCGAGCAGGGCATGCTCTGCGAGCACGTGTGTCTGCACGAGGAAGGTGCGGTGCCCGTGCCGCGCGGCTGGACGTCGGCCCAGGCGGCGACGCTGCCCTGCGCGGCGCTGACCGCATGGCATGCGCTCGTCGCCAAGGGACGCGTGATGGCCGGTGAGACAGTGCTCCTGCTCGGCACCGGCGGCGTGTCGCTGTTCGCGCTCCAGATCGCGAAGATGCATGGTGCGCGGGTCATCCTGACTTCGAGCAGCGAGGCCAAGCTCGAACGTGCACGCGCGCTCGGCGCCGACGACACTATCAATTACCGCGACGTGCCGGAGTGGGACCAGGCGGTACTCGAACTGACCGCTGGCCGGGGTGTCGACCACGTCGTCGAGGTCGGCGGATCGGGTACGCTCACGAAGTCCATCAACGCTACGGCATTTGGTGGCCACGTGTGGCTGATCGGCGTGCTGACCGGCTTCGAGAACACCGTCGATCCGATGCCGGTATTATTCAAGAGCGTCGACGTGCAGGGCATCTATGTTGGCAGCCGCGAGATGTTCGAGAACATGAATGCGGCATTCAGCGTGAACGGCCTCGAACCCGTCATCGATCGGTGCTTTCCGCTGGCCGAGGCACGCGAAGCCTTCCATTGCATGCAGGCCGCGGGGCACTTCGGCAAGATTGTCATCGAACTCTGAGCCGTGCGCCCATGCAGACAGTATCCGGGTTCGCGGTGCCGTGTCTGCGTGAGACGCCCAGGGCTCCCGGTGTTCACCGCCCTCGCTGGATCGCGCGCGTGCTGAGCATATCGACGCGTCCCACGCTGGATATGCGACGCATTACCGCCGCAGAGGTGTTGCCGCGCAGGCTGGCGGCGCGCATGCGAAGAACGGCGACGTCAGCGATCTGCATGACCCCCGCCGTTGTTCGTGGTTCGAACTGCCGTTGCAGGTCGTTCGATGCTTCGCGGCCGGCCCATCCCGCGCGTGACCCGTGTCGTGGGCGTGCGTCGTCGGTATGCTGTCCCTTTCGAATACTTTGAGGTCACGATCCATTTCGGGCGACCCGAAACAGATGCTCGACCGGCTCGTTGCGCTTTTCGCGCCACGCGCTCGGCGGCTGGCCGAACACGCGCCGGAACACACGACTGTAATGGCCGAGATCCTTGAACCCCCACTTGTACGCAATGGTCGTTATGCTGTCCCTGCTGTGCTCGAGGTCCGCGGTACTGCGTTCGACGCGGCGGCGCAGGATCCACTCACGCACCGTGCATCCCCCGGGCTCGAAGAGTTTATGGACATAGCGTGGCGTGATGTCGAACGCGTTCGCAATCGTCGCGGCCGACAGCGTGTCCTCGATGATGTAGCACTCGATGTATTCCTTGATGTCGGCAAGCAGGCGGTGCCGATCGCGCAGGCCACCGCGCTCGCCGGCGAGTAATGCATCGAACATGCTCGTCGTGAGATCGCTGATAGTGAGCTCATAGGGCCGTAGCTCATCATCGAGAAAGCGGGCGAGCGTGGTCATGTGCCGGACACAAAGTTCGGACAGGACGTTGTCCCGGCCGATCCGTGCGCAGTGTTGGCCAGCGCAGTCGGAGCGGCTCGCGCGCAGAAGACGTTGCGGGACAAGCACTGAGAGCATTTCGAAATCCACCCGCCCGATCTCGAACGACATCGGCCGGGTACTGTCCCAGATCCCGAGTTCGTGCTTGCCAACATGCTGGGAACGCGCTTCGGCGGCCAGCAGGATCGAGCCACGTAGAGGCATCAGGAACGTGAGGTAGGGTTCAGGGTTCGCGCAGATCTCGCGCCCGGAACGTTGGCCGCTCCAGTCGGCAACGCGAACCCGGGCGAGTCGCAGTGCGCCAAGACTTCGCAGCGCGAGGCTGGCCTCGAGCCGCCGGGTCTGAGCGGGATCGAAGCGCCACGACAGGTGAGCTGCGCTGATGAGATGGCTGAGCTCGGCGCCGCCCAACCTGCGCAGTCCGCTCGATTCGCTCGGGTTCATGCGATTTTCTTTCCAAGCCGTCTCCTGTACCCGGGATGATGGCACCAAAAAGGCGGGAATATTCCATTTTTCTCAAACGGCCAGGGTCTTTGCGCGGCGGCGGAGTTTTTCGTGAGTTCGCTGCCAGACAAGCCGCCGTTCCCTGGCGGACAAGCCCGCCTGTCGGCGCCGCGGTAGTTTGCCGGCAAGCGCCGCCGGTAATTCCAGTGTCGCGCAGACCACGCCAGCCGGAGCAAGACGCATGAACATTGCCAGAGCCGCTTCCGATCCGTACAGCCTTCCGCTCGACGCCATCGATATGAGCGACCCGGACCTTTTCCAGCACGACCTGGTGCTGCCGTACTTCGAACGGTTGCGGGCCGAGGCGCCGGTGCATTTCACGCCCGGATCCGACTACGGCCCGTTCTGGTCGGTGACCCGCTACCACGACATCATGGCCGTGGACACCAATCACAAGGTGTTCTCCTCGGACCACGCGCGCGGCGGGCACATTCTCGGTTACGAGATGTTCTTCATCGAGGAAGACGAGTTCCAACTGCCGATGTTCATCGCAATGGACCAGCCGCGTCACGACGTCACGCGCAAGACCGTGAGCCCTGCCGTGGGCGCCGAGAACCTGCTCAAGATGGAGAGCGAGATACGCGCGAGCTGTATCGACATCCTCGCTCATCTGCCGGTCGGCGAGACCTTCAACTGGGTCGATGCTTTTTCCATCGAGCTGACCACGCGCACGCTCGCGACCTTGTTCGACTTCCCGTTCGCGGATCGGCGCATGCTCACACGCTGGTCGGACATCTCGGTGTCGGTTCCCGGCAGTGGCATCGTCGACAGCTGGGAAGCGCGCCGTGCCGAACTCGAGGACATGGGCGAGTACTTCTCACGCCTGTGGCGCGAGCGCGCGAACAACCCGGAGGGCTACGACCTCGTGTCGATGCTAGCGACGGCGCCAGAGACGCGTGACATGAGCCGGGCGGAGTTCATGGGCAATGTCCTCCTGCTCATCGTCGGGGGTAACGACACGACCCGCAATACGCTGACCGGCAGCGTGCTTGCGCTCAACCAGTACCCGCACGAGTACGAGAAGCTGCGCCGCGACCGCGGCCTCATCGCGAGCTTCGTACCGGAGGCGATCCGCTGGCAGACACCGCTCGCGCACATGAAGCGCACCGCGCTCGAGGATGCGGAACTGGGCGGACAGCGCATCCGGGCGGGTGACAAGGTAGTCATGTGGTATCTCTCGGGTAACCGTGACGAGCGCGCGATCGAGCGCCCGAACGAGTTCGTCGTCGACCGCAAGCGGCCGCGCAACCACCTGTCATTCGGATTCGGCATTCATCGTTGTGTCGGTAATCGCCTTGCCGAGCTGCAGTTGCGTATCGCCTGGGAGGAGATTCTGAAGCGCTTCCACACGGTGGAAGTGGTGGGGGACCCGGTCAGGGTTCGCTCCAACATCATCATGGGCTATTCCGAACTCCCCGTACGGCTCGTGCCATGGAACGCCTGAGCCAGGCGACACGTTGCACAAAGGAAGGATGAACATGACACGCATCACCTATATCGAACACGATGGCACACGCCACGAGGTCGAAGTCGAGGACGGCACCAACCTGATGGCCGCGGCCGTCGACAACGGCATACCGGGTATCGACGGCGACTGCGGCGGCAACTGCGCCTGTGCGACCTGCCACCTCTACGTCGCCGACGCGTGGCGCGGCGTCGTCGGTGCACCGGGCTCCGAGGCCGAGCGCGACATGCTGGGCTTCGCGGACGGCGTGACCCCGGCAAGTCGGCTCGGGTGCCAGGTCACGGTGACGCCGGCCATGGACGGCCTTGTCGTGACGCTGCCGCTCGGCCAGCATTGAATCCGCCGCGAATCACCGCAGACGCACACGCGCAATGTTGCAGGTACCCGGTATGCGCCCGTTCAACGCCGTTCTGATCGTGTTCACTGTCGTCATATTCGCCGTCTCCATCGCAGCGGCGGCTCGCTACGGCTACAACTGGCCGGCAACCTTCTTCCCGGATCTCGTGCCACTGGACTGGCGCTCCCAGTTCAACACGGACCTGCTGCTGCACCTGATTCTGCTCGGTGCCTGGGTCTCCTGGCGCGAGGGATTTACCTGGCGGGGACACCTGTTCGGCGTGATGAGCGTTGTCTGGGGCGGCATGTTCACCTTCCCATACCTGCTGTGGGCCGGCTTCGTCGCCGGCGGCAACCCCATTGGGCTGGCGCTCGGCGTCCACACCGCGCGTGCCCCCGCACAATGAATCCTGGAAACCCGGAGGAAGCTGGCGATGGCGTCTCATGAGACTGGTCTGGGCAGCAAACTCGACGCTGCAGTCACGTTCAAGACATTGACGCTGACGCGGGACGACGCCAACGAGCGCGTCGCCCGCATCACGTTCAATCGCCCCGAGCGCTTGAACGCGATCACATTCGACACGCCGGGCGAGATTCGAGCAGCCGTCGAACTCGCCAACGCCGACGACAGCGTCCATGTCATCGTTCTGCAAGGCGCGGGCGCCGCGTTCTGCGCCGGCTACGACATCGGCCTGTTCGGCGAAGCAGATGGCGAGCACCCGTGTAAGCAGGAGCGTGAGCCCTGGGACCCGATGCTCGATTACCGCGCCATGCGGCGCTACACGGACGACTTCATGGCCTTGTGGCGCTCGCCCAAGCCGACCATCGCGCGGGTACAAAAGTACGCCATTGCCGGCGGCTCGGACATCGCGTTGTGCTGCGACCAAGTCGTGATGGAGGAAGACGCGCGTATCGGCTACATGCCGACCCGGGTATGGGGCTGCCCGACGACGGCCCACTGGACATACCGTCTCGGCCCCGAGCGCGCCAAGCGACTGCTTCTGACCGGGGACCTGATTGACGGCCGTAAGGCCTGTGACTGGGGCCTGGTCAGCGAAGCCGTGCCGGCGACCGACCTCGACGCCGCCGTCGATATGCTTGCCGCGCGCATGGCGAGTGTGCCCGTCGGCATGCTGCAGATGCAGAAAATGATCGTGAACGAGGCTGTCGAGCGCATGGGCCTGCTCGCGAGCCAGACGCTCGCAACCGTGTTCGACGGCATCACCCGTCACAATCCCGAGGGCCTGTGGTTCCGCCGCCACGCCCAGGCTCATGGTTTCATGGAGGCCGTCGCGTGGCGCGATTCCGGGCGCTCCATCCCGCAGGGTGACGAGGCGCGCGCGTTGATCGCCGAGCTCGACCGGCTGATCGCGAACAAGCGCTGAAAGGAAAGACATCATCACAGTACGCGTGGAGAAGAAAGGGTCGGTGACGACGGTCATCAACAGCCGGCCGTAAGTGCGTAACGCGGTCAACGGTGAATCGGCCGAGGCGTTGGCGGCGACCTTTCTTGAGTTCGAGGCCGGTGACGAGGCGCTCGTCGCTGAGATCGCGAAGTTCCCGCAGGGCTGTCTGCGCGCCGATCGCGCCTCGGTCTACGCGCGGGAGGCTTTGTCGGCGCTCGGAGGCCTACGCTTAGAGTCGGCAATCAGCGCGGGCATGGTCGCCGCGGCGGGCATGGCGGGAGTCCGGCGCTTCGCCGACGGGAAGGGGCGGCACGGCAACTTCGAAGATTTCTGATGGCGGATAGATCGCGTATGCCGATTTTCCCGTTCTGGGCAAAGTCGCGGTCCACCATCGACACCGACGGCCTGTCCGCTCTGCATCGCTGCCGCATTCGTCGGCACTGCGGCATCGGGTCTCGCCGGGCTGCGACGCCAGCTCGACGGCGCGCTGGTCGAAAGCTTCGGTAAATCGTCTTCTCTTTCGCATGCATATCCTTGTCAGGACAGCGCCAGCAACGCGCGGCCGTGGGTGATATGCCCTTGCCGAAGGAGGTCGTCGCAAGGCTCATGGTCCAGCACCGGTCGCGCTGCCGAAGGCGTCCTTCAACCAGTCGAGGAAGGCCTGGATCTTGCGGTTTTCCAGGCTCCGCGGCAGCGCCAATGCCCGGTAGCTCGCCCCGGGCAGCACCACCGCATTCGCCATGGGTTGCAACAGGCCCCGGGCAATGATGTCCGCCGCCAGCACGGAACTCGCCAGTGCAATGCCGCGGCCGGCAATCGCCGCCTGCAAGACGTAGAGTTCCTCGTCGAAGGTGACGAGCCGGCTTTCATCGGGGCCGGGCAGTCCCGCGGCCGCGAACCAGTCGGCCCAGCTCACATCGTCCAGCACCGGCTGTTGCCAGCGTGTTTCCAGCAGCGTGCCTTCCGTGGCGATGTCGGTCCCGACCAGCGACGGTGCCGCCAAGGCGAGGAAATGCTCCGTCATCAGCGGCAGGTCGGCCAACCCTTCCTGAGGGTGAGCACTGTAGCGGATGACGAGGTCGGTGCCGCGGTCGCGGTGCAGGTCCACGAGCTGCGTGGAGGTGTCAATCTTGACGCGGATGTCGGGTTCGCACGCGTAGAACCTCGGCAACTCCGGCACCAGTCGCAGCGCCGCGAATGCCGGCGTGGTGGAGAGATTGATGACCGCTACCTGGTCGAGCGCACTCTCCAGTCCTGAACGGATTTCCAGGAAACCGCGGGTCAGTGCCGGTGCCAGCGCCCGGCCGACCTCTGTCAACGCCACGCTGCGCGTGCGGCGCTCGAACAGGCCCACACCCAGGGTCGATTCGAGCGATCGAATCTGGTGCGAGATCGCGGTCGGCGTGACGAACAACTCCTCGGCCGCCGCCTTGAAGCTGCCCAGCCGCGCCGCCGCCTCGAAGGCGCGCAGGGCGGGCAGCGGGGGCAGTCGGGCGAACATCTATACATGCATAAATTTCATCTATCGCTGGAACTTTCTCATTTGTCGCCAGGCTTTGCAACGAGAAATAATCCCTCCAACGAAATCATCGAAGAGCAAATCTCATTCATCTCTGCATCGGAGGACACCTCGTGACACACCTGCTTCGAATCGATGCCAGCGCCCGCCAGGGCCGCTCCCTGACCCGCCAACTGACAGCTGCCTTTGTCGCCCAATGGATGTACCGGGAGCCCGACGCCGCGGTCACGGCGCGGGACGTGGGCGTGACGCCGCCGCCTGCGGTGAGCGAGGCCTGGATCGCCGCCGCCTTCGCCGGTGAGGACCGCAGCGACGCACAACGTGAACTGCTGGCCCTGTCCGATCAGTTGATTGACGAGGTCGAAGCGGCGGACGTCATCGTGATCGGCGCGCCCATGTACAACTACGGTATGCCCGCGGCGCTCAAGGCGTGGTTCGACCAGATCGTCCGCATCGACCGGACCTTCACCTTCGACCTCGCTCGCGGGGACCAGCCCCTGGAGCCCATGCTGTCCGGCAAGCAGGTCGTCGTACTGGCCTCCTGGGGTGAGTTTGGCTTTGAGCCTGGTGGCCAGAATGCCGCCCACAATCACCTGGTGCCGCACATTCGGACTTGCTCGCGTTACCTCGGCGCAGAAAGCTTTGATTTCCTGGCCATCGAGTACCAGGAGTTTGGTGACGAACGTCATGAGGCTTCGAAGCGCGAGGCCTTCAATGAAATCCCCGCGCTGTTGGCGCGCTTGCAGGGCGTTCGCGCCGCAGCGGCCTGACGGCGGCTGAAGCGATGGTGGCGGCTGGTCGAGGAAGGCTGACCTCTGCGGGAAGGCTTGGCGCCAGGTCTTGCGTTTTGCCCCGTGACCGAGGCTTGGTGTCGGGAGGCTTGATGCCAGGAAGGCTTGGTGTCACGTCTTGCTTTTTGCCCCGAGAAGCACCACGGGTCGGTTGTACTCTTACGCCTTGCCGATTCGTGGGTAAGCGTCAGGACGTGAAACTTTGAGTGAGTGATCTGCTGTGCAAGGGATCTATCGGTCGCCGCAGTCGGCGTCGGTGCCCTGATTGAGGTCCCGAATTCATACGTTGTCAACATTGACCGTGCGCCGCCTCGTAGCCGGAGCGCAGGCAAGTCGCCTGCCGCATGCGACCCGGGCAAGAGGCAAGACCTGACACCATCGATGTGTGCCGCCGTAGGGCCGCCCAACAGAACCCGAAGTTTGGCCAGCGTGGCCACTGCCGCTAACATCGGGCCAATGGCGGCGAAGGTTCCAAGCGTGCAGTGTGACGACCAGAACATCCGCATTGCGGTCGTCGCGTTCGACCGCGTGATAGCTTTTCACCTCTCGGTCCCGAGCCTCGTGTTCAGCGACGCATTTTTCGAGCAAAGCCCTTTCGAGGTCGTGGTTTGCGCCGGTGAACGCGGTCCACTCAAGACGACAGCTGGCTTCGGGCTCACCGACCTGGCACCGCTCTCGGTGGTGGCAACGGCCGACGCCATTGTCGTCCCCGGATGGCGACATACCCTCGACCCGCCGCCTGTACAGCTGCTGAACGCACTCCGCGAAGCGCACGCAAGGGGCGCGCAGATCGTCGGACTGTGTCTCGGCACCCATGTGCTTGCAGAGGCCGGCTTGCTGCGTGGCCGTCGCGCGACGACGCATTGGGAGTACGTCGCGAACATGGCTGCGTGCTTTCCGGAAGTCGAGTTCGATGCCAACGTTCTGTACATCGAAGATGGCAATATCCTGACGTCGGCCGGCACCGCGGCGAGCCTCGATGCCTGCCTGCATGTCTTGCGCCAGCGCCTGGGTGCGACCATCGCGAACCGGATCGCCCGGCGCCTCGTGATAGCGCCGCACCGTGAGGGCGGGCAGGCCCAGTTCATCGAACACCCGTTACCGAAAGCGGAGCCGGACCACCGTCTCGCCCGCGTGATCGAATCTGTGCGTGGCCGCCTCGACGAGCCGCACAGCCTGGATACCCTGGCTGACGAGGCGCGCATGAGTCGCCGCAGTTTCACCCGGCATTTCAAGGCGCTGACGGGGACCACCGTGCACAGCTGGCTCCTCGCCGAGCGCCTCGCGCAGGCGCAGCAGCTCCTCGAGGACTCCGATCTCTCAGTCGAGCAGATCGCCGAGAGGACGGGATTCGGCTCCGTTGCCGCCATGCGGCAGCAGTTCCGGCGTGCCGTGGGGCTCTCACCCAGCGCATGGCGTCAGGGCTTCGGCGCCGCGAGAACCGGCGTGGCGTAGCGCTGCGCGGAGTGGCGATTGCTAGGCGCTGGTCGCCTGGAACCGACCAGTGGATTCTCAACTCGCCCGGTCGTCCACCCGTGGCCCTCGCAAACTGTTGCCGGTCAGGATTCCACGGGCGCAGGCGTCGAGACCTTGAACTCGATCAGCAGCATGCGCACGGGCGTAGCACTTTCGTTCAGCGCAATGTGTGCCGTGCCGCCCGGTGGCAGATGCGAACGCACCATGGTGCCCGCCGTGAACGCGAAGCGCAGACGCCCGTCGTCGGTCGGGAGTGCCTCGGCCGATCCGCTGAGAAACGTATAACGTTCCAGCTCACCGGCAACGTGTGTCAACGTCAGCTCGCCGCCCTCAGGAAAGATGGCGATGTAGTCTCGCGTGTGCCGGTGGGGAGGCGTCGCGACGCCGGGCTCGAAGATCTCCTCCCACGTGGCGGCAAGCGTGTCTTCCTCGATGAGACGTACCCCCGGATTAGGGAACGGCGCGATATCTCGTAGATCGGTCATCGATGGAACTCCATTGCCTCTCTTTGAGCGTCGATGCGGGTGACCGATCCGAGGCCGTCATAACGCGCCTGCGCTCGTGTCCTTGCGGTAGGCGCATTCCCCATCGACATAGGTCATGGTGACCTGGGCGGCGCGTATTTCGTCGGAAGGGCAGGTGACGATGTCGCGGTCGAGCACAACAAGATTGGCGCGCTTGCCGACTTCGATGCTCCCTTCCTTGTCGGCGCGGTTCGAGGCGTGGGCGGCATTGATTGTATACGCGCGCAGCGCTTCGGCCGCGGTGATGGCTTCTTCCGGGTCGACCGGCATGCCCTTCGAGGAGGTCCGGTTCACGGCCGTCCAGATAATCTCGGCCGGACTGAAGCTGCCGCACGGATGATCGGAACCCAGGCTGACGCGCACACCGGCATCGATCATGCTTCTGACCGGGAACAGTTTCAGATGATGCTGGCACTCACCCCGCCACATGTCGAACACCTCGCCCCACAACCAGGCGAGCCCGGGATTGGCCACGAGATCGATGCCGAGATCCGCCATACGCGGGGCCTGTGCCGGTTCGGCCACGAACGCGTGTTCCAGTCTCAGCACGGCGTCGCTGCTGCGCCCGCGGCGGCTGTTCTCGTAGGCATCCATGACGGTATTCACCGCGCAATTCCCCATGCCGTGGATGGCCGTGGCGATATCGAGTTCGACGGCGCGGCGCGCGAGACGGCCTACCTCGGCCTTCGGATAGAACGCCACGCCCGTGTGCGCGCAGCAACCATGATGCATCTTGTCGATGGCCGGCGAGGGGTAGGCCCGGTCGACGAAGATCTTCATCGTCCCGCCTACGAGGCGGTCGCTGCCGGGCTCCTTGATGCGATCGATGATATCGGGGCGGCGCAGGTCGTGAGTGTCGAAGAAGTGGTCTGCGGCATGCAGCATCTGTACGCCGAACGGCAGCTTGCCCTGGCGGTCGGCCAGGCGGTAGAGCTGTGCCGATTTGGACGTGACCATCGCGTCGCCGACGAAGGTGATGCCGACCGCGAGGTACTCCCGCATCTTGGCGTGCAGGAGTTCGACCGTGCGGTCGAGATCGCGTTCGGCATACTCGTTCCACGAGTGCGAGTGCAGCGGGTTGGCGGCGTTCTCGTACAAGACACCGGTCGGGACGCCGGTCTTGTCCCGCTCGATTTCGCCGCCGGCCGGGTCCGGGGTGTGCTCGTCGATACCGACTCGCGCCAGTGCCATGCTGTTGACGAACCCGGCATGGCAGCTCGCGTCGATAAGAAAAAGAGGGTTGTCGGGTGCCACTTCGTCCAGCTCGAAGCGCGTGGGGTTGCGCATCTCCCGCACGTGCGCCATGGAGAATCCCATGGCGCGAACCCATTGACCCGGGGGCGCAGCCTTGCAGTGTTGCTCGATGGCCTCGAGCACTTCCGCGAGGGTCGATTTCGGTGGTGTCGAGCAGTCGACGCATTCCGGCGCGAAGGCGGCGATGCTCAGATGATTGTGAGCGTCGATGAAGCCGGGAACGACGGTCGCGCCGCCCAGGTCTACGATTTCGGCGTCGGGGCTCGCGGCACGTCGGACCTCGACTTCAGCGCCGACCGCCGCGATGTGGCCGTCGCGCATCAGCACGGCTGCGGCAACCGTGTCGCTCTTGTCGACGGTGCGGACGACTGCGTTGACGAAGGCTATCTCGCGCTTCTGGCTCATGGGTCAAACCTCTCGTTCTTGAGGCCACGTCGCCCCGCAGGCACGGGGACGGCACTTTGGGGGAACATCGAGTAGCGTGACTGGAGACTCACGCGGTGAGCTGGCGGTAGATGTCGCCGGTATCGAAATGGGCGCGCTTCTCGACAATCCTGCCGTCCTTGATGGTGAGCAGCATGAGCAGCGAGAAGCGACAGTCGTTGCCCTTGGGGTGGGCGCCGACACACGGGCCAACCTGGTTGGTCCCCTCGAAGAGCATGTAGGCCGCGACCTTGTCTCCCTCGGCGACCATGGACTCGACGGGAAAGCGGAAGCTTTCGAAGGCATCGAAGTTCTTTTTCTCTGCGGCGATGAGGCCTTCAACACCGGGGTGTGGCGTATCGACCTGGTTGTAGAAGACGAACTCCTCATGGCACATCCCATGCAGCGCGTCGAAGTTCTTCTGCTCGATGGCCTCGTAGAAGCGTTTCACGAGCGCCTTGTTCTCTTCGGGTGTCGTCATCACGGATTGGCCTTGTTCAAGGATTGACGGAAGGGCTTGCAGGTTTAAAGGCTGAGCGTCTCGCCGTCTGCGGGAATCAGGACACGATCGGACATACGGTGTTCCTTCACGAATGCGCGCAACTCGGTTCGGGTGAGTGCCGCATGATTGACCGCTTCCATGTGGCTTGCGACCAGCATGGCTTGCGGCGCCGCGTCGTAGACGGATTTCACATCGCCGGCGTTCATGATGATCGAGCCCAGCCCGAGCACCTGCGCATCGCAGCAATTCATCACCACGACCTCCGGCGCATGGATGGCGAGCATGCCGGCAACGTATTCGTTGAACACCGTATCGCCCGCCAGGTACAGAGATTTCTCATCAGGATGGCGGAACAGAACACCGCAGACCTCGCCGAGAATTTCGTACGCCGCCTGCAGGCAGTCGTCGGAGCCGTGCTGACCGGGTGTTCGAGTGAGCTTGACGCCGTTAAAGCTGGGGTTGCCGATCAATGCATGAACGTTGGTGAAGCCGGCTTGCTCGATCGTCGCTTTGTCGCCGAAGTGCTGGACGAAGAAAGGGATGTCCTTGCGCAGCGCGTCCGCGGCGACATCGTCCCAGTGATCCGGGTGAACGTGGGTGAGAATGACGGCGTCGACGTCAACAAGCTCGGCGATTGGCACGGTCAGCTCGGCCGTTGGATTCCGCAAGTGACTGTTGAGGGTCCCCTCGAAGCCTGGCTGGCTTCCCTTCGCAGCGAACCACGGATCGATGAGGAATCGGGTGCCGGCGTAGTCGAGCAACAGGGTGGCGTTTCGGACCTGGCGGAGCTTCATATCGACTGTACCCACGGTGAGCAGTCAATACGGTAGTGTCCGCGCGTGATGGGCGACAGTGGCCCGTGGGACAATTAGCGTGATAATCGGGCCAATGGTGGACGGGAAAAAACGGGAGGCGGCAGGAGTGATCGCAATCCGCTTATGAGAATTCAGTGGCAGTTACTGCATTTCCTGGCGCCTGAAAGAACGTGCGTATAGTTTGAGTCCGAGCCGACCGCAGAGACGACACTGATGTCGCGCCCAACCCGGCCTGCGGCGGAGCGAAGCGGATCATTGAGCCCGGCGTCGGCCGCCGCCCCGAGTACCGCCGCAGCGGGGGCTGGGCGACGAGACGGGGTGACGACCCCGGGATGAACGCGTTTGTGCTGTGCCGGCAGCGGCGCGGCAATGGCCTGGAGCGCTCAGACCGGATCCACGTCGAGACGCGCTACCCAGCCGGCGAGTTCGTCGCGTGCCGCCGGGTAGCGCTCCAGCACCAGCGGATCGTGGCCGGGGATCACGTGCTGCGGTGAATCGGCCAGCGCACGCAATGTCTTGTAGCCCTCGAGCATGTCGCCCAAGCTGTACAGGACGGGGAACGCGCGGTCGCCGTCCATGTGCGCGTAGAAGTGGCTGGCGTCGGAGGCCAGCACCACGTGGCCGCGGCGCGTCATCACGCGCACCACCTGCAGTCCGCGCGTGTGCCCGCCGACGTGGTGCAACTCGATGCCGGGGGCGATCCGCGCGCTGCCGTCGTGGAACTCGACGCGGCGCTCGAATACCCGGCGCACCATCTGCGTGACGTCGTCCGCGCTGTAGCCGTGCTGCAGGAGGTCGTGGCACATGCAGCGGCCGGTGGCGAAGGCCATCTCCTGGTCCTGTAGGTGGAAGCGCGCGTTGGCGAACAGCGGCAGGTTGCCAGCATGGTCGTAGTGCAGGTGTGTGACGATGACGTCGGCGACGCCGTCCGGTGCCACGCCGAGCGTCGCGAGGCCGTCCGCTACCGGGTTGACCAGCGTGCGGCCGCGCGCGGCGGCGGCCTCGGCACTGAACCCGGTGTCGACGACGATCGTGCGCGCCGCGTTGCGCACAACCCACACGTAGTAATCGAGCGGCATCGGCACGTCGTGGGGATCTCCGCCGACGAAGTTCTCGCCCGAGCGCCGCGCGTGGTGGCCGTACTTGACTGCGTAGATCTCGTAGTGCTCGTCGCTCATGCCGGCACCCCGCCGCTCAGGACGCCGCGTCCTGCTGCTGCTCGTAGTCGGCGATCGCCTCGCGCGCGAGGCGGAAGTTGTCGACCGCCGCCGGCACGCCGCCGTAGTTCGCGACCTGCAGCAGCACCTCGCGGATCTCGGTCTTGCTGACGCCGTTGCGCAGCGCGCCGCGCACGTGCGCCTTGAGCTCGTTGGGACGGTTCAGGATCGCCAGCATCGCGAGGTTAAGCATGCTGCGGGTCTTCTTCGGCAGCTCCTCGCGGCCCCATACCGCGCCCCAGCAGTACTCGGTGACGAGACGCTGCAGCGGCATGGTGAAATCGTCCGCGCCGGCCAGGGCCTTGTCCACGAACTCGGCGCCGAGCACCTCCTTGCGGATGGCGAGGCCGGTTTCGAACAGGTCGTCGTTCATGCGGGTTCTCCTGTGGGTCGAAAGGGAAGCATCCAGTGCCCCGCGCGCGTGGCTCACTTGCGCAGCAGGCGCGCAAGCGCGCCGGCGTCGGGCAGGGTATCGAGCGCATCGATGGCAGCATCGATCGCCTGAGCCCGCGCGGCGCCGAAGGTCTCCGTCACGGCCGCGCGGAAACGCGATTCGACCTCGGTGTCGGTGGCGTGCACGACGTCATCCAGACGCACGCCGTGGCGCGCACCGTCGTCGAGCGTGATCACCACCTCGCCGCCCTGCAGCTCCGGGTAGGCGGCGCTCAGGGCGTCGTCGACCTCGAGCGTCGTCAAGGCGACCAGGCGCGCAATGTCGGCGTCGTCCAGGCCGGTGAAGTTGCGCTCGGTGATCTCGCCGCGGGCCAGGGCCGCAGCGACGTTGAACTGGATGCTCATCTTGCCCTGCAGGACGTTGGCCCAGGGACCGCTCGCATCGCAGCCCGGATAGCTCGCGCCGGCCTGGGGCACGCGCACCGTAATCGCGGCGATCCGCGCCGGCTCCGGGGCGGCCTCGCGCACGATCTGCAGGGCCGCGAGGGCGGGCGTTTGCGCGAAGTTACAGGCCGGCACCGCCTTGTGATAGACGCATAGAATCTCGTGCGTGCCCGCGAACGGCTGCATGCGGTCGCCCGCATCGGGCTTGCCGAGCGCGGTGCACAGGCCGGCCCGACCCTCGATCGCGCTCGGCGAGCCGAACGCGCCGGCCGCGGCGAGCTCGACCGCCGTGACCGCGTTGCGCGCGGCGCTACCGGCCTGGAAGAACATCTCGCTGCCGCCGGTCCAGGCCCACTGGTTGAAGCCGGCGCTGGTGTTGGCGGCGAGCGCGAGCGCGCTGGTGAAGGCGTCCTCGTCGAGACCGCGCAGGCGCGCGCCGGCCGCCGCGCCCGCCACCGGGCCGGTCACGCCGGTGGGGCGATGGATGCGCGCGACGCTGGCGTCCATCACCGCGCGGCCGAGCTGCCCCCCGATCTCGTAACCGACGACGATCGCGGCGATGAGCTCCGCGCCCGTGGCCGGGGCTTTCTCGGCCAGCGCGAGCACGCTCGGCAGCACCACGATGCCGAGGTGGCTGATGCTGCCCGGGTGCATGTCCTCACGCACGAGGCCGTGGCCCATCACCGCATTGGCGAAGGCGGCATCGCCCGCGCTGGCGCCGCCCGCGTGGCCGATGATGCTGGCGCCGCCCGTGACCGGCGTCGCCAGGCCCCGTGCCTGCACCGCCCATGGCAGCTCGCGGGATTCGCACGCGCAGCCGATGAGATCGCGCAGGCACAGCTTGGCCTTGGCGACGACGGCGGCGGGCAGTGCGGATGCATCCAGTGCACGCGCCGCGGCGGCCATGCGGCGGGCGGCGGGATCGCCCACCGCGCCCTGGTGGGGGGGCGTTCGTGGACCGGTAGCTGTCATCGGAACGCGGCTCCGCGGCGGCGTCAGCCGCGCACCTCGACGCCGGCCCACTGCTCGAGCACGCGGCAGATCGAGGTGAAGTCCGACTCCGGGCCGCAGGTCGCGTTGGTCACCGCGAGCAACTCGCGCACCGCGGCGCCGACGATCATCGGCACGCCGAGCGTCTCCGCCTCGTCGATGCACAGGCGCACGTCCTTGTACGACAGCCCGGTGTGGAAGCCGAAGTCGAAGGTGCCGGGCAGGATCGCACGCGGGAACTTGTCCTGGCTGGCGCTGTTGCGGCCGGAGCCGGCATTGATGACGTCGATCATGACCGTGGGATCGAGCCCGGCCCTGACCCCCATTACCATCGCCTCGGAGGTCACTGCCAACGCGGCGGCGGCGAGCAGGTTGTTGGCGAGCTTCATGGTCTGGCCCTGGCCGGCGCCGGTGCCGAGATGGAACACCTTGCCGAAGGTGCCGAGCACGGCCTCGAGCTCGGCGAAGACGTCCGTCGCGCAGGCGACCATCACTGCGAGCCTGCCTTCGCGCGCACCCGCCAGTCCGCCGCTGACCGGTGCGTCGACATAGACCTTGCCGCGCTCGGCGAGGCCGGCGGCGACGATCCCGGCCATGCGCGGACCGATGGTCGAGAAGTCGACCACGCGGGTCGCACGCGTGCCTTCGCCGATACCTGCGGCGCCGAGCGTCGCGGCGTGCACGATTTCCGGCGTCGGCAGGCTCAGGAAGACGACGTCGGCGGCGTCGGCGACGGCCGCGGCCGTTTCTGCCGCCGTCGCGCCGCTCTCGACGGCGGCCGCGACTGCCGCGGGGGCGGTGTCGAACACGTGGACCGCGTGCCCCTCGGCGAGCAGGCGCGCGGACAGGAGCGAGCCCATGCGGCCGACGCCGACGAAGCCGTAGATCGTTGCTGCCATGCCCTCACTCCGCCGCAGGTACCGGACCTCATGATAAACCCCTCACGCAACGCGTCGGGGTCGCTGTGCACTCAGGGCGTGAAGGTGCGTCCGCGCGTCTCCGGTCCGAGCCAGATCACCATCGCGGCCAGCCCGGCCACGACCATCGCCGCCGACATCGCGTCGGTCAGCGCGAAGCCTTGATCTTGCAGCGTGCCGAGCAGGTAGGGCATGAGTGCGCCGACCGCCGCCGCCGCGTGATAGCAGAAGCCGGCGCCGACGGCGCGTACCTCGGTCGGGAAGCGCTCGTTGCTGTAGGCCGGCGCCATGCCCCAGATGCCCATGCCGAAGAAGCCCATGCACAGGGCCCCGAATCCGAGTGCGAGCGGGTCGGTGGCGTGCAGGTAGAGCGGCAGCGACGCGAGCCCGAGCAGCATCGTCACGGTCGCCGCACCGCGCCGCCCGAGGCGCCCCTCCGACAGCAGCCCCCACAACGCGGTGCCGGCGATGGCGCCGGCATTGAATGCCACGAGGTAAGGCAGGACGGGCCGGCCGGCATCGCGCAGGAAGGTCGGGTACCAGAAGTTGACCGAGTAGTAGATGCACATGAACGAGCCGATCACGAGCGTGGTGTGGACGGTCGTGAGGATCAGATCGCGGCGGAAAATCCGGGTCAGCGACAATCCGCGTGGCCGCGGTGCACCGGCCGCGCGCGCGGCCTCGAGCTGCTCCTGACGCGCCAGCCATACCGGGCTCTCGGACACGTTGCGCCGAATCCAGAGCACGAACAGGGCCGGCACGATCGCGAGCCACAGCATCGCGCGCCACGCGAGATCGGCGTCTTCGATCAGCGGATAGACGAACTGGAACGCTACCGCGGCCAGCAGGTAGCCCCAGTACCAGCCGCCGAGCATGAGGCCGGACACCAGTCCGCGCCTGCGCGTCGGCGTGTGCTCCAGCACCAGCGCCATGCCGGCCGCCCACTCGCCGCCCATGCCCAGCCCGAACAGCGCACGCAGGCCGAACAGCATCGCGTACGAGGTGGAGAAGCCGCTCAGGAAGGCGAACAGCGAGAACCACAGCAGCGACAGCATCAGCGGCAGCTTGCGGCCCCAGCGGTCGGCCGCGGCGCCGGCGATGGTGCCGCCGACCAGGCGCATCAGCAGCGTGACTGTGCCGAGCGCGCCGGCCAGCGCGCGATCGACGGTAAAGCTGTGCTGGATGTCGATCAGGATGAAGGCGAGGATGTTGAAGTCGAACGAGTCGACGACCCAGCCGAGGAACACCGCCCGGAAGGCGCGCCGCTGCTCGGGCGTCGCGCGATCGTCGGCGGCCATCAGGCGATCGCCGGGCGCGCCGGCGCCCAATCGCGCATCGACATCATGGGCGCGGTGCGGCGTCTGCTGGAAAGGTCGGACATCGGGAGCAACGCCAGGTCGGTGGAACGGGCCGTCACGCTGCAACGGCTCGGTGGGATTATCCACCAATCGCTGCAAGCGTGGTGTCCCGGGGCGGCGTGCTGGCACGAGGAGGTGGGCCGCTTCGAATGTGGACGCCCAGGGCACGGTATTCGCCGAGTTCGCTACGGCACGTGTCATGCCGGGCATCTGGCCGCGTTCAGAAATGAAGGCCGCGGCTACTGCCCGAGCTGCAGCGCCTTGCGCATGGCCGTGCGCGTGGCGTTGCTGGTCGCCGCGGTGTTTCCCGAGCAGCCGGTGCGCCAGTTGGTGCTGAGCGCCCCTTTTCCGATGCGTTTCCTGTTCGCGAGCCGCCCCGAGGTCATGGGGCGGGCCCGGCATCGTCTACCGCTGCATCGCCCCGCCGTGTGCGTTTGGTTCCGCTTGTACTCGCTGACGCCGGATAAGGCATGTGGCCGCGTTTCGGCTGGCCGTTGATGCCCGGCGGGACTGTGGATTTGCGCAGTATCCATCCCTCGCTACGTTCGGGACCGTCGTCGCTGTGCGCCGACGTCCTTCGCATTGCTGACGCAACGCTCGTCGAACCCGGAACGCCGGTTTTTCGTCTGGACCGTCTGCATCACCGAAAAGGCCACCGCGAGGGTAGTCTTTTCGGTGATTGGTGGAGGCGGCGGGGAGTGCTCACGATTCGCTTGTGCGAATCGTTCGGCCTCCGCTTCGCTCCGGCCCGTCGCCCGTTGGGCGACGTCCTTCGCGCTGCTTGAGCGCAGCGCTCGTCGAACCCGGAACGCGGGTTCTCGTCCGCACCGCCGCCAATAAACAGAAAAGGCCACGCGAGGTGGCCTTTTCTGTTTATTTGGTGGGGCGGCGGGAACCGCACTGCCTGATAAATCAATGCGTTTTGGTGCTAAACGCCAGAAATACCCCCTCAAATACCCCCAGCGACCAATGTTAGGAACTGAGACCTCGCGATAGGCTTCCGGACGTTGTCGGTTCCCGCATTGCAGGAGCACGCTCATGCTGCTCGGGTTTCCAATTCGCTGAGCTTCTCGAGCGTATCCGGAAATTTCCTCACCATCAGGATCAATGCCGCGGCCTGGGCATTGGGGCGAGCGCGTCCTTGTTCCCAGTTTTCCAGTGTTCTTGTCGATACGCGCAGGCGACGGGCAAACACCGCACGGGAGACGTTCATTCGTTCACGCGTATCGCGGATGAGATCGGCGTCCACTTCGAGCGGTGGAAGGTCCTCGACCTCATGCGAACGCAGAGTGAGTTTTCCCTCGCGCTGCTTCCGCATGGCGTCGACGCCTTCCATTAGTTCGTCGAACAACTTGCGCTTCTGTTTCATGACGTTCGTCTCCTGGCTTCCAACTCAGCCTCGATAGCTTTCTTCAAGGCCTTTTTCTCGCCGGTTGTCAGATCTGTGGCTTCATCTTTGTCATAGAGGGTGAAAAACCAGATCTGGTGATCGGCTATCAGGTAGTAGTAGATGACTCTCAGTCCGCCTCGCTTGCCCTTACCGCGGCGCGGGTCTTCCCAGCGGACCTTGCGAAAGCCGCCGGTACCGGGAATGACGGCGCCCAGTTCCGGGTTCTTCATCAACGCGCGCTGCAACTGGCGGTAGCTTTCGTCGGGAAGGTAGTCGCCGAGTAGCCGCGTGAACAAAGGGGCTTCCAGGAAAACCAGCTTCATCAATGAAGTATACGCAAATAACGTATAGTATCAAGCCGAGGGTTCTGCCAGTCGGTAGCCCATAGCGCGGTAACCGCGCTGACGCTTCTCCCACATCCGGAGCAACGCGGGGTGACCGGCATCGACGAAATCGATGATCCGAACGTCGGTTTTGCCGGCGTGTTCACGATGCAAGCGGCCGGCGTACTGCTGCAGCGTACCTTTCCACGATACCGGCATCGCCAGAATCAAGGTGTCGAGTGGGGGATGGTCGAAGCCTTCCCCAACCAGCCGTCCGGTCGCGAGCAGAACCCGCGGAGCATCAGCCGGCAGCGCGTCGATTTCTGCAATCAGATCCGCACGCTGCTTCTTTGACATGCGCCCATGCAGCACGAAGGGCTCCAGATGACGTTCGTCCAGCAAGCGTCTGATGCGGTCGAGATGATCGGTGCGTTCAGTCAATACCAACACCTTGCGGCCGTCCCCGACGGCACGTTGCGCTTCGTCGGCGATTGCGGCCGTGCGTTTTTGATTGTCAACCAAGGTTCGGAATGTTTCCTGGATCCCGATGTCATTGGATATCGGCGTTCGTTGGAGAACGGTTCGCGGAATCACCGCGAGATCGTGCGGAGCGCTAGCGGGCGACGCCGCGGTATGTCGAATCGGTCCGCACTGCATGAATATGATCGGCTGCAGACCGTCCCTACGGATCGGTGTGGCTGTGAGCCCGAGGACGTAGCGTGCCTTGACGGATCTCAGGATCGCGTCGAAAGAGATCGCGCCAACGTGGTGACACTCATCCACGATCACCTGGCCGTAGCCCTCGACCAGCGGGTCAACCTCACCCTTACGCGAAAGCGACTGCATCACGGCGATATCGATCATGCCAGAGGGCTTGCGTTTTCCACCGCCGATAGCGCCAACGATGTCCTCTCCAGTGCCGAGGAAAGCGTTCAGCCGTTCCTGCCACTGCCTGAGCAGCTCGGCTCGATGTACCAGGATCAGGGTGTTGACCCGACGACGGGCAATGATCGCGGCCGCCGTGACAGTCTTGCCGAACGCGGTCGGTGCGCAGAGCACACCAGCGTCGTGACGCAGCATGGTAGTAACGGCGACTTCCTGATCTGGTCGTAGCGTCCCGTTGAACTCCACCTTGACGGGCATCCCGCTTATGCGCTCGTCCCGCAGGTCGCACCGAATGCCGTTCATACGCAGCAGTGCCTGGGCGGCATCCAGGCACCCGCGTGGAAGGCCAATGTGCCGGGGGAAGTTTTCAGCACAGCCGATGACTCGAGGCTTGTCCCAAACGGACATGCGCATGGCCTGCGCCCGATAGAACTCCGGGTTTTGAAAAGCTGCGAGGCGTGTCAGGCGGTTGGTCAGTGGTTGAGTCAGTTGCGATTTCTCGAAAAAAACTAAGTTCGCGAGGGTAACGGTAAGCGCCTCCGGTAGTGGTCCGGGGAGCGTCGCCTTGTCGTGGGACGTGCGCTTCCAAGGCGTCGCAAGGTCTTGTTCATCGATGAACGTGACGTCAAGCGGGTGCGCGGTGCCGGTTGCGAGCAAGATCGCTGCGTCGACATCCTGAGGCGCAATCGGCTTAATGGAGGCCAGGAAGGCCCATTGGTCAGGATATTCGTGGAGGGCGTCATCGACGAATACGCTGTGCCCGGCTTCACGTGGCTTCTTTTGCAAGGGCAGGGCAATCAGGTTCCCGAATCCACCCTTGGGCATGGTGTCCTGGTTCGGAAACAATCGGTCGTACGAAGTCAGGCTGAGCTGCCGGGCGCGACGGCACGTGTGGCTGATGATGGCTGTGCCCAGGCGTCTGGCGTCACGCGCCGGTATGGCAGCCCTGAAGAAGATCCACGCATGCGCGCCGTTGCCCGAGCGCGATATTTCCAATGCGACCGGCACATCCAACTCACGGCAGGATTGAGCAAAAGCTTTGACGTCCTCGCGCCATTCGGCTTTGTCAAAATCGATGGCGACGAAATAACAGGTGTCGTCACGCAGGAGCGGGTAGACGCCGAGGGTTTTCTCGCCGGCAAGGTGGCTGTAAATCGCCGCATCCGAAACCGGGACCAACGAACGGTTACCGCAATCGGCGCATTTGATACGTGGCTTCTCGCAAATTGCTGGACGCCACTCATTCGCACACGCGGGGGCATAGCCCGACTTGCCCGTTGTCGCGCTTTCCCAGCGCACAGGATGCACGTCGGTGCGTCCGCGGAAAAGGCGCCGAAACAGCGCGACTTTATCGGCTGTCGAGAGGTTCGATGGCTCGGGTGGAGCAGAGGCCGACACGTTGGTCGGTGCCGGTGGGCAACGCCAGTCTATGGCGTGGGATTCGAGCAGAGCGACCAGGCGTGCGTTTTCGGCTCTCAACCTCGCCAACTCATCGGATTCGTTCGACATCGGGTCGGGTCGCCTGCCTGGGAATCGAAGCCGTCCGCTTCACCTGATACGAATGCCCGGATCATACGATCTGAGCGACAAGGATCTGTATCAGGGCCGCGGAGAACGGCGGGCAGCGTGGTCCGTGCTCACGGCCAACCAGGTCTTTCAGCGCGAGGCGAGTGGTCGTTCTCGCTCGGAGTCGCGCGAGGTTACGGTCAACAAGTCGCGGAGGCTGACGCAGACGGCCGTCAACGCCGTGGGGCGGCGTGGGGGTATTTCGCCTTTCGGGTCGAAAGTATCCCCATATCAATTTGATAGGGAAAGTTAGGTCCAGATAACGACAGGTAAGGGATTTTGCTCAAAATCAAACATACATACGCAGCGAATCCCCTGTGATTTCGGTCGTATCGCTGCGGAAGCGGAAATCGAACTCGGATTATTCTTTTTGAAACAGCACGTTACGCGCTAAAAATTGGTGGAGGCGGCGACAATCACATCGCCTTGTAAATCCATAGCTTGCGCTGCTAAACGCCAGAAATGCCCCCATAGATACCCCCGTTCTCAGGTGATAGGAAGTGTTGGGCTTTCGGACGTGATCCACGGACGATGGTTCGAAACCTCAGGAATAGCTATGCAGCTTCTCCAACCAGCACCTGTAGCGGAATTCCAAGGCCTGCATGGAGTCGTCGAATCATATCGAGCGACAGGCCGCGCTTGCGATTGAGGACCTCCGAAACGCGATGGCGAGAGCCGATAAACGGTTCCAGGTCTTTCCGTTCCAATCCTTGCTGGTCCATCCTGAACAGAATGGCTTCGACTGGATCTGCGACGCCCACCGGAAAGTGTTTTTCCTCATACACGTCGACCAATGTCGCGAGCACTTCCAACTCGTCTCCTTCATCGCTATCGGGGTCGGCGTCCATGAGCGTCTCAATGCGCCGGAGGGCGCGCTCGTAGTCTCGCTTGGTCCTGATTGGGCGAATATCCATCAAATTGTCTCCGGGTCGATTCGGTCGTACTCAGCGTGAGTTCCGACGAACTTGATGTAGACGACGCGATAGTCGTAATTCACGTCAGTTACCAAGCGGTACTTGTTACCGCCAATGTTGAAGATGACACGGTTGTCGGCGACGAAGCTCGCATGTCTGTACCGGCGCTTGATCTGCTGGGAATTTCTCCAGTCCGCGGCTTGTGCCTCGGCGAACCACGCTTTGAGCGGTTGCTCGGAATCTGGATGGCGTTCCCAGAATTCTCTGAGCGTGCGTCTGGCGATGATCCGCATAAAAGCAAAATAGCATGTTCCCGAAACGGGAACAAGACAACCTGCTTGCGCTGAGAAGGCACACGATGACGATCGGTCGACGCTCAGGAATGGCGCGGCCGGACATGGTCTGACCTGGCGGTACCAATAGCCGATTTGCGGGGAATTCGGCGGCCGGTTCGGGCGGCCGGCGGAGTGGGCTCGTAGCCGACCGGTGAGCGGACGGGAAGAGATGTTAGGCCGTGATATATCACGGCCTAACAGGGTTTGACTGGTGGAGGCAGCGACTTGGGAACTTGCAAACCGAGCTGTCGAATCGATTCATCTACTTGATCGGAGAAGATGCTGTCGCGATCGCGCAGCAGATATTGGTGTGCATCAGTGCCGACCGCCTCCCGCAACTGTTGTGTCGCCCAGGCAGCTGTCGGATGACGCGTCACGTTGATGTGAAGGATCCGACGCGACGCGTGCTCCATGACGACGAATACACAGATCAGCCCCGGGCGATTCACAGGCGGGAGGCGTGTAGTGGTGCCATGCTCGACCGATTTACGATTGCGATGTCCTTCGCACCCGCCTTACATCACGACATTGGTCGTACACCGTTCCGAATCCCCATGCTGAAGTGAGATCGGTCCGGACCGCCGAGCGCGATCCGATCGCTCCCGACGAGCGGGACCGTGATTGTTCGCTGAACCCAACGCAACGACGTACCGACGACGTGTAGACCACGTCGGCTCGATGCGGCGTCAAGGCTCGCGATTACAAGGAAATAGCGGCATTCCTGTCCGTCGGATTGGACTATACTGACCGACCGGACGGTCAGTTTTCGACCGGTATCCACGAGCGTCCAGCTTGGAGTGTCGCGACATGAAAATGCGGTCGATGACTGACGACCCGGTAGGTGGCGAGGAGGCGATCCTCGTCGCCGCGCATTGGTGTTCGGATAAGCGGTGGTCTGCTTGCGAAACAAGGGGTTGAAGAGGGCCACGGCCTCTGATCTGATTGGAGTTGCTGACGCTTCAACAGACACAGAGGAAATGCCGTGGCCCGAGCCAAGTCTATTGGGATCC
>JAVJVZ010000037.1:0-42737 GCA_040220855.1 Gammaproteobacteria bacterium | reverse complement strand
GCGAGGCTTCGAGGTAGAGGAGCTTGGCCATGAGATCTTCCTGCGGTGATGTGATCGGGTTGGTGGCCGCGGCGCGCGCCGCGCGATCAGCGGTTGCTCTCGAGCTGGACGGCGCCGTTCCAGTGGTCGGCGAAGGCCTTGACCGTTACGACCTCCTGATCGTGCCCGTGATGATGCAGCAAGGCCGTCGGTGATGAAACCCGCCCCGCGGGTCGCGCAGCGCGCACACACGCTCCGTGATGCTGCAACGCAGCACCAAGCCCGTCTTGATCCAGATCAGACGGCCTCGTCACGCCCCGCGCAGACTCTCCGCCACCCATGCTTCAACCGGAAATGAACACATGAGCGTTTCAGCAATCTCCAAGCGCCAGTCGGCGCCTGTCGAGCATTTCGACGTCCTCATCGTCGGCGCCGGCATCTCCGGCGTCGGCAGCGCCGTACACCTCTCGCAGCAGTGCCCCGACAAGCGGTTCGTCATCCTCGAAGCACTCGAGGACTTCGGCGGCACCTGGTACATGCACCGTTACCCGGGTATCCGCTCGGACAGCGATCTCTATACCTTCGGCTACCGTTTCAAGCCGTGGATCGGGCCGCCGATCGCGACCGCCGGTGAAATCCTCAAGTACATGAACGAGGTCATCGAAGAGAACGCGCTCGCCCCGCACATCCGCTACGGCCACAAGATCGTCAACGCCCGTTGGTCGAGCGAGGAGTGCCTGTGGACGGTCACAGCGGTGCGCAACGACACCGGCGAGCAGGTCTCCTTCACCTGCAACTTCCTGTGGATGTGCCAGGGCTACTACCGGCACAGCGAGGGCTACACTCCCGAGTGGGACGGGATGGACGACTTCAAGGGCGAAATCGTCCATCCTCAGACCTGGCCGGAGGATCTCGACTACGCCGGCAAGAAGGTCGTCGTGATCGGATCGGGTGCGACCACCGCGACGGTGGTACCGGCGATCGCCGGCGACTGTGAACACGTGACCGTGGTGCAGCGGTCGCCAACCTTCTTCGCGCCGGGCTTCAATCGCAACGACCTGGCCGACATGCTGCGCGAGCTCGACATCGACGAGAGCTGGATTCACGAGATCGTGCGCCGCAAGATCCTGCACGATTTCAAGGATCTCACGCGGCGCTCGTTCGAAGAACCGGAAGCGCTGCGCAAGGATCTCCTCGACGGTGTCCGCGCCTATCTCAGCGAGGAAGAGGTCGAGAAGCACTTCACGCCGACCTACCGGCCATGGCAGCAGCGCATTGCCTTCGTCCCCGAAGGTGACCTGTTCAAGGGCATCACCAGTGGCAAGGCGAGCGTCGTCACCGACCACATCGAGCGCTTCACCGAGAAGGGACTGCTGCTGAAATCGGGCCAGGAGCTCGAGGCCGACATCATCGTCACCGCCACCGGCTTCAATCTGAGCGTGCTGGGCGACATCGCGTTCGAGGTCGACGGCGAGCCGGTCGATTTCTCGCAGACCGTCAACTACCGCGGCATGATGTTCACCGGCGTGCCCAACCTGCTCTGGATCTTCGGCTACTTCCGCGCCAGCTGGACGCTGCGCGTCGACCTCCTCGGCGACTTCGTCTGCCGCCTGCTCAAGCACATGGATGCCAAGGGTGCGCGCAAGGTCTCGGTGGCGCTGCGCGAGGAAGACAAGGACATGGAGATCCTGCCATGGATGGACCCGGACAACTTCAACCCGGGCTACCTCATGCGCAGCATGGACCTGTTGCCGAAGCGCGGTAACAAGCCCGAGTGGCAGCACACCCAGGACTACTGGGCCGAGGCCGAGGCGATTCCCGCCATCGATCTCGACGGCGCGGAGTTCGTCTACGAGTCGGCGCCGCGGGCCGAAGGCGCGCGCAAGACGGGTTGATGCCCGTCGTTGCCGGCCCGCCGCGCTCGCGAGCCCGGCGGGCCGCAACGGTGCATCAGCGTATGGCCGCGTCGGCGCCGGCGTTGAGGTCGAGCGCGGCGCGCTCGCCGCGCCCTGCGGAATGGTCGAGCACGCGGCGTGCCTGGACGAACTTGGCGCGCCAGTAGCGGTTCGTCAGCCGCGAGATCATCACCCCGCGCCGCCGCGAGGCATGCATGAACTCGCCGCGCTGCAGGTAGATGCCGACGTGTTCGCTGTCGCGGCCGGTGCGGAAGAACAGCAGGTCGCCCATGCTCAGTTCGTCGCGTCCGACGCGACGCCCGCGGCCGGCCTGGCCGCGCACGGTGCGCGGCAGTTCGACACCGAGCCGGTCGCTGAAGGTCTGGCGCACGAAGGCCGAGCAGTCGATGCCGTCCTTGGTCGTGCCGCCATAGCGGTAGGGCACGCCCTGCCATTCGCGGAAATGTCCGTACAGGATGGTGGCGAGTCGTGCCTCCGGGCCGGGTGGCGGCAGCGGGGCGGGTGCCGGGGTCGCCAGCGGAGCGGGCGGCGGCGCGTTGCGGTCTTCGATCGGTGCGTTGCCGCCGGACAGCAGTCCGCAACCGCCGAGCAGCAGCAGCGCGCAGAGCAGCACGGCGTGGTACGCCGCCGGCGCGCTGGTGCGAGGCAGCCGCCTGGCCACGGCATCGGCGGCCGTCGGAACATCCCTGTCGCAGTGCGTCATGCGGCGCATTATGCGCGAGCCGGCGCGCCCGCGGGAGCCTGCCGGGCACGCCATGACGTATCCTTGGCACACGTCAGCGCGTGGGAGGCGCGATGCCATGACCCTGACCTTCCGTCCGCTCGGCGCGAGCTTTGCCGCCGAGGTCGTCGACCATCCCGATCTCGCGACGCTCGAGGATGTGGCCGTGCTCGAGGCGATCCGCGAAGGCATGGATACCTGGGCCGTGCTGGTGTTCCGCGCGCAGCCGTTCGACGACGCCGGCCAGCTCGCCTTCGCCCGGCGCTTCGACGGCGAGCTGCACGCCAGGACCGGGGTCGCGGTACTCGGGCCGAATCGCTTCGGTAACGAGGCCCTGACTGACATCTCCAACGTCGACGCCGAGGGGCGCCTGCTGCCGCCCGACGATCGCCGGCGCCAGTACGGTCTCGCCAACCGCCTGTGGCACACCGATGCCTCGTTCGAGGATCCACCGGGGCGTTACTCGATGTTGTCCGCGCGCGTGGTGCCACCGGCCGGCACGGCGGACACCGAGTTCGCCGACATGCGCGCCGCCTGGGACGCTCTGCCGGCTGCCGAGCAGGCGCGTCTCGCGCCGCTGCGCGCGCACCATTCGATTGCCTACTCGCGCCAGGTGCTCGGTTTCGAGTTCTCCAGCGCCGAAGCGGCAGCGCTGGAGGGGGCCGAGCAACCACTCGTCGTCGCCAACCCGCGGACCGGCCGGCATGCGCTCTACCTCGCCTCGCATGCCTCGCGCATCGTCGACTGGCCGCTGCCGGACGGCCGTCTGTTGCTGCGCGACCTCATCGAACACGCCACGCAGCCGCGTTTCGTCTACCGTCACCGGTGGCAGCCACACGACTTCGTGATCTGGGACAACCGGGCCACCATGCACCGCGCGCGCGCCTTCGACGACAGTCGCGAGAGGCGCGAACTGCGCCGGGTGACGACGCTGAACGTGTGAGGCGGCGTGCGCCGCGGCGCGGCTGGCGCCGGCCACGGCGGCGCGCCGGGCCCGGTCCTCGCGCCGGGCTCAGTCCTTCAGCGGGGCGGTGAGCACGTCGAGGATGCCGACCAGCATGCTGGCGCCGCCCTTCAGCGCCTGGCCGGTGGCCAGCACCGCGCCGCGCGCGGTCCCGGTGATGATGGCGCCGGCGCCGAAATTGCGCGCATCCTCCCCGATTTCGTCGACGATGCGCCCGGGCGCAGAGAGCGTATCGACCATGCCCTCCTGTACCAGCCGGTCCCCCGTCTCGGTGCCGACGATCATGCGTTCCTGCACTACGGGTGCCGGCGCGTTGGGTGCGGTCATACCGTATTCCTGGGCCGGTGCCAGCGGGGCGGCGAGGGCCACCGCGAGGGCCGTGGCGGCGATCGTGGGACGCATCTTCATAGCGGTTGATCTCCTGTATTCAAGGCGGGCCGCGTAACCCGACGGCGGCGCGGACGTGATCCCCGGAGGCACGCCGTGCGCAGTTCCCGGGGTTACCGGGCAGGTGCTGTCGGTGGACTTGTTTGCAAGTATAGACAGGATGTTGCGGCAATTTCATCACAAGCTGTATGAATAACGTCGCCTGACGGCCCTGCACAGGGTTCCCAGCGCCTGCCGGCCACGGGCTGCGGCATCCACGGAGCCTCGCGTACACTGGCGCCCGGGCAGGGGAGGTGGAACGGGGGAGCGTGATGCGTGCATTGCTGTGCCACGAATGGGGAAGTGTCGAGGCGCTCGTGGTCGGCGACATCGCCGCAGCGCAGCCGGGGCCGGGCCAGGTGCTGATCGACGTCGTCGCCACCGCGGTCAACTACGCCGACGCGATCATGGTGTCCGGCAATTACCAGACGCGTCCACCGCTGCCCTTCGCGCCCGGCCTGGAAACCGCCGGCGTGGTGGCAGCCTGCGGCCCGGGCGTCACCCGCGTCAGCGTCGGGCAGCGCGTGATGGCGCTGCTGCACTACGGTGGCATGGCCGAGCAGGCGCTCGCCGACGAGACGGACGTGTGGCCGGTGCCGGAGCACATGCCGTTCGCGGAGGCCGCGGCCTTCCCGGTCGCCTACCTGTCCTCCGACGTCGCGCTGCGCTGGCAGGGCCGGCTCGCTGCCGGCGAAACCCTGCTCGTGCTCGGCGCCGCCGGTGGCGTCGGCCTTACCGCGGTCGAGATCGGCAAGGCCATGGGCGCCCGCGTCATTGCCGGCGCGAGCTCGGCGGAGAAGCTTGCCGCCGCCCGCGAGCATGGCGCCGATGACACCGTCGACTACCGCGAGGAAGACCTCAAGGCGCGCGTGCTCGCCCTCACCGACGGACGTGGTGCCGACGTCTGTTTCGATCCGATCGGCGGCGTGTTGTTCGACCCCGCGCTTTCTTCGCTCGGCTGGGGCGGGCGCTACCTGCATGTCGGCTTCGTCGGTGGCGTGCCGCAGGTACCGGCCAATCGGCTGCTGGTGAAGAACCGCGCCGCGCTCGGTTCGGCCTTGCGCCACTACCGCTGGCACGCGCGCGACAAGCTCGAGGAATCCGCGCAGACGCTGTTCGGCTGGTATGCCGAGGGTCGCCTGCGGCCGCTCGTCACCCATCGCCTGCCGCTCGAGCGCGGCGTCGAGGCGATCCGCCTGCTCACCGAACGGCGCGCGCACGGTCGCGTGCTGGTCGACGTTGCCGCTGCCTGAGAGGTCCGCCCATGCCCATCCTGGTCGAGAATCCGCGCCCGCACGTGACCCTGGTCACCATCGACAACCAGCCCAAGATGAACGCCATGAGCCGCGCCATGCTCGCCGAGCTGGCCGGCGTGTGGGATCGGCTTGAAACCTCGGACACGCGCGCCATCGTCCTGACCGGCGCCGGCGAACGCGCCTTCAGCGCCGGAGCCGACGTCTCCGGAGACCTGAGCGCGAGTGAAGACACCGCGCGCATGGTGAACCGCGCACTGCTCAAGACCTCGGCCTACCGCAAGCCCGTCATCGCCGCGGTCAACGGGGTATGCGCCGGCGGCGGCGTCGAGCTGATGCTCTCGAGCGACATCCGGCTCGCCGCGCCACACGCCCGCTTCGGCCTGCCGGAGGTGAAATGGGGTATCTATCCGTTCGGCGGCGCGACGGCCAAGCTGATTGCGCAGATCGGTTACGTGCATGCCATGCGGCTGCTGCTCACCGCGCAGATGATCGAGGCCGAGGAGGCTGCACGCCTCGCCCTCTTCAACGACATCGTACCGGCGCCGGAACTCGTCGAGCGCGCGCTCGACGTCGCGACGGTAATCGCCGCCAACAGCCCGGTCGCGGTGCAGGCGGTCAAGCAGCACGTGGCGGCCGGGTTCGCCGAGGCCGCGCTCGCCCGCGAAGCCGACGAGCAGGCGGCCGGCGATCGCGTCCGTGAGAGTGCGGATTTCAGCGAGGGGGTCGCGGCGTTCCGCGAGAAGCGCGAGCCACGCTACTGAAGGGAGCCCGGGAGAGAATCGCCGTGCAGCGCGTGCGCGGCCTCACGCAACGCGCTTCGATGCTCAGCGCGCGCCGCCCCGGGTTCAGGTGAACAGGCCGGCGAGCGCGTTGCGCTTGAGCTTGCCGGTGGTCGTCAAGGGCAGTTCGGTCGCGGTGACGAAACGGAAATGCCGCGGCGTCTTGTAGGCGGCGAGCCGCTCGCGGCAATGCGCCGCGAGCGCTCCGGCGTCGGCGCCGGCGCCGCCACGCAGCACGACGACGGCGGCGAGAGCCTCGTCGAGGCGCGCATCCGGTATGCCGGTGACGAAGGCCAGTTCGACCGCCGGGTGTGTCGCCAGCACCTGCTCGACCTCGGCTGGCGCGACGTTGATACCACCGGTCTTGACCATCTCTTTCAGCCGACCGCGGTAATACAGGTAGCCGTCGGCATCGAGCAGGCCGAGGTCACCGGTGCGAAACCAGCCGTCGGCGGTGAATGCCTCGGCGCTGCGCACCGGGTCGTGCCAGTAGCCGGGCATGACGTTGCCGCGCAGGACGATCTCGCCGGCTTCGCCGGTGGCGCGCGGTACGAGTGTGTCGGGGCAGAGCACCGCGACCTCGACGCCGTCGAGCGCATGCCCGACGGTCTCGACACGCTGCGCGAGCGGCAGGCTGCTGTCGGTTACCGTCGAGTTGCCGTACGCCTCGGTCAACCCGTAGACGTTGCAGATTTCCGCACACCCGAGCCTGGCGGCGCGCGCGACCTGGGCCGGCGTTCCGATGGTGACACCGGTGCGCAGGCTGCCGAGGTCGCGCCGCGCGCGATCGGGGTGCTCGTCCAGGGCCTGCACCATGTTCGGCGTGGCGTAGAGCACGCTGCACCGTTCACCTTCGATCAGTGCCAGGGCTTCGCCGGCGTCGAAGTGATGCTGCAGCACGATGGTGCCGCGGTGCGTCGCCAGCGCGAACAGCGCATTGACACAGGCAAGTGACCAGAACAGCGACACCGCGAGCCACAGGCGATCGTCGGCGGCGAGGTGCTGACGCTCGCCGATCGCCCACATGTTGTCGATGAGCTTGCCATGCACCAGCGGCACGCCCTTGGGCAGCGCCGTCGAGCCCGAGGTGTAGAGCAGGCAGGCGACATCGTCAGTGCCGACGGCGGCGCTCGCGCGAGCCACGTCGCTGGCGTCGAGCACGGCGCCGGCGGCGAGGAAGTCCGGCCACGCGCGGTATTCCGCTGGCGCTTCCTCGGCGAGTACCACGCAGCGACCGAGTGCCGGCAGGCCGCTGCCGAGGCCATGCTCGAGCTCGCCCGCCTGCGCCACGAGCGCGAGGAAATCGCGCTCCCGAAAGCGCGGCTCGACCACCAGCAGGCGCACTTCGGCATGGGCGAGCTGCCAGGCCAGCTCGTGGGCGGTGGCCCAGGTGTTGAGCCCGACGCTGATGGCGCCGAGCGACATCGTCGCGAAGTGCGTGAAGAGCCACTCGGCGCGGTTGCCGGCGAGGATGCCGACACGATCACCCGCGCGGATGCCGGCCGCGGCGAGGGCGCATGCGACGGTCTCGACCTCGGCGGCGAGCATGGCCCAGGTCCAGCGCCGCGCGCCGTCGACCAGCGCTTCGTGACGGCCGCACCCTGCGGCGAGCTCGGCGAGCAGGGCCGGTACCGTGCGCGCCGCTGGCTTGTTCACGAGGCCTGTCCGCCGTGCGTCACGCGAACGCGTCGTGTGCCAAACGCCTCAACCGGCGGAGGCCGGTTGCGCGTGCGGCGCGGCGTCCTCGAAGCGGAAGCCGCGGTAGGCGTCCGCAGCGACCTTCTCGCACTGCTCGCGGTAGAGCGCGCAGCCGCCGATATAGGGCATGAACACGCGCGGCTTGCCGGGCACGTTGGCGCCCATGTACCAGGAATTCGCCTGCGGAAAGAGCGTGGCGTCGGCAACCTCGTTGACGTGCGCGACCCAGCCGGTCTCGGCGGCGGGTTCGGCTTCGATCACCGCGTGGTCGTGCGTGCGCATCCAGGCCAGGCAGTCGGCAATCCAGTCGACGTGCTGCTCGATGGAGATGATCATGTTGCTCATCACCGACGGGCTGCCGGGTCCGGTAATCAGGAACAGGTTGGGGAAGCCGGCGACGGTCAGGCCGAGATAGGTGCGCGGCCCATCCTCCCACTTGTCCTTCAGCGTGATGCCGTCGCGGCCGCGGATGTCGACGTTGACGATGGCGCCGGTCATGGCGTCGAAGCCGGTGGCGAAGACGATGGCGTCGAACTCGCGCTCGCCGTCACTGCTCTCGATGCCGCGTGGCGTGATGCGCTCGATGGGTGTCTTGCGCACGTCCACGAGATGCACGTGCGGCAGGTTATAGGTGCCGTAATAGTTGGTGTCGAGGCACAGCCGCTTCGATCCGATCGGGAAGCTGTGCGGGCACAACGACTCGGCGACCTCCGGATCCTCGACGATGCTGCGAATCTTGTTACGCACGAACTCGGCCGCCGTCGCGTTGGCGCGGGCGTCGGTGAGGAGGTCGTTGTAGGACTGCAGCAGCTCGATGAGGGTGCCGCCGCACCACGCCTTCTCGTAGGCTGCCTCGCGCTCCGCGTCGCTGACGGCGAGCGCCGACTTGTCCATCGGGAAATCGGGCACGCCGAAGAGCGAATGACGCGCCTTCTCGCGGTGCGCCGGGTACTCGGCCTTGCGCGCGGCGACTTCGGCCTCGTCGAGCGGGCGGTTGAAGGCGGGCAGGCTGAAGGCCGGTGTGCGCTGGTAGACGGTGAGCTCGGCGGCCTGCGCGGCGATGATCGGGATCGACTGGATGGCGGACGAACCGGTGCCGATCACGGCGACCCGCTGACCCGAGAAATCGACGCCGTCGCGCGGCCAGTCGGCGGTGTGGTAGGTGCGTCCGCCGAAGGTCTCGCGGCCTGCGATGTCGACCTCCTTGGGGACCGAGAGACAGCCGGTCGCCATGATGTAGAAGCGTGCCGAGAAGGTCTCGCCGGCGCTGGTTTCAATCTGCCAGCGCGCACTCGCAGCGTCGTAGCTGGCGCTCGCGACGCGGGTCTCGAACTGGATGTCGCGGCGCAGGTCGAAGCGGTCCGCGACGTGGTTGGCGTAGCGCAGGATCTCGGGCTGGGTCGCGTACTTCTCGCTCCAGGTCCATTCCTGCTGCAGCGCCTCGCTGAACGAGAACGAGTAATCCATGCTCTGCACGTCGCAGCGCGCGCCCGGGTAGCGGTTCCAGTACCAGGTGCCGCCGACGCCGTCACCGGCTTCGAGCACCCGCGTGCTGAGCCCGAGCTCGCGCAGGCGGTGCAGCATGTACATGCCGGCGAAGCCGGCGCCCACGACAATCGCGTCGAAATTCTTCATGTCGATGATTCTCCTCGCCGCCAGGGGACGGCCCGTTGGCACGCGGCGGCGGCGCAAGTAGATGAACAATGGGCGAACTATCCAAGCCCCACCGAGCGAATGCAAGGCCCGCGCCGGCGCCGCGCGGGCCGCGTGGCGGTTATGCTGCCGCGATGCGCCACTCCCTTCGCCTGCTGCTCGTGCTGCTCATCGCGGCGCTCGCCGGATTCGTCTGGGCCGGCGCCAGTGGCGCGGTCAGCCTGGGCGGCGACTGGCGCACGGCGAGCCGCGACAGCATCGGCACTGCGCCCGATCCGGCGGCGCTGCAGGCGCCGCTGGTGCAGGTCTACGCGGCCCGCGCATGGTCGTGGCGGGGGCTCTTCGCCGTGCACACCTGGATCGCGACCAAGCGCCGCGGCGCCGACGCCTACACCGTGCACGAGGTGCTCGGCTGGCGCGCGCGGCAGGGCCTGCCGGTGGTAGTGAGCCACCGCGACCTGCCCGACCGGCGCTGGTACGGCGCCGCACCCGTGCTCGTCGGAGAGCGCCGCGGTGCGGGTATCGAGCCGCTCATCGACGCCATCGAGGACGCCGTGGCGCGCTATCCCCACCGCCATCGCTACGGCCTGTGGCCGGGGCCGAACAGCAATACCTTCGTCGCCTGGGTCGCGCGCGAGGTACCGGCGCTCGGCGTCGCGTTGCCGCCGAACGCCATCGGCAAGGACTACCTTGCCGGTGGCAACGTCTTCGCGCACGCGCCGAGTGGTGGCGGCGTGCAGATTTCGCTCGGCGGGCTCTTGGGGGTCCTGGTGGCGCCGCGCGAGGGACTCGAGTTCAACCTGCTCGGGCTGGTGTTCGGGCTCGACCCGCTGCCGCCTGCGCTCAAACTCCCCGGGGCCGGCCGCATCGGCATGACGGATCAACCCGAAGCGGCCGCGTCGCCTTGAGTGCTGCGCCGGCGTACGGTTGTGCGCGCCCCGCCCGCGCATTACCGTGGCGCTATACGACCCGCGCCGGCCGCGCGGCGGGTTGCCACCATGGTCGCGCCGGGGAGGGCAGGCGATGGATTTCACCTGGAGCGAGGAGCAACGCCAGATCCGCGACAGCGTGCTCAGGCTGTGCAGCCGCTTCGATGACCAGTACTGGCTGGAACGGGACGACACGGGCGAGTTCCCCGAGGACTTCTGTCGTGCGGTGGCCGATGCCGGCTGGGTCGGCGTGGCAGTGCCTGAGGAGTACGGCGGCGCCGGTCTCGGCGTCACCGAGAGCGCCATCGTGCTGCAGGCCATTTCCGAGTCCGGCGCCGGCAACAGCGGCCTGTCGGCGATCGGGATCGGATTCTTCGGTCTCAATCCGCTGATCGCCTACGGCAGCGAGACGCAGCGCCAGGCCTGGCTGCCGCGCATCGTGCGGCGCGAGGACATCGCCTGCTTCGGCGTTACCGAGCCGAACACCGGCCACGACACCACGCGGCTGAAGACGCGTGCGGTGGCCGACGGCGACGGCTGGCGTATCCACGGCGAGAAGGTCTGGATCTCGACCGCCCAGGTGGCCAACAAGATCATGCTGATTGCGCGTACCACGCCGCTGGAGGACTGCGCGCGGCCGATCGACGGGCTGTCGCTGTTCTACACCGACCTCGATCGCGATTACGTCGACGTGCGCGTGATCGACAAGATGGGGCGCAAGTGCGTCGACTCCAACGAGGTCTTCTTCGACGGCCTGCCGGTGCCGCGCGATCACCTGGTCGGCGAGGAGGGCAAGGGATTCCGCTACCTGCTGCACGGTCTCAATGCCGAGCGCATCCTGATTGCCGCCGGCCTCACCGGGCTCGGCCGGGCCGCCCTGAAGCGCGCCGCCGACTATGCCCGCGAGCGTGTCGTGTTCGGCCGCCCGATCGGGCAGAACCAGGCCATCCAGCATCCGCTCGCAGCCAACTGGGCCGAGCTCGCCGCGGCCGAGATGCTGATGTTCAAGGCGGCCGATCTCTACGACCGCGGCCAGCCCTGCGGTGCCGAGGCGAACGCTGCCAAGTACCTCGCCGGAGAGGCCGCCTTCAGGACCTGCACCAATGCCGTCATGACCCATGGCGGCATGGGCTACGCGAAGGAGTACCACGTCGAGCGCTACCTGCGCGAGTGCCTCATCCATCGCATCGCACCGATCAGCCCGCCGTTGATCCTGTCCTATCTTGCCGAGCAGGTGCTCGACCTGCCGAAGTCCTACTGACAACGTCACGCGTCGCCCTTGCCGGCGGCATCCGGGGAGGAATGCACAATGGAATTCACCATCATCATGGCCACCGCCGCGGACAGCTGGCGCACCGCGCAACGCGCCGAGCAGCTCGGCTTCCACGGTGCCTGGTTCGAGGACAGCCAGATGGTCGTCGCCGATCCGTTCGTGGCGATGGCGGCAGCGGCGATGCAGACCAGCCGTATCCGGCTCGGCAGCGGCGTGGCTATTCCGTCGAACCGCATTCCGCCGGTCACCGCCAACATGCTCGCCACGCTCAATTCGCTCGCGCCCGGGCGTATCGACTTCGGCGTCGGTACCGGTTTCTCCGGGCGCCGCGCCATGGGTCTGCCGGCAATCGGGGTCGACCATTTCGGGCGTTACGTCGAGGCAGTCAACGGCCTGCTCGCGCGCGATACCGTTCAATGGTCGTTCAGTGGGCGGCGGCGCAAGATTCGCTTCCTCAATCCCGAGCGCGAGCTGTTCAACACGAGCGACCCCATCCCCACCCACATCGCCGCCGCCGGGCCCCGCATGCGTGAGCTGACCGCACGCACGGCAAGCCATTGGATCGCCATCTACGCCGGCGACGAGCAGGCGCGTATCGACTGCGAAGCGATGGATGCCGCCTACCGCGAGGCCGGTCACGACCCGGCCGCGTTCACCAAGACCGCGTTCGTCTTCGGCAGTCTCGTGCGCGAGGGAGAGACCTTCGACTCGCCGCGGGTGCGCGCGCAGGCCGGGCCGACCGCGGTAATGGTGTTGCACAACCTGATGGAGCGCCAGTATGGCGACCTCGGCACCGGCGGTATCGGCGACGAGGCCCTGCTCGCCGCCTACCAGGCGCTCTATGACGATTACGAGCCGGAGGACGCGCGCTACCTCACGTTGCACCGCGGGCACGCCCTGTTCCTGCGCGAAGACGAGGAGCCGCTGATCACGGGCGAATTCATCCGCCACGTGTCGTGCTCGGGCAAGGTCGACGAACTCGCCGACCGCGTGCGCGCGCTGGCCGACATGGGCTACACCAGCGTCGCTTTTCTGGTCCTGCCGCATCTCGTCGACGCCGTCGACGACTGGGCGCGGGTGATGGAGCGCGTCGGCGCACTCGCCGCCTGAAGCGGGCGGTGCCGGCGCCCTTCAAGCTGGGCGCGTGCGGTCCGCTATTCTCGTGGAGGCGCGCCACGCAGCGCGGCGTGGCGCGGGGCAGGAGCGGACGGACAAGCAGGATCGGCATGAAAACCAACAAGAAGGATGCTGGTGGGATCGATTTCTCGCCGGAACAGGTCGAGCTGCAGGGCTTCTCGCGCAGCATTGCCGAGATCCAGTGGCTGCTGCTGGTGCTGGTACTGCTCTACTTCGTCGCGCCGGGCTCGCTGGTGCAGGACCGGCCGCTACTCATTTCGCTCATGGTCGGCTTCGCGGTGATGGTGCTGGCCTTCCGCTACGTCAAGATCTACCAGCGCGAGACGCGCTGGAAGCTCGCGCTCGAGACCTGGCTGATGATGCTGTTCGTCGCCGGCGTGTTGTGGCACACCGGCAAGTCGGACAGTCCGCTGGTCAACCTCTTCCTGCTCGTTATCGTGGTCGCCGGGCTCACCCTCGGCAAGTTGTCCACCACGCTGCTGCTGTTGCTTTCGGCCGCGATCTACTTTCTTGCCGCCTACTCGCTGAATGGCGACGTGGTCTTCAACCTGGTCACCTTCAGCGACCTCATGCTGAAGTTCGCGCCGTTCCTGCTTGCGGCCTATCTCGTCACGCTGCTCGCCTCGGACATCGATGGTGCGCGGCGCATGCTCGTCGCCATGGCGCAGACCGACGAGCTGACCGGCGCCAACAACCGTCGCGCGCTGGACGGCGCGCTGCGCCGCGGTCTCGCCCGTGCCGAACGCGCGGGACGCCCGCTGTCGCTGCTCGTCATCGACGCCGATGGCCTCAAGCCGACCAACGATCGCCACGGCCACGGCGCAGGCGACCGCCTGATCCGGCTCATCGCCGACACCATCGGGGACTCGCTGCGCGCCTCGGACGAACATGCCCGCATCGGCGGCGACGAGTTCGTCGCGGTGCTCGACGGTGCCGACGCGGCGCAGGCGCGCGAGGTCGCCGAGCGCATTCGTACGCGCGTGCAGAACACCTCCTTCGACGTCGACGGCGAGCGCGTCGAGTGCACCGTCACCATCGGTGCCGCGACCTATCCCCTCGACGGCGGCAATGCCGCGGTGCTGCTCGAACGTGCCGATCGCGCGCTCTACCAGGGCAAGCAGGGCGGCGGCAACCGCGTGGTCTCGGTCACGCCGGCCTGAGCGCGGCGGGCTGCCGGCCGGCGCAGGCACGCCGGCACGCTGCGCCGCCTGCCCGGCTGCGCGGTTCTTTATACTGCACCGACCGACCACGCGCGCCACCGTAACGCGGCTGGCGCGCCCGCGCCGAGGTTCGTACCCAGCATGAAGCCGCACCGCCATCGCGCCAGCGGGCACGACGAGCCCGACATCGAGATCAACAAGACCTCGAAGCAGCATTTCTGGCAGCACCCGCAGTTCACGTTGCTGCTGTACCTGCTGTTCGTGATCGTCTCGTTCCAGTTCTGGCACGAAGCGGCCAACGTGCGGCGCCAGGAGATTCCCTACAGCGAGTTCCTCGAGCACGTCGAGCGCCACGAGGTGGCCGAGGCCATCGTTACCGACACGCGCATCATGGGGACGCTGACGCTGGCGGAGAAGGGAACCGGCCAGCCACGCCGCTTCTACACGATTCCATTGTGGAACCAGGAGCTCGCCGACAAGCTGGCCAGCCAGGGCGTCCGCTACACGGTGCGTCACGATGACAACTGGCTGAGCAATTTCCTGTTCAACTGGGTGCTGCCGTTCGGTGTCGTGTTCCTGCTGTGGAGCTGGATGGCACGACGCATCGGCACCATGGGCAAGGGTTTCCTGTCCATCGGCAACCGCGTGCGCGTGCACCCCGACGAACGCCCCAAGGTGACCTTCGACGACGTTGCCGGTTACGACGACGTCAAGCAGGAGCTGCGCGAGACGGTCGAGTTCCTGCGCGACCCGACGCGCATCCGCAGCCTCGGTGCGCGCAGCCCGAAAGGCGTGCTGCTGGTCGGCCCGCCGGGCACCGGCAAGACGCTGTTCGCGCGCGCTGTCGCCGGTGAGGCCGGGGTGCCGTTCTTCAACATCAGCGGCTCGGAGTTCATCGAGATGTTCGTCGGTGTCGGCGCCGCGCGCGTGCGCGAGATGTTCGACCAGGCGCGGCAGAAGGCGCCGTGCATCATCTTCATCGACGAGCTCGACGCCATCGGCCGCGCGCGCAGCGCGGGGCCGGTGATGGGCGGACACGACGAACGCGAGCAGACGCTCAACCAGCTCCTCACCGAGATGGACGGCTTCGATTCCTCCACCGGCGTCGTCGTGATGGCGGCGACCAATCGCCCCGAGATCCTCGACCAGGCGCTGCTGCGCGCGGGGCGCTTCGATCGGCGCATCCCGATCGACAAGCCCGACGTCGTCGCCCGTGAAGGCATCCTGCGCCTGTATGCCGAGCGCATGCCGCTGACCGCCGACGTCGATCTCCACGTGGTCGCCCAACGCACGCCGGGCTTCGTCGGCGCCGATCTCGAGAACATCTGCAACGAGGCCGCCATGCACGCGCTGCGCGAGGACCGCGAGCGCATCTCCCTGGACGACTTCGAGGCCGCCATCGACCGCGTCATCGCCGGCCCCGAGACGCGCCAGCGTGCCTTGAGCCCGGACGAGAAGCACCGCGTGGCCGTGCACGAGTCGGGCCACGCACTGGTCGCCGTCACCGTGCCGACCGGCGAGCCGGTCCACCGCGTGACCATCATCCCGCGGGCAATCGGCGCGCTCGGCTTCACCCTGCAGCTGCCGGTGACCGACAGGTACCTTTCGACCACGAGCGAGATGGAAGACCAGATTGCCATCCTGCTCGGCGGCCGTGTCGCCGAGGAACTGGTCCTCGGCGAGGTCTCCTCGGGCGCCGCCAACGACCTCGAGCGCGCCAGCGAAGTCGCCCGCACCATGGTCACACGGCTCGGCATGAGTGCGACGCTGGGACCGGTCGTGTGGGGGCGCCGACAGGAGCTGCAGTACCTCGCGGGGGCGCCCGGCCTGGAGGAGCGCAACTACAGCGAGGCGACCGCACAGGCCATCGACGATGCCGTGCGTGCGCTCGTCGAGCACGGCCGCGACCGCGCGCGCGCGATCCTCGAGCAGCGCCGCGTCGCGCTCGATGCGCTCGCCGCCGCGCTCGAGGCGCGCGAGACGCTGGACGGCGCCGAGGTCATGCGCATCGCCGGCGCCGGTGCGCCGGCGCCGGCGCCGGCGGGGAACGCCGGTCAGGGCTGACCCGCCGTTCCGTCCGGCGCGCTCGCGCGGTGTGCGGCGCCAAGCCCGTATACTGCCGCCACCATCGACCAACCAACGCCACCAGGGGGATTCCATGGGCCGCAGGGGAACACTGACCGTCGACCAGTACGGCGCCAGCATGCCGGTGACCGGCGAGGCGGTGCAGAAACCGCCGTTCTACTACCGCAACATGACGATGATGTTCATCGTCTACCGTACCGACGAGGAGGCCGCGCTGGCGTGGCTGCCGGACGCGCTGGAACTCGACGACCCGGCCACCGTCACCATCATCCTCGCGCACTACGGGCAGTCGACCTTCGGTCCCTACCACGAGGCGATGATCTCCATTCGCGCGCGCTTCGAGGGCAAGGTGTGGAGCTACTACCCGGCGCTGTTCACCGACAACGAGGCGCCGCTGATCGGCGGGCGCGAGATCTGGGGTTTCGCCAAGAAGCTCGCGCGCATCGGCGTGAGCCACGAGAGCGAGGTGATGATGGGCACGGTCGAACGGCCCTCCGGCAACCGCCTGCTCACCGCGACGATGCGCAACGTCACCCCGGTCGCGACCGAGGACTTCGCACTGACGCCGAGCATCTCGCTGAAGATGATCCCATGCGCGACCGAGTCGCCGCGTCCGGCCCTCGCCCAGCTCATCGGCAGCGAGCTGGCGCTGGTGCCGCACATGGGTGCGAACGGCATCCCGGACATCTGGACCGGACCTGGTTCGCTGGTGTACGACGCGCCGTCGGCCATCGATCCCTGGTACCGCCTGCCGGTACGCGAGATGGTTGGCTGCTACTCGGGCACTTTCGACGCCGTACTCGGCCACGGCCGCATCCTCGCCGAGCTGTGAGCAGCGTGCCGCCGCGGTGGCCGCCCGGCCCGGGTCGCATGCCCGGCGCCGGCGCTGCCGCGCGCGGCCCGGCGGTCCCATGAAGACGCTCGTCAACACCTTCCTCAAGGGCCTGCTGGCGTTTCTGCCGATTTTCCTCACCGGCTACGCGGTATACGCCTTCGGTCAATGGCTCAATCGCATCAGCAACGCTGCCATCCAGTGGTTTGCGCCCGACCTGCCGGACGTACCGGGTCTCGGCATCGTGATTGGCGTGATCGCCATCTGCGCGCTCGGCGTGCTCGTCACCTCGCGCGTGACGCGCTGGATCTACACCATCATCGAGACGCCGTTGCGCCTGCTGCCGGTCATCAAGGACTTGTACAGCGCGCTCAAGCAGCTCACCGCGCTGGTCGCGCCGGACGAAGGTGACGACACTGGCCAGGTCGTCGCGGTGGCGCACCCGGAACACCCGGTCCGCCTGGTCGGCCTGATGATGCGCAGCGATGTCTCGCGTCTCGACGATGCCATCGCGAGCGAAGGCATGGTCGCGGTGTACTTCCCGATGAGCTACCAGATCGGCGGTTACACGCTGTTCGTGCCACGCGCCTGGGTCACCCCGCTCGACATGACGGTCGAGGAGGCGATGCGCAACGCGCTGACCGGCTGGGTGCGTGGCGAGGAAGCGCGCGGGCCGCGCCCTCAGCGATCCCAGATCACGTAATCGCCTTCGGCCTCGGCGCTGCGCAGCATCTCGATCAGCGGCAGTGCGCGGTGCGCGGCGCTGACGCCCTCGCCGGCACGGTCGTCGTCGTCATCGCCACGGTCGGCTTCGAGCGCGCGTGCCGGTGCCGCGTTGACCGCGCCCTCGAGACGCGCCAGCGCGGCGGGGATGTCGTCCGCGGCAAGCGAACCCGGTACCGTGCCGCTGTGCCCCATCAGGTGCAGCAGCTCGAGCGCGACGGCCTCGAGCATGACGATGTTCGGCGCGTGCTTGCTCTTGAAGGTGATCGGCATGATGTCACCACGTTGGCAGCCGGACCGCGCGGCGTCAAGCCGGCTTCAACGGCGCGCAAGGGTGAGCAGCCGCGTATAGCCGGCCAGTGCCGCGCCCGGCTGCGGCGGGCGCGCGTTGAGCAGCAGCAGGTGGTCGACGAGGCCGTCGTAGGCGGCGACGCGCGCGCGGCAGTCGGCGGCGGTGCCGGCGATGGTCAGGGCGTCGATGCAGTCGTCCGGGATCGCCGCGCAGGCGGCGTCGAGATCCCCTGCCGGTGCCAGATCGAGCAGTGCGTCGGCGACCGCGCCGAAACCCTGCTCGCGCATGGTGTGTTCGTAGTAGGGATGGGGCAGCGGCGCGTACAGGTGGCACAGCGCCTCGCGCGCCCACCGGCGTGCCTGCTGGCGGTCCTCGTCGACCGCGGTGATGGCGACCGCGCTCCAGGCCAGCGTGGCCGGGTCGCGGCCGGCAGCCTCGGCCGCCCGCGCGGCATGCGGGCGCAGCGTATCGCGCAGGTAGTCGGCGCCGAGCGTGGCGCCACCGGCGATACCGTCGGCGACCGCGGCGGCGACGTCGAGCATGCGCGGGAACACCGCCGCCAGGTAGACCGGGAAGGGCTGTGCGGGTGGCGGCACGCTCGGCGTCCAGTCCATGTGGTGCACGGCACCCTCGAAACTGAGCCGCGCGCCGGCCGGGGTGCGTGCCATGTGCTGCAGCAGCGTCACGTATTCGCGCATCTTGGTCAGCACGCGAGCGTGCGGAATACCCTGCCACTGTTCATTGATGATGCGGTTGCCACCGCCGACGCCGAGCACCAGGCGCGAGCCCACGAAGTCGGCGAAATCGATCGCTGCCATGCCGGTGAAGAGCGGACTGTGGCCGTACGCGTTGACCACGTACGGCGCGAGACGCACGCGCTCGGTGGCTGCGGCCATCGCGGTCAGCGGCACCCAGGCGCTGCGCCAGGCCTCGGCTACCGCGAGCAGGCCGAAGCCGGCCGCCTCGGCCGCCTGCGCGACGCGGGTCATGTCGGCGATGGTCATGCCGCCACCGGTGAAGATGATGCCGAGATTCATGTCGTCCTCGCCCTGCTCGTCGCTGAACCGTGGGCGCGCCACGCGCCGCTGGCCTGGGTGTGTCCGCGTTCGGGTCTGGTCATGCCTGCGCCCGGCGACGACAATACACCCGTTGCCAGGCCGAGGGGAAAGTCGCCATGTCCGAGCTCGAGATTCTCGTTCCGGTGCCGCCGACGCGCACGCCCGTGCTGGCGCCGGCGCCGCGCCTCGCCGCGCTCGCCGGCCGTCGCATCGGTTGGCTGGACAACCGCAAGGCCAACGCCGGTGCGCTGCTCGACGGGGTCGCCGGTGCCCTGGCCGCCGCCGGCCACGAGTTCACGCGCGAATGCGCGGACAAGAACGCGACCGCGGCGGCGCCGGAGACCGTGATGGCCCATCTGCGTACCTGCGACGCAGTGGTGCTCGCGATCGCCGACTGAGGCTCGTGCACGTCGTGGAGTGTCCATGACGCGATTGCGCTCGAGCGTGCCGGCATTCCGACCGCGCTCCTGTGCACCGACGAATTCGGCCCGCTCGCGCGCGCCGAAGCGCAGGTGCTTGGCCTCGCGGCACTGCCGCTGATCGCCGTGCCGCACCCGCTGGCCGGCAACGATGCCGCGCTCGTCATCGCCAAGGCGCGCGGCGTAGCGGCCGAGGTCGCCTTTGCGTTGACCGCCGGCGTCGCCGTGCTCGGCGCGCGCTACGAGAACCGCTTCCATGCCCTGACCGAGCGCCGCCTCACCGGCGGTGCGGTGTGTGTCGATGACGTCTGCGCCGTCGACCAGGCGCTCGACCGGGTGCCCGGCCCGGGTGCGGGATCCGATCGCGGCGCCGGCACATGAGCGAGGTGCTGCGCCTCGACGCCGACCAGCTCGACGACGTCTTCGAGGCGCGCGGCTGGAGCGATGGCCTGCCGGTGGTGGCCCCGACCCGCGCGCGCGTCGACGTCATGCTGCGCTATTGCGACCGCGCCGCCGACGCCGAGCTCGGCAGCATGCCGCCGCGCCACGGCGTGGTGACGCCCGAAGTCCTGGCCGTCAACGCTGTCATGGCGGGTTGCCGGCCGCAGTACTTCCCGGTCGTGCTGGCCGCGGTGGAGGCCATGCTCGATCCCGCCTTCAACCTGTTCGCGGTGCAGGCGACGACACATCCCTGCGCGCCCTGCATCATCGTCAACGGCCCCATCGCGCGTGAGCTCGGTATCAACGGCCGTTACGGCGCCTTCGGCCCGGGGGTACGCGCCAACGCGACCATCGGCCGCGCGCTGCGTCTCATCCTGCTCAACGTCGGTGGCGCGGCGCCCGGCGTGCTCGACCGATCCACCCAGGGGCAGCCGGCCAAGTACGCCTACTGCGTGGCGGAGAACGAGGTCGAGAGCCCGTGGGAACCACTGCATGTCGCGCGCGGCTTCGCCGCCACCACGTCGACCGTCACCGTCACCGCCGCCGAGGGGCCGCACAACATCAACGACCACGTCAGCACGCATGCCGCGGGCATCCTGGCCACGCTGCGCGGCGCGCTGACCGACATGGGCGCCAACAACGCGTATCTCTACGGCCAGCCGACCATCGCTTTCGGCCCCGAGCACGCCGCGATTCTCGCCGCCGCCGGCTATGACCGCGCCGCGCTCGGCCGCTTCGTGTTCGAGGAGGTGTGCCTGCCGCGCGCGCTGTGGGCGCAGGGCGGCATGGCGGGGATGTTCGCCGATCGCTTTCCCGATGCCGAGTGGAAGCCGATCATCGCCAGCCCGGAGGACCTGCTGGTCATCGTGGTCGGCGGCTTCGGCCGCCATTCCTGCTGGCTGCCGACCTTCGGCGAGACCACCCGCGCGGTGACCCGCGCCATTGCGCGCGCCGACGGCACGCCGCTCGCGACGGTCGGCGAGCTCGCCTGAGCCGCCGTCGTCTCACGCGGTCAGCGTGAGCAGGATGTCGGCGTACCAGGCGCAGTTGAGACCCAGCGCTTCGTCGAGAGCGAGGTCGCGCGTTCCGACGTCGAGGCGCGAGGAATGCACGCCGAGCAGCTTCCAGGCGAGTGCGCCGGGCGCCGCGCCCGGGTGGGCCATCAGGATGGGGGCACCGCTCGAGCCGCGGTGCGTGCGGCCGTCGGTGAGAAACAAGCCCTCGCCGCCGAAGCGCAGTCCCCAGCCCGAGGCGAGCACTGCCTGGCGCGCTACCGGGACGTGATGCAGCGAGTCCTCGAAACCCAGCGGGTAGCCGAGCACCACCAGTGGCGACCCGATCGGGATGGGGCTGTCTGCATCGGCAATCTCGGCCGCGGTGAAGGCGCGGTAACAGGCCCCGGCCGGGAGCGCTGCGCGCTCGATTTCCAGGACCGCGACGTCGATGCCGCCGCCGGCATCCATGCCCGCCCGCCACAGGCTGCGTCCGCGGGCGTAGAGCGGCATCGAGAACAGCGTCGCGGCGGCGAGGTTGTCGCTGTCGGTATGCAGTTCGAGCTCGATGCGGTCCGGCTGGTGGCCGCTCGGCGGGTCGTTCAGCACGTGCGCGCTGGTGGCGAGGAAGAGGCGCTCGTCGCGCGCGAAGAGGAAACCCGACGCATTGGTCAGGCGCGCCGCCCCGGCGCAGGTGTGGATGCGCGTGGTGGTGAGCAGTACGGCGTCGATCATACGGGTCTCCTCGGAAAGCGTGCCAGCAGGCTGGTGAAAAACTACTGCGGGCACGGTCTGCGGCGTTGCGCACGCGCCTGCGGTCCTCATTTATCCACATAAACTCCGGTCCTCGGCTCGCACGCGCCTTGCAGCCCGCACTCCTCGCGACGTTTTTCACCAGCCTGCTAAGGCCTGTTGATCTTTCATCGCCACCGCTGCGATGTAAGATCAACAGGCCGTGGATTCCCCGGCGCGCCGGTGTCCACGGCGACGATCAAGGGAACGCAGAAGGAACAAGACATGGCTGGATGGTTCGAGTTGGGCAACAGCTCCGATGGACAGTTTCGTTTCACCCTGAAGGCGGGCAACGCCGAGACGATTCTCACCAGTGAACTGTACAAGACGCGCGCGGCGGCCGAGAACGGCATCGTCTCGGTGCAGAAGAACTGCGCGGACGACGCGCGCTACGAGCTCAAGGAGGCTGCCAACGGCAAGGTCTTCTTCAACCTCAAGGCGGCCAATCACCAGGTCATCGGGACGAGCCAGATGTACGCCGATGCCAGGGCCCGCGACAACGGCGTGGCCGCGGTGAAGAGCAACGGGCTCACCACCACGGTCAAGGATCTGACGGGCGCCTGAAGCACCGCGTCGCTGCGCTCGCGCAGGCTTTGCGCTGCGCGGCGGGCCGCGCCGCGCGCGCGTCCGCGCCCTGCCTGACCTCGGCATTGTCGCGCCATTGCGGCGAGTCCGTGTTCGCCCGGCGGTGACCCGGGCGCGCCGCGGTTGCGGTGTACACTGCGTGCCGCGCCGCCTGGCGCGCGCGGAGCATGGGGGAGGAGCATGGATTTGAAAGACAGGATCGCGGTCATCACTGGCGGCGCGAGCGGGATCGGCGCGGCGCTCGCGCGGCGTTTCCACGCAGCCGGCGCCCGTGCCGTCGTGGTGGCCGACGTGCAGGCGGAGCCGCTTGCCGCGGTGGCCGCCGAGGTCGGTGGCCTGGCGGTGCCGTGCGATGTCGCCGACGAGGCCCAGGTAGCGGGGCTGGTCGAGCGGGTCGAGGCCGAGGTCGGTCCGGTCGACGTATTCTGCTCGAATGCCGGCATCGCGCGGCTCGGGGACGAGGATGCGCCGAACGCCGAGTGGCAGCTCAACTGGGACATCCATGTCATGGCCCACGTCTACGCGGTGCGCGCGGTGGCGCCGCGCATGGTCGCGCGGGGTGGCGGCTACCTCGTGCACACGGCTTCTGCCGCGGGATTGCTCAGCCATATTCAGTCGGCCACCTACTCGGTGACCAAGCACGCCGCGGTGGCTTTCGCCGAGTGGGTGGCAATCAAGTATCGCCACCAGGGCGTGCGCGTCTCGGTGCTCGCGCCGCAGGCCGTGCGCACGCCGATGACGGCGCGGCCGGACGGCGCCGAGGTGGCGAGCGTCGATGGCATGATCGAGCCCGCCCAGCTCGCCGACTGCGTGGTCGAAGCGATGGCGCGCGAAGAGTTCCTGATCCTGCCGCACCCGGAAGTCCGCGATTACATGCAGCGCAAGGCCGCCGACGTCGATCGCTGGCTCGAGGGCATGAACCGCTGGCGCCAGCGCGCAGGGCCGGCAGGCTGAGGGCGCTCGGTGCAGACTCAGGCGAGCCGGGCGCGAATCGCGGCGAGGCGCGTGACCAGCGCGTCGAATTCGTGCTGCGTGTGGTAGCGCGAGGCCTGGATGTAGTGCGTCGCGCCGAGCGCGGCGAGGTGGCCGAGGCGGTCGACCGCCTGGTCGTCGCTGTCCGGCAGCGTGCCCATCAGCACGATCTCCGGGCACGTGCGCCCGGCCGCGGCAGCGAGCTCGCGCAGTCGCGTGATGCGCGGTTCGAGCTGGGCGGGGTCGAGGCCGATCGGCAGCCAGCCGTCGCCTGCCCGCACCGCGCGCGCCAGCGCCGCGTCGCTCATGCCGCCGACGTAGAGCGGCGGGCGCGGCGGGCGCGGACGGAACAGGAAATCCTGGCCGTTGGCGCTGACGACGTCGTCGGCAGGTGCAGCGAAGCAGTCGCGCAGGAAGTCGAGCGTGGCATCGGTCGTACGTCCGCGGCGTGCGAAATCGACGCCGAGCGCACGGAACTCGGGTTCCATCCAGCCGGCGGCGACGCCGAGGTGCAGGCGCCCGCCGCTCAGCTCCTGGATGCTCGCCACCCACTTCGCGGTCGGCAGCGGCGGACGGTAGGGCAGTACCAGCACGGCGACGCCGAGCGCGATGCGGTCGGTGGCTGCAGCGAGGAAGGCGAGCGCGGCGAGCGGGTCGATCCAGCGTCCGTCGGAGCCCTCGGCATCGTCCGGCGGGATGGCGAGATGATCGACCACCCACACGTGGTCGAGCCCGGCTGCCTCGGCGGTGACGGCCGATTGCCGGATGGCGGCGGCAGTCGCAGTGCTGCCCATGTTGCGGATGGCGGTGCCTACCTTCATCGCGTGGCGTCCCCGGAGTTGCTGGTGGATGCCCAGTATGCGCTGCGCGGCTGCAGCGCGAAAAGCCGCGACCGCCTGCGGGGTGCTGCGTGAGCCGCCTGTTCGAGGAACTCGATTACCGGCCGACGCCGATCGGCGCGGTGAGTCTCAGGCGCCGCCGCGAGCTCACCCTCGACGTCGACGTGTGGGAGATCAAGCTCGACGACGAGTTCCTCATGTCGAGCCTGTACACGGCTTCCGAAGTGGCGCTCGCCGAGCGCGCGCTCGCGCGGCTCGCGGCCGCGCGGCGTGGCCAGCTCGAGGTCGTCGTCGGTGGTCTCGGCCTCGGTTACACGGCGCAGGCGGCGCTCGCCCACCCGGGCGTCGGGGCGGTGCTGGTGGTCGAACTGCTGGCGCCGGTGATCGACTGGCATCGGCGTGGCCTGGTGCCGCTCGGCAGCGTGCTCGCCGAGGACCGGCGCTGTCGCCTGGTGGAGGCCGATTTCTTCGCCTGTGCGGCGAGCGCCGGCGGCTTCGACCCGGTGTGCCCGGGGCGGCGCTTCGATGCCGTCCTGCTCGACATCGATCATAGCCCCGAGGCCTGGCTCGACGCGCGCAGCGCCGATTTCTACGGCGCCGACGGGCTCGCCGCGCTGCGTCGCCACCTGCGCCCGGGCGGCGTCTTCGGCCTGTGGTCGAACGAACCGCCGGACGCCGCGTTCACGGCGCGTCTCGCCGGCGTGTTCGCACGCGCGCTGGCCGAGCCGGTGCATTTCCGCGACCCGGTCAGCGGACGCGACTGGGAACAGGCCGTCTACCTCGCGCAGACCGGAGAGGAGGAAGCCGGATGAAGGTCCGTTTCGCCGTCACGCCACCGGCTGCCGCGCTCGACGGCGCGGTGTTCGGCGACTACCTGGCCGAGGTCGAGCGGCTAGGCTTCGACACGCTGTGGCTGTCCGACGTGCCGCTCGGGCCGCTCGGCGATCCGCTGTTGTCGCTGGCCTGGGCCGCCGCGCGCAGCACGCGCCTCAAGCTCGGGGCCAACGTGGTGCCGCTCGGGCGCAACCCCTTGCTGCTGGCGCGCCAGCTCGCGCAACTCGACGGTTTGTGTGGCGGGCGCCTGCTGCTGGCCTTCGTACCCGGCCTCGGTGCGCCGGCCGAGCGCGCTGCACTCGGGTATGCGGCTGGCGATCGCGGCGCCGCCCTCGAGCACAGCATCGACCTGCTGCGGCGCTGGTGGGCCGGTGAGACGGTCAGCGCGTGCGCCGAGGGCGCCTGTTTCGAAGACGTCGCGGTGAGGCCGCGCCCGCAACAGCAACCGCTCGAGATCTGGCTCGGCGGCAAAGGGGCGGCGGCGCTCGAGCGGGTTGCGCGGGTCGCCGATGGCTGGCTGACCTCGGCGGTCACGCCGGCCGAGGCCGGTGCCGGGCGACGCATCATCGAGGCCGCCTTGGTGCGCCACGCGCGCAGCATCGATGCCGAACACTACGGTGTCAGCATCCCGGCAGTGTTCTCGGCGCCCGGCGAGGCCCTGCTCGCGCCGCTGCGGGCACGGCGTGCCGATCGCGACCTCACCGATATCGTCGCGGTCGGTCCGGCCGGCCTGCGCGCGCTGGTCGAGGCACACCTCGAGCAGGGCCTCAGCAAGTTCGTACTGCGCCCGCTCGGCCTGCTCGAGGGCGCGGGCGACTGGCGCGCGGACCTGGCCTGGATGGCCGACGCGGTGTTGCCGCTGCAGCGTTGATCGGCGCTCTCGCCGGATGCGGTGCCGCGGCGCCCGCCGTGCGTGGCCGGTTGCCGCAGCGCGGGCGCCGCTGCGGCATCGAGGGAGCCGGGGCGAACGCGTCTCAGCGACGCCGCTCGGCTGCGCTCGGCAGATTGGCCAGGCGTTGCATCTCCGTGGTCTCCAGCATACCGGGGTCGGCAAGATACTCGAGCAGGAGATCGGTGGTGTCGAGGCCCCAGAAGAGCTCGCCGTCGACGGCGGTGGTGGGCACGCCATAGACGCCACGCGCTATGGCCGCCGCGGTGTTCTGGCGCAGGGTGTCCTTGACCGCCGGCTCGGCGAGGCGCGCATCGACGTCGGTGACGCCGAGCTCGCGCGCGAGCGCGGCGAAGGCAGCGCGGTCGCCGACGTCACCGCCGCGTCCCCACAGGTAGTCGAAGATGGCCGCGACCACCGGGTGCGTCGCGCCGAGCGCGATGGCGAGCCGCAGCGGCGCCAGCGGATTGAACGGGTGCGCCGGCGGCGTGCGATAGGGCACGCCGAGACGCGTCGCGAGCCACTGGCAGTAGCGGTAGGTCTGCACGCGCTTGGCCGGGATCTCGGCCGGCCCCTTGTGCGCCCAGTGGCCGAGCAGGCCGGCGAAGAGCACCGGCACCGGGCGCAGTTCGGCATCCCGTGGCAGGCGCCCGAGCTGGGTGAACTGCAGGTAGGCAAAGGGCGAGATGAAGTCGAAATACCAGTCGATGGTGCGCGTCACGCGGCTCTCCCGTTCGATTGCGTCACGCCCGGCCGCGACCGGGCGGTGTCATCATCGCAGACCGTGCCCGGGGGCGCGACGCACTTGCGCCAGATCAAGTCGTGCCGGGTGCCGCGTGGCAGCGTTGCCAGTCCATGCCCGCGACCACCGTGCCGAGCGACGGCGCCGGCCACGGGCTCATCTTTCGCCAGGGGAGAAACAGCCATGCGAGTAGGCGCCACGATCTTCAACCAGAACTACACCGACTGGGACCGCTACGAGGCCGAGGAACGCGGCGAGGCGGTGCCGCCACGGCCGCCGAAGTCGGATCGCGAAGTGTTCAACGAAGAGCTCAACATCGCGCGCATCGCCGACCAGACGGGCTTCGATTCACTGTGGACCATCGAGCACCATTTCACGCCGTACACGATGGTGACCAACCCGCTGCAATACCTGACCTACGTCGCCGGCATCACCGAGCGTGTCGATCTCGGCACCATGGTCACGGTGCTGCCCTGGCACAACCCGGTGCGCGTGGCCGAAGACGTCAATATGCTCGACGCCTTCCTCGGCCCCGATCGCGAGATCATCTGCGGCGTCGGCCGTGGGCTCGGCCGGCGCGAGTACGAAGGGCTCAACATCGACCAGGCCGAGGCGCGCGAGCGCTTCGACGAATCGTTGCAGGTGCTGCGCCAGCTGCTCGCCACCGGCGAGTGCAACTTCAGGGGCCGTCACTACGACATCCAGGGTCTGCGCCTGCGTCCGCAGCCGGAGCGCGATCTCAGCGCCAACCTGTGGTGCGCGGGCGGTACCGACGAAACCGTGCAGATCATCGCCAAGCACGACGTGCGCCCGCTGGTCATTCCGACCACCAGCCTCAACCTCTCGCTCGAGACCGCGCGCAAGTACGCCGAGCTGCACGCCGCGGCCGGTTACGCGCCGTCGCGCTCCAAGCTCGCGTTATGGACCTACGTGGCCGAGACCGAGCAGGCTGCGCGCGAAGGCGCGGAGCGCTACATGGTGGAATACGCCGATTCGGCGTTGCGCCACTACGAGCTGCGCGGCAGCCATCTCGGGAACATCAAGGGCTACGAGTCCTACGGCGCGATGCAGAAGGCGCTCGCCGCCGACCCGACGCCGTTCCTGCGGGGTTTCGTCGACTCCCATCCGTGGGGCACGCCGGAGCAGACCGTGCGGCGCGCCACCGAACTCGCCGAGCAGTTCGGTTGCGAGGAGATCATGTTCATCTTCAAGTACGGCTCGATGCCGATCGAACTCGCCGAGAAGAGCATGCGCCTGTTCGCGAAGGAGGTGATCCCGGCGCTGCACGAACTCGATCCGCGCCCGCTCGACGTGCGCGCAGCAGCCTGATCCACGCGCCGACCGGCCGGCGGTGACGCCCGCCGGCCGGTCGCATAGTGGCGCGGTCACTGTCGCTCACGCCGCCACCCCGGCGCGTCGAAACGCGACAGCGTGTCGGCGCGATGGCTGCCAGACGGCCGCCCCTCGCGATAGCATGCGTTCTTCGGATCACATGCGAGGGGAGACCGCCATGATCAAGGGCATTGCGCTCGTCACCAGGAAGCCGGGTATGCCGGACGACGAGTTCCACCGCTACTGGCGCGAGGTCCACGGACCGATCGCGACTGCCATCACGGGTCTGCGGCGCTACGTGCAGAGTCATCGCAGCACGCACGATTTCCCGGGCTTCGAATGCCCTTATGACGGGGTTGCCGAACTCTGGTTCGACGACCTCGCCACGCTCGCCGCGCTGCCCGACGATCCCGCCTACATCAACGGCGCGCAGGCCGACGAGCCCAATTTCATCGATACCAGCAAGCTGGTCTTCCTTGCCACGCGCGAGCACGTGTTCATCGAGGGGCCGCCGATCGCGCGCGATACGCCGTTGATCAAGGCGGTGTTCCTGATCCGGCGGCGTCCGGACCTGAGCGTGGCCGAGTTCCAGGACTACTGGATCAACGGACATGCACCGCAGATCCCGCGCGATGCCGGCATCCTGCGCTACGTGCAGTGTCACCAGGCGCCGGAGACCTACGCCGATGGCGTGCCGGCCTACGACGGTGTCGCCGAGCTCTCCTTCGCCGACTTCGCGGCCTTCGATGCCTACTGGTCGAGCGAGCGCATCCAGGCCATCTTCGCCGCCGACGCCCCGCGCTTCCTCGATGCCGCCAACAGCACCGCGTTCCTCGCCGAGGAAACGCGCGTGATCTGGCCGTGACCAGCGGCTGTCGCACCCGATGAACGGACGCCTGCCGCAGTGGCGGCGGGCGCGCACCACGAGCACCGCGCGCCATTCGCGCCGGCGCGACGAGCCCACCCACGCCCAGGGAGACCCACGTGACCATACCTGACCAGAACGATCTCGGTATCAGCCTCGACGCCCATGTCGCCACCGTCGAGATCCAGCGTCCGCCGCACAATTTCTTCGACGTCGATTTGATCACCCAGATTGCCGATACCTACGAGGCGCTCGATCGCACGCCGGAGTGCCGCGCCATCCTGCTCTGTGCCCAGGGCAAGAACTTCTGCGCCGGCGCCAATTTCGGTGGCAGCGATTCCGGCGGCGTCAAGGACGCCTCCGGCGGTGACCTGCCCAACGAGCTCTATCGCCAGGCGGTGCGCATCTTCCGCTGTCGCAAACCGATCGTCGCGGCGGTGCAGGGCGCGGCCATCGGTGGCGGCCTCGGGCTCGCCGTGTCGGCCGATTTCCGCGTGACCTGCCCCGAGGGCCGCTTCAGCGCGAACTTCACCCGGCTCGGCTTCCACCCCGGCTTCGGCCTCACGCTCACGCTGCCCGAGCTGATCGGCAAGCAGCGCGCCAGCCTGCTCATGCTGACCAGTAGGCGCATCGACGGTGAGCAGGCCTGCGCGTGGGGCCTGGCGGATCTCTGCGTGCCGGCCGCCGAACTGCGCGATGCCGCCCTCGGGCTTGCACGCGAGCTCGCCGGCTGTGCGCCGCTGGCGGTGATGTCGACGCGGGCGACGCTGCGGCACGGCCTCGCCGACCGCATCGCGATGCAGACCGACCATGAACTCGCCGAGCAGAACAGCCTGCGCCGCACCAGCGACTGGGAAGAGGGCATCAAGGCCACCGCCGAGCGCCGCGAGCCGAACTTCACCGGCAGCTGAGCGTGGGCGATGGCGCGCTGCGCAGCACGGCGGGCGGACTACCGGGCCCGCCTGCCGGGATGTTGCCGGGGCACTCGGCATGATGCGCATGGCGCTCTTTGCCGACGTCCAGAACATCTACTACACGACGCGCGAACGATATGGTCGCGCGTTCGACTACCGCGCCGCGTGGGCGCGCATCGGCGCCGCCGGCGACATCGTCGCGGCGTACGCCTATGCGACCACGCGGGGTGACGCGCGCCAGCAGCGCTTCCAGCGCGCCCTCGAGCACATCGGTTTCAGTCTGCGCCTGAAGCCGTTCATCCTGCGTGCGGACGGATCGGCCAAGGGCGATTGGGACGTCGGCATCACCATCGACGTGCTCGACCATGCGCCGGCCGTCGAGTGCATCGTGCTGCTCTCCGGCGACGGCGATTTCGCCCTGCTGCTCGACACCGTGAAGGCGCGCCACGGCGTGGTCACGCAGGTTTACGGCGTGCCCGGCCTGACGGCGCGCGCCCTGATCGACGCCGCCGACGCGTATCACCCCATCGGGCCCGAATTACTGCTCGACTGAACGGCCCGGCGACCGACGGCAATCGTGCGGCCGGAGGGCGATGGCGATGCGCACGCATACCGTTGCCTGCTGTTATGCTCGGCGCCGCACCAACAGCCTGGGGAGGCGGCAGTGATGGTGATGCGCAGGACGATGGGGCTGATCGTGTTGTTGACCGCGGTCAACGTGACGGCGGACAACAACCCGGTCGACGAGCAGTGGTGGCCGAGCGAGTTCGGGGCGGAGGACGAGGCCGGGGCGACCAACTGGATCACGCCGGCCAAACGCGTCGAGGCGGCGCAGCTGGTACGCCGCGGTGAAGCGGTGACGCTCGGCATGCCCTATCACGCCCGCATGCCGCTGTTTCCGGGGCGAATCTTCTCGCTCTCGATCCCCGGTGGCGGCACGCCGACGCATAACCTGCCATGGTCGGGTGACAACTACCGCCAGACCTTCGAAGACGAACTGGTGACCGCCCAGATCGGCCAGGTCGGCACGCAGTTCGATTCCCTCGGCCATCCAATGATCCGCATCGAAGGCAAACGTGGCTGGATCGATGGGGACTATCTCTACAACGGCCGCCGCCTGCAGGACATCGGTGGTCCCTACGGGCTGCAGCGCAACGGTACCGAGAACGTCGGTTCGTTCTTCACTCGCGGCATCATCATCGACCTCGTCAAGCTCAAGGGCGGCAACCTGCCAATCGGTTATCCCGTCACCATGGCCGATTACGTGGCGGCGCTCGAGCAGGCCGGCATCGACGATGCCCGCCAGGGCGACGTCGTGCTCTTCCGCACCGGTTGGAACGACCTCTGGCGCGACAACCTCGACAAGACCCAGGCCCAGGCCGAAGCCGACAACGCCACCTTCAACAGCGGTGAACCGGGCCTGTCACCAGAGGTCTGCGATCATCTTGCCAGCCGCAAGGTCGCGATGGTCGGCGTCGACAACTGGGGCATCGAACCCTACGACTTCGGGGCCAGGGGTGAGTACCCGACGCCGATCGCGGAACTCGAGGAGTGGGCCTATTGCCACATGAACCTGTCCGCGCGGCGCGGCATCTACCTGTTCGAGAACCTCGATCTGAAGAAACTCGGTGAGCGCGCGCCGGGCGAGTTCCTGTTCACCTGGGCACCGTTGAAGCTGGTCGGGGCGACGGGTTCGCCGGGCAACCCGGTGGTGGCGTGGTGAGGTAGCAACGGCACGCGCGACCGGCGCCAGCGCTACGGTCGCGCCGCATGCCGCTCCTGCCGCCAGGTCGCTACCGTGCGCCGGACGGTCGCCCGGCTCAGTGGCTCTTCTGCGCGGCCTTCATCTCGATGCGGCGGCGATGCAGCACGGGCTCGGTGTAGCCATTGGGGTGGTGCACGCCGCCGAACACCAGCTCGCAGGCGGCCTGGAAGGCGACCGATTCGTCGAAATTGGGTGACATCGGCTTGTATTCCGGGTCGCCCGCGTTCTGGCGGTCGACCACCTCGGCCATGCGCTTGAGCGTCTCGAGCACGTGGGTGCGGCGCACGAAGTCGTGACGCAGCCAGTTGGCGACGTGCTGCGAAGAGATGCGCAGCGTGGCGCGGTCCTCCATCAGGCCGATGTCGTTGATGTCGGGCACCTTGGAGCAGCCGATGCCGAGCTCGATCCAGCGCACCACGTAGCCGAGGATGCCCTGGCAGTTGTTGTCGAGCTCTTGCTGGATTTCCGCCTCGCTCAGGTTCTCCTCGCCGAGCAGCGGAATGGTGAGGATGTCGTCCAGGCTCGCACGCTTGCGGTGCTTGAGACGGTCCTGCACGTCGCTGACGAGAACCTTGTGGTAGTGGGTCGCATGCAGCGTGGCCGCCGTCGGTGAGGGCACCCACGCGGTGTTGGCACCGGCTTCGAGATGGGCCTGCTTGCTCGCCAGCATCTCCTTCATGAGGTCCGGCTTCGGCCACATGCCCTTGCCGATCTGTGCCACGCCCTGCAGGCCGCAGGCGAGACCGATGTCGACATTCCAGTTCTCGTAGGCCTTGATCCAGTTCTCGTGCTTCATGGCCTCCTTGCGCACCATCACGCCGGCTTCCATGGAGGTGTGGATCTCGTCGCCGGTGCGGTCGAGAAAGCCCGTGTTGACGAAGATGAGGCGCTCGCGGGCTTCGCGGATACAGGCCTTGAGATTGACGGTCGTACGGCGTTCCTCGTCCATGATGCCAATCTTGAGCGTGTTGCGCGGCAGCTTGAGCACGTCCTCGACCTTGGCGAAGAGCTCGCAGGCGAAGGCCACTTCCTCCGGGCCGTGCATCTTCGGCTTGACGATGTACATCGAGCCCTTGCGCGAGTTGCGCAGCTGGTTGAGCCCCTTGAGATCGTAGAGCGCGATGGTCGCGGTGATGACGGCGTCGAGAATGCCTTCCGGCACTTCCTGTCCCTTGAGCAGCACTGCTTCGTTGGTCATCAGGTGGCCGACGTTGCGCACGAGCAGCAGCGAACGGCCATGCAGGGTGATCGGGCGCCCCTTCGGATCGAGGAAATGCAGATCCGGATTCAGGGTGCGCGTCATCGTCTTGCCGTTCTTCATGAACGTGTCGGTGAGGTTGCCGCGCATCAGTCCGAGCCAGTTGCGGTAGACCTCGGCCTTGTCCTCGCCGTCGGCGGCGGCGACCGAGTCCTCGCAGTCCTGGATGGTGGTGACGGCCGACTCCAGCAGGATGTCCTTGACGTGGGCCGGATCGTCCTTGCCCACCGCGTGGCTCGGATCGATCTGGATGACGGCGTGCAGGTTGTGGTTCTTCAGCAGGATCTCGGCGGGGGCGTCGACGCGGCCGTTGTAGCCGGCGAAGCGCTCCGGCTGGGCGAGCCCGGTGATGCTGCCGTCCTTCAGCTCGACGTTGAGCGTGGCATCGCGCACCGTGTAGTCGACAGCATCCGCATGCGAACCGCTCGCGAGCGGCGCGATGTCGTCGAGGAAGGCGCGCGCCCAGGCGATCACGCGCGCACCGCGCACGGGGTTGTAGGCGCCGCCCTTGTCGGCGCCGTCGCTCTCGTCGATGACGTCGGTGCCGTAGAGCGCATCGTAGAGCGAGCCCCAGCGCGCGTTGGTCGCGTTCAGCGCGTAGCGCGCGTTCTTCACCGGCACCACCAGCTGGGGACCGGCGATGAGCGCGATCTCGTCGTCCACGTTGGTGGTGGTGACGGTGAAGTCCGGCCCTTCCGGCAACAGGTAACCGATGCGCTCGAGGAACTTCCGGTACTGCTCGTGATCGTGCGGCTTGTCGCTGCGCGACTGGTGCCAGGTGTTGATCTCGGCCTGGATCTGGTAGCGCTTCAGCAGCAGGATGTTGTTCTTCGGCGCCATCTCGGTGATGACCTCCTCGAGCAACGCCCAGAACGCGCGTGCATCCATGCCGAGGTCGGGCAGGATTTCCCGCACGACGAGGTCGTGCAGCGGGACGGACACTTCGAGGTCGGTGTCGGGGATGTGGACGTGGGAGGTTGCCGTGTCGAGGAGGCCGGAGCTCATGATGCGATAAACCTTGCTGTGCGTGGGCCGAGTCGCGCCGTACGGCGGCGAGCGGGATCGCCGCCGGGCGCTGCGGAGGTGCCGCCGTGCATGACGGCGGCGGCGTCGGAGGGCGCTATTCTAAAGTGATGCGCGCAAAGATCGACGCCACGCGGCCTACCCGGCGCCGCCCGCGCGGCGTCAACTTTCGTCACAGGATGGCGCGGTGCCGCCGGTGGCGGCCTGCGGCAGGCGGGCTCAGGCCCGGCGACGGTAGCGGGCGAGGGCCAGCGCGGCCGGCAGCAGCCCGATCCAGGCGGCCGGCAGTGGCACCGGCGCGACGCTGAAGGACAGCGTGTAGCCGACGCCCTGCAGGTTGGTCAGCGCCACGGTGAAATCGCCGCCGGGAAGCGCCCCGCCGGCGAAAGGGTCCTTGGTGTTGAACGGTGAAGCGCCGACTTCGCCGGCGGCGAAGAAGCCGTCGCCGACCTGGCCGCCGGGCGGTGCGAAGGCCTGCGCGTAGAGCCCGATGAAGGTGTTGCCGTCGCCGCTGCGGCTCTCCAGCGTGACGGCCTCGAGCAGACCCTCGACGTCGAAAGTGAAGACGTCGTTGTAGTCGCTCGTGCCGAGTGTGCCGCTCACGGTGTGCAGGCCGGCGGCGAAGGTGCCGAGCAGCGTTGGCGCCGCCGTGAGGTTCGACAGGTCGCCGGCGACTCCCTCGTCGAAGTTCACGCTCGATGTGACGGGGACCGCCGTCGCGACCAGCGGCAGCGCGGCGAGCATGAGCAGGATGGCGAACGGCTGGCGTGCGAGCGACATGGCGGCGCGGCTCCGGATGGCGTTGGCGATGTGCGAATCCTGTCACAGGCGGGGCGTTGCCTCAACGGTGGAAATATGACAGTGGTCGCGCAGCGTGCGCTGCAACGGCTCGCACCAGGCGGCGCCCGGCTCGACGGCTGCGCGCGCCTGCGAGCGCGCTGCGCCGTGACACGCGCCGCTCGCACCGTGGTGGCTCGCCGCGCGCAGGGATACCCCGTCACTGCGCCCATGGCCGTAGAATTCTCCCCATGCCGCGCCGACCACGACATCCGCTCAGCGTGCAGGACGGACCGAGCCTGCGCGTATTGTTGGGCGCCGAGATTGCAATGGGGCCCGGCAAGGCAGCGCTGCTCGAAGCGATTGCCGCGACCGGCTCGATCTCGGCGGCGGCGAAACGGCTCGGCATGAGCTACCGCCGCGCCTGGCTGCTGGTCGACACCATGAACCGCTGCTTCCGCACGCCGCTGGTGGATGCGGCCACCGGCGGCAGTGGCGGTGGCGGCGCTGGACTCACCACCCTCGGCGAGGAAGTACTGGCGCGGTATCGCACGATGGAGCGGCGCGCGCGCGAGGCGATTGCCGCGGAGTTCACCGACTTCGGCCGCCTGCTCGCACCCCGGCCGCGTTGAGGCTCGGGCCTCGCCGCACGGCCCGCGTCGCTGCCCGCCCCGCTTCCGTTGTACCCTCGCCGGGGATGACCGAGCCGCGTCCGCCCACCCGCCGAGATCGTTCCGCTCCGTCGCCTGCGGCGACGGGCGGCCAGGGCTTCGTGCCCAACCTCGACCAGGGACTCGACTACCTGTTGCGGGTGCCGGCGCACGTGCGCCGCATGACGAGCCCCATGCTGCGGTTGCGGCACCTCGTGCAGTTCATGCTGGAGCGCCTGATCCTGCGCGGCGCCATCGCGCGCCTACTGGTGATTGCCGCCGCCATCGCGCTGGTGGCGACAGTTGGCGGACTGCTGGCGTGGTGGTTGACCGGCGCGTTCGACTCGCCGGGCAGTTCGATCTGGTGGGCTTTCCTGCGCATCACCGATCCGGGCTATCTCGGCGACGATCAGGGTACCTGGCTGCGCGTCATTTCGGTGGCGATGACGGTTGGCGGGCTGGTGCTGCTGCTCGGTGCGCTGATCGCGATCATGACCCAGTGGCTCAACCAGACCATTGCCGAGCTCGAGCAGGGTCTCTCGCCGATCGTCATGAAGAACCACGTACTGGTGCTCGGCTGGTCGCGCCGCACGCCCGCCATCGTCGAGCAGATCCTCTCGAGCGAAGGCCGCGTGCAGCGCTTCCTGCATACCTTCGGTGGCAAGCGTCTGAAGGTGGTCATCCTGGTCGAGGCCATCGGGCCGATCCTGATCCAGGAACTCAAGGATCGCCTCGGGCCCTACTGGCGGCCGGGGCGGGTCATCCTGCGTTCCGGTAGCGCAGTCCGCCTCGAGCACCTCGAACGTGTCGACTTCCGCCACGCCGCGGTGGTCGTGCTCGCCGCCGAGGTCGCACGCGGCGGCGACGAGACGGTGGTCAAGACGCTCACCACCGCGGCCACGGCGCCGGTCGGGCCGTGGCCGCCGGTGGTCGCCGAAATTCTCGAACCGGATCATCTCGCGGCCGGTATGAAAGCCTATCCCGGCCCGGCCGAGATCATTCCGACCGGCCTGTTCAGCAGTCGTACCCTGCTGCAGATGGCGCGTTATCCCGGTCTCGGGCGTGTCATCGAGGACTTGTTCGACCAGGACGGCGTGCAGGTCTTCCTGCACGAGACGGCGGCGCAGCAGGGCATCGCGCTCGATGACCTCTTGCACTGCTTCGATGCCGCCGTGCCGCTCGGCGTGGTGCGCGGCACCCCGCGCACTTTCGTGCCGCTCCTCACCCCGGGTGCGCAGGTCGAGCCGGATGACCTGGTCGCCGTGCTCGGCCACGATTTCGATTCCAGCCGGCCGCGCGGCAATCCCGGCAGCGGGGCGCGTACGCCACGCCCACGCCCGCGCCCGCGCGCCCCGGTACCGCGGCGTCGATTACTGATTGCCGGCTGGAACAGCACCGTGCCCTCGCTGCTCGCCGAGTGCGACGGCTATGCCGAGGAGTTCGGCGAAGTTGACGTGGTCTCGCTGCTGCCGCGTGCGGAGCGTGAGCGCGCGCTCGCGCGCAAGGGCATCACGCTCGAACACATCAGCCATCGCCAGCTCGAGTGCGACATTACCGCGCGCGCCGATCTCGAGCGTCTCGACCCGGCCGCCTACGACGTCATCATGCTGGTGCCAAGCGACTGGCGCGGCAGCGCGGAGCAGGCCGATGCGCGCAACCTGCTCGGTTACCTGATGCTGCAGGAAGTGTTGCAGGCTGCCCCGCAGCGCCCGCACGTCATCGTCGAAGCCATGGACGAGGCGAGCGCCGCGCTGTTCACTGCGCCCGAAGTCGAGCTGCTGGTGACGCCCAAGCTGCGCAGCCACATCCTCGCCCAGGTCGCGTTGCGGCGCGACCTCAACGCGGTGTTCGAGCACCTGCTCGGCGCGGGTGGCGCCGAGGTCAGCCTGCGCGAGGCGCGTGCCGTCGACGCCACGGGCGATTTCTATGCCCTGCAGCAGCGCCTGGCGCTGGAAGGCCAGGTCGCGCTCGGGATCCTGCGCCAGGGCGGTGTCTCGGATCTCGACCCGCCCAAGCGTGCGCCGCTCGCTCTCGGTGCGCGCGATCGCATCGTGGTGTTGACGCTCACGCCGTGACTGCGGTCGGTGGCTGCGGTCGCGCGATGTTCATCGCGGCTGCTCGTCGTGCTCGCCCGCGGCTTCCTCGCGCAGGCGTGTCCGCACGCGCTCGAGCAGGCGGCCGAACTGGTTCTCGCCGCGGCCGTCGCGCCCGCAGCCCCAGAAGAAATCGAAGGTGCTGCATTCGATGATCGGCCGCTCGCCGGTTCCCAGCAGGGTCGCGGCCACCTCGTCGTGCGCGTGGCACTTGGTGTACATCGCGCGTGTCATGTAGATGACACGGTTCTGCTTCCAGTCACGCCGCTTGCGGCGGAACCAGGCGTGGCCCAGCTTGCGTGCAAGATCGGGATGGTCAGCATCGCGGATGCGCAGGAAATGCTCGCCTGGCGGGAACTTCATGGCCTGGTAGTAGTGCTCCGCCGAGAGCCACGCGTGCTGATCGAGGGTGAAACCGTGGGGCGAGCTGGTGCCGAGCAGCTCGTAGGGATTGCTGCGGATGATGAGCACGGCATCGGCCGGCGCGCCGCCACCGAACATCGCTTCAGTCTCCGCGCCCGCTGCCGCTCACGGGGAGTGCGCGAATGCATGGTGGCGAGAGGGTGCGACCGTGGTCGGTGTGGCGTGGCATGGGTATCAACCGTTGGTGGAATCGGCGCGTCGCTGCGCAAGGTTACGAATTGTAAGCGTTGCCGGCGCACCGCCCAGTCGGGCGCCGGCCTGTATTACGCTGTTGTACGTCCGCTCCTCGTTCATGGCAGCAGAAGGCGGCAGTGGTTCGCACCCGTGAACCGTGCCGTCGCCTGCGGCGCAACGAGCGACGTGCAGCACGGGTCCCCGGCCGGGCGCATCGCGCGCCGGTGCGGCGGCACGCGCGGCCGCGCGGGGACAGGGAAACACGACAACCCGCGCACCGCGCGGCAGCCGGCTCACCCCGACCTCGACCGGACCAGCATGCACGATCCTGATGCCATTTATCGACGCCCCGCCGCACGCCTCGCGCTGCTCGAGCGCCTCGCGCCGCTGGGTCTCGCCCGCGTCCTGGTCGGGATTCGCGGCGCGCAGGGCGCCAGCGTCAAGCGCCTGCGCGTGGCGAGCGGCACCATCGAGCTGTCCCCCGTTGCCGTGCTAGGCGCAACCGAGCTGCCGGTGATCGGGCGCGTCGGTCTGCCCGATCCCGAACTCGGCGTCGCACTCGGCGGCACGCTCTCGTTCTACGGCAACTGGTTCGATCAGATTGCCGCGCTCGATCGCGGTTACCGCCTGCGGCGCAATATCGCCGCGCTTGCCCCGGAGCGCCTGCTCGAACAGATCGGCCGCGACGACCGCTACGCGCTGGTGGCCGAGTTCAGCGCGGCTTTCCGCACCATTCTCGCGCTCAAGGGGCGCGTGCCGCTGGTGTGCGTGGACGACCGCTGCCTCGCGCAGATGAGCTTCCCGGTGGTCCTGCCAGCGATCGCCGACGAGGGCCTGGCGGCACGCCTCGCCGGCGTGCTCGGCATCATGCTGAAGACCGGCGCCGCCGCGCAGGGCACCGCGCCCGTGCCGCGCAGCGTGGCCAGCGGCATCGACGTCGAAGAACTCGACGGCGACGCGCTGCGCTGAGGCTCAGCCGGCCGCGGCGGCCGCTCGCACGCCGAGTACCTCGACCAGCACCTGCTCGAGTGCCTCGATGACGCGGGTACGCGGCCGATGGGGTGCGCGGGCATAGCTCAGGTGGTGCGGCGGCAGGTGCACGACCTCGCGCAGGAAGGCGAAATCGTCGGCCAGTGCACCGAAATCGGGATCGGGATGCAGCATCGGCAGGAACGCGTCGCTGACCCTCAGCAGGGCCTTGATCAGCTCGAAGTTGTTCGTCACGTAGTGCGGCTTGAGCCGCGGCAGACCATGGCGCGCGTAGCGCTGCGCAATGTCGGAGTAGGTCGGCTCGATGCTCTCCGGCAGGATCAGCGGGTAGGCGAGCATGTCGCGCTCGGACGGGTAGCGCGAGCCGACCAGCGGGTGGTCGCGACGCACCATGCAGCCGAAATGCAGCGGGCTCAGCGTTACCAGCTCGAGGTCGCGCCAGCGGGCAAGGTAGCTCGACGACCCGATCAGGAGATCGAGTTCGCCGTGCAGCAGGCGCGGGCACAGGCTCTGGTCGGAGGCGTGCAAGGTCTCGATGGCGACATCGGGGTGACGGCGGGCGAAGGCGACCAGCGCGGCCGCGGCGTGCGCGCCGGTGGCGGTGATGCCGAGCCGCACGCGCCCGCTGACACGATTCGGCGCATCGGACACTTCGGCGACGAGATCGTCCACGTCGACCAGGACGCGCTTGGCACGCGCCACGAACAGGCGTCCCGCATCGGTCAGCTCGATGCCGCGCGGCAGGCGGTCGAACAGGCGCTGGGCGAGCGCCAGTTCGGCCGCGGCGACGCTGCGCGAGACTGCCGACTGGGTCAGGCCCAGTGTCTGCGCGGCGGTCGTGATCGCGTTGGCGCGCGCAACCTCGACGACGATGCGCATGCGGCGGAGATCAATGACGGCGGGGCTGTTGCTTGGCATGCGAAAAGATCATGAAATCAGAACGGCGCATCATTTGACATTATGCCAGCATGTCGCGATAGCCCTGTGCCGGCACGCAGCCCGCGCCGCTGCGCGAGGTGCGCCGTATCATGAGCCCCCGGGTGCGGGGTGTGCCGGTCCAGCCGGCGCCGGGAGCCATGACCCGCGAGCCGATTCAACCCGGTCACAGGCCGGGAGGGGAGCCCAGATGCGTATTCGCAAGTACGATTTCGATTACAGCCGGCGCGCCTTCATGGAGCGCACCGCACGTGGCGTCGGTGGCGCCGGGCTGCTCACGGCGCTGTGGAGCGAGCTGTGCCGCGCCGGCGACGCCAGCGGCGCGTACCCCGACGAGCTGCTCGACATCGAGGCCTTCACCAAGGGACGGGTCAAGGTCGGCGACGTCATCGACGCCGACAACGCCATCCTGGTCCAGGATCTCCTCGACCCGATCGTCTACCAGGAGATCATCCAGGACCGCCGCAAGATCTTCATCCAGCCGTCCGAGCAGGCCGTCGAGACGATGTACCCACCGTACTTCCTCGACGCCACCCTGCGTCACCAGGGCCAGGCCGCATTCGATGCCGACGGCAACGTGTACACGAAGGATGGCCAGCCGTGGCCCGGTGGGCTGCCATTCCCCGAGGTGGCGTCGGCCAACGAGGCCATCGCCAACATCACCTTGTCCTGGGGGCGCCACGATCGCGCCCTCTACGCGACGCCGGCGGTGACGGTCGATGCCGAGGGCACGCCGAAGTACGAGTACGACTGGGTCTGGGCCGAGCAGCAGTGCGCGGGCCTGGTCCATCCCGACGCCCCCGGACCGTACCTGCCCGGGCACGAGGACCTCGCCCGCCTGCAGGCGATCTGGTTCACCTGGACGCCGGAAGTGCGCGGTCACGCCTTTCTCAGCCACTGGCACTACGACCAGCGCGAGATACCCGAACTGTGGGGCTATTTGCCGAACTTCAAGCGCGTGCGCCGCTTTCCGGCCAACCAGCGGTTCGAGCCCTACATGCCGGGCATGAACCTCTATCTCTCCGACGCCTGGGCCTCCGGCGACCCCATGCTGACCTGGGGCAACTGGAAGATCGTCTACCGCGGTCCTTTCCTCGGCTCCTCGCACCACCAGTGGACACCCGGCAACGACAACTGGCGTCCGCCGCTGGTCGGCGGCAAGCAGGACCAGAGCTATTTCTACGTCGGCAAGTCACTGGTGCCCGAGGTGATCGTGTTCGAAGGCGAGCCGGTCGGCTTTCCCAAGGCACCGGTAAGCAAGCGGCGCATCTATCTCGACGTGCGCAACATGGGCGCTGGCATGGCGATCAGTTACGACCGCAGCGGCGAGATGGCGAAGGGCTTCGAGGGTGGCGGCGGCCAGGCGGTCGCCGACGGCCACGCGCTGACCACCAGCGACGGGCGTCCGGAGTGGAGCTGGTGGTGGGCGATCAGCCATGACATCAAGCGCAATGACGTCACCCGTTTCCACCAGGGCCGCGAATGCCGCGGCTCGTGGGAGTCGGCGCTCGATCCGGACATCGACCTGGTCAACCAGTTCATGACGCAGCAGGCGCTGCGCCGGCTGGGTATCTGAGATCGGCGCGGGCATGCGAAGGGCGCGCCGTGGTCGCGTCGGGTGCACGACCGCGATGGCGTTGCTCCTGATGGCGGACGTTGTAGGTGTCGATGCCGCCGACGACCTGCTCGAACTGTTCGAAGGCGTCGAGCGTGAACGCGCCACCACGCAGCACGAGCCCGCGCCGCTGCGCGATCCGCGTGCCGAGGCCCTGCTCGAAGCCCTCGCTCTCGTCAGCGTGACCATCGATGGCGTGCGCGACGCCCGCGGCAGCGTGCGCGTGCTGGCCTTCGCCGATGCCGCCGCCTGGGACGCCTTCGATCTCGCGCAGGCGAGCGGCTACGGCACAGCGCCCGCGCAGGCGGGCAGCGTGACCATCACCCTGCGCGCGGCCGACGCCGGCCCCTACGCGGTGTTCGCTTTCCACGATGCCGACGACGACGAAGAACTCGATCGACGCGCTGGCCGCCCGCACGAGGGCTACGGCTATTCCGGCGCCATCGATCCGTGGCTGCCGCCGCCCTTCGCGCGCGCGGCGACGGTTGGCACGGACGGCCACGTACGCCTCAACTACCCGGATGACGCGCGGCGCCGCTGAGCGCCCGTGCATGATGCAGGTCAAGCGCGGTCGCGCGGGCGCAGACTACGCTCGGCAGCCCTTGAACAGGAGACGAGGCACGTGGCGGGAGAATTCGATGTCGCACGCGAGTGCGTCGAGAGCGCGATGCGCCGGGCCGCCGACGACCCGGCGATGAGTCCCGAGGTGATGGACGGCGCGCTGCTTTCGGCGTTGTTCGCGAGCATGCTCGAGACGCGTTCGCGCAAGGATTTGCAGAGTCTGGTCGCTTTCCAGCTCGAGTCCGCCGGCGAGGACGAGTTCGTCGTCACGCGCGGCTGCTGAGCGCGCGCGCCGCGCCTTCAACCCGGCCGCGGGCGCAGGCGCGGGCGCCACACCGCCAGCGCGATGTTGGCGAGTGCCAGCGCGAGCACCGTCCACAGGCCGAGCCACTCGTGGCGCAACAGCTCGGCCGGCAGCGGCGTGCCGCCGCCGGCCTGTTCCAGTGCGAGGCGGGCGAGGCGATCCGCGGTGCCCTCCACCGCGCCCAGCGTGCCCTCGAACATGGCGATGCCGAGCAGCGCCTTGATCCAGACCCAGCGCGCATCGTGAAACGGCCGGTGCAGTGCCATCGCGAGCAACCCGCTGACCAGTACCACGGCAAGAGCGGGCAGCAGCAGGCCGCGCGTGACGGCGGCGATCGCCTGGCGTACCGCGGCCGTCTCCACCAGCGTTTCGCCGGGCGCGTTGACCAGTATCAGCAGGTGTGCGACGAGCGCGCCGACGACGCCGGCGGCACCGAGCGTGTGCAGGAACTTGAGTGCGCGCTTCATGCCGATGGCGCGGTCAGAGGCATGTTCAGGCGTCGAGGATCGCGACCGCGCGCGTCCAGCCGGCCGAGGCACCGCGAATCTTGACCGGAAAGCAGCTCACGGTGAAGCCGTCGCCCGGCAGCGCCTCGAGGTTGTGCAGCTTCTCGAGATGACAGTAGCCGATGTCGCGCCCCGCCTTGTGGCCTTCCCAGATCAGCGCCGCAT
>JAVJVZ010000036.1:0-136101 GCA_040220855.1 Gammaproteobacteria bacterium | reverse complement strand
CGCCGAGCGCGTGGCCGCCGCCAGCCCCGCGCTCGGCGTCTGGTCGAATGCCGAGATCCGCGCTCGCTCGCTGGCAATTTTCGATCGTACCTTTGTCATCACCGACGTCATCACGGTCTTCGCCGCCCTGATTGCCGCACTCGGCGTGTTCAACGCGCTGCTCGCGCTGCACCTCGAGCGCGCCCGCGAGTACGCGGTGCTGCGCGCAACCGGTTGCGGGCGCGGCCTGGTACGCCGCAGTCTCTACGCGCAGACACTTGTCGTGGCCGCCGTGGCGGTGCTGCTCGCCATGCCGCTCGGCATCGCCATTGCGGCGCTGCTGATTGAAGTGATCAACGTGCGCTCGTTCGGCTGGCACATGCAGCTCGGACTCGATCCGGCGGCGCTGGTGCAACCCGCCGGGCTGGCCGTGCTCGCCGCGCTGGCGGCCACCGTTTACCCCGCCGAGCGCGCGCTCGGCTTCGCACCGGCGAGCGCGCTGCGCTATGAGTGACCGACGCCACCGGCGGCTGCGCAACACGTGGCTCGCGGTCATCGCGCTGGCCAGCCTCGCCCTGCTCGGCGACCTGCTGACGCCGGCGCCGCCACCACCGCGCGCGGACAGCGCCGCGAACACCACCGCCCTGCTTGCGCGCGACGACGACGACGGTTTCGCTCGTGCGGGCGAACCGCGCGCGTTCGTGTTTCCTCGCGATCACGCCGCGCACCCCGATTATCGTACCGAGTGGTGGTATTTCACCGGGCATCTCGCTGCCGACGGCGGGCGTGAGTTCGGCTTTCAGCTCACCCTGTTCCGTTTCGAAATCGCCTCCGCGGTGCCGGACTCACCCTCGGCCTGGCGTACGCCGCGCGTGATGCTCGGCCACTTCGCCCTCAGCGACCTCTCCGGGCAACGCTTCCACGCCTTCGAGCGCCTGGCCCGGGCGCACCCTGCCGTCGCGGGCGCCACCACCGCGCGCGCTCATGTATGGCTCGACGATTGGACAATCGAGCATGTCGAGAGCGCCGCCGGCGCCGGGCGCTGGCGGATCGGCGCCACCCAGGACGACGTCGCCCTCGAACTCGAGCTCGTCGACACGGCCGGCATCGTGCTGCAGGGCGACGACGGCCTCTCGGCCAAGAGTGCGGCGGCGGGCAACGCCTCCTACTACTACTCGATGCCGCGGCTGCACGCCAGCGGGCGCGTCGCCGTCGACGACAGCCCTCTCGCCGTCCGTGGCAGCGCCTGGCTCGACCGCGAATGGAGCACCAGTGCGCTCGATCGCACCCAGCAGGGATGGGACTGGTTCGCCCTGCAACTCGCCGACGGCGCCAACCTCATGTTCTACCGCCTGCGCGAGGCAGGCGGCGCTACCGGCGCGCAGTCGGCGGGCACGCTGCAGGACGCCGGGGGTACGGTGCACCGTCTCGGCCCAACCGACGTCACCCTCACCGCGACCGGCACCTGGACCAGCCCGGACACCGGCATCCGCTACCCGCAGGGCTGGCGGCTCCAGGTTCCGCGCCACGGTCTCGACCTCGCGCTCGCCGCGCGCCTGCCGGCCCAGGAGTGGCGCGGCCGCTTCCGCTACTGGGAGGGTGCCGTCAGTGTCACCGGCAGCCACCCGGGCCGCGGCTACGTCGAGCTGACCGGCTACGAGTGAGTCCAGTGGCTCGTGCAAATAGGTCTTGCCGCCCGTCGAAGCACCGAATCGCGGTCGAAACAGCGGTAGATTTAGTCAGCCCATCCGGGCCAAGAGCAGCCGGGCCCGCTTGCCTTATGAGATTCGAATCACATTTCCTGAGAATCGCGCGAATGGCCAGAACGCCCCGATCACGCTCGCGCGCGCTCCGAATGACCTCGATCAGGGGCTCTATCTAGCTGATTCTCATACACTCTGTATTCACGAGCGCGAAAAGACACCAGGCCGTCGCGACGTCTCCATGGTTTGTTACATATTCTTCGCGTAACTGCCGCTATTTGTTCGAGAAAAGTCGGATATGATCTCCGTATCTTGGAGATGAATCATTGTCGAGGACGCCATGACGAAGGATTTCGAAAAAGCGGAACGAGACGAAAGCCCCACCGCCGTGGCGGAGAACGCCTCGCATACGGCTGCACGGCGACGGTTCCTCAAAGGAGCCGTGGTTGCAGCAGCTCCACTCGTCCTGACCGTGAAGGCCCGTCCCAGCCATGCGGAGAACACGACGTCCTGTACGTCGGGCTGCAGTCCGTAATAACCCGTGAGCCTCGCGCTCACCGACATGCAGGCGAATCGCGTGCCCAGGTTGCGAAGGTGGCCACTTGGCAGAGAGTCATCCACAGTTCACGGCCCGTGACGGACTCATGTGGCGTTCGTGGGACGACGAACACCTGGTGTTCAACCCCGCGAGTGGTGAGACGCATCTCCTCGACAGCATAGCTGCTGCGGTAATTCGGGAAGCCGAGTCTTCTCGTATGGAAACGGAGCGGTGCTGCCTTGTCCTCGAACGACAGCTCTGCGAACGGAACGGGGAGGAATTTGAGCAGCTCGCATCGTCGCTGCTCAATCAACTGGACGAACTCGGACTGCTCGTCGAAGTCTCACAGTGAGTTCCGTCGTCAAGCAACCCGCGGCCGCGCACAGCGTACAGCCCTCAAAGAGCCTTTGCCTTCGCACCGGTGACCTCGTCTACCGGATCGAGACCGACCTGCCGGAACTTCTCACCGCCATCACTACCGTCTATCGCGATTTCGACCTCACGACGAAAGATTTCGCGGACTTCCACTTGTCCGCATCGAGACTCAGCCGCTGGAAGAATCCATTCTCGCGTGACGCGGTCATCGAGATGATCGGCGGCTTTCGTTCCCCGGTGTTCTCGGCATCTCAGGTGATGGCCCACTTCGAATGGAGCTTGAACCGCTGTGTCTTCAGTTGCTTCTTTCATCGCCTGATTCTGCATGCCGGCGTGCTGGAACGTGGTGGGCGCGCCGTCATCCTGGTGGGCGAGTCAGGGGCTGGCAAGAGCACACTGACTGCTGCCTTGGCGCTGAACGGATGGCGCCTGTTATCCGACGAATTGACGATCCTATCCACGCACGACGGCAGTCTTACCGGACTCGCCCGGCCAATCGCGTTGAAGAACGATTCGATCGATCTCATCAAGTCCCTCTCCCCGCACGCTCGCTTCGGGCCGACCTCCTTCGATACGCCGAAAGGCGACGTTGCTCATCTCGCGCCACCGACTGACAGCGTGCGACGTGTGCACGAATCTGCCACGCCGTCCAGCTTCGTGTTCGTCGATTTCGAACCCGGCCGTGAGCTGGAAATCGAACCGGTTCCCAGAACGCGCGCGTTCATGATGGTCGCCGAGGATGCCGCAATCAACTACGCGGCGCTCGGGGCCGCCGGGTTCACGACCCTGGCTAATGCGATCGAGTCGGCGGACTGCTACATCCTGCATTACAGCAGGCTGCAGGACGCGATCGCGTTCTTTGCGAGCGATGAATGGACCTCTCGGCGGTGAACAGTATCGATCACGAACAGTTCCTGGAGCTACTGCGACGTCCAAGCGCGGTGACCGCGCTGTCCTTGAAGCAATGGGACTCGCTGTTGCCCATGCTGTCGCAGACTCGGCTGCTGCCTCACATCGTCGCAGCTATCGACCAGGAGAACATCGGACACGACCTGCCGGCACGAATCGCCGACCATCTGGAGTCGACCCGGGTCCGCACGCGCCGCCATGCGAAGCTGGTCGAATGGGAGATTGACCGGCTTGATTCGTTGTTCTGCAATCGAGATGAGCCGATTGTCTTGCTGAAGGGGGCAGCATACCTTTGTGCTGGACTTTCACCGGCATTGGGACGGGTCTACTCGGACGTTGATGTTCTGGTACGCAAACCGTGCATTGATGAAATCGAACGAGATCTGTTAGCGCATGATTGGTCCGAAGTTGACGATCCCGATAATCAAGAACAGTTCTTCCGCCGATGGCTTCATGAAATCCGACCGTTGAAACACCGACGTCGTGCAACAGTACTTGATTTGCATCACAACATATTGCCGGCCATCGATTCCTTGCAGTTCGATGCCAGTTTGCTGTTCGAACGGATCGAGAAAATCGAGGGGACACACTGTATTCACGTCCTTGGCCCCGCAGACATGGTCATTCACGCATGCGTGCACCTGTTTCGCAATGGTGACTTTTCCCGCGGTCTGAGAGATCTGCTGGACATCCGCGCCCTGCTTCGCGATTTTCGAGCTCTCGATCCTCGATTCGATGAGGAAGTCCAGGCGAGAGCTGAGTGCCTAGGTGTCTCGCGGCCATGCGCGCTCGCATTTCGCTTCCTCGACAAGTACCTACGCGATGAAGCGCTTAGCGCGCCCCCGTCGAATCTCGAATACGCCTTACCGAACAGTATCGAGCTCGCGACGCTTGATTTCTTGTTCAGAAAGGCGAGTCTTCCGCGCAGCCTTGGCGCAAACCCCGTACCGAGGCAGGTATCACATTGGTTGCTCGAAAGGTATCCACCGCACCTTGTCCGGAAAACAATTGTCCCCAAATTAGAGCGCTTCGGCATCTACACGCTCCGACCGAAGCACTGAAATCGAGCATGCTCCGCGCAAGCGGCATTTCGAAGCGGTGATTACTTGGTCACCTCGGCAAATGCAAGCAGGCCTATCCAGACTGAAGAAAAACGGAAACGAACCTCGGAAAGCCGGTTCAAGGTAAAGGTAAAGTTAAAGTAATCACTCCCGAATCATGCTGCCTTCTCGACTTCTGCCAAGAAGTCACACAGTGCATCCGCCCTTGCCACCCACGTATCCTTCCGAACGGCCTGGCGACGCAAGGACGCCGAGTCAGGAGAATCAGCCAACGCGCGAGAAATCGCATCTCGAAAGCTCGTCGCGTCATCTCCAACCTGAATTAGGGCACCGTACTCGCGTACGACTTCTGGCAGCCTGGTCGTAGCCACAGGACGTCCCGAAGCAAGGTACTCCCGCAGCTTGAGTGGACTGATGGTATCGGTTTGAACAGTACGCACGTAGGGAATCATCAATACGTCCGCGGCTGAGAGCCATGCAGGCAAGTCTGCGTACGGCACAGCCGGAAACAGGTGCACGTTGTCGCGATGCTCTAGCTCTACCGCTTCGAGGGCACGAGGCCCGACAAGAACGATATGCCAATCCGGTCGCATGTGCGCAAGCTCAGCGAGGAGCGTGAGATCTACACGCTCGTCCAGGAGCCCCGCACACATCAGCCTTGGCCGGGGTACGGTTGATAAGGCGTCAGGCTCTACACCGCCCGACGTAAAATGCTCCAGGTCTACCCCGTGGGGTAGAACCAAAGTGTGCTTGTCATCGATTGCTTGTCCGGCGATGAGTCGCCTTGAGGTGGCGATTAGCGCGTTCGCCGAACGAATCGCCTGTGTCTCCATACGTTGGATTAGTCGAGCTTCGTGTCCTGGCCATTTGTCGAAGCTATCGACTCGATAATAGACCGTGATAGTCCCATCGAGCTGCCCGATGATCCTGGCCGTCGTCGGAACGGTAGTCAGCACGATCGCGCGCTTCATTTCCAGCTGGGCCATCTTGCGTCTCACCAGGCGCGGCAGCAAACAGTCATTAATGCGGGCTCCCAGGCAATGACCGTAATAGGGGTACATTGGAGGAGAATAGCGAACAACGCCTACAGGAGCCGAGCTACGAGCTGTCGTCTGTATCTTCGCGCTGCTCGAGTTAAACCAACTTCTAAGCTTCTCGATTGCGCGGCGCGCATCGTGGCGGTTGAACCGAGGGGTGCGCATTCCAATCGTTTCGACCCATAAGACTCGGTTGTGCTCGGAAATACAGCGGAACAAGTGCTGGCAGGACGATGGATGGCGACCCCAGTCATCCGAGAATACGACGAAGTCGCGACCTTCAAACATGGTATGTCAACCTACCTCTTCGCGACGCTTGACCATCGCACTATGCGTCTTCCTGATATCGGCGCCTCAGCGCGACTGCCTCGACGAGAGCGTCGCCCGGCAATCTGAAGAATAACGTCACCATGGCCGATTGCTGACGGCCGAACGAAGATTCCTACGCACTCTCAAGACAAGAAATTCTTCAGTGAACTCCGATTACACACTGCCGGCTCAGCTGGCCTGGGCTGATATCAGAGCGCAATCTCCCAGCAAGGGTCGTAGGCACGCCCGGGCAGGCGCATGCGGCTCTGCTCGACGAAGCTGCGCAACAGGCCATCGAGCGCGTTCATGATGCGGAGTTCGCCGTGGATGCGGAACGGCCCCTCGGCCTCGACGGCAGCGATGCCGCTCTCCTTGACGTTGCCAGCGACGATGCCGGAGAACAGGCGGCGCAGGTTGGCGGCGAGCTCGTGGTGCGGGAGGTCGCGCGAGATGACGAGCTCGGCCATGCTCGCATGGGTCGCGGCGAACGGCGCCTGAAAGCGCTCCTCGATGGCGAGACGCCAGTTGAAGTAGCCGGCATCGTCGACCTCGTCGCGGTAGCGGAGCACCTGCGCGGCCGCGTGGGCGAGCTGCTCGGCAACCGCGGAGGGGTTGGCGACCACGATGCGGTAGCGCGCCGCGCTCTCCGGCCCCAGCACCTCGCGGATGAAGGCATCGAGCGCGGCGAAGTAACCGGCGCTCTCGGCCGGGCCGGTCAGCACCACCGGCAACGGCTGGTCGGCATTACGCGGATCGGCCAGTACGCCGAGCAGGTAGAGCAGCTCCTCCGCGGTGCCTACGCCTCCTGGAAAGATCACGATCCCGTGGGCCATGCGCACGAAGGCTTCGAGGCGCTTCTCCATGTCCGGCATGATGACGAGTTCGTTGACGATGGGGTTGGGTGCTTCGGCGGCGATGATGCCGGGCTCGGAAATGCCGATGTAACGGCCGTCGACGACACGCTGCTTGGCATGCGCGATGGTGGCACCCTTCATCGGCCCCTTCATCGCGCCCGGACCACAGCCGGTGCAGACGTCGACTCCGCGCAGGCCGAGTGCATAGCCGACCTCCTTGGTGTAGTCGTACTCCTCGCGGCTGATCGAATGTCCGCCCCAGCACACCACGAGGCCGCGCCGGATGCGCGCGTCGAGCGCACCGGCGTTGCGCAGGATACGAAATACCGCGTCGGTGATGCCGGCGGTGGTCGAGAGATCGAAATGCCCCCCGAACTCGAGTTCCTGGGTGATGTAGACGATGTCGCGTAGCACCGCGAAGAGGTGCTCGCGCACGCCGCGGATCATGTGGCCGTCGACGAACGCATTAGCGGGCGCGTCGACCAGGTCGAGGCGCAGCCCACGGTCCTCCTGCACCAGCTCGACGCGGAAGCTCGCGTAACGCTCGAGCAGGCTGCGCGGGTCGTCGCTCTCAAGTCCGCTCGACAGGACCGCCAGCGCGCAGCGCCGGAAGAGATCATCGATTGCCGGCGAGCGCCGCTCGCAGAGCAGCGTCACCTCGCGCTGCGACAGCACGGCGAGGGACGAGACGGGGGCCACGCGGGCATGACGGATGACCGGGCGGGCATGGTCGACCGGGGGAGGAACGAAAGCGGGATCGGACATGAAGTGAATTTACGCGGGGGTGTTGAAGTCGTTTGTGATGATCCTATACTATCCGCCACTAGATCAGATGATTAAGCGATCAAGATAAGATCGTATATGAGCTGCAGCGCCTGCTACGTCGCGTCGCGGACGACCGGAGGGAAGGGCAATGGTGATGGGACCCACGTCGGACGGCTGGAATGACCTCGTCGAGGAACTCAAGCAGCTGGAGGCCTATTTTCCGCTACTCGGCAGCGAAAGCGAGCGCGAGGAGCTGGACGAAGAGATTCTCGAGCTCGAGCAGCTCATCGCGAGTGCCGGCGAGCCCGAAGACGAACACTCCATGCGTGCGCTGACCTACCTGCAGACGGAGCTCGCGCGTAAGCGCGCCATGCGCGACGACCATTTCTGACACGGTGCACACCGCACCGCAAGCGACTTCGCTAGACTCGCGCTGACCCGAACGGGGGCCTCCCGCACCCGGCGAGCGTGAGCCTTGACCACACGACGCAGCTTCATCCGCTACCTCGGTGCCGGCGCGGCGAGTATCGCCATGCCAGCCGTCGCACTGCCCGCCCGCAGCGACCGCCCGCCGCTGACCTTCGCCGGCCTGCCGCACGGGTCCGGTGCCACGCATCACCTGCCGACCGGCTACCGCGCACAGGTCCTGCTGCGCTGGGGCGATGCCATCTGCGGCAGCGCGCGTGTGCCTGCGCTTGCGACGGAGGACGCCGCGCACCAGTTCGCCTGCTTCGGCTACAACAACGATTTCACGGCATTCATGCCATTGCCGCGGCGCAGCACCAACGCCAGCCATGGCCTGCTGTGCGTCAACCACGAGTACACGAATCCGGTCTTCATGTGGCCGGATGTCGACCCGGCGCGGCCCGGCGCGGCGATGACCGCCGCCCGCACCGCGGTCGAACTTGCCGCGATCGGCCACTCGGTGGTCGAGCTGCGCCTCGACGGCGACGCCTGGACGATCGTCCGCGGGCGCTACAACCGCCGCATCAGCGCGTCCTCCGGTGTCACGCTGGGCGGGCCGGCGGCCGGCCATGCACGCCTCGCCACCCGTGATGACCCGTCCGGCCGGCACGTCGCCGGCATCCTCAACCCGTGCAGTGGCGGCAAGACGCCCTGGGGGACCGTGCTGATCGCCGAGGAGAACTTCGATTTCGCCTTCAGCGGGCGCACCGACGCTCCGCGCGAGCGCGCCAACCACGCCCGCTACGGCGTCGGCCGCGGCGGCAGCTACGGCTGGTGGGCGCAGCACTTCCCCCGCTACGACGTCGCGCGCGAACCACACGAGGCGAACCGCTACGGCTGGGTGGTCGAGCTCGATCCCTACGCACCGGACTCGGTGCCGGTGAAACGTACCGCGCTCGGCCGCTTCAAGCACGAAGCCGCCACCTGCGTGCTCGATCGCTCGGGACGCGCGGTGGTCTATTCGGGCGACGACGAGGTCTTCGAACACCTCTACCGGTTCGTCAGCCGCGACCGCTTTGATGCACACGCCCCTGGCGCCAACCGTGACCTGCTCGATCACGGCGAACTCAGCGTCGCGCGCTTTCACGACGACGGGACCCTCGAGTGGCTGCCGCTGGTGCATGGCCACGGACCGTTGACGCCGGCCAACGGCTTCGCCGGCCAGGCGGACGTGCTGATCGAGACGCGCCGCGCCGCCGACCTGCTCGGCGCCACCCGTCTCGATCGGCCCGAGGACGTCGAGGCCAACCCGCTCGACGGCAGCGTCTACGCGGTCATGACCAACAACCTCGCACGCCCGGCCGCGGCGACAGACGCGGCCAACCCGCGCGCCCGCAACCGTCACGGCCACGTGCTGCGCCTCCTGCCACCCGGCGCACCCGGCGCCGACGTCGAGCACGCAGCAGCCGAGTTCCGCTGGGAAATGTTCGCACTCGCCGGCGACCCCGGCGACGGCGCCCGCTACCCGGCCCGCCTCGCCGAGGCGAGCTGGTTCAGCGCCCCCGACAACTGCGCCTTCGATCCCCATGGCCGGCTCTGGATCGCGACCGACCAGGGGCGCGCCTGGGCCACCACCGGCTTTGCCGACGGCCTGTGGGCCTGCGGCGAAGAGCGTGATGGTGAACCGGTCATCAAGTGCTTCTTCCGCGCACCGATCGGCGCCGAGGTGTGCGGACCGGAGTTCACCAGCGACGGCCGCACGCTGTTCCTCGCCGTGCAGCACCCAGGCGTCGACGGCCTGCCCGGCTCACGCTATCTGGCGCCGGCTACCCGCTGGCCCGATTTCGATCCCGCGCTGCCACCGCGCCCGTCGGTACTCGCCATCCGCCGCGAAGACGGCGCCCCCATCGGCACCTGAAGGCCCGCGCCGGACACGCCCACGGCGCAGCCCGGCCCGGTCGTGTCAGCATCATCCCCCGGCAATCAGCCCAGCCGCGCGCGCAGCCAGGCGTCGAAGTCGGCGCCGACCTCGCCGTGCTTGAGGGCCAGATCCACGGTCGCCTGCAGGTAACCAAGCTTGGAACCGCAGTCGTAGCGCGTGCCGTCGAACTCGTAGGCCAGCACCTGGTGGCGTTCGAGCAGGGTGGCGATGGCGTCCGTCAGCTGGATCTCGTTGCCGGCGCCGCGCTGGGTGGTCTCGAGGATGCCCATGATCTCGCCGGGCAACACGTAGCGGCCGACCACGCCGAGATTGCTCGGCGCGGCGTCCGGCTTGGGCTTCTCGACGATGCTCAGGATCTTGCTCACGCCCTGGTCGATCGGCTTGATCTCGACGATGCCGTACTTGTCGGTGTCGTCCGGCGGCACCGGCTGCACGGCGATTACGCCCGAGTTGTAGTGCTCGAACTGCGCCACCATCTGCTTCAGGCAGCCACGCGAGCCGCCATCGATGAGATCGTCGGCGAGCAGTACCGCGAATGGCTCGTTGCCGACCGCCGGGCGCGCGCACAGCACCGCGTGACCGAGACCGAGCGGCTCCGACTGCCGGATATAGATGCACGACACGCTCGGCGGCAGGATGTTGCGAACGATATCGAGCATCTGCTGCTTGTTGGCCTTCTCGAGTTCGGCTTCGAGCTCGTAGGCCTTGTCGAAGTGATCGGGAATCGCCCGCTTGGCTCGGCCGGTGATGAAAATCAGTTCCTCGATGCCGGCCTCGACCGCCTCTTCGGCGGCGTACTGGATCAGCGGCTTGTCGACCACCGGCAGCATTTCCTTCGGATTGGCCTTGGTGGCCGGAAGAAAGCGGGTGCCCATACCGGCGACGGGAAACACGGCCTTACGAACGCGATTAGTCAATTTGTACTCCTTTCGAACGGGACGACGACACCCGTCGTGGGCGCCGCGCGGTACCCTATCACGCCATCGCGCAGCAATTCGCGAAGCAGTTCCTCGTCTTGTTGCTCGCAAGCCGCGACGAGGCTCTCGAACAACTGGCCTATCTCAGCATTGCTCCGCGAGGTCTGCTGCGCCAGCATGAGCTTTTCATGGCTGGTCGGCGCAAGGTTCTCCTCGGCGTGGAAGAGCTCCTCGTGGAGCTTCTCGCCGGGTCGCAGGCCCGTGTAGACGATACGTATGTCCTGCCCGGGCACGCGGCCGGAGAGGCGGATGAGCTGTTCGGCGAGATAGGTGATATTGACCGGCTGGCCCATGTCGAGCACGAAGATCTCGCCGCCCTGGCCGAGCGCCGCCGCCTGCAGGATGAGCTGGCAGGCCTCGGGAATCGTCATGAAGTAGCGGGTCGCCTCGGGATGCGTCACGGTGACCGGCCCCCCCTCCTCGATCTGGCGTCGGAACAAGGGCACCACGCTGCCGGCCGATCCGAGCACGTTACCGAAACGAACCGTGAGAAAACGCGTTGCGCCGCGCCGGTTCTTGCTCTCGCACAGGAGCTCGGCACAACGCTTGGAGGCCCCCATCACGCTGCTCGGACGCACCGCCTTGTCGCTCGAGATGAGCACGAAGGTCTCGCAGCCGGCCGCGAGCGCGGCCTCGGCCATGTTGTGCGTTCCCAGAACGTTGTTGAGCACCGCCTCGCGCACCTGGTGCTCGAGGATGGGAACGTGCTTGTAGGCCGCAGCGTGGAACACCGTGCGCGGGCGATAAGCCTCGAACACGCGCCCGAGCAATGCGGCGTCGCGCACGTCGCCGAGCACGAACACGAGGTCGAGATGCGGGAATTGCGCGCGCAGCTCGCGCTCGCTGCGGAACAGGCCGAACTCGCTCTGGTCGAGCACCACCAGCCGCGCGACGCCGAGCCGCGCCACCTGCCGGCACAGCTCCGCTCCGATCGAGCCGGCGCCCCCGCTGATCAGGACCACTCTGCCGGCCAGCGCACCCTGGATGGCCTGCCAATCGAAACTGACCGGGTCACGGCTCAGCAGGTCTTCGATGGCAACGTCGCGCATGGCCTCGAGCGTGACGCGTCCGGAGACGACGTCGAGCGCGCGTGGCAAGGTGCGGAACGACCGCCCGCTGCGCTCGCACCATTCGACGATGTGCTGCATCTGCGCACTGGTCGCCGAAGGCACCGCGATGATGATGAGGTCGATCTCGTAGCGCGTCGCGAGCGCGGGCAGTTCGGGCACCGTACCCAGCACCGAGATACCATGGATACGTGCCTTGGTGAGACGCGGGTCGTCATCGACCAGCCCGACCGGCACGTAGCGGCCATCCTGCAGCATCTCGCGCACGACCTTCTCGCCGCCACTGCCGGCCCCGACCACCAGCACACGCTCGGCATCACCAGCGTGGTGCAGGTTGAGCGCGCGATCCTTCCACAGGCGGTAGGCCAGCCGCGGCCCACCGAGCAGCAGAGTCAGGAAGACCGGGTACAGCACCAGCACGGAACGCGGCACGTCCTGCAGGCGCGTCAGCACGAACAAGGCCAGCGCCGTGACCAGCGCGCCGAGCACGACCGCACGCACGATGTTCCACAGGTCGGGCAGGCTGGCGAAACGCCACATGCCCTTGTACAGCCCGAAGTAACGCGCGACCAGCGCCTGCGCGACGAGCACCACCGGTAGCGCCTCGAGGCTGGCGCGAACGAACTCGGCGGGTGGTACCTCGAAATTGAAGCGCGCGAGGAAGGCGAGCAGCCACGCCACGGCGATGGCGGTGAGATCGTGGAGGATGACTTTCGTGCGATTGGATATCACGATCGGAGCGTCCGCATCGGAGACTGCCGGCGGCGCGGCCAGCGCCCATGATACTCCGATCCACGAGCGAGACCCACGCGCGCAGCGCCGCCGCATGGATCAGCCGGGCATCAGGGCGCGGCCGCGCTGGCCACACGCGCCCAGGCCCACAAGGCGGCCAGCGCCAGCGCCGCGAGCACGGCCGCCAGCCCACCGCCACTGCCGGCCGCCCACCAGGCGAGCGGCCAGCAGATGCCGACGTTGACCACGACGAGTGCCCCGAGCAGCCGCCACGGAGGCCAGCCGGCGAGCAGCAGGCGCTGGTAGACGTGTCCGCGATGCGGCTGCCAGAAGCGTTCGCCGGCCAGCATGCGCCTGGCGAGGGTCAGCGACGCATCGATGACGAAGGGCATGAACAGCACCCCCCAGGGCAGCATGCTTCCGCCCTCGAGCGGTGCCAGCAGTGCCAGCGCCGCCAGTTCGAAGCCGATGAAATAGCTGCCGGCATCGCCCATGAACAGTCGTGCGGGCGGTCGATTCCAGACCAGGAAGCCGCACGCGGCGCCGGCGAGCGCGGCACTCACCCCGGCGACGGCGCCGTCACCCGTCACGCCTGGCAGAAGCAGCGCGCCGGCTGCCGTGAGGGCGAGCTGCAAGCCGGCCAGGCCGTCGGCGCCATCCATGAAGTTGTACAGGTTGACCGACCAGACGCAGGCCAGCACGGCGATGACGGCGCCGACCATGCCGGCCACCATGGCGTCGTGGGCCAGGAGCGGCGCGACGAGTAGCCCTGCGAATATGAGCTGCGCGCAGAGTCGCCAGCCGACCGGGCGCGCGCGCCGGTCGTCGAGCCAGCCGACCAGCGCGCAGCCGGCCGCTGCAAGGCTCCAACTGGCGAACACCGCGACCGGCATGCCGCCAGCAAGCGCGCGTGGCGCGAACACGGCGTGCGCGGCGAGTACCGCCAGGGCAATGGCGAGCCCCCCTCCCCGCGGCGTCGGCACCTGGTGCATGCTGCGCGCGCTGGGCCGATCGAGCATGGCCGCACGGAGCAGTCGGCGACGCAGCGGAGCCAGCACCGTCGCCACCACCACGGCCGCGATTGCAGCCACCGCCAGGAGCGCGATGCCGTTCAACGCCGCGCTGCGCCGTACCAGGCGGCACTCGCGGCGAGCCCCTCGGCGAAGTCCCGGGGTGGATGCCAGTCGAGCCGCTGCGCGATCGTCTCGCGCTCACAGATGAGCGAGTCGGTGAGCCGGCGCACGGCCGCACCGCGGCCGAGCAGCCGCCCGGCGCCCCGCAGCACGCTGGGCGGACACGGCCACAAGCGCGCTTCGACACCGAATGCCGCGCCGATGGCGCGAACCAGCGCCGGGGTCGAGAGATCCACGTCGGACAACGTGTAAGTCGCGACGCCGGGCGGCGCCACGCGCAACGCATGGCAGACCGCATCGACCAGGTTGTCGACGCCGAGCAGACTGCGCTGATTCTGGATCAGCGCGAACGGCAACGGACGCCGTCGCGCGATGGCGTCGAACAGGCGCGGCAGGTTGCCCTTCATCCCCGGGCCGTAGAGCAACGGTGGGCGCAGCACGGTGGTGCGCATGTCGCCGGCACAGGCCGCGAGCGCCTGCTCCGCAAGCCACTTGCTGCGCCCGTAATTGTCCTCGGGTTGCGGCGTGTCGCGCGCGGACAAGGCCCGCCAGCCACGCGCCGTGCGTGGCGAACGCTCGCCGCAGACCTTCACCGAACTCATCATCACGAAAGCCCCGACCCCGGCCGCACGCGCCGCACAGGCCAGCGCGCGGGTCACGGCAACGTTGACGGTCTCGTAACGCCTCCAGGCCGCCGACTCGTCGACATCGCCGGCATGGGTAACCGCGGCCAGGTGGACGACGGCGTCGACCCCGCTCAGGAGCGGCTGCCATCGGGACGCCTCCACGTAGCGCGCGAGGTCGCCGGTCGCCACCACTTCGGCGGGCGCATTCACCGCGCCCGTGCGCACCTGCGCGCGCACCGCGAAACCCGCCGCCGCCAGCCGTCCGAGCAGATGGCCGCCGACGAAACCGCCCGCTCCCGTGACGAGCACGCGCATCAGGCCGGCGTTCCCGATACCACGGCAGTCGCGACGCGATCGTAGAGCGCCAGCATCTGCGCGTTGATGCGCGTGCTGGCGAAACGCTCCTCGACGCCGGCACGCGCAGCACTCGCGCAACGCTTACGCAGGGTGGCGTCCGCGAGCAGTCGGCCCAGCGCGTCGGCGAGCGCAAGCGCGTCACGGGCCGGCACGACGAGACCCTCGACACCGTCACGTACCACGTCCCGGCAGCCCGGCACATCGGTCGCGACGAGCGCCCGTCCGACCGCCGCCGCCTCCAGCAGCACCTTCGGCAAACCCTCGCGGTAGGACGGCAAGCAGACCACGGCGGCCGCAGCATACACCGCCGCCATGTCCTCGCGGTGCCCCCACCACTCGACGACACCCTCGTCCTGCCAGCCGGTGAGTTCGGTGAGCGGCACGGCACCCGGGTTGTCGCGGTCGTGCTGGCCAACGAGAGCAAAGCGCGCCGCGATGCCGGCCGCGCGCAGTCGGCGCGCAGCGGCGACGAACTCGCGCACGCCCTTGTCGACCAGCACGCGCGCGGGCAGCACCACCAGCGGCGGTTGCGATGCCGCCGGCCGCGCGCGCGGGTAGCTCGCGAGTTCGACCCCCACGCCCGGGATCAGCACCGTGCGTGCAGGAACCCCGATCGCGGCGTCCGCGAGCAGCGCCGCATCGTCGGCGTTCTGCACCAGCGTCCACGCCGCGCCATCGGAGAGTTCGTAGCGCAACAGCGATTGCACCACCCGGCGCAGCACGCGTGCGCGGCGATCGCTCGACGAGAAGATGTAGCCGAGCCCGGTGAAGGCCGCGATGCAACGCCGCCGCTCCGGCGCGGCGAGAAGGCCGAGCAGGATGGGCTTGAGCGAGACCGCGTGGATCACATCGAACGCGTGCTCGCGCAGGAGCCGGCGCAACGCTCGGTAGCTCGCCAGGTCGCGCAGCGGCAGCTTCATGGAACGCTCGAAAGGAAGATCGAAGACCTCCAACCCGTGCTCGCGCAGCAGTGCCCCGTAGCGTCCGCAGCGCGTCGCCACGCTGACGTGCCAGCCGGCATCCCGCGCGGCCAGCGCGAGCGGCAGCCGGTGCGAGCGGAAGTACCAGTCCTCGGTGACGAGATAGAGCAGGCGGCGCATCAGTCGCCCTCGCCGAGAGGCCAGCGCTCGCGCCAGGCTTCGAACATCAGGATGCCCCACAACAGGTACTGCAGATTCTCCCCGCCCGCCAGGTGCGCGGCCCACGCGTCGCGGATCGGTCCGGGTTCGAAGATTCCACCGTCGCGCAGGCGACCGGCGTCGAGCAGATGTTCGGCCCACTCACGCAAGGGCCCGCGCAGCCATTCGCCGATGGGCACGCCGAAACCCATCTTGGGCCGTTCGAACAGCGCCCGCGGAACGTGCCGCGCGAGCACCTCGCGCAGCACCCACTTGCCGTCCCCGTGGCGGACCTTCAGCCCCTGAGGCAACGACCATGCGAGGCCCATGAGCGCGGTGTCGAGGAACGGTACGCGCGCTTCGAGGCTGGTGGCCATGCTCGCGCGGTCGAGCTTCACCAGGATATCGCCCGGCAGGTAGTGGAGCGTATCGAGGGCCATCATCTGCTCGACGAAGGACAGCCCCTCGGGCAGTTCGCCGAGCGGCGCGAGGATACTCGCCGGCTCGTTGCAGTCGCGCAGCAGGCGTGCCGGCTCCTGCCACAGCGAGACCAGCGACAGGTAGGTCTCGTGGGGCGCGTGCAGCGTGAGCAGGCGTGCGAGTTTGTGCAGCTTGTCGCCCGCGTTGGGTTGGCGCAGGCGGGGCGGCAGCAGCGGCCCGAGGCAAGCGAAGACACGGTCCCAGGCCGCGGGCGACAAGGCACGCAGCGCGCGCGCGCAGAGTGCGCGCAGCAGGTAGGGATTGCGTTGCGCGCGCGCCCACAGGTCGTGCGCCATCGAGTAGCGGGTATAGCCGGCGAACAGCTCGTCGCCGCCATCGCCCGACATCGCCACCGTCACCGACTGGCGCGCGAGCTGCGCGACGAGCAGCGTGGGAATCTGCGAGGAATCGGCGAACGGCTCGTCGTAGATAGCTGGCAGCTCGGGAATCACGGCCCGTGCTTCGCCCGGTGCGACATAGAGCTCGGTGTGTTCGGTACCGAGATGCCCTGCCACCGCGCGCGCATAGGGCGCCTCGTCGAATCCGGCGCTGTCGAAGCCGATGCTGAAGGTACGCACGGGCTGCGCGCTCTCGGCCTGCAGCAGCGCCACGACGAGCGAGGAATCGATACCACCGGAGAGGAACGCGCCGAGCGGTACATCGGCCATCATACGCATCCGCACCGACCTCCGCAGGCGGTCTTCGACGGCATCGACGGCGGCACCGTCGTCGCCGGTGAAAGGCTTCGCGCGCGCTGCGGCGAGATCGGCTGCGAGCGACCAGTACCTGCGCAGCCGCGGCAGGGTGGCGGCGTCGCCCTCCCCGACCTCGACCCAGCTGCCCGGCACGAGCTTGCGCAGGCCCTGGTAGATGCAATGGGGATCCGGCACGTAGTTGTGGCGCAGGTAGAGCGCGAGCGCGGCACGCTCGAGCGCCGGCCGGAATCCGCTCCATGCATGCAGCGCCTTGAGTTCGGAAGCGAACAGGAAGGCACCGCGATGCCAGCCGTAGTAGAGCGGCTTCTCTCCGATGCGGTCACGCGCGAGGGCAAGCCGACGCGTCGTCCTGTTCCATAGCGCAAAGGCGAACATGCCTTCGAGGCGTGTGAGCGTCTGCGCGAGACCCCAGGTGCTGCAGGCCTCGACGAGCACCTCGGTATCGGAATGCCCGGCGAAAACCGTGCCCTGCTGCGCGAGTTCCCGGCGCAGGGCCTGGTGGTTGTAGATCTCACCGTTGAAGACGAGTACGAGGCGCCCGCACTGCGAGAGCATCGGCTGTTTGCCGGCCGTCGACAGGTCGAGAATCGATAGCCGCCGATGCGCGAGCGCCGGGCCTCCGTTGTCATCCGCCCATGCGCCGGCGGCGTCCGGCCCGCGATGAACGATGGCATTCGCCATGTGACGCGCCACAGCGAGCGACTCGCCAGCCGGCGCGCGGGTCCAGATGCCGGCAATGCCGCACACCGTCAATGCGCCTCGGACGTGCTGCCACCAGCACGCGTCACGCGCTCGACCACCGCCGGCTCGAGGATCGCACCGTCGTAGCGCCGATAACCAGCCAGCGCCTGCAGCGGCAGCAGCGCGTAGACCACGAAGAGCGCCGGTCCGCGCCGCCAGGTGACGAACGCCGCTGCCAGCGCGAGGACACCGAAGGCAAGCCATGGTCTGCCCATGGCCAGCACTGCGAGCGCCAGCGCGAGCGCGGCCCAGACGCTGAACGGTTCCGGGAAGCCGCGGACGAACTGAACGAGCGTGCCCGCTCGGCGGCGCGCGGCGAGCGCCTGGCCGAAACCGTAGAACTTGGCGCCGACCCCGGGCGCCGCTGGCGATACGCAACCCCACAAGCGGCCCAGGCGCCCGATCCGTGGCGTCGCGTGGCGCACCATCGGCCGAGCCACGTAATCGACCCGGCAGCCCTGCGCACGCAGCCGTGTGTAGAGTTCGTTCTCCTCCCAGGCGAACAGTCCCGCATCCCAGTTGCCCGCCGTGATGACCGCCGTGCGTCGCAACACCACGGCGCCCCCGAAGTGCGAGGCGGTCCCCGGACGCAGGCGCCGGCCAAGGGCCTTCTCGCGTGTACCGCCGTCGGGAAAGACATCCGTGTAGTCGCCCACGAGGCCGTCCGGCGTGCCTTGCTCGACCAATGTCGCGAGGGCGGCCACGAAAGCCGGTTCGAGCTGCATGTCACCATCGAGATAGAGGATGAACTCCCCGCTGCAGGTCCGTGTGCCCCAATGACGGTTGAGCGCCGCGCACGACCGCGGCGAGACCGGCATGTGCACGACCACGTCGCAGGCTGCGCGAGCCAGCGCAACCGAGGCGTCCGTCGACGCCGAGTCCACGAACACGACTTCGAGCTGCGGCACGCGCGCGCGCAGTGGTTCGAGTGATGCGAACAGCGCGGGCAGGTTCGGCGCCTCGTTGCGCCCGATGACGCACACCGACAGCCGTGGCGCGGCACTCGCGCATCCCGACGCACGGTCATGCTGCCGCGTGTCGACGCTCATGCATCTGCTCCACGGCGAAGGCGAAGGCGACGCCGGCGCGCGGCGAGGACCGCCGGCACGTGCAACGGCCACGACGGCTGCTTGCGCAGCGCTTTGGCGCAGATCCCGGCGAGCGCGCCGAGGCGACGCGTGCGCCATGCCGCCGCGGCGGCGGTCAGGGTAGCCGCCGCGTGGAAGCGTTGCAGGGCGTCGCGCGCGGGCAAGGCGTCGTGCGCCAGGTAGGCTTCGGCCATCGCCATGTGCTCGACACCGATACGAAGCGCGTTGCGGCGAGTCGCATCGAGCGTCTGCGAGCCGAGGTGGATTCGGTACGCATAGGTGAGCCCGGCGGCAACCGCCTGCCGTGGTTCATGCAACATGCAGCGCAGCAGCCATTCGCGATCGGCGGCCAGCGCGTAGCCTGCATCGAACCCACCTAGCCGTTCGAACAGGCTGCGACGAAACCAGCGCGCATTGATCGCGCACACGTCGAAGAGAACCGTGTCGAGGGTCAGCGGTGCCGCTGCCCGCGCTGGCGGGAGGCCCGCTGCGTCACAGCCGCTGTCATCGACATAACGAAAGCCGCCGTTGACGATCTCGAGCTCACGCGTTGCGGCGAAACACGCGAGCACCTCTTCCGGCGCGTGCCAGCGCACCTCGTCATCGGAGTTGACGAAGCACACGACGTCCGCGGTCGACGCGCGCAGACCGGCATTCCACGCCTCGTAGATGGAGCTGCCGGGCATCGCGATGAAACGCGTCCCGGAACGGGCACGTGCAATCTCTTCGGTCGCATCGGTCGAGCCCCCGTCGATGACGAGATGTTCGACCGACGCCGGCAAGCCCGCCATGGCGCGTGCCAGGTGCGCCGCGGAGTTCAGTGTCGCCGTGATGACGCCGAGTTTCATGGTGTGCCGGCCGCCGTGGATCCTGTTCGTCGCGGGCGCATTGTATGCGCAGCGGCATGCTGCTGCTCCGGGTGGTCGACGCTGCTGTCCGTTTCCAGTGGGCTCATTCCACCGTGCGCGCGCCCGTGCCGCTGTCGTGGCGGATTCCGCTCGACGCTTCGAAGCGGCGACTCTGCGCGGCCTCGCCGACTGGCTCTGCGCCGCGCGCGAAAGACGTGCGATACTTCGGCTCCAGCGGCGGACGAGGATCGACGAACCGACTGCCTCCCGGCACCCGGTGGCGACTGCCCTCGAACTTCTGCCAGCCCATTGTCGCCTGCCTGATTCCGATGAGCCGATGAGCCGATGAGCCGATGAGCACCACAGTCTTACAACGCCTACGCCGCCTGCTGTCCGCGCCGCGCGGCGCGCAGGCCGCCGCCGCGGTCGCCGGCATCCAGCGGCCCACCTTCAACCCGCAGACCGAGCGGGTGATTCCCCGCGAGCAGGCCAATTACGACCCGAACGTGTTCGGCCGCTATGACCTGCGCTCGCAACGTGTCGTACCAGTCGACGACCCCGCTGCGACACCCGCTGGCAATCTCGACATCCTCATGGCCGGGGCGCAACGCGCCATGCGTGACGGGCAGCCGATCTCGCGCGACCGCTATGCGGTAACGCTCAGGCAGCTGGAGCCGGGCAGCGGTCTACTCCTCGACGCGTGCACCGGCGGTCCGCGCGAGGACGTCGTCAACGCGGTCGAGAGCGCCGGCTACACCTACCAGGCAATCGACCTCCACGGCGATGGCAAGCGAGTGAGACAGGAAGATCTCACGCGCCTCAGCTTTGCCGACGGCAGCGTGGCACGCGTCATCTCCGTGGACACGCTGGAACACATTCCCGAGTGGCCACGCGCAGTACAGGAAATTTACCGCGTGCTCGAACCCGGTGGGATCGCCATCATCCACGTGCCCTGCTATTACTTCGAGAAAGCGACCGGCGAGCCGATCGATGCGGGCATGGACCGCTACGGCCATATCCGCTATTTCTCCGGGCGCGAGCTACTCACCTGCTACGCCGAGACGGGTTTCATCGTGCTGCGCGCAGAACTGATCATGGATTACGGTGCCTCGCTGAGCGTGCTCTACAAGCCCGCACGACCCGCCGCCAACTGAATCCCGCGATCTGCGCACGCGGCGGCAGGCAGGCCGCCGCGTCCACGTTACACGCCGCGTCCGGCGCGACACCGCGTTGCGTACACCGGCTCACCGGCGCACGGCAATCAGCGTGGCGGTTCGTCGGGCCGACCGACCTGCTGCTGGCTCGTCCACACCGAGTGGCATGGAATCTTTTCGCGGTCGCAGCGATCGGCGTATTTCTCGGCGATTTCGTGCACTTCCTCGAGCAGGCCCTGCTCCAGTGTGATCGGCTGCAAGCCCAGTTGCAGCAGGCCGTCGTTCTCCACGAACAGCTCGTTCTCGTCGGCTTCCTTGCGCGGATTCGGCACGAACGCGACCTTGGCGCCCGCGATACGCGCGACGATTTCGGCGAGGTCACGCACACGATGCGTCTCGGTCATCTGGTTCATGATGCGCACGCGCTCGCCTGAGCGCGGTGGGTTGTCGACGGCGAGTTCGATACAGCGCACCGTATCCTGAATATGGATGAAGGCACGTGTCTGCCCACCCGTACCGTGCACGGTCAACGGGTAGTCGACTGCTGCCTGCATCAGGAAGCGGTTGAGCACGGTGCCATAGTCGCCGTCGTAATCGAAGCGGTTGATGAGACGCGGATCGAGCTTGGTCTCCTCGGTCTGCGTGCCCCAGACGATGCCCTGGTGGAGGTCGGTCACGCGTACGTCGTCGTTCTTGTTGTAGTAGGCGAAGAGGAGCTGGTCCTGGGTCTTCGTCATGTGGTAGATGCTGCCCGGGTTGGCCGGGTAGAGGATCTCGTGCGTGACGTGTTCACCGTCCTCGGTCTCGACGCTGACTTTCAGGTAGCCTTCCGGAATCTTCATCCCCGCAGTGCCGTAGCCGTAGACGCCCATCGTGCCGAGGTGCACGACGTGGATGTCCTGACCCGACTCGACCACCGCCGCAAGCAGATTGTTGGTCGCGTTGATGTTGTTGGAGACGGTGTAGCGCTTGTGCCACGAGGACTTCATCGAGTACGGGGCCGCGCGCTGCTCGGCGAAATGCACGATGGCATCCGGTCGGAACTCCCCGATCAACGTGAGCAGGCGATGGTAGTGCTCGGCGACATTGAAGTTGATGAACTCGATGGTCTTGCCGGTGATCTCGCGCCACGCCCGCAGTCGCTCGCCCATCGGGCAGATCGGCGTCAACGAGTAGGCTTCGAGTTCGTTGTCGATATTGCGTCGGGACAGGTTGTCCACGATGCAGACCGTGTGGCCCTTGGCCGAGAGATGCAGCGCGGTCGGCCAGCCACAAAAGCCGTCGCCTCCCAGGATCAATACGTTCATGGCGTAATCAATAGCCTCTAGCAGGTAGGAAGGTGGGAAGGGAATCGCGACAGGGCGTTGCCGGCGTGGGGCCGCCGGGCCGGGCCAAACCGGCGCAATTGTACGGAGTGGCCAGCGAAGATGCCACATGACGGCCCCGTGCAGGGAAGCACCTTGCCGAGGGGGTGAGGAACCTCATGCGACACGCTCGAACACGAAGTCCCAGCCGTCACGCGCGACCAGCCGATAGCCGACCGCACGCAGCAGCGCGGCGTGCAACATCGTCTTCGGCTTGAACTTCTTCTCGATCTCGCTACGGCCGGCATGAAACTCGATCATCAGCATTCGCGGCCGCAGCCGCGACTTCACGAGATCGCGAATGACGGCGTACTCCGCGCCCTCGATATCCATCTTGAGCGCTGCGAGACGCGTCGTCCCGATCGTGTCGAGGATCGAGGAAAGGCGGCGGCAGTCGGCCTCGAAATAGTCACGCGTCTGGTGGAGATTGCCGATCGAATGCGACACGTGCGCCGCGTTTGCCGGCATGTAGAAGCGTTGCATTTCGTCCTTGTTCCACAAGCCCAGGGGATGGAAATGAAGGCCGGCAAGCGTATCGGCGGCGAGGTCGTAGAAGACGTCGGTCGAGTTGTTGATTGGCGCGGCCTGCCCCTCGGCCGCGTGACTGCGCACCATGTCGAAGTGCTCGCGCGCGCGCGGCGTCGGGTCGATGATGTGAATCTCGCAGCCCGTGCGGTTGCGGAGTTCGACATCGAAGGAAATGTCCTCGCCCGCGCCGGCGGAGAGCACCACGTCGCCGCGACCGACCGCACCGTCGGCGACCCGCCAGCCGCCATACTGGGTTCCGAGCCGCGTCAGCGGTGCACTCGCCTCGCCACCGAACCAGGCGAACACGCGATCGGGCAGCGCGAGCGCCGCGCGGCGCGCGCCGGCACGTCCTTCGTCGAGCATGCGTCGTGTGCGGCGACGCAGGGCGCCCGGCAGCGCCCGCAGGCGGCGCACCCCTGCACGCAGAACACGCCTGGCGAAGCGCAGCACTCGCCGTGGCACTGACGCCGGGGCCGGCGCCAGGGCGGCCGGCGCGACGGCGCGACGCGGATCATAGACGCTCATGAAGGCCTCCAGAACGCGAGGGTCGACAAAGGGATAGGGTGGTGTCACGGGATCGGGCCCGATGCTCTCCGGCAGATCGTTGCGCAGACGGTGATCGGTGCCACAGTTGGCGCCACTGCCATCGAGCCCGATGTTGTCCACGAGCGATGTCGTCGGACACGCGCACAAGGCACCATGCTTGAAATGCGCGTAGACCCAGCGACAGGCCCACACGTCCTTCTCGCCGGCCACGCAGCGCTTGAGCGTGCCCAGGCTGTCGGCACCGATCTGGTGATGGTAGGCACGAACCAGGCCCGGCGAGGCGAGGAAATCGTCGAAGTCGGCCATCTCCCAGTCCGCCTGCCGCCAGCGGTCGCGCCACGTGGCCCATCCCCAGCACATCATGCGGTGTACGAAATAGACGTCGTAGGGATAGTCCGCGGGCAATGCCATCGCGCCACGCGGGTGGCTGTAGGCGGAGACGGAGAAGACGTTGGGCTGTGCCGCGTAGCGATCGAGCATGAAGCGGAAGTAGTCCAGCGCGCCCGGCGCGGTAACGAGGTCATCTTCGATGACGACGACCCGTCCGTCGCGTTCGACCAGTTCGCTGACGCCGTCGATGATCGAACGTGCGAGGCCGCGATTGACCGGCGCCTCGCGCAGCTCGACCGTGGCGAAACCGTCGATGGTGCGGGCGTATTCGCGGGCCGCCGTTACGCCGGCAGCATCCGCGGCATCCCGCGCGCCGTCGAGGAATACCGTGAGGTGCGTTTCCGAAGCACCGCGATTGCGCTGCAATGCACCGACGGTGGACTCCAGATGGTCTCGACGGTTGTAGGCGAACAATGCGACGGGAGGCCGCGAGAGGAAACTTTGCGCCACTAGACTAACTCCGGGATGCTGGTGCCGAAGACGGCGCGCAACCAGACTTCGAGCACGAGTGCGAGCCGGCTGGTCAGCGCCAGCATCGGCTGCTCGATGTGCGCCGCGGCCACACGCCGGGCTGCTTCCGGCTGCAGAACGCCGAGCTGCACGAGGTGACCGTCCTCGAGCAGCGCGCCGTATCGCTCCCGCACGCGATCCTGCCAACGAAATACCGGCGGCGTGAAGCCGCGTTTGGGCCGCGTGAACACTTCCGGCGGCACTACGCCCCGCAGGCTGTCCTGAAAGCGTTGCTTCGGCGCGAGCGTGTCATCGCGGGCGAACTTGCGCAAGCCGATGGCGGTCTCGATGAAGCGATGGTCGAGAAACGGCAGGCGGCTCTCCACGGCGTGCGCCATGGCAAGGCGATCGCACTGAGGGATACCGTTGCCACGCAGGTAGAGTTCGGTGATGAGACGCGTCGCCTCGAGATCCATCCGTGCAGGCCGGGACGAGCGTGCAAAGTACCGGCGCGGGTCGAGCGTGCCCTGGGTCAGGATCGGCGGTGCAAAGAACTCTGCGGCATGCGCGAGCATCCAGGCAAAATGCGGCGTGCTGTCGAAGAAGTGCAGATACTCACCCTGTTCGCGTTGCTCACGCAGATAACCGAGCACGCCGCGCACGCGATCGCCCAGGCTACGCCGTGACAAGATCGGGGCGAGCAGCGCACCAACAGCAAACGGCTGGTTGCGCGCCACCGAATCCTTCACCCACGGATAGCCCCAGAACATCTCGTCAACGCCCTGCCCCTGCAGCATCACCGGAATACCGTGCGCCCGCGCCGTTTGCATGACACGCTCGTAGGCATAGCCGGAGATGTCGCCGATCGGCTCGTCGCGCGCCTCGACCATGCCGGCGAAGCCTTCGGCGAGTTCGTCCTGGGCGATCTCCACTTCGAGGAAGTCGATGTCGAGCCGCTGCGCGAGTTCACGCGCCACGGCACGTTCATCAACCGGGCTGGGCTCGCGGTAACCGGCGGAAATGGCAGTCAGCTTTCCCGGGTAGACACGCGCCGCGAGACAAGCGATTGCGCTCGAGTCCATGCCGCCGCTGAGCGAGAGGCCGATGGGTACGTCTGCGCGCAATACCAGCCGGATGGTTTCGTCCAGGCAATCGCCGAGTGCCTGCGCCGGATCTGCCTCGAGCGGCTCGGCATCCATCATGTTCCAGTAGCAACGCTCCTCGGTGCGCCAATCGGCGACGTCCACGCTGAGCGTGGTTGCGGCCGCGAGCTTGGCGACGCCGGCGACGGCGGTACGTGGCTCAGGAACGAACTGGTAGAAGAAGAAATCGCGCAGCGCCTGCGCGTCGACACGATGTGGCACGAGGCCACTCGCCAGGATGGCGCGCAGCTCGGAGGCGAACAACAGACTGTCACCGTCGCGGTAGAGATAGAGCGGCTTCTCTCCCATACGGTCGCGTGCGAGAAGCAGGCGGCCACGTTCGGTATCCCACAATGCGAATGCATACATGCCACGCAGATGCTCGACGCAGCGGTCGCCGTAGCGGGCGTAGAGCGGCAGGATCACTTCGCAGTCGGATGCCGTGGTGAACGCGTAGCCTTCGGCGACGAATTCTTCGCGCAGCTCGACGTAGTTGTAGATCTCGCCATTGATGATCAGCACGTGCCGACCGTCCGGGCTGTAGAGCGGTTGCGCCCCGCCGGCCAGGTCGATGATGCTCAACCGGGTGTGCGCGAGAGCAACGCGTTCGTCGTGGTAGCTGCCCTGCCCGTCCGGTCCACGATGCCGGAGCGCCGCTTGCATACGCGCCACGGCAGCACGATCCGGCCCCGCCTTGGCGCGCGTGAGCATGCCCGCAATCCCGCACATCAGCGCTCACCCCGGTGAAAATCGTCGATGGCCTCGCGGTATACCTCGAGGTAACGATCGACGCAGCGCTTGCGGTCGTGCAGGCTTACCGCGCGATCGCGAACGCGCGAGGAAAGCGCAGCGCCGTCCTGGTCAAGCACCCAGCCCACCCCCTGCGCCAGCGACTCGTGGTCGAACGGCGGCGCGAGCGCGCCGGTAACGCCATGCTCGACCATGTCCGGCATGCCGCCGATGTCGAAACCGACACAGGGCACGCCGCAGGCCGTCGCCTCCTTGACGACGTTGGGCAGGTTGTCGAGCTCGGCCGGCAGCACGAAGACGTCCGCCGTGCCGTAAGCCTCGACCAGCGTTTGTTCGTCCTCGTGCTTACCGAGATGGTGCGCCCGGTACGGACCCACCCGCTCTCCCGGGGAGGTTGCACTGCCCAGCACGGCGACGTCAGCCTCGTCCGGCGATACGTACCGTGGCAGCAACTCGAGCATCGCCTGCAGGTGATGAAAGCCTTTGCGGCGATCAATCGTTGCATTGAGGGCACCGAAGAGGATCAGCTTGCGATCGTGCGGTAGCGCGAAGCGTTCGCGGCAGCTCACTTTGGACAAGGGCCGGTACAGTTCGAGATCAAGGGGATTGGCAATGTTGTATACGCGCGCGTCGCGGAACATCGCACTGCGCCGCGCACATTCGCTGATCCAGCGGCTTGGGCCGACGATGGTGAACTGGCGCTCGCGCCAGCGGTAGCGCTTGTAGCGCCACAACAGGCGATTGAGGTCGAGCCCGCTCTCGTGCGCGGGGCGGTTGTGCGGGTGGTAACCCTCCGCGAAGCGTTCCGGGTCGTCCGGCAGCACGTAATGCTCGGCCCCGCTGAACGCCCACATGTCGGGCAGCTTCCAGACGAGCGGCTTGGCTAGATTCGCAATCTCGCCGATGCTCAGGGTGTCGGCGTTGACCCAGTGCATGTGCACGACGTCCACATCGAGCCGGTTGAGCATCGCGCCCATGCCGCTGGGAAACAGGTTCAACGATCGTAATACCGGGTTGCCTGTGCGGTGCGTGCGCAGGAGGTGTTTCTGCAGACGGTCGCGCGCTATCTCCTGCAGGCGCGATCGGCCGACTTCGATAACGCCGGGGTCGTCGCTGAACTTGTCGATGACGACGAGCCGGCTGTCGACGTTCTGCGAACACATCGCCTGGTGCATGCGGCGTGCACCGATCGCCGCGCCGCCGCGCGCATCGGAGTAGCAGACGTGCGCCACGCGCACGCCTTCGGATACGCTGCCGCTCAACGGAACAGGCCCTGCGCTTCGAACCAGGTGAACGTCCGTCGCACGCCGTCGGCCACGCTGGTCCGCGGGTCGAAATCGAAGGCCTCGCGCGCCTTGGCGATGTCGCACCAGGTGTGCCTGATCTCACCTGCACGAAAGGGTTCGTAGGCGACATCGAACTCGACCGGCAGTACCTCGCGCAACACGTCGAGCAGTTCGTTGATGGTGGTCGGGCGCCCGCTACCGAGCTGGAACACGCCGCCCGCGCCGCTGTCGATCGCGCGCTCGATTCCCGACACGAGGTCGCCGGCGAACAGGTAATCGCGGGTCTGCGAGCCGTCACCATAGACCGTCACCGCGCGCCGTTGCGCGATGTCCTTGAGAAACGCGGCGACCACACTGCCCTTGTTGCGCGAGAACAGCCCGTAGATGTTGGAGAAACGCAGTGATGCCGTCGTGATGCCGTAGGACTCCATGTAGGCCGAGCAGTAGCCTTCGGCGGCGAGCTTCGAGGCTCCGTAGGCCGAGGCCGGGCTTGGCGCAATGCGTTCGTGCACGGGTGGCGGCACCTCGCCGAGGATGGCACCACCGGTGGAGGCGTTGACCAATTGACGCACCCCGGCACCACGCATCGCCTCGAGCAGGTTGAAGGTTCCCTGCACGTTGATGGCGAAATTGAGCGCCGGATTCTCGATCGACTCCACCACGCGCGTATGCGCCGCGAGATGCACCACGCAATCGGCCCCCGCGAGCGCGGCGGCGAGCGCCGCCGGGTCACGGATGTCGCCTTCGACCAGGCGCACGCGCTCGCCGTCAGGCTGCAGGTCGCCGCTCGGGTTGCTGCGGTTGTCGAACACCACGAACTCGAGATCGTCACGCTCGCGCAGGTGACTGATCAGGTTGGTTCCGATGAATCCGAGACCACCGGTGACGACGATGCGCTTCGCGGCCGGGCTCATGCTTGGCTCTCTCCTCGAATTTGATGATGGTTCAATGGCGCGGTGCGTAGAGCGCGCGGTAGCTGCGCCGGATCAGCTTGCGCGCGAGGTGCGGGTGCCACATCGCGCGCAACAGCGTGATCGGTCGACGTGCCAGCAGCCAGGCGCAGGTGCAGCCCGCCTCCAGCGCACGCTGGTAGTGGTGCGCAATCCGCCGCGCCCACGGCGACGCGGCCAGGCGCATACCGAGACCTTTCCGCCCGGCACGGCGACCGCGATTGGCCTCCGCGACACTCGACAGCAGGGAGGCGGGGCGCCAGATCATGAGGACCAGGGGACGCATTGCGAGGCGTCGCACGCGCGGACGCAGCGCCCGCAGCCATGCCAGCCGACGTGGCAGCCCGGAGTCGTACCAGGCCATGCGCGCGGACGCGCGCAGGTGCTCGCGGCTGCGGGCGCGCCGTACATGGCCGTCCACGAGCAACCAGGTCGCGCAGAAGACGTTGTACAGGAACGGCATGAAATCGGGCTTGTCTGCGCGTGCCAGGTTGCGATTCTCGTTGGCCTCGGGGCCTTCCCAAGCGACGCCCGTGCCGTTGCGTACGTGGCCGTAACCGTGGTTCTGATGGATCGCGGTGACGCTCGCGGTGGCATCGATCAGCGGGATACCGCGCCGACGGGTGTCCATGACCATCCAGGCGTCCCAGGCCGGGCGACCGACCGCGAAATCCGGAATGGCGTCGAACACGCCCCGCGAGAAAGCGAAGTAGTCGAGCGCAGTGGCCGCCGACAGTGTTCCGGCTGCCGTCGCGCGACTGCGTATGTCTGCGTCCCACGCGGCCGCGCTGAAGTCGATCGGATGCGCGAGATCGAGATCGGTACGACGCCCGATCATGACGAAAGCACGGAAACGCCGCGCCACGTCATGCAGCGCACGGGGAAACTCGTCGAACAGGATGATGTCGGCATTGATGTAACAGAAATAGCGCGAGTCGGTGAGTTCCTGCGCAGCTGCAAACATGGCGCTGATGAGCGGTGTCTCGCTGCTGTTCGTGCGGACACCCGGCACGTGCAGGGCGCCGATCTCGGCTGCTGCCTCCCGTGTACCTGCTTCATCGCCGAAGACGACGATACGTGGCGCACCCGCAATGCGTGCCCAGCTCCGCAGCGCGTTGCGCTGAATGACGCCATTGTGCCCGGCGAAGGGCTTGGTGGTGGTAAACAGCGTGACATCCGCGATCATGAGCGGTGATCCCGGTGTACGGGCTGCGGATGCTGCCACACGTCGCCACGAGCCCACCCGCTGCACGTGCTGGCGCCATGCCGGCACATGCTCTCAACCGTTGTCTCCCGCATGCGTCTCGTTCCCTGGTCCGCGTTACGACTCCGAACGTACGTAACCATAGCGGAGGCTGCCCACGTGCCCCTGGTCGACGAGTTCGTTGGCCAGCTTTTCGTTCCAGGCACGATAGACCCCCGGCCAGCCTTCGATGACATCATGCATGGCCACGCAGCCGCCCGGCTTGAGCCAGGGCACGAAAGCATCGATTTCCGCCACCACGTCCTCGTACTGGTGCGAACCGTCGAGGTAGATCATGTCCAACGGCTTGCCCCAGCACCTGGCGATGGCCAGCGACGTGGCGCGCAGCGGGATGACGTGACGATCGAGACCCCGCTCGCGCAGATGCTGCCAGAACACCGGGAAGAAGCTGTCGCCTTCCCAGTGGATCTTGTTCTTGCCCTTGACGAAGTCGTGAGCATTCCCTTCGAAAGTATCGACCGCGAAGATGCGTCGTTCGCTGTTCCGGCAGGCGAAGGCCATGCTCACCGTGGAGCGACCGAGGAAACTGCCGACTTCGAGCACCAGCGCATCCTGCGGCAAGGCGGAAACGAGGTCGAACAGGCAACGCTCCTGGTTGGGCGCCAGGAAACCCGGCACGGTGTCGATTTCGGGCCAGACCGCCTCGAAGGGATCGATCGTGATGTCTTCGGCGACAGGTTCGGGCGTCGCGCTGCTGGACAGCCCCAGGCGTTCCATGATGGTCTTTAACATTACGTTGCTCATCTGCAGCCCTGGCGCGGGTGTGGCGCGTTTCTGCCTGTCCAAATCATGCTTCGGCGCGTTCCCACAGCCAATCGTGCATCAGCAGAACGGGACTGTGCGTCTCGAGGCGGCCGGTGCCGAAGAAGTCCCCCTCGTAGATGGTGAAACGGCCAGCGTTGATGATGTAATCGAGCACGTCTCCCTGCGAGGTGATCCGCAGCCCGACACCGTAATCACCGGCCGTGAGTGGCATGCGCGAGACACGGCACTTGAACACGCCTCCGCCGTCGATCTGCTCGAACACGGCATCGTTGACGTAGGTCGACAACCGCGTGATCCAGTGGCCATGCTGGTCGCAGATGGCAAGGCCGATATCGACGTCACGCAGCGGCGCCTCGGTATGCGTCTCGAATGCGATACACAGTACGCAGTCTTCACCCGATACCGGCTGATGCAGGCGCCGCCCCTGGAAGTCCTCGAGGTACAGCTCGGTCGCGCGTATGCGGCCGTCGCCCTCGCGCTCCACCAAATCCTTGAGGCTGCTGCGCTCGGTCACCGGGAACATGTGATGCAGGTAGTAATCGCATACCTCGTCGGGTGGCCCATCCATCACGATGCGACCTTTCTCGAGCAGGATGCAGCGATTGCAGTACTCCTGGATGTAACCCAGGCTGTGGCTGACCAACAGCACCGAGCGATCACTGCTGCGGAGGTTGCGCATGACCTCGAGACATTTCTTGCGGAATCCGGCGTCGCCCACCGCGAGCACTTCGTCGAGCATCATGATCTCGGAGGCGAGCTGCACCGCCACCGAGAAAGCAAGACGCGCACGCATGCCGCTCGAGTAGTACTTGACCGGCGTGTCGATGAACGAGCCGATCTCGGCGAAGGCTTCGATGTCGTCGAAGCGGCGCTCGATCTCGGCGCGCTCGAGGCCGAGGAGCATGCCGCTGAGAAAAACGTTCTCGCGCCCGGTGAAGGCGTTGTGAAAACCGGTACCGACACCCAGCAGCGAGCTCACACGGCCGTGGATCTCGGCGCGCCCCTCGGTCGGCACGGCGACACGCGAGAGGATCTTGAGCAGGGTCGTCTTGCCGGCACCGTTGCGCCCGATGATGCCGAGCACATCACCCTTGCGCACCTCGAACGACACGTCGCGCAGAACCCACATACCGGGCTTCTCCGCACGCTGCGCCGCGCGCCGCGGCAACGGGAGTTGCCCGCGGCGCAGACGGCGTAATCCACCCACGAGGCCACGCGCCAGGCTCGCCGTATTGGCGCCCAGCTCGTAGTACTTGCCGATGCCCTCGACCTTGATGCTCAAATCAGACATGGTTCGAATCTTCAGACGCGGTCCGCGACATTGCTCTCGAGCTTGCGGAAGAAGTGCAACGCGACCAGCATGACGACCAGGATCGTCGCGACGGAAACGCCAATCACGCGCGGATCGGGCAGCTCGGCGGTACCCAGCACGCTCCAGCGGAACAGCTCCACCACGCTGACCATGGGGTTGAGGCCATACCACACCTGCCACGCTTCGGGCACGCGGCTCGCCGGGTAGATGATCGGTGTAGCGAAGAACCACATCTGCATCACGACCGGCACCGCGACGCGGAGGTCGTGATAGTAGACGGTGGCAACCGACAGGCCGATGGCCATGCTGGTACCAGCCGCGAACAGCAGCAGGAACAACAATGGCAGCGCCAGCAGGTTCATGGTGGGCGGCACCTGGTAGATCAGCGCCATTGCCACCAGCAGGCAGAAGGCGACCATGAAATCGACCATGATGTTGCCCACCGTCGAGAGCGGCAGCAGCAGGCGCGGCACATAGACCTTGTTCACGAGCTCCGAGTTACCGCGAATGGAGGCCGCGCCCTCGACCGCACAGCGACTGAAGAACTGGTAGGGGACCAGGCCGCAGAACAGGAACAGCGGGTAGGGGATGCCCGGGGCCGAAAATCGTGCCACGACGCCGAAGAACAGGTTGAGCACCAGCATGTAGGACAGCGGTTGGGCTACCGCCCAGAAGATGCCGAGAAAGGTGTCCTTGTAGCGCGCCTGGACGGCGCGCCGCACCATCAGGACGAGGAAGCGCCGGTTGGCCCAGATCTCGGCGACCGGTAAGCGTCCGCCGGGACTTGCCGGCTCGATGACCGTAATCGGGACCGGTCCCTGGTTGTCGGATTCGGGCACTGAACTCATCGCAGACCATCCTCTTCGGCGGCGTACTGGCGGAGCGCGCCGATGCCGTGCATGGGCTGGTGCGCATGGCGCGGCGTCCAGGTGAAATCCCGGGAGAAGAACAGCGAAGTGCACCAGGTGTAGTTGTTGATCGGCCCGAAGCCGTGCATGTCGACCTGCAGGAACCCTTGCTCGCGCAGGAAGCGCGCCGCCGCCACGAACCAGTCGGAGTTGTCGAGGATGATGAGTCCACCGGGCCTTAGGCTTGCGAGGCAAGCCCGTGCGCACTCGAGGCGCTGGGATGCGTCGTCGACAATGACGTCGAACAGCCCGTGTTCGCCGATGACGTGCGGGAAACGTTCAGCCGAAGTCTCGTTGATCAGCATGAGATTGCCAGGCGTTGTACCTGCGATCTCGGCGTACCAGTCCGGCTCCTGCTCGACCGTGACGACCTCGGCCGCACGCGCCGCCCAGAAATAACTCGAGTGGCCGGCGCCGTACTCGAATACCCGCTTGTCGCGCCAGTCGAGGCCATCGAGGAACTCGATGGCAGGATACGTGTACCAGGGCAGCGGCGTTCCGTCTGCAGCGACCGGCCGGCGCTCGCTGCGCGAACGGCGCAGGCCGAAGCGTTCGAAGAGCACCGCGCCCGCCCCATCACAATCATCGGCCGCCGTCGCCGCGCACGGCGGTGGCAGCGACTCGGAAGATGCGGCCGGCCCGACCGGTTCCTCGGGCGCAGTCGCCGTGTGCGCCACCCGCCCGCGCCATGCGGCGAGGCGTGAGAACAGGCCGCTCATCGCCGCGTCCCCCGGCGTGGCGCACCGTCGCCCTGCGGCGTCACCAGCGAGGCCACCAGCGGTGGCACCAGGATGCGTTCGCGCGGCCAGCGCGTGCCCAGCGTATCGAGGAGATCGGGCACGGGGCGCATCATGGTCACCACGCAGGCCGCGCAATCCGGGACGTCCCCCAGCCGTGTGAAGAGAGGCCGCCCGACGAAGGTTCCGCCACCGGCTTCGGGATCGTAAGTCCCCACCAGGTCCACCGAATGTTCCTGCGCACGTACCGAGGCGATCTCGGCGAGCTCCGTGCGGCCGACCAGGCACACGCTGTCGAGCCCGCTCCCGGCGCAGGCGGAGAGAAGCGCACCCAGGCCATCGCTGGCGCGGCGGTAGAAACCCAGGGAGTAGCTCAGGAACTCGCCCGTCAGGCGCGCCTTCTCGGCGAAGCCCTTGGGCGTGAGGTAGTACATGTACCGGTTGGCTGGCGCTTCGTTGATCTTGACCCAGCCCTTGCGTACACAGCGCTTGAGATAGACGTTGGTGAGGCCGAGCGCGACCCCGAGATGATCCGCGAGGCGGCGTTGCGTCACGCGGTGATCGGCCTCGATCGCGTTGAGGATCTCGAGCGTCAGGGAATGATCCTTGTCCGGGTCCATGCGCCGCGTTCATAAAATGAACGCGGAGCATAACCTATCGTGTTCAGGAAATGAACATGACGTGAGCCGGTGTGCGCTTCGCCATGCTCGCGAGCGCGGCGGACCCGGTTGCGTGGCACTCGAAGCACGTGCTAGCTTCGCGCGGCGCTACCGGCGGCCGCGTCCTCGTAGGCCCGCTCTCCTCTTCCCCGAATCCAGCGGACCCAACCACATCGTGCTCAAGAAACTGCTCGGCCGCGCCGGCCACGCCGGAACAACCCGTTCGAACACGGCCTACGACTTCACCGGTGATCGCTTCGTCGTGCACTTCGACGACGTACCGGGCGCGCGGACCGACATCGCGCGCACCAAGTTCGATGCCTACGTCGCCCCGCTGCTCGCCGAGTTCGCTCAATGGGCACGCAGCTCGCGCGAAACGACGAACTTCACCTACGATCTCGCCCCACTCGACTATGACTACCTCGCGCACACCCTCGCCGTGGTGTGCGGGCGCGATCCGGCGACGATGGCGGGCTTCGTCGACGAAGTGCGCCAGGATGCCGAACTTGCCGACTGGTACCGGGAAGCGCGCCAGCACGTGCCCCAGGCCGTGCGTCTCGACGATCAGCTCCGGCTCGGCCGCCGCGTCGGCTGGTATGCGGCCGCTCGTGCGCTCAAGCCTGCGCTCATCGTCGAAGCAGGCGTCGATACCGGCATCGGCGCCCTCGCCCTGCTTGCCGCGCTCAAGCGCAATGCCGAGGAGGGCCACGCGGCGCGCTACGTAGGCATCGATATATCACCCACGGCCGGCAAGCTCATCGGCGGGCCCTATGCCGACTTCGCGGAGATGGTTCACGGCGATTCGGTCGAAAGCCTCGCCGCACTCGATGGCGAGGTCGGCATGTTCGTCAGTGACAGCGACCATTCACGCGAGTACGAGCGGCGCGAATACGAAACGGTCGCGCCCCGGCTCACCGGGAACGCTATCGTCATCGCCGACAATGCGCACGTCACCGACGAGCTGATGCAGTTCGCCGCGCGCAGCGAGCGTCGCTTCCTGTACTTTCAGGAAAACCCGCGCGATCACTGGTTCCGCGTGCGCCCGGCCGGCATCGGTTTCGCGTTCGCCGGCTGAGCGCGACGCGTCAGGGCTCAATCGCCTGCAGCAGTCCGAAATCGAAGACACGCGGCTGCTCGCCAAGGGGCACGCGCACGGTGCCCGGTGCCTGCACGACACCGGCGGCCAGAACCTCCGCTGCCCGCGCCGGACCTCCTTCGACGATCGCATAGCGCCACGGGCCGTCACCCGGCAGCGAAGCCGAGCGATCCGGTCCCGGTGCTGCCAGCATCCAGTCGACCAGTGCGCGCACACCGGACATGCGCACGGCCCACCCCCGCACGTACTCCGCGCTCGAGGTGCGTACCCACAGCCGCTGCTCGCCGTCGGCAAGGGGCAGCGCCCGGATTGCCGCGCTACCCGCAGCGAGGTCGTCGGCATCACGCTGCGTCGTGGCGGCAAGATGTACAAAGGCGGGGGCGGTTATCGTAACCCCGGCGAGCAGCAAGCCTGCGGTGACGAGACGCGACGCGCGTGCAGAAAACTGGCCCGCGAGCCAGCACACCAGCACGGCGGCGAGCACGTGCGGTACGACCACGTAATGCGCCTGGTAGTGCTTGACCACAGCCGCGGTCGCCAACGCTGTGCTTGCCGCAAGGACGATGCCCAGTGCAGCCTCGCGCTGCCACCAGGCACGATCGGAACGTCGTTGCCACCCCACCAGCACGAGCCCGGAGAATGCCACCAAGAGCACCGTCGGCAGTACGAAACCGATCTGCTCGAGGTGCCCGGCCAGCCGCGTGAGCTGCGAGCTGGCGAAGACAGCCGATTCGCCGGAGCCGTAGATACCGGCGTGCAGGAAGATGCTTGCGTGAAACTCGAGCAGGTTGCGGAAAGACTTCCAACCCAGGATGAAGTGCGCCGCGGCGACGATGGTGATGCCGCCCCCGGCCACGAACGCGCTGGTCGACAGCAGCAAGCGGCGCCAGCCGACCCGCTGCAGCAACGCCGCCAGGACGACACACATGAGCCCGGCAAGCGTCAGCGCGAGATAGTGCAGTTTGATCAAGTAGGCAACAGCGCCGAGCGCGCCGGCAAGCAGCGCCCACCCAGTGCGCCGGGCGTCGTGGGCAAGCTCTCGCCACACCAGCGCGCTTGCCGCGGCGACCGGCAGGGCGAAGCTCTCGTTAGTCAACCAGGTCAACGCGGAACGCAGGAACTCGTGGTGCGCGGCGACCAGCACCGCAAGCCCGGACAACAATGCCGTCATCCCGAGCGGACGCGCGAAGCGTGCCAGCAACCACAGCCCCAGCGCGGTGAGCCCGAGCGCGAGCAGCTTCCCGGCCTGCCAGAAGGGGGCGGGATCGCTCAGCACCGCGCGCGAGAGATCATCTCCGTACCACGGGGCGGCGAGTCTCAGGCTCAACCAGCTGGCGAGGAAGAACGGTACGCCCGGATGCCCACCGAGACCGTAATTGAGACCCGCGGGACCACCGCGAGCACGATCTTCCGCGCTCACTGCGTGCGCGAGCGACAGGTAGGCGTAATCGCTGCGGCTGTGCCACAGGCCCGGATCGCGCATGATCCCCAGCCAGCACCAGGCGGCGAGCAGTATCGCGAGCAGCGCACCCACGAGGACTCGCGTGCTGCGGCCGTGTAACTCCAATTCGGCGCGTTGCATGCTCAAGCGCTGCGCTCGATGACACCGAGCAGCCGAAAGGCCGCGAGTCGGCCCAGCCACGGCATCAGGTGGTCCTCCAGTCGCAACAGGCCCGGCACCAGCGCTGCCGGCAACAGCGACCACGGCCGGTAACCCCCGCTCAGCGGGTAGGCGAGCAGCGACAGCTGTTCAACATGAACGACGCTCAGCCCGGGCACGGCCTGGGCAAGGCGACCACGCGCGGCTCCGAACAGCAGTCCCGGGGTAGCCTGGTTGGCATCGTAGGGATCGCGGCCGCTGGTCGGCATGACGTCCGCCAGCGGATCGACGCCCTCGTCGAAGGGCTCCGGATGAAAGTGGCGGTAGAACACGCGACTCAAGGTGCTGAGACTCGGCTCCACCACCACCACCCGCCCCCCGGGGCGCAACAGCCTGCGTGCCTCGCGCAGAAAGTGCAGTGGCACCTCGATGTGATGCAGTACGTCGACCATCACGATCGCGTCGAAACTGTCAGCGGCAAATGGCAACCGGTGGGCGTCGGCCACGACATCGACACCCGCGCTGTGCTGGATATCCGAGCGCACCACCTCGCCGAGCGCCGACGCCATGCCGCCGGTCGCACCGCCGACCTCCAGCACCCTGCCAGGCGGCGTCCAGTCGCGCACACGCCGGTAGAAATCCTCGTACACGAGCCGCAGCACCGGCTTGTCGCGCCAACGGCCGGCATGCTCAATGACCGTTCCGGACATCGCTGGCAACCGACCCGCGTCAGGCAGGTCTGCCGCTGCCATGGCTGGCGATGACATTGATACCGGCGCCTGCCGGGATGCGCTCGAGGTAGGCGCGGTCAATCGCGAGAGGGCGCCCGTTCAGGGTGCTGAAGCCGTAGCCGTGGTCACGCAACAGCGTGATGATATCGAGCGGCTCCTGGCCGCGTTCGCGCACGGTGTACGGAGCAAGCTCCATGATGACCGCAGGCCGGTCACGCGACAGCGTCGCGCGTGCACCCTCGAGCACTTCGAGTTCGTAACCGTCCACGTCGAGCTTGACCAGCTGAAGCGAGTCGAATCCACGCGCCGCGACGAGACTGTCGACGGTAACGCGGCGCGCGCCGTCGGCCGACATCATGACGCCGAGATGACGGGCGTGACAGTCGACGTCGCGGCCGTCGGCCGGCCAGCTCGAGTAGAAGCCCGCCGCCACCTCGCCGTCTGCATCAGCGGCCAGCATCGCCTGCTCGGCGACGATGCGTGCCGCGAGTTCCGGGTTCAGCGCGATGTTGCGCGTCAGGCGGGCATGCGCGTAATCGGTGGGTTCGACGGCGAGCACCCGCCCCGCGGGTCCGACACAACGCGCCAGTGGCAGCGTGTGGGCACCGATATTGGCGCCGGCATCGAGCACGCGATCGCCGGGCCGCAGCAATCCGCGATAGGCCGCCCAGGTGGCGCGCTCGAATACGCCGGCAAGATAGATGGCGAGTTCGATACCCTCGCGCAGGTCGAGCTGCCACGCGATGCCGCCGCGCCGCACGGTGACTTCGGGCGCACTACCGGTGAGCGCCAGGCCGCGACGCACGAGGCCGCCGGCCAGGCGCGCGATGCGTAGCTTGCTTGCCGTCGTCAGCATGCGTGCGCAATACCTGGCGAGCGCGGGGACGGCAGGAACAGGTAGTCGCCGTAGCCACGCTGGCGGGCGTGTTCGAGAATGGCGAGCGGTTGCCAGGCCCGGGGCTCGGCACGGCCAGGTTCACCGTGGCAGGCATAGCCGAGCCGATGCAGCAGTTCGAGCGCGCGTACCGCCTGCACCGCCGCGGTAGTGTCGTGCACGTCGACCTCCAGCAGGATTGCCGGACGTGAGCGGTCGAGCATGCGCAAGGCTCCGGCGAGCACAGCGTACTCCGCGCCCTGCACGTCAATCTTGAGAAGACTGACCGGGGGCGAACCGTGCGCCTGGAGCAGTTCGTCCAATCGCGCCGCGGTGATGGGTTCGCCTTTGCCGGCCTCGACGAGCCGGTGGTCGGCATGGCTGTCCGCGCTGCGGGCCAGCCCGGCAGGACCACTGAACGCAGCGGCTGCCACGGGCGCGACTTCCACGCGCCCGGCACACGAGCGGGTATACCAGCGCAGCGCTTCGAGGTTGACCTGATCCGGCTCGATGGCGAGGACCCGCCCATCGTCGTCGAGCCAGCCGGCGAACAGGCGCGCGTGGTAGCCGACGTTGGCGCCGACATCGACCACCCACGTACCGGGCAGTACGTATTCGCGCAGACTGCGCAACCGCGGTGCCTCGACCCAGCGCTTATACACGGCATACGTGGTGACCAGCACGCGTCGACCGAGCGGATGCGCAAGCCAGCGCGGCCCGCGGCAAGCGCGATACGCGGCGAGCAACAGGCTTTGCACGGCGTCGCGCACCGGCCTCACTCGCGTGCCCCGGCGCCATTGCCGGTGCGCACCGACTCGAGGTGGCCGGCCATGCGAACCTGCACCAGGCCGCGCCAGGTCATGCCGAACAGGCGCAGGCCGTCACGGAAGCGGCGGATGTTGGTGCTGCCGTAGGTGCGTGCGCGGTAGCGCACGGGAACGTCTGCAATGCCGAGCCCGAGCACGGCGGCCGGAAACAGCAGCTCGAAATCGCCGAACGGATCGACGTCACCGAAGTCACGCCGCCACGCGATCATGCGTGCGTAGTCGTGCCGCGCGAGCAGCTTGGTACCGCACAGGGTATCGCCGATACGCTGGTCGAGAACCGCACTGACCGCCTTGGCGAAAAAGATGTTGCCGAGACGGTTCAGCGAGCGCATGGCGTCACCCTCCATCGGGTAGACCAGTCGCGACCCGTTGATGAAGTCGGCGTGTCCCTCGACGTAGGCCTGGTAGAAACGTGGCAGATGCTCCGGCGGCATCGTCAGGTCGGCATCGAGGATGACCAGCAGTTCATGTCGAGCGGCGCCGAAGCCGAGCCGCACGGCGTCCGCCTTGCCGCGGCCGGTCTGGCGCAGGGCACGCAGCTGCAATGGCCCGTCGTAGCTCGCGCACAGCGCCTCGATCGCTTCCCACGTGCCGTCGTCCGAATGACCTTCGACGAATACCACCTCCATCGGGCAGCCGAGATCGGGCAACCGCGCCACCGCGCTCGCGATATTGCCGCGCTCGTTACGCGCGGGCACGATGATGCTGAGCGACGGCAAGGTCTCTTGTTGCGACTTGCGCGGCCGCAGCACGACGACGGCCGCGAGACTCAACCAGCGCAGCACCGGCAGACCGGCGCACAGGCGATTGAGCATCGAGCCCAGACCACCGAGCCGCCATGGAAAGAACCCGGTCGGACGCAGGCGCACGATGTCGTAGCCGGAAAGTTCGGCGATGCTTTCCAGATCGCTGCGCGTGATGAAGGTCTGCGGCACCGCGCCCCGGCGCAGGCCGAGCCGGTTGGCGAGCCGGAACAACGGCTCGAGGTAGGCGTTATAGGTGACCAGCACCACCCGCGAGGTGCGCGAGAGCCTGGGGAGCAGATCGACCAGGGTGGCCTGGAAATCAAACGTGTAATTGGCGTTGCCGTTCATCAGCACGGCCGTACGCCGGTCACGCTCGTCGCTGAGGTCTTCGAGTTCACCGGTATCGGCGGCGATGCTGCGCGCTGGCGCGTCCACGAGGTCGAGCAGCAGACCGTCGTCGGATGGCTGAGCGGCAAAGTACACGACCTTGTCGTAGTAACGGGTGAGCGCCGACACCTGGGCGGCAATCACGCGATAGAAGCGGTACCGCAAGTGGTTCCGCTTCATCGCGGTCGCACCGGTCGACTGCCGGTGCGGTAGCCCGTGCAAATCATCCTTCGCGATTCGGGCAACGCGTCGCCTCACCCCAACCCGTGCTTCTTGAGCCATTCGCCCCGCACTTCCCCGACGCGCTGCAATACATCGCGATGATGCAGTCGAAACGCGGCCTGTCCATCCTCGGGATTACGTGCCTTGTCGATGAACGCGATGTGACGGTAGATCGCCACGCCGACCACGTTGAGGATGTAATACTGCTCTTCCTCCGGGTATTCCTTCAAAGTGTCGCCGAAGTCGCTACCCGCATCGAACGAGCTCCATTTCGAACCGGGCAGGTGCGCTGGCCAGATGTTGTGCAACAGCGACATGCGGTTGACGAACTCGAGCGTCTTCATGCCGCCCACGATGTCCTCGATGACGTAGATGCCACGCGCGGCCATCTTCTCGCGAAACAGGTAGCGGAAAGTCTCGATCTGGCTGACCTGCGTGTGCAGGCCGTCATCGATGACGATATCGATATCGCCGGGAAGGCGCGCCAGGTCTTCCTGCTTGTTCTGGTCGCCGATGAACACGCGTATGCGCTCTTCCTCGTGTTCGCGGCACAGTTCGTTGATGTCGAAGCCGATGATCTCGGCGGCGGGAAAATAATCCCGCCAGAAACGCAGGCTCGTGCCGGCCTCGACGCCGATCTCGAGCACGCGCCGGACGTCGAGCCGGTGCGCCGCGAAGTGCCGTTCGTAGAGCGGGTTGTAGTTGTGCCCCTGCTTGGTCGGCACGTGTTCGAGGAAGACCTCGTCCAGCGTGGGTAGGGCGGCCAGTTCGCGGGTGCGCTCGGCCGAGAGCGTCTCGGCCACGGGATTGATAGCGGACAGCTGATCGGGTTGCTTGGACATCGGATCGAAGTTCCGTCTGCAGGTGCTCAGGCAAGCTGCCAGTTTAGCGCATTCGGCACGCCCGCACGGCGTGCTGCGGACGAATCGTTCGCCGGGTCAGGACGGCGTGCCGGCATCGAGCCAGTCACGGTAGGTCGCGGCGATGCCGTCCCGCAGTTCGATGCGCGCCTGCCACCCGAGTGCGTGCAGGCGCGACACGTCCAGAAGCTTACGCGGCGTCCCATCGGGGTAGTCGGTATTGAAGCGAAGCTCGCCCGCGAAACCGACGATGTCGGCCACCAGCCGTGCCAGCTCGGCGATGGGGATGTCGCGCCCGGTGCCGATGTTGACGATCTCACCGAGGTCCTGCGCCGTGCAGCGCTGCATGAGAAAGACGCAGGCGGCGGCGAGGTCGTCGCTGTGCAGGAACTCGCGCCGCGGCGAACCGCTGCCCCAGATCTCGACTTCGGCCGCGCCGGCTTCGCGCGCCTCGTGCATCTTGCGGATCAGCGCGGGGAGTACGTGCGAGTTCTGCAGGTCGTAGCTGTCGCCCGGGCCGTAGAGGTTGGTCGGCATCACGCACAGGTAGTCGGTACCGTACTGCCGGTTGTAGGCGGCGCACATCTTGATGCCGGCGATCTTGGCGATCGCGTAGGCCTCGTTGGTTGGCTCGAGCGGGCCGCCGAGCAGGTGCTCCTCGCGCATCGGCTGCGGCGCGTGCTTGGGATAGATGCAGCTCGAACCGAGGAACATGAGCTTCTGCACGCCGTGGCGCCAGGCGGCGTCGATGACGTTGGTCTGGATGAGGAGATTGTCGCGGATGAAGTCGGCCGGGTAGGTATCGTTGGCGTGGATACCGCCGACCCGCGCCGCGGCGAGGAACACGTGCGCGGGCCGCTCCGCCTCGAACAGGCGCTCGACGGCACCACGGTCGGTGAGGTCGAGCTCGGCGTGCGTGCGCAGCAGCAGGTTGTGGTACCCCTGCCGCGTGAGCTCACGCACCAGTGCCGACCCGACCAGGCCACGATGGCCGGCAACGAAGACCCGCTGGTCCTGGTGCATCGCCGGCGCGCTCATTCGTGGTAGTTGAAGACGCGGTAGCCGTGCGTGCTGACCAGGCCATCGCGTTCCGCGAGTTCGAGATCGGCCAGCGTCATCTCGCGCACGAGTTCGGGGAAACCGATACGGGGCTGCCAGCCGAGCCGCGCGTGTGCCTTGCTCGCATCGCCGAGCAGGGTCTCGACCTCGGTCGGACGGAAATAGCGCGGATCCACGCGCACGATGCACCTGCCGGAGGCATCCATGCCACGTTCGTCCACACCGCTGCCTTCCCAGGTCACCGCGATATCGAGGACCTCCGCCGCCATCTCGACGAAGGTACGTACACTGTACTGCTCGCCGGTCGCGATGACGAAGTCTTCCGGCGTATCCTGCTGCAGCATCAGCCACTGCATCTCGACGTAGTCGCGTGCGTGGCCCCAGTCGCGGCGCGCATCGAGGTTGCCGAGGTAGAGGCAATCCTGCAGGCCGAGCTTGATGCGCGCCAGTGCACGCGTGATCTTGCGCGTAATGAAGGTTTCACCGCGCAGCGGCGACTCGTGGTTGAAAAGGATGCCGTTGCAGGCATAGATGCCGTAGGCCTCGCGGTAGTTGACCGTGATCCAATAGGCGTAGAGTTTCGCTACCGCGTAGGGGGACCGCGGATAGAACGGCGTCTTCTCGGTCTGCGGCACTTCCTGGACCAGGCCATAGAGCTCGGACGTGGAGGCCTGGTAGTAGCGCGTCTCCTTCTCGAGGCCGAGGATGCGCACCGCCTCGAGCAGGCGCAGTGCACCGAGCGCGTCGGCGTTGGCGGTGTATTCCGGCTCCTCGAAGGAGACCGCCACGTGGCTCTGTGCGGCGAGGTTGTAGATCTCGTCGGGACGTACCTGCTGGATGATGCGGATCAGGCTGGTCGAATCCGTCATGTCCCCGTAGTGCAGGTGGAAACGCACATTCTCGGCGTGCGGATCCTGGTAGAGGTGGTCGATGCGGTCGGTGTTGAAGAGCGAGGTCCGGCGCTTGATGCCGTGCACCTCGTAGCCCTTGTCGAGCAGGAACTCGGCGAGGTAGGCGCCGTCCTGGCCGGTGACTCCCGTTATCAGCGCTTTTCTCATCGTGCTCCCGCGATCTGGACTGTGGCCGGGGCGCACCAGGGCGGGCCGACGGCGGCGCGATTATAGCGCCATAGACCGGCATCCGCGCCGCCCGCCGGAAGCGCGCAGCACGGCCGTTGCGAGGTGCTCAGGATGCCGTCGCGAGCGCGGCGAGCACGGCGTCCTGCTCGGCCTGTTCCAGGTAGGGATGCATGGGCAGGCTGAAGATACGCTCGCTCGCTCGCTCGGCGCGCGACAGGTCGCCAACGACGCGGCAGCGACCGGGCACGGAGAACACCGGCTGGCGATGCAGGGGCACCGGGTAGTGAACGGCGGTCGGCACGCCGGCGGCGGCGAGATGTTCTAGCCAGGCGGCGCGATCGTCGGCCTCGACGCAGAACTGCGCGAACACCGAGGTATTGCCGGGCGCAATGGTCGGCGGCACGAGGCGCGCGCCGCTGGCGCGGATGCCGTCGATATAGCGCTGGCCGAGGCGCGCACGCGCGGCCACTTCCTCGTCGTAGACTGCGAGCTTGGCGAGCAGGATGGCGGCCTGCAGGGTATCGAGACGGCCATTGATGCCAAGCTCGACGTGATGGTAGCGCCGTTCCTGTCCATGGTCGCGCAGCCGTCGCAGACGCGCGACGAGCGCATCGTCGGCGGTGAAGCAGGCGCCACCGTCGCCATAGCAGCCGAGGGGCTTGGCCGGAAAGAAGCTCGTGCACGCGAGCGTGGTCAATGCACAGGAGCGGCGGCCTCCCTGGGTCGCGCCGAAACTCTGCGCGGCGTCCTCGATCACGGGCAGGCCGTGGTGCGCGGCAATCGCGTTGATCGCCCCGAGATCGGCACACTGGCCAAACAGGCTGACCGGCATGATCGCCCGCGTGGCACTGCCGATGGCGGCCTCGACGAGCGCCGGATCGAGATTCCATGTGCCCGGGTCGATGTCCACGAACACCGGCCGCGCGCCGAGCAACGCGATGGCTTCCCCAGTTGCGATGAAGGTAAACGGCGTCGTGATGACCTCGTCGCCAGGGCCGATATCGAGTGCCATCAACGCGAGCAGGAGCGCGTCCGTACCACTGGACACGGCGACGCAATGGCGCGCACCCGTGTACGCCGCGAGGCGCTCCTCGAGTTCGCCGATCTCGGGTCCGTTGACGAAACGCCCGCTCTCGAGCACCGCCGCAATGCGCCGATCGATGTCCGACTTGAGGTGCCGATACTGCGTCCTGAGGTCGATGAATTCCACGCTGCTGTGCTTCCTCGCGATTGTCGCTGCGTCGTGCCCGACTCGGGCGGGCGGCACTATACCGCGGGGTCCGCGCTCAACGCAGCACGCGCAGACTGTCTCCGGCGGGCGCACGGCCGTCGAGCACCGCGGCGACGTCACGCTCGATCCGCGTCGCCACCTCGCGCGTGAAGTGCAGCGGATCCCAGTAATTGTCGTCGTCGCGCGTCAGTGGCGAGACGAACATGTAATCGAGCACGGCCAGGTCGGGAATGTCGGCGGTCAACGCGACGAGGTGGTGCTTGCACGCGGCCAGTCGATCCGCGTGCGCAGCAATCTGCCGTGCATGGAAGGGCGGAAAGAACAACACCGTGCGTGCACCCGCCGGGGTTGCGCGCAGCAGGGCCGGGAGCTGCTCGAGCGCACCGAACCGCCAGCTGGGCGGACCCGGCGCCGGCAGCACCGCGGCCTCTGCAATCGCGCCGGCAGGCTCGCTGCCATACAGGCGCCGGTGCACCGGCGCCCTCCCCCGGGCGGCGAAATCAGCCGTGAAATCGTTGTAGCCGTCGCGCCGGTACTTCGGCTCGCGGGCATCGAGCAGGAGCTCGAGCATGCGAACGGCATCTTCGAGCGCCTTGTCGTTGAAGAGGTAGGCAAGGTCATTCCAGGTGCGCTCGTCATACATCCACTCCGGGAATGCACGGAAGGTGTACTGCATCGTGTCCGGCCCGAGCTGACACCAGGCTTCGTCGATACCGAGCACGAGGTAGCGCATGGCGGGATGATGGCGCACGAAGAGCGCATGCAGGCGACGCTGCTCGTACGCGGTGGCGGAGTTCATCGCGAGATTGGCGAAGCGCGCGCCGGCCAGCTCGCCGAGCCGCGCCGGGTCGAGCAGACGCGAGGTCGAGGTGCCCATGATGAGCGCCTCGAAGTCGCCGTCGCGTGCGATTGCCGGGTAGGAGAAACGCTGGTTGGTGGCGACCGGCGCGCGCGGCAACGCGGGCGAGAACGGCACGTTCTGGTAGGGATCGAGCACCAGGATGAAGGCATACAGCGCGGCCGCGAAGCCTACGGCCCAGGCCAGGAGTCGCCGAATGACGCGGACCCAGTTCATCACCGCCTCAGAACTGGAAGTAGATGAATTCGAGCGCACGGCCCTGCCCCACGCGCATCAGCACGGCGACCAGCAGCAGCGCGACCAGCGGTAACGTGACGCGGCCGTATGGCAGTCGACCACGCGAGAGTTCGACGTTGCTCGCGAAGGCGAGAGAGAGCACGCTGCCGATGCCGATCGCTAACCAGGCGTCGTCGTCGAACGTGCCCCAGCCGGCCGGCAGGAACATGCCTTCGAGCATGCGCAGGGTCATGGCGAGATCGTCGGCGCGGAAGAAGGCCCAGCCGATCTGCAGGAAGACCATGGTCAGCAGCCATGCGAGCGGCAGCGGCAGGGCCCGCCCGTGGCGCTCCCACAAGCGGTTCCAGGCAACTGCGCAGCCGTGCAGCGTGCCCCACAGGACGAACGTCCAGCCCGCACCGTGCCACAGGCCACACAGCGTCATCGTCACCACCACGACGACGTAGGTGCGGAGCGGTCCGGTGCGGCTGCCACCGAGCGGGATATAGAGGTAGTCGCGGATGAAACGGGACAGCGTCATGTGCCAGCGGCGCCAGTACTCGCGGACGGTCAGCGCGCGGTAGGGCTTGTCGAAGTTGAGCGGGAGATCGAGGCCGAACAGGCCAGCGAGCCCCATCGCCATGTCGGAATAGCTCGAGAAATCGAAGTAGATCTGCAGACCGTAGGCGAGCACGCCCTGCCAGGCGGCGAAGGCCCCAGGTACGCCGCCATCAGCGGCGGCGGCGAAGCCGGCGTCGGCGATCGGTGCAATCTCGTCGGCGAGGAAGACCTTCTTGGCGAGACCGAGGATGAGCAGCACCGCGCCGCGCGCGATGCACTCGGGATCGGTACGACCGGAAAAGGCATGGTCGAACTGTGGAATGAGCTCGTTGTGGCGCACGATGGGCCCGGCGATGAGCTGCGGAAAGAAGCTCACGTAGGCCGCGTAGCGGACGAGTCCGTACGGAGCCATGTCGTGGCGACGCAGATCGACGATGTAGGAAACCTGCTGGAAGGTGAAGAAGCTGATGCCGAGCGGCAGGATGATGGTCCACGGCGCGAACGGAACGCCGACCAGTGTGAGCAGTGATTCGAGGAAGAAGTTGGTGTACTTGAAGAAGGCCAGCAGGCCGAGGTTGAACACCACGCCGGCGACGATGAGCACATCGCGCCGGGTCGCGCGCCAGGCGCGGCCGATCGCCCAGTTGACGCCAATGGTGACGAGCAGCAAGGGCAGGAAGCGCACGTCCCAGTAGCCGTAGAACGCGAACGAGGCGAGCGCGAGCAGCGTAGTGCGCGCCGTCACGCTGCTCGCGCAGGCATGGAAGGCAAGCAGCGTCAGCGGCAGGAACAGCAGCAGGAAGACCTGCGACGGGAACAGCATCGGGTCGGGCTCGGCGATCGGGATCAAGTCACCGCGTATCGCCGTGCCCGCCGCGGCGTCGTCGTTCGACCGTCAGCCGCGGCGCGCCCGGCGCGCGATGCGCCGGGCGTCGGTGCTCAGACGCTCAGCGGCCGACGCAATGGTACTCGAAACCGAGCGCCTCCAGCGGACCGCGCTCGTAGATGTTGCGCAGGTCGATGAAGGCGCCGCCACGCATCTCGCGGCGCACACGTTCGAGATCGAGTCCGCGGTAGACGTTCCATTCCGTGAGCACGACCAGCGCATCGGCGTCGCGCCACACCGCGTGCATGTCGTCGCAGAGTTCGACCTCGGCCGGCAGAAGCGCGCGCGCCTCGTGCATCCCCTGCGGATCGTGGGCGCGGATCCGCGCCCCCTTCTCCACCAGCGGCGGCAGGATGGATAAGGCCGGACTGTCCCGCATGTCGTCCGTCTCGGGCTTGAAGGTGAGGCCCAGCACACCAATCGTGCGCCCCGCCTCGGAGCCGCCGAGGGCGGAGCGAATCTTCTTGATCATGCGCGCCTTCTGCGCGGCGTTGACCTCGATCACCGCCTCCACGATGCGCGAGCTGGTGCCGTGCTCCTGCGCGATGCGTACCAGCGCCTGCGTGTCCTTGGGGAAGCACGAGCCACCGTAACCGGGACCCGGGTGCAGGAATTTCGAGCCGATACGCCCGTCCATGCCGATACCCTTGGCGACGGCGTGGACGTCCGCTCCGACCGCCTCGCACAGCGCGGACATCTCGTTGATGAAACTGATCTTGGTGGCGAGAAAGGCGTTTGCCGCGTACTTGATGAGCTCCGCGCTCTCGAGCCCGGTGACCAGGATGGGAGTCTCGCGCAGGTTGAGCGGGCGATACAGTTCGCGCAGCAGGCGCTCGGCGCGCTCGCTCTCGACGCCGAGCACGACGCGATCCGGGCGCATGAAATCGGTGATCGCCGCCCCCTCGCGCAGGAACTCGGGGTTCGAGGCGACATCGAAGTCGGCCTGCGGGTTGTGCTCGCGCACGATGCGCTCGACGTTGCGCGCGGTGCCGACCGGCACCGTCGACTTGTCGACGATGACGGTATACCCGGAGAGATGCGCGGCAACCTGCCGCGCGGCCTCGTAGACGTAGCTCAAGTCGGCGAAGCCTTCGCCGCGCCGGGTCGGCGTGCCGACGGCAATGAAGACGAGATCGGCGTCGCCTACTGCGGCAGCGAGCTCGGTGGTGAACTTGAGCCGGCCGCCGGCGACGTTGGATGCCACCAGCCGGTCGAGGCCCGGCTCGTAGATCGGGATCTCACCGCGTTCGAGGCGCTCGATCTTGCCGGCATCGACATCGACGCAGGTGACGTCGGCACCGAACTCGGCGAAGCAGGTACCGGAGACCAGGCCGACGTAGCCGGTCCCTATCATGACGACGTTCATGCGCTTACAGCCTCCACAATGTCACGCCGGCCGGCACGCTGTCGCGGTCGAGCCGCGCCTTGACGTCGAGCACCGCGCCCCTGCCGCCAGCGAGCCGCGCGGTGACCGTCTGCCAGCCCTGGGCGAGGTACTCGCGATGCGGCACGGCAAGGATCACCACGCGTGCCGGTGCCAGCGCCTCCAGGGGCGTCAGCCTGACGCCGTACTCCTCTTCGGCCTCGTGCGAGCTGGCATACGGGTCGTGGATCTGGACGTTGACGTCGTAGCTCCGCAGCTCTTCGACGATATCGATGACACGCGTGTTGCGGAGATCCGGCACGTCTTCCTTGAACGTGAAGCCGAGCACGGTCACGGTGGCGCCCTTGACCACCTCGCCCTGCGCAATCAGGTCGCGAATGGCCTGCTGGGCGACGAAACGGCCCATGTCGTCGTTGATGCTGCGCCCGGCGAGGATGACCTGCGGGATGTAGCCCAGCGTCGCCGCCTTGTGCGTGAGGTAGTAGGGATCGACGCCGATGCAGTGACCACCGACGAGACCCGGGTCGAACTTGAGGAAGTTCCACTTGGTGCCCGCTGCGGCGAGCACGTCACGGGTGTCGATGTCCATGCGATCGAAGATCAACGAGAGTTCGTTCATCAGCGCGATGTTGAGATCGCGCTGGGTATTCTCGATCACCTTGGCCGCCTCGGCGACCTTGATCGTCGCCGCCCGGTGCACGCCGGCGGTGACCACGCTCGCATAGACATCGGCGACGATGTCGAGAATCTCCGGTGTCTGCCCCGATACCACCTTGGTGATCTTGGTGAAGGTGTGCTCCTTGTCACCCGGGTTGATGCGCTCGGGTGAATAGCCGACGAAGAAGTCCTTGCCGCAGGTGAGCCCCGACATGCGCTCGAGCACGGGCACGCAGTCCTCCTCCGTCGCACCGGGATAGACAGTGGACTCGTAGACGACGATGTCGCCCGGCTTGATCTGCTTGCCGAGCGTCTCCGAGGCACGCAGCACGGGCGTCAGGTCGGGACGCTTGGCGTGGTCGATCGGCGTCGGCACGGCGACGATGTGGAAATCCGCCGCACGCAGGTCGGCCGGGTCGGCGGTGAACTGGATGTCGCTGGCGCTGAGTTCGTCGTCCTCCACTTCGAGCGTGCTGTCGTGGCCTGCAACGAGTTCGGCGATACGCGCCTGGTTGATGTCGAAGCCAATGGTGCGCATTTGCCGCCCGAACGCGACCGCCACCGGCAGCCCGACGTAGCCGAGTCCGATCACGGCCACCTTTCTGCTGTGCGTGCTCATGGGATGTCGTAATACTCCTTGTACCAGGCGACGAAGTTGGCGATGCCGGTCTTGATCGGGGTGCCGGGGCGGTAGCCGATGTCCTCGACCAGCGCGCTGACGTCGGCATAGGTGTCGGGCACGTCGCCGGGTTGCAGCGGCAGCAGGTTCTTCTTCGCTTCCATGCCGAGGCACTCCTCGAGCGCAGCGATGAAGTCCATCAGCTCGACCGGCGAGTTGTTGCCGATGTTGTAGATGCGGTGCGGGGCCTTCGCAGTGCCCGGGTCCGGTTCGTCGCTGCTCCACGCCGGGTTGGCGGTGGCGACGGTATCGAGGCAGCCGATGACGCCGCCGACGATGTCATCGACGTAGGTGAAGTCGCGGCGATGGTTGCCGAAATTGAACACGTCGATTGCTTCACCGGCGAGAATCTTGCGGGTGAACAGGAACAGCGACATGTCCGGCCGGCCCCAGGGGCCGTACACGGTGAAGAAGCGCAGGCCGGTCGCCGGCAATCCGTACAGGTGGCTGTAGGTGTGGGCCATCAGCTCGTTGGCTTTCTTCGTCGCGGCGTAGAGCGAGACCGGGTGGTCGACGTTGTCGTGCACCGAGAACGGCATGCGCGTGTTGGCGCCGTAGACCGAGCTCGACGACGCGTAGACGAGGTGCTCGACGCCATTGTGGCGGCAGCCCTCGAGCACGTTCATGGTGCCGACGATGTTGGCATCGATGTAGGCGTGCGGATTCTCCAGCGAATAGCGCACGCCGGCCTGCGCAGCGAGATGCACGACGCGCGCCGGGCGCGTGCGCGCGAACAGCGCCGCCATGCCGTCGCGGTCCTCGATATCGAGCTTGTGGAAGGTGAACGCAGGGTGCGCCGCGAAGCGCGCCAGCCGCGCCTCCTTGAGGGACACCTCGTAGTAATCGTTGAGGTTGTCGACGCCGATTACCTCGTCGCCGCGCTCGAGCAGCTTCTCGGTCAGGCGCGCGCCGATGAACCCGGCCGCGCCGGTAACCAGGATCTTCATGACTGTCATGAGCGGGTGTGGAGTCGCGCTATTCTACACAGGGAGTTGTCACGCATTCGTTAAGCGGTTTGCGTGCCGCGGGCACGCGGCACGCGGGCGCTGCAGGCGGCCGCTCATGCGTCGTGCATGCCCTGTTTAGCGGTCGCCCCGGGCGCAGCTTTACCGGCGCGGCGTGGCCGTGCAGCAACGCGTCGCGGCGGGTCGATCTGTTACCATGCGGCCAAGCTTGAATCCGCGGAGACCCAGCATGGCCGAACCCGACGCCACCGGCCTCGATTCCTTTACGGTCGACACCGACAACCTCTACCGGGAGGAGACCATCACCGACCTGCACGCCGCCACCGTGCGCCGCCTGGTACCCATCACGACCGACGGCAACGACGACCCTGCGCGCCCGCAGCGTTTCATCGGCGATACCACCCTGATGACCCAGATGGGCCCCATCCCGGTGCAGTTCCCGCTCGAGGCCGCGACCCTGGCGGAAGCCTTCGAGCAGTTCCCGGAGGGTGTGCGCGGCGCCATCGAGCGGCTCAACGAGCGTGCTCGCGAGATGGCGCGCGAGGAAGCCTCGCGCATCGTGGTGCCAGGCCAGGGCGCCGCGCCCGGCATGCCGGGCGCCGGCGGACTGCCAGGTGGCGGCCTCGGCGGTGGCAAGTTCCGCATCGAGTAGGCGCCAGACTGCACGCTGAGCCAGGGCCGCCGCAGCACGCCCGCGGACCGTCGCCCCTGCGCCAGCCGCACGCGCCCCGCCCACCACGCCCCGAACGACTCGCCCGCAAACACCAGGACAGCAGGACCGCCCACCCGTGACCGCCGGCAGCGCGTGTCTCGAAGTCCGCGATCTCCGTGTCGAGCGCGGCGCCCGCCCTCTCGTCAGCGGACTCGGCTTCGACGCCGCGGCCGGTGCCCTGGTCCAGCTCGGCGGCGCCAACGGCAGCGGCAAGACCAGCCTCATGCGCACGCTCGCCGGTCTGGTGCCGCCGGCCGCCGGCACGGTCGCGTGGCGCGGCGCAGCCGTCGCCGGCAACCCGGCGTTCCAGGCCGAGCTCGCCTACGTCGGCCATCTCAGCGGGCTGTCCGGTGAGCTCGACGCGCGCGAGAACCTCGCCTTCCAGCTCGCGCTCGCGCGCGCGCCGCGGCGCGCCACCATCGACGCCGCACTGGCCCGTCTCGATGCGCGCCGCTTCGCCGCGCGCCCGGTGCGCCAGCTCTCGGCCGGCCAGCGCCAGCGCGTCGCGCTCGCCCGGCTGGCCCTGTTCGACTGCCCACTGTGGATGCTCGACGAGCCGTTCACCGCGCTCGACCTTGCCACGCGCGGCCTGCTGACCGCGCTCATCGACGAACACCTCGATGAGGGCGGCACGGTGCTCATCGCCACCCACCAGCATTTCGAGAGCCGTCACCCGCTGACCCTGGTCGAGCTCGGCGGGACCACGCCATGACCGTCGCCCGGGTCTTCTCCGCGGTGGTGCGGCGCGAACTGCGGCGCGCCGCGCGCAGCCAGAGCGAGGCCTTGTACCCACTGATCTTCTTCGTGCTGGCGGTCGTGCTCTACCCCTTCGCGCTCGGCCCCGACCCGACGCTGCTCGCTGCCGTCGCCGGCGGCGTGGTGTGGGTCGCTGCCCTGCTTGCCGCGAGCCTCTCGCTCGATACGCTGTTCCGCAACGACTATGCCGATGGTTCTCTCGAACTGGTGGTGCTCTCCGGCGCCCCGCTGGCCGTGGTTGCGCTGGCGAAGGCCGCGGCACACTGGCTGCTCTCCGGGTTGCCCATCCTGCTGCTCGCGGTACCGCTCGCGCTGGCCCTCGAACTCGGCGCGCAGACGCTGGTCATACTGCTCGCGAGCCTCGCGCTCGGCAGTGCTTCGATGAGCCTCGTCGGCACTGCCGTCAGCGCCCTCACGGTGGGGCTGCGCGGAGGCGGCATGTTGCTGGCAATGTTGATCCTGCCGTTGTACATTCCGCTGCTCATTTTCGGCGCGGCGGCGACCGCCAACGCGGCGCTCGGGCTCGGCGCGGCGGCCGAGCTCTATTTCCTCGCCGGGCTGCTGGTGCTCGCCATCACGTTGACGCCCTGGGCCACCGCGGCCGCGCTCCGGATCCGCATGGGTTGATGTTCACCTTCCTGCACAAGTATGCATCACTGATGCACTTCTACCGCCTGAGCACGCGCTGGAGCAGCGTGCTCGCGCTGGTCACCGCGGTGCTCATGGCCTGGGGTCTGTACGGTGGCCTGGTCACCGCGCCGGCCGATTACCAGCAGGGTGACAGCTTCCGCATCATCTACATCCACGTACCGAGTGCGTGGATGTCGCTGTTCGTCTACATGTGCATGGCAGGCGCCGGCGCAGTGGCACTCATATGGCGTATCAAGCTGGCCGAGATCTGGCTGCGCGCGAGCGCACCGCTCGGTGCTTCGTTCACTTTCCTCGCCCTCGTTACCGGCGCCATCTGGGGCAAGCCGATGTGGGGCACCTGGTGGGTGTGGGACGCGCGTCTCACCTCCGAGCTGATCCTGCTGTTCCTCTACCTCGGCATCATGGCGCTCGACAACGCCATCGAAGACCGCCGCACCGCTGCGCGTGCTGCCGCCGTGCTGACATTGATCGGCGTCGTCAACATCCCCATCATCCATTACTCGGTGGAATGGTGGAGCACCCTGCACCAGGGCCCGACGGTGACCAAGTTCGACGCCCCTTCCATCCACGTCGACATGCTGATCCCGCTGCTCGTCATGGCTATCGCCTTCACCACGTTCTACCTCGCCGCCGTGCTCGCGCGCGTGCGCAGCGGTATCCTTGCCTACGATCGCAACACCAGCTGGGTACGCGAACTCGTCGGCGGCGCCCGTGGCAATGCCCATGGCTGAGTTCCTCGCCATGGGCGGCTACGGTGGCTACGTGTGGAGTGCCTACGGCATTGCCGCGCTGGTGCTCGGTACCAACGCACTGCTCGCGCACCGCGCGGAACGTGCGGTGTTGCGCGAACTCGCGCGCGACCTCGACGGAGACGACGATGACGCCACGGCGTAAACGACTGCTCATCATCTGCCTCAGCGTAGCCGGGCTCGGCATCGCGGCCGCGCTGATCCTGACCGCCTTCCAGAAGAACCTGATGTACTTCTACAGTCCGACCGAGGTCGCCGAAGGCGCGGCGCCGGGCAATCGCCCGTTCCGCCTCGGCGGCATGGTCGTCGACGGCAGCATCCTGCGCCAGCCGCAGGGGCTCGGGGTCTTTTTCACCGTCACCGATTATGCCCACGAGCGGGTGGTGTACTACGAGGGCATCCTGCCCGACCTGTTCCGCGAGGGTCAGGGTATCGTCGCCAACGGGCAGCTCAACGACACCGGCGTATTCGTCGCCAACGAAGTGCTGGCCAAGCACGACGAGAACTACATGCCCCCCGAGGTGGCCGACGCCGTCGCCGCCGGTAAGGCGCGCAGCGGCATGACCGACCCACCCGCGGCCGGTAAGCTCTAGACATGATCGCCGAACTCGGCCATTTCGCGCTGGTGCTGGCGCTCGCCGTGGCGGCCCTGCAGACGCTCGTGCCGCTGGTCGGCGCGGCGCGCGGCGACCTGGTGTGGATGGCGCTGGCGCGCCCGGCCGCGCGCGTGCAGTGCCTGCTCGTCGCGCTCGCCTTCGGCGCACTGGTGTGGGCTTTCGTCGCCAACGACTTCACTGTCGCCTACGTGGCGCAGAACTCGAACTCCGCGCTGCCGGTGTTCTACCGGGTGTCCGCGGTCTGGGGTGCCCACGAGGGCTCGCTGCTGCTGTGGGTACTCCTGCTCGCGATGTGGACCGCCGCGGTCAGCTGGCGCAGCAACGGACTGCCGCCGGCCTTCGTCGCCCGCGTGCTCGCCGTGATGGGGCTCGTCAGCGTCGGCTTCCTGCTCTTCATGCTGCTGACCTCCAACCCTTTCCTGCGCGAGATTCCGCCGCCCGCCGATGGCGCCGACCTCAACCCGCTCTTGCAGGATCCGGGGCTCATCATCCACCCGCCGATGCTCTACACCGGCTACGTCGGCTTCTCGGTGGCCTTCGCCTTCGCCGTCGCCGGCCTGCTCGGCGGCCATCTCGACAGCGCCTGGGCACGCTGGGCACGACCCTGGACGCTGCTTGCCTGGGCCTTCCTCACCGTCGGCATCGCGCTCGGCAGCTGGTGGGCCTACTACGAGCTCGGCTGGGGAGGCTGGTGGTTCTGGGATCCGGTCGAGAACGCCTCGTTCATGCCGTGGCTGGTCGGCACGGCGCTGATCCACTCGCTCGCCGCGACCGAGAAGCGCGACGTCTTCAAGAGCTGGACGGTGCTGCTCGCCATTGCCGCCTTCGGCCTGAGCCTGCTCGGCACCTTCCTGGTGCGCTCGGGCGTGCTCACCTCGGTGCACGCATTCGCCACCGATCCCGCCCGCGGTGTCTTCATCCTCGCCTTCCTCGGCGTCATCGTCGGCGGCGCCCTCGCGCTCTATGCCTGGCGCGGCCCGGGTACGCTGCGCAGCGCGGACTACGGCCTCACCTCGCGCGAGTCGTTCCTGCTCGCCAACAGCGTGCTGCTCTCGGTGGCGACGGCAACGGTGCTGCTCGGCACGCTTTACCCGCTCGCGCTGGACGCCCTCGGGCTCGGCAAGATCTCGGTCGGCCCGCCATACTTCAACGCGGTGTTCGTGCCGCTCATGGCACCGCTGCTGGTGCTCATCGGCCTCGGCCAGCAAGCGCACTGGAAACGCGACCGTCTCGCCCGCCTGGTGCGACCGCTGCGCTACCCGCTGGTCGGCACGGTGGTGTTCGTCACCGCGGCGGCACTGATGCTCGACCCCGGCCATCGCGTCGAGGCGGCGCTCGGTCTCGCCCTCGCGCTGTGGGTGCTCCTCGCCACTGCCGCTGCCGTCGTCGCCCGCTGCCGCGCGCGCCAGCGCCCGCTGCTCGCCCTCGTCACGCTGCCGCCCGCTTTCCTTGGCCAGAGCCTCGCGCACGTCGGCTTCGCCGTCACCGTGGTCGGCGTCACGCTGGTCAGTCTCTACGGCATCGACAAGCACGTGCGCATGGCGGCCGGCGACGTCGCCGAACTGGGCGGCGTGAGCTTCGAGATGATCGGCGCGCGCACCGTCGAGGGGCCCAACTACACTGCCACCGCGGCGCGCTTCGCTGTGCGCCGTGGCGATGAACTCGTCACCGAGCTCGAAGCAGAGAAGCGGCTCTACACGGTGCGCGGCATGCCGATGACCGAAGCGGGCATCGCGCCGGGCCTCACGCGCGACCTCTACGTCGCGCTCGGCGAGCCGCTCGAGGACGGCGCCTGGAGCGTGCGCCTGTCGGTCAAGCCCTACGTGCGCTGGCTGTGGCTGGGCGCCCTGCTGATGGCAGCGGGCGCGCTGCTGGCAACGCGCGACCCGCGCTTCAGGCGCGCGCACGCTGCACGGGGGGCGACGCTTACCGGCGAGCGCGAGCGCGCACGCACGGCGCGCGGCTGAGGCAGGCCGAGGTGCGTTTCGCGCTGCCGTTCGCGCTGTTCGTCGTGGTCGTGGCTTTCCTCGCCGTCGGCCTGCAACGCGATCCGCGCCACGTGCCCTCGCCCTTGATCGGCAAGCCGCTGCCGGGTTTCACCCTCGAGCGCCTCGCCGCTCCCGGCGAGCAGGTTGCCCGTGGCGACCTGCTCGGACAGGCCTACCTGCTCAACGTATGGGCCTCGTGGTGCGTGGCCTGCCGCCAGGAGCATCCCCTGCTGGTCGAACTCGCGCGCCAGGGCCGCGTGACGCTGATCGGCCTCAATTACAAGGACGAGCGCGCCGACGCGCGCCGCTGGCTCGCGGAGCGCGGCGACCCGTACCGCCTGAGTCTCCATGATCACGACGGCCGCCTGGGACTCGACCTCGGCGTGTATGGCGTGCCCGAGACCTTCCTCATCGATGCCACGGGCGTGATCCGGCACAAGCACATCGGGCCGCTCGATGCCGCCACCTACGAGCGCGACATCGCGCCGCTCGTCGAGCAATACGGGGGTGGCTCGTGAGCGCGCTGCGCGGCCTGCTGCTGCTCGTCCTGTGCAGCTGCGCGGCAGCCGCCGTGGCCGCCGACACCCCGCTCGCCTTCGACGACCCGGTGCGACAGCGGCGCTACGACGATCTGCTCGCCGAGCTGCGCTGCCTGGTGTGCCAGAACCAGTCGCTGGCCGACTCGCACGCGGACCTCGCGCAGGATCTGCGCGACGAGGTCTACCGCATGGTCAGCGCCGGCGCGAGCGACGAGGAAGTACACGCCTTCATGGTCGAACGCTACGGTGACTTCGTGCTGTACCGTCCGCCGGTCAAGTCGAGCACGCTGCTGCTGTGGCTGGCGCCTGCCGCGCTCGCTCTGGTCGCCGTGATCGTGGTGATCCGCCTGGCCCGCCGGCGCACACTGCCGCCGGCTGCACTGAACGAGGAAGAGCGCGCGCGGCTCGCCGAGCTGGTCGCCGCAGAACGTCGCGACAGTGGTGCCGGAAGCGACTGATGTTCGTCGCCCTGCTCGCCCTGTTCGCGGTGCTCACCGCGGCCCTGATGCTGCTGCCGCTGCGGCGCCCGCCGGCCGCGCCGGAAGACGACACGCGCCACGATCACCTGCGCCGGCTCGACGAGTTCGCTGCTGACCTCGCCGCCGGCGACATCGACGCCGAGGTCGCGCCCGCCGCACGCGCCGAGCTCGAACGTGCCGTGGTCGATGCCACGGTGGCCGCGCCGCGCACCTGGCGCCGTGGCAGCCGCGCCGCGCTCGCGCTGGTGGTCATCGTCATCCTCGCCGCCACGCTGCCGCTCTACCACGAGCTCGGCATGCCGCGCGTCGGCGAGTTCGCGCTCGAGAATCCCGGCACGCGTCTCGGCGAGCCGCGCACGACGGTGCGCTTTCTGCTCGGGGAAGTGCGTCGGCAGACGGTGCGCGAGCCGGACGATCGCGAAGCCTGGGAGGTGCTCGCGCGGACCACGCTCTCGATGGGCGAGTACGACGAGGCCGTCACCGCCGCCGAGCGCGTGGTGACGCTGGCACCGGCCGACGACGCCGCCAAGCTGCTGCTCGTCGACGCCCTCGCCATGCGCGAAGGCGGCCGTTTCGGCGAGCGTGCGCGGGCGCTGGTGGAGGAAGTGCTAGCGCGCGACGCCGACAACGTCACCGCGATGGTCATCAAGGGTATCGCGCTCGAGCAATCCGGTGCGCGCGACGAGGCCCTCGCGCTGTGGCGCCGTGCCCGGGCCGGCCTGCCGGCGGACGCGCCGTTTCGCGCCGAGCTCGAGTCGCTCATCGCCCGCTTCGACCCGGCAGCGACGACCAGTGCGCCCACCGCCGCCGCGGCGCCAGCGGCGGTCGAAGTCACCGTGAGCCTCGCTCCGGCGCTGCTCGCCGGCCTCGACACGGCGCCGCCCGGCGACACCGCGGTTTTCGTACTGGCGCGCGCGGTGGACGGCCCGCCGGCGCCGCTCGCCGTCGCGCGCCACCGTCTCGACGAGCTGCCGCTGACGACACGCCTCGATGCCGGCATGGCCATGCTGCCGGGCGCATCACTGGCGGATTTCGACGCCGTCTACGTGGTCGCTCGCGTTGCCCGCGGTGGCTCGCCGCAAGCCCAGGCCGGCGATCTCGAGGGGCGCAGCGCGCCGTTCGCACCGGCGGCGGAAGGCAGCGTCGAAATCGTCATCGATACGCTCGTCGAATGAGCCCGCGCACGCGCCGATACCTGGCCGGCGCCCGCTTTTCGGGCGCCTGGCGCGCAATCGTGAACCTTCTCCCGGGGGCGCTTGCGTCCCCCCCCTCGGGGGCCTAATCTTGCTCTCCGCCTTCTCGTCCGGTTTCCCCTCGATGACCTATTGCCTCGCGATCAAGCTCAACGCCGGACTCGTCTTCGTGTCCGACTCCCGCACCAACGCCGGCGTCGACCAGATCAGCACCTATTCCAAGATGCACACCTTCGGCGTCGACGGCCAGCGCCAGTTCTGCCTGTTAACTGCCGGCAACCTCGCCACCAGCCAGGCTATCGTCAACCAGCTCAAGCACGATATCGCCCAGGGCATGCCGATGTCGCTGATGACGATGAAGTCGCTCGACGAGGCGGCCGACTACATCGGCCAGGTCAGCATCATGCAGCAGCAGAAGGCCGGCGGCGGCGTCGATTTCGAGTCCAGCGTGATCTTCGGTGGCCAGATCGCCGGTTCGCCGGCGGACGTCATGCTGATTTACCCGCAGGGCAACCACATCTCGACCTCGCGCACGACGCCTTTCCTGCAGATCGGCGAGAGCAAGTACGGCAAGCCGATCCTCGATCGCATCATCAGCCCCGAAACCGCGCTGCATACCGCGGTCCTGTGCGGGCTGGTCTCGATGGATTCCACGATGCGCTCGAACGTCACCGTCGGGCCGCCGATCGAGGTCATCGCCTACGCCGCCGATTCGCTCGTGTTGAAGAACCGCCTCATGCTCGACGAAGACAGCGACTACCTGCGCGAACTCAAGCGCAGCTGGGACCAGCGTCTCAAGGATGCTTTCCGCTCGCTGCCGCACCCGGCGTGGGCGCACGCCTGGGACCATCCGCTGGACGAACAGCCGCAGGTGCAGGATCCGGCGCCGCCCGGCTGAGGTTCGCGCTGCCGCCAGGACCGGCCCCGCGCGCTGGCCTGGAGACCGCCCGCTCGGCCGTTCGAGGATACGCGCTCGACGGTGCACCACCGCACGCCGTCCAGCCGTTCGGAGGCGGCCATCCGTGCGCCTGACCGCAGGCGGATCCCAGGCCTCAGCCGGGCAGGAACCAGGTCTCGCGGATGGCGTTGTGCACGGCGCCGAAATCGATCTGCAGGCCGTCGATGAATTCGTGCAGCCGGTTCTTTTCGAGAATGCCGTCGATGTCCGCATCGTGCACGTGGCGCACCGCGGACAATGCCGCGGCGACCGCGAGTTCATCGTTGGGCAGCGCATCGAGGCTGGTCTGCACCGCGCGGATGCAGTGTGCAACTGCGCGTGGGAAATACTCGTCCTGCAGCAGGAAGGTCACCACCTCGTCGGCGCGCACGCGCTCCGGCACCAGGCGGCGGTACATCTGCAGCGCGCTCAGCGACCGCAGCACGCTCATCCACAGCACGCTCTCGTAGGGGCTCTGGACGCCGTCCGGGACCTCGCCCCCATGCATCCAGGCGACCCACGGAAACACGTTGGCGACGCCGACATCGACGATGCGCGAGGTCATGTCGGCGCGCTCGAGGTAGCGACCGGCACTGAGGAACTGGTAGGCCGCGTCGCGGCTCATGGTGCTGTCGAGTCCGCCGATGATGAACTGGCAGGCGTTGATGACGTGGGTCAGGAACTCGTCCCGCCCGCGTCGCGCGAGCCCGCCGTCGAGGCGATCCTGGATGTAGATATGGAGGTCGTTGATGCCTTCCCAAGTATTGCTCGGCACGATTTCGCGCACCGTGCGCGCGTTCTCGCGCGCAAGCGCAACCGACATCAGGATCGACGACGGATTGGTGGTGTCGGCAAGGTAGAACTTGACCACGTTGCGTTCGTCCGCGCGCGAGTAGCGCTCGGCGAAGAGTTCGCTGCTGCCGGTGGTCGCGAGCAGCGACTCCCACACCAGCTTGGCCGGGCGCGGCAGGTCGAGCAGCACGTTGCCGTACACGCTGACCATGCGCGCAGTGTTCTCGATGCGCTCGAGGTAGCGCCCCAGCCAGTAGATCCGTTCGGCGACGCGCGAGAGCATCAGTCGACGATCCAGGTGTCCTTGCTGCCGCCGCCCTGCGAGGAGTTGACGACATAGGACCCTTTGACCAGCGCGACGCGGGTGAGGCCGCCCGGGGTGACGTAGTGGCGCGCGCCCTGCAACACGAAGGGACGCAGGTCGACGTGACGCGGCTCGATACCGGTCGGACACACGGTCGGGCAGGTCGACAGCGAGATGAGCGGCTGCGCAACGTAGTTGCGCGGGTTGGCGCGGATGCGCTTGGCGAACGCACGGCGCTCGCGCTCGCTCGCGGCCGGCCCGATCAGCATGCCGTAACCGCCCGATTCGTTGGCCGGCTTGACCACCAGCTTGTCGAGGTTCTTCAACACGTGATCGCGCGCCGCCTTTTCACCGCAGCGGTAGGTCTCGACGTTGGGAATGATGGGTTCTTCGCCGAGGTAGTAGCGGATGATGTCGGGCACGTAGGTATAGACGGCCTTGTCGTCGGCGACGCCCGCGCCAGGGGCATTGGCGAGCGCCACCGTGCCTTTCAGCCACGCGCGCATCAGGCCCGGCACGCCGAGCGCGGAGTCCGGGTTGAACACCTCCGGGTCGAGGAAGAGATCGTCGATGCGCCGGTAGATGACGTCGACCCGCGCCGGCCCCGAAATGGTGCGCATGTAGACGCAGTCGTCGTCGGCGACGAACAGGTCGCTGCCTTCGACCAGTTCCGCGCCCATCTGCTGGGCGAGGTAGGAATGCTCGAAGTAGGCCGAGTTGTAGATGCCGGGCGTCAGCACCACGACTTCGGGATAGTCGAGCTTGCGCGGCGACAGCGAGGCCAGGGTATCGAACAGGTGCGAGGTGTACTCGCCGATCGGGCGCATGTTCTCTTCTTCGAAGAGTTCGGGGAACACGCGCTTGGTGACCTTGCGGTTCTCCAGCATGTACGACACGCCGGAGGGTACGCGCAGGTTGTCCTCGAGAACGTAGAAGGTGCCGTCGCGATCGCGGATGAGATCGGAACCGCAGATGTGCGCCCATGCACCAAACTTGGGCTTCATGCCCGCGCAGGCGGCGCGGTAGTTGGTCGATTCGAGGATCAGCTCGGGCGGTACGATGCCGTCCTTGAAGATCTTCTGGTCGTTGTAGATGTCGTCGATGAAACGGTTGAGCGCGGTGAGGCGCTGAATGAGACCCGCCTCGACGCGGTCCCAGTCCTTACCGGAGATGGTGCGCGGGATGATGTCGTAGGGCCAGGCGCGATCGATGTTGGTGCCCTGTGAATAGACCGTGAACGTAATGCCCATGGTCTTGACCGCGATCTCCGCTGCCATCTGGCGCTCGCGGATCTCCTCGGTGGTCAGCGAGCGGATGTGCCGGGCGACGGGCCGTCCGGCCGTGCGCGGGTAGCCGGGCGAGCTGATCAGCTCATCGTAGAAGCCGTCGGGGTCGTAATGCTTCCAGGAGAATTTCATACAATACGCAATACCGTTGGCACCAATCTTGCGCCGCCGATGGTCGAAAAGCAACCGCGAGGAGAGCGTCCTTGAGCATCCGCGTCGCCGTACGGCACAGCACCGAATACCACTTCGATCGCCTCGTCAAGCTCGCCCCGCACGTGCTGCGCGTACGCCCGGCGCCCCACACGCGCACGCACGTGCACGCTTACTCGCTCAAGATCGAACCGGCCGACCACTTCATCAACTGGCAGCAGGATCCCTACAACAACTACCTCGCGCGCCTGGTCTTCCCGGAGCGCGCGCGTCACCTCAAGATCGACGTCGAGGTGATCGCCGACATGGTCGCGATCAACCCGTTCGACTTCTTCCTCGACGACAGCGCACTCGAGTGTCCGCTCAGCTACGAGGCCGAGGTCGCCGACGATCTTGCACCCTACCTCGCGATCGAGGAGCGTGGGCCGCTGCTCGCGGCGTGGCTGGCCGAGGTGCCGCGCGAGAAGATGCCGACGATTGATTTCCTGGTCGCGCTCAATCAGCGCCTGGAACGCGACATCGACTACATCGTGCGCCTCGAACCCGGCGTGCAGAGCTGCGAGGAGACGCTCAGGCTCGGCCGCGGATCGTGCCGCGACAGCGCCTGGCTGCTCGCACAGATCCTGCGTCATCTCGGCCTCGCCAGCCGCTTCGTCTCCGGCTACCTCGTACAGCTGGTGGAGGACGTCAAGGCGCTCGACGGTCCGTCCGGGCCGAGCGCCGACTTCAGCGACCTCCACGCCTGGACCGAGGTCTACCTGCCGGGCGCGGGCTGGGTCGGGCTCGACCCGACCTCCGGCCTGTTCGCTGCCGAGGGACACATCCCGCTCGCCGCCACGCCGCACTACTCGCACGCCGCCGCCATCGAGGGCGCAACCGACCAGTGCGAGGTCGAGTTTTCCTACAGCAACACCGTCGCGCGCATCCACGAGGACCCGCGCGTCACCAGGCCCTATGACGATGCGACCTGGGCGCGCATCGATACGCTGGGCGCGGAAGTCGACGCGCGCCTTGCCGCCGGCGACGTGCGCCTGACCATGGGCGGCGAGCCGACCTTCGTCTCCATCGACGATTTCGAGAGCCCGCAGTGGACGATCGCGGCCGACGGTCCCGACAAGCGCCACGCCGCCGAGCTGCTGCTCGGCAAACTCAAGGCTCACTACGCGCCCGGCGGCCTGGTCCATCACGGCCTCGGCAAGTGGTACCCGGGCGAGCCGCTGCCGCGCTGGGCGCTAGGCATCTTCTGGCGCATGGACGGCGAAGTGCTGTGGTCGGACAGCGCCTTGCTGGCCAATCTCGCGCGCGGTGCGCGACCGCTCGTCGACGGCATCGACGAAGCCTTTGCGCGCAAGCTCGGCGCGCGACTCGGCCTGCCCGGGCGCTGCGTACACACCGCCTTCGAAGACACCTACTACTACCTGTGGAAGGAAGGCACGCTGCCGGTCAACGTCGATCCGCGTGACGCCACGCTCGCCGAGCCGCTCGAACGCGAGCGCTTGCGGCGGCTGTTCGACGGCGCGCTGTTCCAGCCGGCGGGTTACGTGCTGCCCCTGGCGCGCGGCGACAACGGCCACTGGGAGAGTGGCGCGTGGCCGCTACGCCGCGGCCATCTCTTCCTGCTGCCCGGCGATTCGCCGCTTGGACTGCGCCTGCCCATCAGTTCGCTCCCGCGCGCGCCTGAACGCGGCGAGGAGACCCCTCCGCCGGTCGATCCGTTCGCTCCGGCCCAACCGCTGTTGCCGCGCCACTGGTTCGTGCATGCGCCGGCGCAGCCGCACGGCGGCGAACGCGCGCGGCCGGCCGCGCCCGATGCGACCGGCGTGGTGCGTACGGCGTTGTGCACGGAGATCCGCGACGGGCGCCTGCACGTCTTCATGCCGCCGCTGCAGCGACTCGAGGACTACGTGGCGCTCGTACACGCGGTCGAGGCGACCGCCGCCGAGCTCGGCACGGCGGTCGTCATCGAAGGCTACGAGCCACCGCGCGATCCGCGCCTCAAGCTGCTGCAGATTACGCCCGACCCCGGCGTCATCGAAGTCAACGTGCATCCCGCGCACGACTGGGCCGAGATGGTCGAGACCACTACGACGCTCTACGAGGCGGCGCGCCAGTCGCGCCTCGCGACCGAGAAGTTCATGCTCGACGGGCGCCACACCGGCACCGGGGGCGGCAATCACGTCACTCTTGGCGGGCCGACACCGGGCGATTCGCCACTGCTGCGCCGCCCGCACCTGCTGGCAAGCCTGGTGCGCTACTGGCAGAACCACCCGTCGCTGTCCTACCTCTTCTCCGGCCTCTTCATCGGGCCGACCAGCCAGGCGCCGCGCGCCGACGAGGCGCGCGACGATCGCCTCCACGAGCTCGACATCGCGCTCGCCCAGGTCCCGCTCGACGCCACCGAGGTGCCGCCGTGGCTGGTCGACCGCGTGATGCGCAACCAGCTCATCGACCTCACCGGCAACACCCACCGCGCCGAATTCTGCATCGACAAGCTGTACTCGCCGGACAGCGCCAGCGGCCGCCGCGGACTGCTCGAGTTCCGCGGCTTCGAGATGCCGCCGCACCCGCGCATGAGCCTGACCCAGATGCTGCTCATCCGTGCGCTCGTCGCACGCTTCTGGGATCGACCCTACCAGCGCGAGCTGGTGCGCTGGGGTACCGAGCTGCACGATCGCTACATGCTGCCGTGGTTCGTCTGGCACGATTTCGGTGACGTCATCGACGATCTCCGCCAGGCCGGCTTCGCCTTCGAGCGCGCATGGTACGAGAGCTTCTTCGAGTTCCGCTTTCCGCGCTTCGGCAGCATTGCCCACGACGGCATCGAACTCACGCTGCGCACCGCGCTCGAGCCGTGGCACGTGCTCGGCGAGGAATCGACCGCCGGCGGCACCGCACGCTACGTCGATTCGTCGGTCGAGCGCCTGCAGGTCGAGGTCACCGGCTTCGTGCGCGAACGTTACCGCGTCGAGTGCAACGGCTACCCGGTGCCGTTGCAGCCGACCGGCGTGCGCGGCAACTTCGTCGGCGGCGTCCGTTTCAAGGCCTGGGATCCGCCCTCCGGCATGCATCCGACCATCGCCACCCACGATCCGCTCACCTTCGATCTCGTCGATACCTGGAACGCGCGCTCGCTGGGCGGCTGCCGTTACCACGTCGCCCATCCCGGCGGGCGCAGCCACGACACCTACCCGGTCAACGCACGCGCGGCCGAGTCACGCCGCCTCGCGCGCTTCGAGACCATCGGCCACAGCCAGGGCGTGGGCACGACCCGCGCGGCACCAGCCAGCCCGGACATGCCGTTCACGCTCGATCTGCGGCGCTGCCCGCAGCGTTGAGCGGGCGGCCCGGCGGGCGGCTAGAACATCCGGCTCCGAGGCCTGCGCCGTGCATGCTGCATTGCGGCAGACATAATCCGCGGAGGGTGTACGCTAGTCGTCGAGACCAAGCGAAAACACCGCCTCGAGATCGTGGCGGGAGTGCGTCTTGAACGCGATCAAGGTCTCGGTTCGTTCGATGCCGGCGACGTGCACCATGCGCTCGGTGACCATCTGCGCGATGGCTTCGTTGTGCCGCACGCGCACGATCGCGATGACGTCATAAGTACCACCGACGGAGTAGACCTCGGCGATCTCGGGAAACCCCGCAAGCGCCTCGGCGACCTCGTTGGCCTGGCCGTGACGGGTACGGATGAGAACGATTGCTGTGACCATCGCGAACTCCTCGATGCGCCGGCGTCCGCGCTCATGGTAAGGCAATTCCCCGCGACCGACCGTGGTCGTCGCCTTCACCAGGACGCGCTGCAGCGCAACATGCGAATTGCGACGATCAACGCCGTCGCATGAACCTGATCGCGTGCAGAGGGAACCCATGCACATCCGGAACAACCCGCGCGGGAATCCGGGACTTGGACCAGACCTGGAGCTGGGTTACCTTACGCCGCTGTCGTCAGGAATCCGAGACTTCCGGCGGCCGCACTGAGGAGCACGGGGAGGTCGCTTCCCACTCCGCTTGGATCTACCGATTCCGATTCGGAAAGGCAGGGGAAAATATGCACATCAAGAAATACGACTTCGACTACAGCCGCCGTGTCTTTATGGACAAGGTGGCCAAGGGCGCCGGCTCTGCCGGTGTGCTCAGCGCCCTGTGGCCGCTCGCGGCGAAGACCGGCGACACCTTCAAGGCCTACCCGGAAGAGCTGACCGACATCGAGGCCTACACCAAGGGCAAGGTCAAAGTCGGTGACGTCATCAACAAGGACAACATCGACCTCGTGCAGGATCTCGTGGACCCCTTCCTCTACCAGGAGGTCACCCAGGACGGTCGCGAGTTCTTCATCCTGCCGACGCAGACCGAAATCGAGAAGATGTTCCCGCCCTACTATCTCGACGCCACCCTCAAGAACTGGGGCCAGGCCGAGTTCGGTAGCGACGGCAACGTGTACACCAAGGACGGCAAGCCCTGGATCGGCGGCCATCCGTTCCCCGACCCGCAGACGCCCGAGCAGGTGCAGGCCAACGTGGTGCTGTCCTGGGGCCGTCACGACCAGGACATCTTCGCCATTCCGACCTACGCACTCGACCAGGAAGGCGAGGTCCAGTACGAGTACCACTTCGTGTGGGCCCAGCAGCAGACCATCGGCCTGGTCCACCCGGATTCCGCCGGCGGCGCGCCCTACCTGCCGGGCAAGGAGCACATGCTGCGCCACCAGTCGGTGTGGTTCACCGCGCCCAACGACATCAAGGGCACGGCGTTCATGAACGAGTGGTATTACGACCAGTCGAAGTTCCCCGAGCTGTTCGGTTACCTGCCCGCCTTCAAGCGCGTGCGCCGGTTCCCGACCAACCAGCGCTTCGAGCCGCTCGTCGCTGGCATCAACCTGTTCCTCTCCGACGCCTGGGCGGCCGGTGACCCGATGCTCACCTGGGGCAACTGGAAGATCGTGCACCGCGGCCCGATGCTCGGCGCCATGCACTACAACTGGCGTCCCGACATGGAGAACTGGGAGCACCCGACCTGCGGTGGTCCGAAGGGCACCTCCTACTACAACGTCGGCAAGTCGCTCATTCCCGAGGTCATCGTCCTCGAGGGCGAGCCGGTCGGCTTCCCGCGTGCGCCGCTGTCGAAGCGCCGCGTGTACTTCGATGCGCGCAACATCGAGTACCCGCAGGCCATCTCCTACGATCGCCGCGGCGAGATCTGGAAGTCCTTCGAGCCGGGCTTCAGCCAGTACTACACCGGACACGGCGACGCCGGTGTGCCGGATTACGGCAGCCACGAGAAGCGCGCTACCGATGGCCGCCTCGAGTGGAGCTGGAACTGGGTCATCTCCAACGACATCCAGTCGAAGCGCATCACGCGCTTCTGCCAGTCGCAGACCTGCCAGGGCGGCTGGGAGTCGAAGTGGGACAGCTCGGGTTCGGCCGAGGACTTCATCAACAACTACATGACGCAGTCGGCCATGCGCCGTCTCGGCACCTGATTCCGGACCACGTCTGCTGAATCGAACCGCGGGGTGGGCAACCACCCCGCGGTTTTTTTTTGAACCCGACATGACCGTGCACGGTCGCACGGGGCCGCTATATCGCGTGCGCCCACCGGCCGCACGCTACAATCGGGGCAACAGCAAGCGCACGCGGAGCAATTCCCAGGCATGAATGATTCGATCACCAGGCGCATACTCATCGTCGGCGGCGGTACCGCTGGCTGGATGACTGCCGCGCTGTTCGCCCGCGCATGGGCCGACCGCGGCATCGAAATCACCCTGCTCGAGTCGCAGGCAATCGGCATCATCGGCGTCGGTGAGGGCTCCACGCCCAAGATGCGTCGGTTCTTCGATCGCCTCGGCGTCAGCGAGGCCGAGTGGATGCCGCGCTGCAATGCGAGCTACAAGTGTGGTATCCGCTTTCCCGGGTGGTCGACGCGCAAGGGCTACCGAAGCTATTACCACCCCTTCTTCTCCCACGACGACGACGCCTCCATCCGCGCGTTCTTCCAGAACATCACGCTGCGCAACCGCAATTTCGACGTGCATGCGCATCCGGATACGTTCTTCATCTCGAATCATCTCGCGCGCCATCACCGCGCACCGCTGCCTAATCCGACCACCGGCTACTCGACCGACTATGCCTACCATTTCGATGCCAGTGGCATCGGCGAACTGCTGCGCGAATACGCCGTCGCGCGCGGCGTTCGACACGTCGTCGATACCGTCACCGAGGTGCGCCAACACGAGAACGGCGACATCGCCGGCGTGATGACCGAGAGCGGCGGGCTGGTCGAGGCGGATTTCTTCGTCGACTGCACGGGCTTCGCCAGCGTACTCATCTGCAAGACGCTCGGGGTGCCGTTCAATTCCTACAAGGACGTGCTGTTCAACGACCGCGCTGTCGCCATGCCGACCCCGCATGTCGACGAGACGCTGCCGTCCGAGACCGTCTCGACCGCGCTCAAGTGCGGCTGGGTATGGAAGATTCCGCTCACCAACCGCTTCGGCAACGGCTACGTCTATTCCTCGGACCATCTCGACGAGGACGCCGCCGAACGCGAACTGCGCGAGCACCTCGGCCTGCTCGACGCCGACGTCGCGGCACGCCACCTCAAGATGCGCGTCGGCCGCGTGGCGAAGAGCTGGGAGCGCAACTGCCTCGCGGTAGGTCTGTCACAGGGCTTCATGGAGCCACTCGAGGCGACTGCGCTGATGGTCGTGCAGGATACCGTCGAGACCTTCATGCAGCGCTACGAGCAGGGCGGCTTCACCGATCGCTACCGCGCCGACGTCAACGAGAAGATCAACGCGATCTTCGATGGTGTGCGCAACTACATCTTCATGCATTACAAGCTGAACACCCGCGACGACACTGACTACTGGCGTGCCAACCGCGACAACCCCAACGTGCCCGATGACGTCGCCCGCATTCTCGCCGTGTGGGACAAGGGCGGCGACCTGCTCGCCGAGCTGCGCGGGCAGGCGTCACGGCTGGTCTACAGCCCGACCTCCTGGTTCTGCATCCTCGCCGGCATGGGCCGCTTTCCGCGTAATCCCAGGAAGCCGAAGAAGAAACTGCAGGTGGTCGACCCGAAGGACGCGCAGGCCTTCTGCGAGCGCATGCTGGAGCACTTCCCCGATCATCGGCGCGTCCTGGGCAGCCTCGGCGAGGCGGCCTGAGCGCGGCGCGCGTCCGCCGCGGCAAGGCGCGAGCTTGCCGCCGGAATCGCATCGCCCGGCCCGGCTCAATACTGGTCGCGGAACTCCGGCATCTGTTCGCCGGGGAACCACTGGTCGACTTCGCTCTGTTCGAACAAGGTCCGCTGGCTGTCGATGCGCCAGCCTTCTTCGCGCGCGACCACCGTGTAGACCTCGAACTCGGTGAGGCCCTGGTTGTTGAACTTGTCGCGTGACTTCAGCACGTTCGGCACCACCGCGCGCGCGGCGCAATCGGCGGCGCCCTGCGGCACCTGGGCAGGACGGATGTCGATCCCGAAGATGTTCACCTCGCCGCCCTCGTAGAAGAGCTTCTGCAACGCCGCCCAGTCGCCCTGCGACTTGCCGTCGGTCATGGTGGTGGTGACATGCTGGTACGCATCGTCGAAGCGGTGCTCCTGCATGGCGACGAGGTAGGCGCGTACCGCCGCCTCGGCGGCGCTGCCATCGGCGCAGGGTGCCGCCACGGCCGCGACCGGCACCCCCGCAAGCAGTCCCAGCAACACTATCAGCCGTTTAATCATCGCAGGACCTCCCCTGACTGCGTCAGGTCGTAGCTGCCGGCGCCGCGCGCCGCTGCATGCGCAGCACGAGGTTGGTCGGCATCATGGTGAATGCGAGCTTCTCCTCCACCGCGCGCGTCGGATCGGCGAGTGCGATGTCGAAGTTGCGGCACAGCATCGCGAGCACGGTACGAATCTGCAGCAGCGCGAGATTGCGGCCCGGGCAGAAGCGTGGCCCGGTGCCGAACGGCAGAAAGGTGCTAGTGTCGTGCGGACAGCCACGGCTTTCCGGCGGAGTCAGCCAGCGCTCGGGATCGAAACGCGCGGCATCGCCGAAATGGGCATCCTGGTTGGCGATGCGACGATTGAGCATCGTGATCGGCGTACCACGCGGAATCAGGTAACCGCACAGTTCGACATCCTCGAGCGGCTCCATCGCGTTAAGCGGCGCCACCGGCTTGAGGCGCATGGCCTCGCTGTAGAACGCCTCGATGAACGGCATCTGCGCAGTCTGCTCGATAGCCGCTGGAATTGGCCCGGGTGCGACGACGGCGTCGACTTCCGACCGCGCACGCTCGAAGTGCGCGGGATGCTGCAGGAAGAAATTCACCGTCCATGCAATCGTGTTGGCAGTGGTGTCCTCACCGGCCAGCAGCAGCGTGCACACATTGGCGAAGATATCCGCGTCGGAGAAGCCGATGCCCTCCGCTTCCTGTGCGGCGATCATCGCCTCGAGGAAATTGGTCGGCTCTTCGTACAAGGAACGATCCTCGCGCATGCGCGCGCGCACGTCGGCGATGATCTCGTTGACCTGGCCCTCGAGATCTCCGAGCGCGCGGTCGAGCACCCGGTCGCGCGGCAGGCGCAGGTAACGCCAGTAGGGAAACGGCGCATTGACGCGGAAATTCAGCACCGGGAAGACCTTGTCCAGGTTCTGCTGAATCACCGGTCCCTGGGTCTCGAGGGTGTTGAAGTCGATACCGAAGGCGAGCTGCGTGGTCACGTCGACGGTGAAGCGCATCAGGTCGCGGCACAGCTCGACCGGCTGGCCGCGGTCGGCGGCCGCCTGCCAACGTCGCATCAGTCGCTCGGTAATGACACGGAGCGTCGGATAGAACGGCTTCAGGTGGGCGGTGTTCAGTGCCATGGCGACGATCTTGCGCTGGCGTCGCCAATCCTCGCCTTCCGAGGAGAACACGCCCTTCAGGCGCATCTCCGCGGTACAGGCCTGCAGCGCGCGGGTGCGCCGGAACAGGTCGGGCCGCTCGCGGTGCATGCGCTTGATGGCGTCGGCATCCGAGATCACGAGCACGCGGCGCGGGCCGATGCGGATACGGTAGATGGGTCCGTACTCGTCTGCCCACGCCTCCAACTGGCGATGGAACTTCTCGAAGCGCAGTTCGAGCAGGTTGCCGAGCAGTGGCAACGCCGGCGGCCCGGAGAGGTCGTCGAAACTGCCGCGGGGAGCTTTGACTGCGACCATGGATCGATTGCCTCGCGTGCGTCAGGGGGCGGTCATGCAGTGCATGCTAGCAAGATTCGCGCAGGCGCAGTCGCCGCCAACCGGCGGCAGGTCGGGACCGCTGCATGCCGGTCCTCCGACGCGGCCCGCCGCCGCGGCGTGTACGACCGTTCAGGCGCCCGCAGCGGCCGCGCGCGCAGCGCCCGGTGAGGTCGTCACAAGGCCGCCGAAGCGCCGGTAGAAACTGTCACCGGGGGGCGGCAAGGGGCCTTCGACATTGCCGAGATGAGCGCCGACCCAGGCGGTCGAGGGCGCCTGCACACGGCGATACAGCGCCGCAACGAGCGCCATGGCGGCGTGACCGGGCCAGGACGCCGGCAGCAGTGCTGGCGGCAGGTCGACGCTGCGCAGCAGCAGGCGACGGTATTCGTGGATGAGCAGGCAACGCAGCACGAAGGCCTCCTCGTCGGCCGGCGGCGCCCGTTCGAGCAACGTCGCGCACGGTTCGAATGTCAGGACGAACTGCTCGAAACGCGCGGCCAGTTCGTCGAGCAGCCAGGCCTCACGGACCAGCGCATCGAGCGCCGGGGCGTCGTCGGCGCGGGCGCACCACACCACCACCTGCGCACTGACCCCGAGTTCGGCCAGCGTCTCGGCGAGTGCCGCGCGGGGCGCACGTGGATGGGCCAGCACGCCGCCGGCGAGCGGCGCGAAGCCGAGCCAGCCGAGTCGGCGGCGCAGCTCCTCGCGGGCGCCACTGGCGACGCCCGCCGGCATCACCAGTGTCCACTCGCCGTCCCACTCGGCGTGTACCGGGGCATAGATCCGGGCTGCCGCGCGCGCGTACTGGCGCTGCCCCGACGCGGTCAGCCGGTAACAGCTGCGCCGCCCGTGCTGTGTGGCTTCCAGCCAGCCATCGCGGGCAAGGCGAAAGACCGCGGTGCGCACCTGGCCGGCGTTGAGGCCGAAGCGGCCGAGCGCCTCGACCAGTCCACCCAGCCACACGCTGCCGCCGTGCTGCGACACGACGTCGCCAAACAGGGTGACGACCAGCGAACCGGCCCGCGGCGGCGCCGCGGCGAGCATGGCCTCGAGCCGCGCAGCGAGCCGAGAGTCCATCGCGCTAGACCGCGCGGTCGAAGTCGATGGTCACCTCGTCGCTGACCGGGTGCGCCTGGCAGGTCAGCACGTAGCCGGCCGCAACCTCCGCCGCATCGAGCGCATGACAGAGGTCCATTTCCACTTCTCCCGCGGTAACGCGCGCTTTGCAGGTTGCGCAGGCGCCCCCCTTGCACGCAAAAGGCAGGTCGAGGCCGGCGTCGAGCGCGGCATCGAGCACGTTCTCGCCGTCCGGCGCCAGGTCGAGCGTGGTTTCACGGCCATCGAGGCGGATGGTCACGCGCGCATTGCGACCAGCGAACTTTTCGGCACGCGCGTGATGGCGCCGCACCACCTCGGCGGCATCGTCGGCGGAGGCGCCGAACAGTTCGTAATGGATACGCGACTCGTCGATACCGCTCGCACGCAGACCGCGTGACACCTCGGAAATCATTGCCTCGGGGCCGCACAGGAAGAACGCGTCGACCGACTGCAGGTCGAGCAGGTTGCGGCACAGCGCCGCCCCCTTGCGGTTGTCGATGCGGCCATTGAGGATGTCGACCTCGCGGTTCTCGCGGCTGAGCACGTGGATCAGCTGGAAGCGCGCCATGTAGCGGTTCTTGAGGCGATCGAGTTCCTCGCGGAACATGATGCTGGCCACGCGCTGGTTGCCAAAGAGCAGCGTGACCTGGCTTCCGGGCTCGGTGGCGAGGATCGACTTCACGATCGACAGGATCGGCGTGATGCCGCTGCCGGCGGCAATGCACAGGTAGTTGCGTGCGGCATGCGGGTCGAGCTCACTGGTGAAGCTGCCGGCCGGCGCCATCGCCTCGAGCACGTCGCCGGCAGCCAGCGCTTCGTTGGCGAAGGTCGAGAAACGTCCCCCGGGAACCGCCTTGATGGCGATCTCGAGCGTGCCGTCGTCGATGCCGCTGCAAATCGAATAGGAGCGGCGCACCTCCTCGCCGTCGATGGCACGGCGCAGCGTGAGGTACTGCCCCTGGCGAAAACGGAACTGATCGGAGAGCGTGTCCGGTACGGCGAAGCGCACGCAGACGGCGTCTTCGGTGAGGCGCCGCACGGTAGCGACGGGCAGCGGGTGGAAGTCGTTCACAGGCATTTGAAGTAATCGAAAGGTTCCAGGCAGCTGCGGCACCGATAGAGTGCCTTGCAGGCGGTCGATCCGAACTCGCTGACGAGCTCGGTGTGCTGCGAATGGCAGCGTGGACAGGCCACCGCCACGGCGGCACCGTGCAGCACGCGCTTGTCGCTGCTGGCAACGGCGGGTGGCGCAATGCCGATCTCGAGCAGCTTGCGGCGGCCCGCCGCACTGAGCCAGTCGGTGGTCCAGGCGGGCGCGAGGCGCGTTTCGATGTGCACCGTCTCGACGCCGGCCCCCGCCAGCGTGGCACGGATGTCGTCGGCGATGGTCTGCATCGCCGGGCAGCCGCTGTAGGTCGGCGTGATAGCGACGGTGACCACGCCATCATCGGCAACACGGACGTCGCGCAGCACACCGAGATCGTCGATGGTGAGGACCGGGATCTCCGGGTCGCGCACGGCCTCGAGCAAGGTGCGCACGGCAGCGACGTCGAGCGCCGTCGCGGCGTTCACCACTCGAGCCCCGGGTAGGCGCGCTGCACGAACTGCATCTCCGCCAGCAGGCGCCCCATGTGCTCGGTGTGCAGGCCGGCACGCCCGCCGTCCGGCTGCCACGCGTCCTGCGGCACGCGCAGCGTCACCGCCGTGAGATGGCTCTCGACACGTGCGCGCCAGCGTGACTCGAGCGCCGCCAGGTCGGGCGCGACACCCGCCGCCTGCATCGCTTCGTCGACCGCGTCCGCGCGGAACAGCTCGCCGGTGTAGGCCCACAGCTCGTCGAGCGCGGCCTGCGCGCGGGCCTGGCTTTCCTCGGTGCCGTCACCGAAGCGCAGCACCCAGTCGCCACTGCGTCGCGCGTGGTAGGCCGATTCCTTGACCGACTTGGCGGCGATGGCGGCGAGTTCGCCGTCACGCGAGCTGGTCAGTGCATCGAACAAGAGCTCGTGATACACGTCGAGCAGGTATTGGCGCACCAGGGTGAAGGCATAGTCGCCATTCGGCAGTTCGCACAGGAGAAAGTTGCCGAACTCGCGCTCGTCGCGCTGGTAGGCCAGCGCATCCTCGTCACGCCCGCGTCCCTCGATGGCGCCCGCGTGGGTGAGCAGCATGCGCGCGCGGCCGATGTGGTCGAGCGCGGTATTGGCCATGGCGATGTCCTCTTCAAGGAAGGGACTGTGGCCGCACCACTCGGACAGGCGCTGGCCGAGCACCAGCGCGTTGTCGCCGAGGCGCAGCACGTAGGTGAAATGCGCCTCGCTCACAGCTTCAGCTCCTCGGGCACGTCGTAGAAGGTCGGGTGGCGATAGACCTTGTCCGCGGCCGGCTCGAAGAATGCCGCCTCGTCCTCGAACTGGCTGGCGTGGATGTCGCTCGAACGCACCACCCAGATACTCACGCCTTCCTGGCGACGGGTATAGGTGTCACGCGCAGCGAGCAGGGCCTGCTCGGCATCGGCCGCATGCAGGCTGCCGATGTGCTTGTGGTCGAGGCCGCGCCGGCTGCGCACGAACACTTCCCACAGGGGCAGGTGTTGCTTGCTCATGGTATTCCTCCGCGTGCGGCTCAGGCTGCGTGCCCGGTGGCGCGCTGACGTTGCTTGTCGGCGTGTGCGAGCATCGCCTCGCGCACCCAGGCGCCGTCTTCATGGGCGCGACGGCGGTCGCGCAGGCGCTCACGGTTGCACGGGCCGTTGCCGTTCAGCACGCGCTGGAACTCGTCCCAGTCGATCGCACCGAAATCGTAGTGGCCGCGCGCTTCGTTCCAGCGCAGCTCGGGGTCGGGGATGGCGAGGCCGATGTGGTGCGCCTGCTCGACCGTCTGGTCGACGAACTTCTGGCGCAGCTCGTCGTTCGACTGCCGCTTGATCTTCCATTGCATCGACTGCTGCGAATGCGCCGACTCGGCGTCGTGCGGCCCGAACATCATCAGCGTCGGCCACCACCAGCGATCGAGCGCGTCCTGCGCCATCGCCTTCTGCGCGGTCGAGCCGCCGGCGAGCGCCTGCATGATCTCGTAGCCCTGGCGCTGGTGGAAACTCTCCTCCTTGCAGATGCGCACCATGGCGCGCGCGTACGGGCCGTAGGAGGTTCGGCACAGCGAAATCTGGTTGACGATCGCGGCGCCGTCGACGAGCCAGCCGATGGCGCCGACATCAGCCCAGCTGAGGGTCGGGTAGTTGAAGATGCTGGCGTACTTGGCGCGCCCGGCGAGCAGGTCGTCGACCATCTGCTCGCGCGACACGCCGAGGGTCTCGGCAGCGCTGTAGAGATACAGGCCATGGCCCGCTTCATCCTGCACTTTCGCGAGCAACGTCGCCTTGCGCCGCAGCGTCGGCGCGCGCGTGATCCAATTGCCCTCGGGCAACTGGCCGACGACCTCGGAGTGCGCGTGCTGCGAGATCTGGCGGACGAGGTTGCGACGGTACTTCTCGGGCATCCAGTCGCGCGGTTCGATCTTTTCTTCGGCGGCGATGATGGCGTCGAAGCGCGCCTGCTCGGCACTGGCATTTTCCATGGGGCTCTCCCGCTGCAGGATGACGGCCCCGGTGCGGGACCCGTGGCAAAAGTATTACATTATTCTCCAGATATTCAATATTTTTGTGTTACGACACCTGGGTGCTCACACCCACGCGGCGCAGCGAGGCATACTTGGCCCACGCACCCGGCCGTCCCCATCCATGACCGCAGTCCCCGTCGTCAGCGACGCCCCGGCTCAGCCACCCCTTGCGTTTGCGCGGCGCAACTTCGAGCATCTCGTGCTGACCACCAGCCTCACCGCGGGCGGCACGCTGTGCGCGGCCGCCGGCGTCGTGTTCCTGCTGCGTGGCTCGCTGCCCCTGCCGCCAGCCATCGCCTGGTTCGCCGCAGTCGCGCTGACGGTGTTCCTGCGGGTGCACGGCGCGCGCCGCTGCCGCTCGCAGCTCGCCGCCGGGCGCACCCCCGACATGCTGGCGTTCGATTACCCCCTGGTCCTGGTCGGGCTGAGCTGGAGCGTCGGCGCGGTCGCTCTACCGCGTACCCTGTTCGGCGACATGCTCATGATGCTGTGCCTGTTCGGGCTCGTGGCCGGCGCCGTGGCGGGCTTTGCGAGCCGCCCGCGCAGCGTGCTGTGCCTGGCGTTGCCGGCCGTACTGCCCTTCAGCGCCGCGATGATGCTGGCGCCCGACCCGACGCGGCGCATTCTCGGCGTCGCCTTGCTGCTCTTCTCCACGCTGCTGCTCGTCGCGGGCCTGCGCATGGGACGTTTGGTCCGGGAGGCCTACGGTCACGAAGCGGCCAACGCGGCGCTGGTCGAAGACCTCACCCGCCACGCCACGCTCATCGAGCGCCTCAACGACGAGCTCGAGACGCGCGTGCGGCTGCGTACCGACGAACTCAACCTGCTCGTCGACGAGCTGAGCGAGCGCAGCGACGAACTCGAGCAGAGCCGCCGCCGTTACCGCGATATCGTCGAACTGACCGGCGAGCTCATCCTCAGCGTCGACCGCCATGGTCGGCTCCTGTTCGCCAACGATGCGGCGTTACGTGCGCTCGCGCTCGACCGCGCCGCCCTGGCGCACGGAGCCAGCCTCACCGCGCACGTCGCGGCCGACAGTCGCGCGGATTTCCGCGCAGCACTCGAGGACGTTCTCGCCGGCGCCGGCGCGCGCCCGCTCGAGTTCGCCCTGCAAGCCGGCGACGGTGATCGCGTCACCTTGTCGGGCACACTGCAGGCCGGCTTCGAGGGCGGCGACACGGCCGCCTTCGGGGTGTTCCGCGACATCAGCGCCGAACTCGCCGCCACCGCGGCTCTCGAATCCAGCGAAGCACGCTTCCAGGCCATCTTTGCACGCAGTTCCATCAGCATCATGATTCTCGATGCCGAGCTCGACATCATCGAAGCGAACGCGCGAGCGCACACCATGCTGTCCCGCCCGAGCGGTACCCTGCGTGGTAATGCCGTGCGTACCATCGTCGGTCCGGCGCATCGCACTGCGCTCGAGCGTGACATCCGCACCCTGCTCGACGGTGCCGGCGACAGCCTCGAACTCGAACTCGAATGCACGCGCAGCGGCCAGGATCCGTTCTGGGCGCGGCTCGACCTCAGCACCGTGGCCGACGCCAGCGGCAAGCCGCGCTTCGTTGCGCTGATTCTGCACGACATCTCCGAGCGCAAGGCGCTGGCCGACGCCAATGCCTACCACGCCAGCCACGACTACCTCACGGGCCTGCTCAACCGCCGCGCCTTCGAGCAGCGCCTCGGCGAGTTGGTCGAGACGGCGCCGCCACACGGTCGGCATGCGCTGGTTTTCTTCGATCTCGATCGTTTCAAGTTGATCAACGATACCTGCGGACATTCGACCGGCGACGCGCTGTTGCGACGCCTGGCTGCCGATCTCGGCGCGATCGTGCCACACGACTGCGTGCTCGCACGGATCGGTGGCGACGAGTTCGCCCTGCTCGTGCCCGATGCCTCGGCCGGCGAAGCGCAGGTAGTCGCGCGCGCAGTGCTCAAATGCATCGACGAGTTCCGCTTCGAGTACGAAGGGCGCACGCATACCATCGGCGCCAGCGCGGGCATCGTGTTGCTACGCGGCGGCGAATCGGTGGACGAGGCCATGCAGAGCGCCGATGCCGCCTGTTACGCGGCCAAGCGCAGCGGTCGCAATCGCATCGAGCTCTACAATGCCGATCAGTCCGACATGCGGTTGCAGCGCGACCAGGTGCGCGCGGTGTCACAGCTCGCTGACGCCCTCGAGGCCGGCCGCCTGCGTCTCTATGCACAGCCCGTCGCGGCTATCGGCGAGACGGCGCCACAGCCGCGCATCGCGCACTACGAGCTGTTGCTGCGCCTGCACGATACCGACGGCAGCCTGTCGGGGGCGGGCGAACTCATTCCGGCGGCCGAAAAGTACGGTTATGCCAGCGAAGTCGATCAGTGGGTCGTGCGCACCACGCTCGAGACTCTCGCCACGCTACCGGACGCCACGGCGGCCAAGCTCCGTCTCGCCATCAACCTCGCGACCCAGTCCCTGCAGAGCGAGCGCTTCGAGGAGTTCCTCGCCGCACAGCTGCGCACACACCCGTTCGGGGAACAGCTCTGCTTCGAGATCACCGAGAGCGAGTTCATGTCGAACTTCGAACGCGCCGCGCGTTTCATCCGACGGATGCGACACTACGGCTGCCGCTTCGCCCTCGACGATTTCGGTACCGGCTTCTCGTCGTACGGCTACCTCAAGGAGCTCGACGTCGACTTCCTCAAGATCGATGGCACCTTCATTCGCGCCGTGGATGCCAATCCGGTCGACGAAGCGATCGTCCGCTCGATTGCCGGGGTCGCCCGTGCGATGCGTATGCAGACTATCGCGGAATACGTCGAACGTCCCGAGCAGGTCTCGGTGCTGCGACGTGTGGGTATCGATTTCGTCCAGGGTTACGCGGTGGGGCACGAGAAACCGCTCGCCGAGGTGGTGACGGCAGCCGGATCGACAGGCGCCAGTGCCGCCAGGCGCTGAGCGCGACGCCGCCCACCTCGGCGGCAGCGTATGACAGCCGACCGTGGCACGCGATAGGATCGCGCTCCCATGAAACCTGCACTCCCTGCCGTCGGCCTCGCTGCCGTGCCCGGACGCCGCCGCCGCACGCTCGATCTCGCGCGCGAAATCGAGCAACGTGGTTTCGCCGGGATCTACTGCCCGAGCTTCGGCGACGGCCTCGCGCTCTGCGAAGCCATCGCGCTGGTCACCGAGCGCATTCCCTTCGGCACCAGCATCCAGCCGATCTACTACCGACAGCCCGAGGACTACGCGCAGACCGCGGCGTTCATTCACGAACTCGCGCCGGGCCGTTTCCGTTTCGGCGTCGGTGTCGCCCACGAGCCGACCCTGGCCGCACGCGGCCTCGAACCCGGCCCGCCGCTCGCCGACATGCGCGCATTCGTCGCCCGCCTGCGCGCGGCACCCCGTGCCGGCGAGCTGCCGCCGGTGGTACTGGCGACGCTGCGTCGGCGCATGATCGCGCTCGCTGCCGACATCGCCGAGGGGCTCGTGTTCGCCAACGCTGCGCGCAGCCACATGGCGTTCTCGCTGGCCGCCGCAGGTGGCGTCGGCGCCGGGTTCTTCATCGGCAACATGATCCCGACCTGTGTCGCCAGTGACCTCGACGCCGCGCGCGCGGTCAATCGCAAGACGCTGACTTCCTACGCACTGTTGCCGAACTATCGAAACTACTGGCGCGAAGCCGGCTACGGTGCGGAAATGGACGCCGTCGAGCGCTGCATCACCGATGGCGCCCCCGAGCGCATCCCCGCCTGCCTGAGCGACCAGTGGCTGGACGACACCACGCTCGCCGGGCCGCCGTCGCGTATCCGCGACGAACTCGCGCGCTGGTACGAAGCCGGCGTGTCGACGCCCATCCTGGTCCCGAGTTCGACGGCCGGCGGCCAGCTGCAGGCCTTTACCGAGCTGTTCGAGGTGTTCGCATGATCGGGGGGCCTGCGCCGCGGCGGGTCCCGGCCGCCCGGGTTGTTGCCGCGCCCGCGCCCAGGGTCGTCACCCGGGGCGTCACGGGGCTCGTCACCTGGCTGGTCACGGCACTGCTGGCCACAGCGCTCGCCGGCGCGCCCGCACGCGCTGCCTTGCCGTCGGATGCGCCGCAACCGATTGACGTCGTGCGCGAGCACGTCGGCGCCGCCATCGCGATATTGAAAGATCCGGCCTATGCCGAACGCGCCGTGGAACAGCGCGATCGCCTGTGCGCCATCGCGCACCAACTGTTCGACATCGAGACCTTCTCACGCCTCGTGCTGATGGGCAGCTGGCAGGACCTCGATGCCGCGGCGCAACGCGAGTTCGTTGCGGTGTTCGGCGACTTCCTCTGCCGCTACTACCTCTCGCGCCTGCAGATCTACTACGACAACGAGCTGGTGACCTTCTCCGAGCAGGAGTTCAAGTCGGATACCCGGGCCACGGTCGCTGCGCGCGTCGAGTGGCGCGGGCTCGAAATCCCGGTCGAGGTGCGCATGGGCTACCGCGACGGCCACTGGCGCGCCTTCGATGTCGTCGTCAGCGGGATCAGCGCGGTACTGGTCTACCGCGCGCAGATCCAGCCGCGCCTGCTCGAGATCACGCCGCGGGAACTGATTGAAGAGTTGCGCCAACGGATCGCCGAGCAAGGCTGAAGGCCGGTGCCCTGCCGTCGCGAGCGCAGCCGGAACGCCAGCTTTCGCCCTGTCTCAACAATGCAACGAGGCGCCACCTTGCGACGCTGCCCCGGCTGTGCCTGCTCGACCGCCGAGCGGTGCGCCGCGAGGGCCGACCCGGCTGGTCGCTCTTTGCCCTGGCCGGTGACGACTGCGATCATGGCGCCTGGCTCGTAGCCCGGAGACCGCTGTATGACTTCATCCCACCGCGTCGCCCTCGTCACGGGCGGCTCACGTGGCATCGGGCGCGCCATTGCACTCGCGCTCGCCGCCGACGGCTGCGATGTCGCATTGAGCTACGTCAGCGACACCGACGGTGCAGCCGACACCGCGCGGGCCATCGAGGCCAGCGGACGGCGCGCGCTCGCGCTGTGCGCCGACCTCGGAGCGCCGGATGCCGCGAGCGCGCTGGTCGACGCGGTGCTCGATGCCTGGGGCCATATCGACGTGCTGGTCAACAACGCCGGCGTCTCCTCCAATGACACGCTCATCGCCGATACCTCGCCGTCCGCCTGGGCGCGCATCATCGACGTCAATCTGAACGGCACCTATCACATGGTCCATGCAGTGGTCCCGCACATGCGCGGGCGGGGCGGCGGCCACATCGTCAACCTGTCCTCCAACGTGACCCAGCGCATGCCGCCGACGTTTGGCGCCTACACGGTATCCAAGGCCGGGATCGAAGCACTCACCCGCATCCTCGCCAAGGAAGAAGGCCCGCACGGCATCCACGTCAACGCCATCGCACCCGGCCCCATCGCGACCGACATGCTCAACGGCCTGCTGGAGCGGATGGGCGCCGCTCGCGCGCAGGCCTTCGTCGATTCGGTTCCGCTGCGCCGCATCGGCCGGCCCGAGGAGATTGCGGCAATGGTCGCGATGCTGGTCTCCTCGACGGCGAGTTTCGTCAGCGGCGAAGTGATCTACGTCAACGGCGGCGGCCCGGGCGGATGAGCACACCGGCGGGCGCTTGACGCGACCGCGCCGCGCAGGAATAAATGCCGTTCACGCTGGCGGCCCGAGCGTCGCCGGGTGTTTCTCACCACCGTTCCAGGAGTCACCATGATTACGAAGGGCATCAAGGAACTCTGCGCCGAGGCAGAGCAGGAAATCGAGACCATGACCGTCGAACAGGTAGCGGCGGTGAAGGACGATCCCGATGTGCAGCTGGTCGACATCCGCGACGTGCGCGAACTCTGGCGCGATGGCGCCATCGCGGGCTCGGTGCACGCGCCCCGCGGCATGCTCGAGTTCTGGGTCGATCCGCAGAGCCCCTACCACCGCGAGGACTTCGCCTCGGGCAAGAAGTTCATCTTCTACTGTGCCGGTGGCATGCGCTCGGCGCTCGCCGCCCAGACCGTGCACCGCATGGGGCTCGCGCCGGTCGCCCACATGGCCGGCGGCTACGGCGCCTGGGTCAAGGCCGGAATGCCCACCGAGGAGCGCGAAGCCAAGCTGCCCAAACCAAAGAGCTGAATCGACGGCACGCGATCGATCGTGGCAGGAGCCGACAGCTTGCTACGCGGCGACACTCGGCGCGGTGGCCCGTGTCAGACCGAACATCGCCGTGGGTAGTGCACGCCGGCCGCCGCGTAGCGCGGCATGCGCACGACGCTATACGCTGCTGCCTGGTGCCTGCTGCAGCGCGCCTGCGCGCGCGCGAGCGCGTCGTCAGCCAGCGCGTGAGGCGGCGCGCGTGGCGCCCGCTGGGATCGCCGCGCCGCCGCAGGCGGATGATCTGCCGCGCTGCTTCCCCGACCGAAGCGCCGCGCATCGGAACGCGCGCCACGCCCGCACAGCCCTAACATGAGTTCGCAGCCAGCCCGCGCGCAGGCCTCCCCGTTGACACTCGACCGGGGCGAGCGCCTGCTGCTCGTGTGCACGCCGGACGGGACGGTCATATCCGCCGGCCTCGAATCGTCGCATCGGCGCGACCTCGATGCGTCACTCGTGGGGCATCCGCTCACAGACCTGGCACCGGCCGATTTTGCTACGCACCTGCGGGCGGCACATGAGCGGGCGGTCGCCTCGGCGCACCCGGCCGAGCTGGAATGGCCGCTCGATAGTGCCAACGCCTCGGTGCTTGCGGCCTGTCGGCTGAGCCCGACCGTCGCCGGCGCCACCGTCAACCACGTGGTCGTCACCATCGATGCCGTCGAGGCCATCGGTGGCATGCGACCGCTGCATACGGCGGCACGCTTCGAACTCGCGTTGACCGAGTCGAGGGTGGCCTGGTTCGAGCGCGACCTCACTACGAACATCGGCATCGGTCCGCCGGCGCTGGCGCAGATCTACGGCCTGGAGGATCCACGCGGCCCATGGCACTACGATCGCATCCGGGAGCGCATCGTCGCCGCGGACCTGCCCGCTTACGATGCGCGCGTGTCGGCCTGGCTGGCGCGCAGCGCCAACGATGCCGGCATGCACGAAGTCAGTTACCGCATCCGCCGCCCCGACGGTTCCCTTCGCGACATCGAGGTGCGCTACCGCAACCTGGTCGATGCCGAGCGTCCGCGCGCCATCGGCCTCATTTTCGACGTTACCGAGGCGCGCGCCGAGATGCGTCGCGCACAGGAACAGCGCGACCTCCTCGACCTCGCGATGAGCGCTGGCAACCTGTTGTTGTTCGTCACCGATCCACGCACCGGTGAGATGCTCACCCTGGGCGATCGCGACGGCTTCTTCGGCGTGGCTACCGGCGACGATCCCTGGTCGAGCGACGAGCTGGCGCGCATCGTGCACCCGGACGACCGGCCGCGCCTGCTTGCCACTTACCGGGCACTCGCCGACGGGCGGCCGTTCGAGCTCGGCCGCTTCCGGGTACCCCAGGCGGATGGCGGCGTGCGCTGGTTCGACCCGCAGGTCCGCGCCCTGCACGATGATGGCGGCGCGCCGCGCCGCATGTTCGGATTATTGCGCGATGTCACCATCGACGAGACGCTGTCCCGTTCCCTGCGCAGTACGGAAGACCGGCTGCAGCTCGCCATGGAGCAGACACGCCTGGCGATGTTCGAGTGGGATCTCGACCGCAACGTGGTCAGCGGCTCCCCGACCCTGGCAGCCATCTACGGGCTCGACGAACCGCCGCCGTGGTCGGCCCGCCTGCTCGCCAGCCGCACCCACCCGGACGACGACGCCGCATTCCGGCTGGCCTCCGCCGCCGCCCTGTCCATGCCACTCGATGAACCCGTCGCGCGGCGCATCGAGGTACGCATCGTGCATCCTGGTGGGGAGTTGCGCCACCTCGAGATCCACTACCGCCGTGTCGCGGTGCCCGGCTCACGCCGGGGACACCTGCTCGGCGTGGTCAACGACGTCAGCGAGCGCGTGCGCGCCGAGAGTGCGCGGCGCGAGGTCGAGCAGCGTCTCGCGCGCATTGCGCGGCTGGTCCCCGGCATGGTCTACCAGTTCAAGCAGCACGCTGACGGCCATTACAGTTTCCCGTACTCGAGCGAGGGCATCCGTGACATCTACGGCGTGTCACCGGCAGCGGTGCGCGAGGACGCCAGCGTCGTCGTCGAGCGTATCGCCGCCGAGGACCGTGCCCGCGTCGAGGCCTCGGTGCGCGAATCCGCTGCACGGATGCAGGAATGGCGCGCCGAGTTCCGCATGCGTCGCCAGGATGACGAACTCCGCTGGGTGCTGGGCCAGGCCACCCCGCTGCGCGACAGCGACGGCGGCATCCTGTGGCATGGCCACATCATGGACATCACCGAGCGCAAGCTGGCCGAGATGGCGCTGCGCGAGAGCGAGACCCGGCTCAACCTCGCGCTGTCGGCCACCCAGATGACGTCCTGGTACTGGGATTTCGCCAGTGATCGCATCGTTGCCCTGCCGGGCTTTCCAGGTGGCTTCCACCTCCCTACGCCGGCCTCCTTCGAAGCTTTCCTCGCCATCATCCACTGCGACGACGTCGCTGCCGTGAGAGATGCGGTGGCCCGCGTGCGCGCGGGCCCCACCGCCGGCCTCGTCATGCTCGACTTCCGTGTCGCAGACGGGCGTGACGGCGTGCTCTGGTTCGAAACGCGCATGCGCGCGGCCATCGCCAGCGATGGCGAGCTCTGCGGCATCCACGGTATCACCATCGACGTCAGCGGGCGTCGCGCGGCCGAAGCCGAACGCGAGCGCCTCGCGCACCAGCTGCTGCAAGCGCAGCGCATGGAGGCCATCGGCCTGCTCACCGGCGGCATAGCCCACGACTTCAACAACATCCTCGCCAGCATCCTCGGCTACGCCGGTCTCGCCCGGCGCCGCTTCGGGAACGACATCCCGCAACAGCTTGCCGGCTATCTCGAAGAAATCAGCGCGGCCGGTAACCGTGCGCGCGACCTGATCACGCAGATGCTCGCGTTCAGCCGGGGCGAGACGCGCGAAGTAGCAGCAGTGGACCTCGCGGTCCTGCTCGACGAATCGACGCGCATGTTGCGCCCGATGCTGCCGAGCACCATCGCGCTTGCCGCGGATGCCGACACCGCGGTACCAGCGGTCAGCGCCAATGCGGTGCAGCTGCAACAGGTGGTACTCAACCTGTGCATCAATGCACGCGATGCGCTGGCCGACGGCGGGCACATCACCCTGGGCCTGCACCATCGACGCGGCGTACACGCGAGCTGCGCGTCATGCCATGTCGATTTCGCCGGTGACTACGCCGAAATCGTCGTCGCCGATGACGGTTGTGGTATCGCCGCCGGCGAGCAGGAACGCATCTTCGAGCCGTTCTTCACCACCAAGCCGATCGGTCAGGGCAGCGGCATGGGCCTCGCCATGGTCCATGGCACGGTGCACGGCTACGGCGGCCACCTGCTGATCGACAGCACACCCGGCAACGGCACCCGCTTCAGCATCCTGCTGCCATGCGGCGACGCCACCTTGGAGCACGCGAACGAAGCAGCGAAAGCGGGCGTCCGCGTGCTCGTCGTCGGTGACGCAGGCAGCGCTGGCGCGACCGTTGCCCCGCTCATCCAGGATGGTCACCAGGTGACCGTCGTGCACGAGACCGAGGCTGCGCTCGCGCGCTTCGTCGCAGCGCCGGGCACGTGGGACGTGGTGGTCACCGAGCAGGCAATGCGGGGCCTGACCGGCACACAGCTCGCGTCGCGCCTGCTCGCCACGCGCCCGAATCTGCCGGTCATCGTGATTGGCGACGCGGGCGCCGGTTTCGACGCCGCCACCGCGCGCGCGCTCGGGGTGCACGACTGCCTGCTCCGGCCGCTCGATGCCGCGCGCCTGCGTGCGGCAGTCGGGCGTGCCAGCGGCGCTCAGTGATTCGGCCTCAGCTCCACTGACCGCCGCGGGCCGGGCGCAAACGCCGCGAACGCGCGCCACGTGCGGGCCGGCGCGGCGCCTTGCCGGGCGCTCGCGCTGCCGGCACCAGCTGGTGCGCGCCATCGCCGATCAGATCGGCACGCCCGAGCCGCAGCAACGCCTCACGCAGCAACGCGTGGTTGTCCGGGTCGTGCCAGCGCAGGAAGGCCTTGTGCAGGCGGCGTTGCTCGCGGCTTCGGGCGCTGAACACGCTCTCGCCCTTGTAACGCAGTTTCTTCAGCGGGTTGCGCCCGGAGTGGTACATCGCGGTCGCCAACGCCATCGGCGAGGGGTAGAAGGTCTGCACCTGGTCGACGCGGAATCCGTTCTCCTTCAGCCACAGCGACAAGGCGAGCATGTCCTCGTCCTCGCAACCCGGGTGTGCCGCGATGAAATAGGGGATCAGGTACTGCTCCTTGCCCGCCTCGCGCGAGAAGCGCTCGAACAGCTGCTTGAAGCGGTAATAGCTGCCCATCCCCGGTTTCATCATCTTCGCGAGCGTGCGCTCCTCGCTGTGCTCGGGGGCAATCTTGAGATAGCCACCGACGTGATGCGTGACCAGCTCGCGCACGTACTCCTCGTCGAGCACGGCAAGGTCGTAGCGCAGGCCGGATGCGATCAGCACGCGCTTGATGCCGGGCAGCTTGCGCGCCTTGCGGTAGAGCTCGGTAGTCGGGCGATGACTGGTTTCGAGGTTGCCACAGACCGTCGGGTAGACGCACGACAGGCGGCGGCAACTGGCCTGGATGGCGTCGTCCTTGCAGTTCAGTCGATACATGTTGGCGGTGGGCCCGCCGAGGTCGGAAATGACCCCGGTGAAGCCCGGCACCTTGTCGCGGATGTCCTCGATCTCGCGCAGGATCGATTCCTCCGAACGACTCTGGATGACACGTCCCTCGTGCTCGGTGATGGAACAGAAGGTGCAGCCGCCAAAACACCCGCGCATGATGTTGACCGAGGTCTTGATCATCTCGTAGGCAGGAATCTTCGCGTCGCCATAGGCAGGATGCGGGCGGCGCTGGAACGGCAGCGCGAACACGCCGTCCATCTCCGCCGTGGTCAGCGGGATCGGCGGCGGGTTGACCCACACCTCGCGCGTGCCGTGACGCTGCACCAGTGCACGCGCGTTGTGCGGGTTCGATTCCTGGTGCAGCACGCGCGAAGCGTGTGCATAGAGCACGGCGTCCTTGCTCACTTTCTCGTAGGAAGGCAGTCGGATGACGGTACGCTCGCGCGCCGCGCTGGACTGGCGATGCAGCGGCATCGGGATCACGCGCACCGTCTGCGCGGCGCCGGGCGCGGCATCGGCGCAGCGGCTGTCGCCACGCTCGTCATAAGGATTGGGCAGCGCGTCGACCTGCTTCGGCCAGTCGATGCGCGTGGAGTCGAGTTCGGTCCAGCCCGCCGGCAGGGTACGCCGGATGACCGTGGTGCCGCGGATGTCGGTCAGGTTGCCGATCGTCTCGCCACGCGCAAGCCGGTGGGCGAGTTCGGCGATAGCGCGCTCGGCGTTGCCGTAGAGCAGGATGTCGCCGGCGGCGTCATCGAGAACGGAGCGTCGCACCTGGTCGCTCCAGTAATCGTACTGAGCGATACGGCGCAAGCTGGCCTCGATGCCACCGAGCACCAGCGGCACCTCGGCGTAGGCCTCGCGGCAGCGCTGGGCATACACGATCACGGCGCGGTCGGGCCGTTTGCCGGCGACGCCGCCGGGGGTGTACGCGTCGTCGCTGCGCAGGCGCCGATCGGCGGTGTAGCGGTTGATCATGGAATCCATGTTGCCCGCGGTGATGCCGAAGAACAGCGTCGGCCGGCCGAGCGCGGTGAAATCCGCCGTCGAGTGCCAATCGGGCTGCGCGATGATGCCGACGCGCAAGCCCTGGGCCTCGAGGAACCGGCCCATGACCGCCATGCCGAAGCTGGGGTGATCGACGTAGGCATCGCCGCTGACGATGATGACGTCGCAGGCATCCCAGCCGAGCGCGTCCATCTCCGCGCGCGTCATCGGCAGGTAGGGCGCCGGGTCGAAGCAGGCGGCCCACTGCTTGGGATAGCCGAACAGATCGGGGGAGGTGACAGGCATGCGCCTATTGTAGACCGCGGCGCGGGTGGCCGGTTCGCGCGTGTTGACCGGTATCAAGCATGCCGTGCCAGCGCGCGTTACCATGCCGCGACCGGATCGCATCCCGGGGGAGACTGCCGATGACCACGCTCAAGCACATCCTGGTCGCCAGCGACGGTTCCGAGGGCGCGCTGGCCGCAGCACGATTCGCCGGCGGTCTCGCACGCGACACCGGCGCGGACGTCACCGTCCTCGTCGTGCACAGCGAGGAGCTGATGATGCCCTACGCCTGGGGCGCGGGCGAATGGCCCGCCCTACCGGCCAACGCGGTCCTCTCGATCGACGAAATGCGCGCCAACGCCGAAGAAGCGGCGAGCACCAACGAACTCGCCCGCACCACCGCAGCACTCGGCCAGCTGCCGGCGCCCGCCACCGCGGCGCAGCGCTGGGGCCATGCCGCGGAGGAGATCTGTCGCTATGCGGTCGACCACGCGGTCGACCTCATCGTCATCGGCACACGCGGACGTTCGACCTTCACGCGCTTGTTGCTGGGCAGCGTCAGCACCCAGGTCGCGAGCCACGCGACCTGCCCGGTGACGCTGGTGCGCTGAGCGCATCGCCCGCCGCGGCGCCCATCCGCAGCGTCGCCAGCGGCGCCGATTCAAGCGCTGTCGACGAAACCCGCCAGGTAGCGGAACAGCTTGCGCGCCGCAGCCGGCGCACGCCCACCGCCGCTGTCGCGCGCCGCGGCGCGCGCCAGCCGCAGCGCCTCGGCACGATCGAAAGCCGGGAAGCGTGCGGCGAGTTCCTCGAGTACCCCGGCATCGCCTGCGACCAGCGCGTCGCGCCAGCGCTCGAGCTCGTGGAAGGCACGCACCGCTTCGCGCTGGGGTCGCGCCAGCGCATCGGCGGCGGCGGCGACGCCCTGCCAGTCGATGCGCGCGAGCAACCCGCTCGCGTGGCGCACCTGGCGTTCGTAGGCCTGCCGTTTCAGGGTGCCGGCAACGGCCACCGCCTCGCGCGTGTCCGCATCGAGCGGCAGGCGCGCCAGCTGCGCCGGCGGCAACGCCGCAAGGCGGCGCACGAGCGCCTGGATGGCGGCGAACTCGCGCTTGACTGCCGACTTGCTGGGACGCTCTGCCGGCAGGTCGTCCGCATGCGTGGGATCATCGATCATCAGCGCAGTGTAACGCGCCGCGGCGCGCGCCGCTGCCGCTATACTCCGCCCTCCATCCGCATGTGCACGTCCACCATGAACGATGCCCGCCTGGGCCACCTCGCCGGCCTGCTCGAGCGCGCCGTGGTCGCGCTCGCATTACTTGCAATCGCCTTCCGCGTCGTCGTCTATGGTCGCCTGCCGCGCCCCGCCGGGGCCGCCTGGGGCACCGGCGACGTCATCGACTACGCCCTTGCGCTGGCCTTGTTCCTGCTCGCCCTCGCCTGCGCCGGTAGCGCCGTGTTGCTGTCCGCACGCGCCGGCAGCGATGCCACGGCACGCGCTCGCGCGTGGCGCCCCGCGGTCATCGGCATGACCGCCTTCGTCGCTTACTACCTCGTGCACCCCTATCTGCCGGTGCTGTAACGCGCCGCGGCCCGGGGGTTCCGAAAGGGCCTGCCGAGTCGCGGCACGGATGCCCTGGCGTGACTGCAGGAACGCCTGCTCAGTGCGCCATGTGCTCCTTGAGCCGGTAGGAGCTGCCTTCGAAGTCGCCGAAGTAGCGCGGCACGTCGGGGTGGTTGACCGGCACCCCGCTGTCGTCGGCGAGCAGGTTCTGCTCCGAAACGTAGGCCACGTAGCTGGTCTCGGCGTTCTCCGCCAGCAGATGGTAGAACGGCTGGTCCTTGTGCGGGCGCACGTCCTCCGGGATCGATTCCCACCATTCCTCGGTGTTGCTGAAGGTCGGGTCGACGTCGTAGATCACACCACGGAACGGGTACACGCGATGGCGTACCACGCGGCCGAGGGGAAACTTCGCGTTGCGGACGATCCTGACCATTTCTCGAGCGACTCCGGCGCCGGGGGAGGCGCGATTCTAACCGACCGGCGCTGCCACGACAGCGCACGGGCACCGCAGACCCTCGGCCCCTTCACTACTGGCAGCGGTGCACGTGCATGCGCCTATACTGCGCCATGAACGCGACCCCGGGCAGCATCGATCTCCACGTGCACACGACCGCCTCCGATGGCGGCCTCGCACCAGGCGAAGTCGTCGCGCGCGCGGCTGCCGCCGGCGTGCGCGTGCTGAGCATCACCGACCACGATACCGTCGCCGCCTATTCCGGGCTCGACCGGCGCGCGCACGACATCACCCTCGTGCCGGGAATCGAACTCTCGACGTACTGGCGACTCATCGGTGTGCACGTGGTCGGACTCGGCATCGATCCCGACAGCACTGCGATGCGCGATGCCTGCGCCAGCCAGCAGGCTGCCCGCGAGCGCCGCGCGCGGGCCATCGCCGCACGCCTCGAACGTGCCGGCATCCGCGACGCCTACGCCGGCGCCGCACGCTATGCGGGAGAAGCCGCGATCGGCCGTCCCCATTTCGCCCGCCACCTCGTCGCGTGCGGCGCCGCGCGCACGCTCAAGCAGGCCTACGCACGTTTCCTGCGCAGCCCGCGCGAAGTGCATGGCGTCGTCACCTGTGCCGACCTCGCCAACGTGGTCGCTTGGATTCGCAGCGCCAGCGGCATCGCCGTGCTCGCACAACCGGCGCACTACGGTTTGACTGGCATGCGCCTCGATGCGCTCGCCGCCGATTTCACCGCCTGCGGCGGCGGTGGCATCGAGGTCGTCTCCGGGCACCAGCCGGCGGCCACCACGGCCCGCCTTGCCGCGCTCGCCCGCACCCACGGGCTGCTTGGCTCGGTCGGGTCCGACTTCCACCACGCCGAGCGCGCGGACACGGCGCTCGGCCGCCTCCCTGCGCTGCCCGCCGGGGTGGAGCCGGTGTGGGGACGCTGGACAGCCGACACTGCGCCAGCGGCCGCGCCCTGACCGAGCCGGTACGCGCTACAGCGGCCCGGGTCGCACCGCGTTCTTGCCGTCCCACCCCTTTGCCGCATTCTCCACGAGCATGAAGAGATCCTTGTAGACGTCGTTGTTGTCCCACAGCTCGATGAAGTGGCCAACGGTATCGACAGTATCGAAGTAGACCAGCGGCGCACCGCCGACGGTGCACTCGAAGGCCGCCTCGTGGCCGAGCGCCTGGTAACGCTCACAGGCTTCGGCGTAGTTCTCCGGCATCATGCCGAAGTGATGCACGCCGACACGCCCCGCATCGAGGAATTCCTTGTATACCGAAGGCGCGTCGTTCTCGCAGTAGATGATCTCGATCTGCACGTCACCGGAATTGCCGAGCGCGAGCGTGACGTCGGCATTGGACGGCCCGCCACGGTAACGCTGGTTCTCCAGCGGGCAGTGCTCGAACAGGAAGAACGGACCGACCTTGAGCACGTCGATCCAGTACTTCAGCGCGGCATCGAGATCGCGTACGACGTAGGCGACCTGGCGTACGGTATAAAGCGGTTGCGTCATGGAGCTGTCTCCCCTCGCTCATGCAATGTCGGGACGAGACAGTAACCCGAACGCCGGTTGGCGGGAAGCCGACCCTATCCCGCGCAGGGCGCGACCCGGCGCAGGGTGTCACGCGCCCACAGCGCGGTGCCGTCCGGCGTCTTGCCATCGAGATGCCACTTCTCCGTTACCTCGAGGCAGAACGAGCCCGCGTTCTCGATGCGTGGCGGGGCATCGTCGGGGCGTTCGCCGCCGATGCGCAGGTCGGGATTTGTAGTGTCGTAGCTCGGCACGATGGTCTGCGTCGCGCAGCCGGCCATCAGCACGGCGCACGCGAGGCACGTCGTCAGTCGGAAGGTCATAGGGTCTCCGCGCCGGGGTGGCGCAATCGGGTTGATGAGAATTCATCACGCCCGCTCCCGGACGGGGCACGGGCGGCGCGCGATCTTCGGGCGCGCCGTGACAACTGTCAATCGCAACACGCTGCACCGCCTGCCGCACCCGCGCCGGGCGCGTGGTAACGTTGCGCGCCCGCAAGCTGGAGAATCGCGCCATGCTCGAACGCGTCCGCGCCATCGCCGTGGAACAGGCCTTCGCATGCCATCTCGGTATCGAGCTCGTGCTGGCCGAGGTCGACCACGCGGTGCTGCGCCTGCCCTACCACGACTTCCTCGGCGACGATCGGGTCAACGGCGGTGCCATCAGCTCGCTGGTCGACCTCGCCGCGACCTGCGCTTTCTGGGCGCATCCCGCGATAGGTGCCGAGGCGCGTGGCGCGACCATCGGTTTCTCCATCAACTTCCTCGAGCTGGTCGTCGCCGCCGACCTCGAGGCGCATGCACGGGTGCGCCGCCGCGGCGGCAGCATCTGCGTCGGCGACGTCTCGGTGACCGATCCGCGCGGGCGCGAGGTCGCGCTCGCCAACGTGACCTACAAGCTCAATCCGTGATCGGGCGTCGGAGTCCCACGCGCTGCGCTACACTGGGCGGCATCGCGCCTGCGCCACGACCCGGAGAAACCGCATGATCGTCCGCCGCCTGCTCGCCCCGCTCGTCCTCTCCCTCGGCATGGCCACCGTGCACGCGGATGACGTCACGCTCGAAACTGCCGCGAGCGGCAGCCATCGCTCGCCGACCAACATCGCACGCAATGCCTGGCGTCACCCCGTCGAGACACTCGAGTTCTTCGGCATCCGCCCGGACATGACCGTGGTCGAGGTCTGGCCCGGCAGCGGTGGCTGGTACACCGAGGTACTGGCGCCCTACCTGCGCGCACGCGGCACCTTGATTGCAGCGAACTACGACGGCAGCACCGGCGTCGAATACTTCGCCAAGGGTGCGCAGGCCTTTCGTGACAAGCTCGCCGCGATGCCCGATGTCTACGACCGCGTCGAAGTCACCGCGCTGATGCCGCCGGCCGCGCCGCAGGCCGCGCCCGCCGGCAGCGCCGACCTCGTGGTCACCTTCCGCAACCTGCACAACTGGGTCCGCGACGGACTCGCCGAGGGCATGTTTCAAGCCATGTTCGAGGCGCTCAAGCCGGGGGGCACGCTCGGCCTCGTCGCCCATCGCGGCAGCGACGACATGACCGGCCCGGAAGCGGCCAAAACCGGTTACCTCGCCGAGAGCGAAGCCATTCGACTCGCCGAAGCGGCAGGCTTCCAGTTCGTTGCACGCAGCGAGATCAATGCCAATCCCAACGACACCCGCGATCACCCCAAGGGCGTGTGGACGCTGCCGCCCAACTTCCGTGCCGGTGACGTCGACCGCGACAAGTACGCCGCCATCGGCGAAAGCGATCGCATGACGCTCAAGTTCAGGAAGCCCTGACCGCCACGCAACCGGCACATCGGTCGGGCGAGGACGACCACCACATTCGGAGAACCGCCATGTCCGCCACCGGGCCCGACCCCAATCGTTTTCCGGCAGGCGCCGCGCTGAGCGCGCGCGACGCGCGTTTCAGAGACGACCCCCACCCCGTCTACGACGCTCTGCGCGAAGAGGCACCGTACTACCACGATGCCGCCTGGGGCCGTACCGTGCTCACCCGCTTCGACGACGTGCGCGCCGCGGTCAGGCACAAGCAGTTCAGCGTCGACGCGCGACTCAGCGCGCCGGACTCCTACCTGCGCCGCGTCGCCGGCACCGGTGTCAGCGAGAGTGCCGGCGATAGCGCCTACGAGCCGCCGTTGGTATTGCTCGACGACCCCGACCATCGCCGCATCCGCCTGCTCATGAGCAAGGCCTTCAATCCGCAGTCGATCGAAGCCATGCGCCCGCGCATCGAGGCGATCACCGCGGAACTGCTCGATGCCTGGTCCGGGCGCGGCGAGATCGACCTCATCGCCGACTTCGCCGCACCGCTGCCGACCCAGGCCATCCTCGAGATGATGGGCATGCCGGACGCCGCGCGCGAAGACTTCAAGCGCTGGTCGGAAGACGTCCTGATGGGTTACGACCCGGATCGCGACGCCGCCACCCAGGCGCGCCTGCGCGACGCCTACGTCGGCATGGGCCGCGAATTCCGCCGCGTCGTCGAAGCGCGCCGCGCCGCCCCGCGCGACGACCTCATTTCGGCCATGGTACGCGCGCAGGAAGAAGAGGACCGCCTGACCGACCTCGAGATCATCAGTCTGTGCACCCAGCTCATGGTCGCCGGTAACGTCACGACAACCGACCTCATCGGCAACGGCGTGTACGCCTTGCTCGAGTACCCGGAGCAGCTCGCACGCCTGCGCGCCGATCCGTCGTTGATAGAGGCGGCGGTCGAGGAGATGCTGCGCTACGACTGCCCGATCACCGAGACCGCGCGCATCCCGCGCACGGATGACGTGCTGAACGGCTGCCCGGTGCACGCCGGCCAGACCTTGACCGCCTCGCTCGCTGCCGCCAACCACGACCCGGCGGTATTCCACGACCCGCATCGCTTCGACATCACGCGCGAGAGCAACGCGCATCTCGCCTTTGGCAGCGGCATCCACGTCTGCCTCGGCGCGCCGCTCGCACGCCTGGAAGCGCAAATCGCCATCCGCGAGCTGCTCGCGCGCTGCCCGCGCCTCGAACTCGACCCGGCACGCCCACCGGCGCGGCGTCACCTGCCGTTCTTCCGCGGTTTCACCACCCTGCCGCTGCGTTGCGGGTGACGATTTTCCGCCAGGAGGAAATCCTTAACACTTTTTCGCGCCACGCTCGCGAGCGCACACGGTAGCATTGGCAGCATCGTTATCGAATCATGGAGATCCTGCGATGCGCTGTTTCGTCCGTAGCGCGCTGGCCCTCGCGTTCACCGCGTTGGCTGCCACCCCGATCCAGGCCGCCGTCGTTGCCGCTGAGAGCGGTGTAACGACCCATTCGCCTTGTCCGAGTTTCTGTGGCGGATCGGGAAGCCAGTTCGCTTCCGATTTCGGCGGCGGCGAAGGTTTCGACTACTCCTACAGCGCGATCGCCAACGGCGACGGCAACGCCCGTGCCGAAGCGGCGGTGAGCGGCCCCGGCATTCCGCAGATCAGCCTGCGCGTGGAGGCGTTTTCCAGCGCCAACTCGCGTGCCTCCGCAAACGCGTCGGCGATGCGCAAGTATCTCTACAGCGGTCCTACCAGCAACATCGTCCTGAGCATCGGGCTCGATGGTGCGCTGGTCGACGGCAGCCAGCCGCCGGATGCCTACCTGCGTGCCAACGTGATGGCAGTCGTCGCGCGTGACCTCGATTTCTACGGCGATTACGGCACGTTTGCCTACGAGATCATTCCCGGCACGCCGGACGCGAACATCGTCGACGAGGTCGAGCTCGACTTCTACCGTCTCGGCCTGGTCGGGCTCGGCACGCAGACGGTGAATTCGCAGCTCGCCTTCACCCTCGAGGATGGCGACTCGCTGTACCTGTGGGCGAGCCTGGTCGGCTACGGTACGCGTGGCGGCAGCGCCGACGCATTCAACACGCTCGGCATGGCGTTCACCGAGGGCAATCTTGCCGGTATCGCGGCCGCGCCGGTACCGCTGCCTGCACCGCTGGTGTTGCTCGGCAGTGCCCTGCTCGCCGGGCTGACGCGTCGCCGTCGCGCACTGTCCCGAGCGTAACGGCGCCGGCGGCTGTTCAGCGGATTTCGCGCGGCACGAACGGTTGCCAGGGCTGCGCCGCGGTGTCACCGCGGCGCCGCTGCGCGGCGTTCTGCCGTCCGAGCGAGCGCAGGTTGCGCCGGCCGAACAGGGCCTCGTCATAGGCGCGCCGCTTGCGCGGGTCGGACAGCACCTCGAAGGCACGGTTGATCACGGCAGCGTTCCAGGCGTCGCCACCGAGATCCGGGTGCGCACGGAGTTTCTGCATCAGGGTGCGGTAGCTGGCCTGGATGATCGCCGGCGGCGCATCCGGCTGCACGTAGAGCACGCGATAGAGATTGCGCTGATTCTGCCCGCCGCGTGCCGCCATGCCGCCAGCCTCCGCTGATTGGTTCCCTGCACCCGCTTAGCGGCCGCGGCCGGGCCCGGTTGAGTGCATCGGCTGCGTCTGCATGCCGCGTCTGAGGAGCGGTCGGCCGACGTCGCAGCGGCCGCGGGTGGCTGCGCTCGCACCGGGCGGGTGACAGCGTTGCCCGATTCGCGGCGCCGGGCTCGCTCAGTGCAGCTGCGACGGCGCCGCGGCAATGGTCGCAAGGCGCTGCCCGAGCTGGTCACGCACGACCTCGTCGCCAGCGAGCGCGATGGCCTGCTCGAGTTCACGGCGCGCCATCGCCGGGACGCCCGCGCCGAGCCACAAATCGGTGCGCGATACCAGCACCGGCAACGGATCCGGCGCCACCAGCAGCTGGTAGCCGGAGACGTCGAGCGCGCGCGCGAAGTCGCCCTGTTCCTCGGCCAGCAGGCGCAGGTTGTTGAGCATGCGCAACACGATATCGATGGGCCCCGCGGTGGCGAGCGCCTGCGCACGCTCGAGACCCTGTGCGGCGATCGCCGAATCGATCGCGCCCGGCGCGAGCACCCGCATCGCGAACGGGTCGACCAGCCGATTGTCGACGCCGACCAGGAAATGGCGCGGAAAATTGACGCCGTGCGCCGACAGGCCGAGCCGCTCGGCGACCCCGAGCACGACCAGGGCGAGCGTAATCGGAATGCCGCGACGGGTGCGCAGCACGTGCGCGAGCGAGCTGTTGGCTTGCGCGTAGTAGGTCTCGGCTCCGCCGAAGCCGGCCTGCGCCAAGGCCGTGACCAGCGCGGAGGCATCGCGCGGCGCGGCCACCGCCGCGGCGAGGCGATCGAGTTCGTCCGCCACCCACCTGTCCGCAGGCTCCGACTCGACCAGGCGGCCGACCAGCAGGGCGCCTTCGATGGCGCTCGCCGGTGCGCGCGCGAACGCGCGGAATTCCTCCTCCAGCGACGGTTCCTGCATGATCGCGATCTCCTGCGTGACAGGGCCACACGATGCGGCATGCGCACGCGTCCGACAAGGCCGGCAGGCGGACAGCATTGTCACGAGAGGTTACGATGCGGCCGTCACCAACATTTCGACCCAGACCAGAGGAGAACCCGCACATGAGTGATCCGATCGTCGCCGCCAGCGAGAGCGGCTGGATTGCCGAACATCGCAAGAAGTACCTCGAGGACGGCGAAGCCGGCCACCTGTGGGATTCCACTTTCGCCGGCGGCCCCGGCCTGCTGCCGACGCTGCTGTTGACCACGCGCGGACGCAAGAGCGGCAAGGAATCGGTGATGCCCTTGCTCTACGGCGAGGTCGCGGGCGGCTACGCGATCATTGCCTCCAAGGGCGGGGCACCGAAGCATCCTGCGTGGTTTCTCAACTTGCGCGAGCAGGACACGGTGAAAGTACAGGTTGCCAACGACGTCTTCGAAGCGCGCACGCGCGTCGCCGGCGGCTCCGAACGCGAACAGATCTGGCAACAGATGGCGACCATGTATCCGCCGTTCAACGATTACCAGGCCAAGGCCGGACGCGAGATCCCGGTCGTGGTGCTCGAGCGGGTGGCGTGAACGCGCCGCTGGAAGCAGCCGGACCACGCGGCAGCGTGTTGTCCGGCATGCTGTGGATGTTCCTGATCTCGATCCTGCTGTTCTGGCTGCCCGGGATCGGGGCATTGATAGCCGGCATCGTCGGAGGCATGAAGGCCGGCGGTGTGTTCGCCGGGCTGCTCGCCGCGCTGCTGCCGGGTATCGTGCTCGGCGTCGCCCTGATGCTGCTGGCGACGGTGCTGAGCGGCTTGCCCCTGCTCGGTTTCGTCGCCGGCCTGAGCGGCTTCGTGCTGGTCCTGCTGCAGCTTGGCCCGCTGCTCGTCGGCGCGCTCATCGGCGGCATCATCGCCTGAGCGCGGTCAGGCGCCGGGGTCGGCCGACGGCATGCTCGACGAACTGCTGAACGGCGCGACCTGGCTCGCGCTCGGCTGGTGCGCGCTGGCCGCGGGCGGCGGCGCCATCGTCCACCGGCTGGCCTTCCGCCTGTTCGCCCCTGACGACGGGCCCGGGGCGCAGGTGGCGGCGCGCCTGCGCGCACCGCTCGGCCTGCTCTTGCCGGTGCTCGCGGCGAGCTTCGTGCTGCCTGCGCAGGTAGCGCTTGCGCCCGGCGTGCGCGCGACCGCCGGTCATGCCCTCGGCCTCGCCGCGATCGGCGCGGCGACCTGGCTCGCCGCCGCCTTGATCGATGCCGCCGCGGCCGTGTTGACCGCGCGCCACGACGTGACGCGCGCCGACAATCTCGAGGCGCGGCGCGTGCACACCCAGGTGCTGGTGCTCGAACGCACGCTGGTCACCGTCGTGGTGATCATCGGCGTTGCCGCTGCGCTGATGAGCTTTCCGCGCATCAGGGAGATCGGGGCGAGCCTGCTCGTCTCAGCCGGCGTTGCCGGCCTCGCCATCGGCCTCGCTGCACGGCCGGTGCTGGAGAATCTCATCGCCGGTCTGCAGCTCGCCTTCACCCAGCCCATTCGCGTCGATGACGTCGTCATCGTGGAGAGCGAATGGGGTCGCATCGAGGAGATCACCGCGACCTACGTGGTGGTGCGTATCTGGGACGACCGCCGCCTCATCGTGCCGTTCGCCCACTTCATCTCGCAGCCGTTCCAGAACTGGACGCGGCGCACCGCCGACATCCTCGGCAGCGTGTTCCTGCACGTCGATTACGCGATGCCGCTGGCGCCGCTGCGTGCCGAACTCGAAAGGTTGTGCAGCGCGCACCCGCTGTGGGACGGTCGCGTTTGCGTGCTGCAGGTCACGGGCGCCGGCGAACGCACGGTGGAACTGCGTGCGCTGGTCAGTGCGAGCGACGCCGCGCGCGCGTGGGACCTGCGCGTGGCGGTGCGCGAGGGTCTGGTCACGTTCCTGCAACGCGAATACCCGGACTGCCTCCCGCGCGCGCGCGTCAGCCTTGCCGAGGCCGCGCACACGCAGACGTCGACGTCTGCGTCGGCAGCCGCGGCGACCATCGATAGCGGTCCGATCTCCTGAGCTGATGCCGCACTGCCGGCAACGGCGCCGCGATGCGCATTTCAGGTGTGGGGGGATGCGCCACCTGCAGAATCGCGCAGCCCGGACAGGGCGCCGGCCGGGCGCCCCGACCCGGCGGCATGCCAGGCCGACGGCGCCCGGGTCGCGCCGCGCCGGGCCACCGCGGTCCACGCCGGACCGCGGCGCGGCGCGACCTCGATCCCCTCGTCGCGTGGGCCGCCAGGCATAGCCCGCAGGCGCTCGTACGCGCGCCAGCCGAGCAGCACGAGCGCGATCAGCGTGTACGGCACGGCGTCATGCATCCCCGGCTTGAGCTGCCACCAGAAGTGCACCAGCACGAGCACCGCGGCCACGTAGGCGAGGCGATGCAGGCGCCGCCAGCGTCGTCCCAGTCGCGCCACCATGTGGTCGGTGGAGGTCACCGCCAGCAGCGTGAGCACCAGCAGTGCGAACGCGCCGACGACGAGGAACGGGCGCGTAGCGACATCTGCCAGGATCGCGCCGGCATCGAGCCCATGGTCGAGCACCGCGTAGAGCGCCACGTGCAGTACCGCGTAGAAGAACGCGAGCAGGCCGATCATCCGTCGCAGGCGCACGATCCAGTTCCAGTCGGAGAGCCGTCTGCCATAGCGGCGCTGCCGCCAGCGCGCGTGGCCCGCGAGCAGTCGGCGCAACGGCGTGACAGTGAGCGCCAGCAGCAGGAACACGAGCGCCCAGCGGCCGCTCTCCATGAGCAGGGTCTCCAGCGGGTTCAGCCCGAGGCTGCCGTCGAAGGCTCCCGCGGCGAGGCGCGCAGCGGGCAACAGCGCGATGCCGAGCACGCCAAGCTTGAGCAGGATGAGCGCGCGGGCATGCACCGCCGGAAGCCGTCTCGTCGGCGGGTCAGAAGTGCCGCTGCGGGTCCATGCCGGCATACAGCCCGGCGACCTGCTCGGCATAGCCATTGAACGGCAACGTGTCGCGCTTGCCGAGTTCGCCCACACGGACCTCGCGGCGCTGGCTCCAGCGCGGGTGCGCGACGTCCGGGTTCACGTTGCCATAGAAGCCGTACTGCGAGGGGCTGGCCTGTTGCCAGGACGATACCGGCTGGCTGCGCGTGAGCGTGATCCGGGCGACCGCCTTGATGCTCTTGTAGCCGTACTTCCACGGCACCACCAGGCGCAGCGGCGCGCCGTTCTGGTTGGGCAGAGGCTCCCCGTAGAGCCCTGTCGCGAGCAGCGTCAGCGGATGCAGCGCCTCGTCGAGCCGCAGGCCCTCGCGGTACGGCCACGCCAGCGCGTCGCGCCGCTGGCCGATCATGACCTCCGGTCGCAGTACCGAAGTGAACTGCACGAAGCGTGCACTCGACAGCGGCGCAGCCGCCCGCAGCACCTCGGCGAGCGGGATACCGAGCCAGGGAATCACCATCGACCAGCCTTCCACGCAGCGCATGCGATAGACGCGCTCCTCGCCCGGCCAGCGTCGCGCCAGGTCCTCGAGCGCGAGCGTCAGCGGGCGCTCCACCTCGCCGTCGATCGTGAGCGTCCATGGCCGCGGCGCGAACTCCCGCGCCAGCACATGCACGGCTTCCTTGTTCGACGAGTACTCGTAGTAATTGTTGTAACGCGTGATCGTGGCAAAGCTGCTCAGCGGCCCCGGGTCGTCGCCGGGATGCGTGCCCGGCGCGGTGTGCGCCGAGGCTGCGGCAAGCGCCGCAAGCGGGCGTGACGTCGCAGCCGTTCCGCCCAGCAACACCGAGGCGGCCACGAGAAAGCGGCGCCTGTCGGCGTACAGTGCCGGCGCCGTGATCGTCTCGCGGCAGGCCGGCAGCATTCCCCTGCGCGGCATTCCGTCTTTCCTTACTCGTGCGACAGCGCGGTCGTCCGCAGGGCGACGATGTAATCGATCACGGCCTCGATTTCAGCCGCGCTCAGTTCTTCGCCCCACGGCGGCATCTTCGGCGAGCGCATCAGCGCCTCGCCGCCCTTGCTGATGATCTCGGCGAGGTAGGCGCGCGGCATCACGCTGCGCGTGAGATCGAAGGGTGGCGGCGACTTGATGATCTTCGACATCTTGCCATCGCCGGTGCCGCCAGCGCCGTGGCAGATTGCGCAGCGCGTCGCGTAGAGATTGCCACCATCGGCGCGTACGCTCTCGTCGTGCGTCGCGTCGAGCAAGGCAATCGCGGCTTCGACGTCCGTACGCAGCAAGCGCACGAACGCGGCGACGGCGCGAATGTCATCGTCACCCAGCTCGTTCTGCCACGGCGGCGAGTACGGCGACGGCGAGCCGCTACCGCTGCCAGTGCGCACGGCGCGCTCGATGACGGCCAGGTCGACAGCGTCCGAGTCGCGCAGATTGGTCGACGGGTAGTCGTCCAGCTTGAGCGGCAGGAAGCCTTCGCCCATGCCCTTGCCGCCATGACAGAGCACGCAGCGCGCGTTGTAGACCCGGGCACCGTGCGCGGGATCGCCATCAGCCGCGAGCGGCGGGCTGGCAGGCCACGCCAGCGCGATCAGCGCGCCGCCGAGGAGCGCGCCGAGCGCTCTCACGGCTTCACCTCGATGGTCATCTTCATGCTCGGGTGAATTGCGCACTCGACGTCGACAGTGCCGGCGGTGTCGAAGCTGACGCTCTTCGACTCGCCCTGCGGATAGGAACCAAGATCGAAGGTGGCGGCATCGGACAGGCTGAACACGTTGTGGAAGAACGGATCGTCGTTGCGGAACTCGACGCTGTCACCGACCTTGACCTCGACGCGATCGGTGCTGAACTTCTTGTCCTTCTGCGCGACGACGGTCGCCTCGGCGAGGGCGAGCGCCGGCACCAGCGCCGCGGCCACGGCGGCGACCGGCAGGAATGCGCGGATTGGCTTGATCATGATTGCGGTCTCCCGGGAATGTGCTGGGTGTTCACTCGGTGGCGGCCATGCCCCGCTCGGGTGCGAGCGTCGGCTGGACCAGGATGGGTGACGGCCGGGTCGGCAGCGTCGGCAGCACCACCGGCGCGGGCGGACTGCTGAGGGCATGCAGGAACGCCACGAGGTCGGCCCGCTCGGCCGCGCTCAACGCGATGTCCTGCATGTTCGGCGAGAGGTTCTCGCGCACTTCGCCACCCCGCTCGTAGTGCGCGACGACGTCTTCGAGTGTCAGCGCCGAGCCGTCGTGGAAGTACGGTGCGGTATGCGCGACGTCACGCAGCGTCGGCGTCTTGAAGGCGCCCTTCATGAGGCCGAGCGGCTTCTGTGCGTAGCGGCCGAGGTCGGGTTGCTCGACACCGTAGGAGGCGAGCCCGACGTTGTGGAAGCCGTCGTCGGTGAAGTTCGGCGCGGCATGGCAGACCGCGCAGTTGCCCTTCGCCGGATCGACGAAGACCGCGAATCCACGCACCTGCTGCGGCGTCATCGCGTCGGCATCACCGCGCACCCAGCGGTCGAAGGGCGACTCCTTGCTCACCACGGTCCGCTCGAAGCTCGCGATGGCGCGGGCCACGGTCGAGGCGCCGATCTCCTCGTCCGGGTAGGCGTGCTCGAAGGCCGCGCGGTAGACCGCGTCGCTGCGCAGCCAGGCATACAGCCGCGGCAGGTCCATGTTCATCTCGACGTTCGCTTCCATCGGCCCGAGCGCCTGGTCCTCGAGGGATGCCGCGCGGCCATCCCACATCTGGATGGCGTTGTAGGCCGCATTGACGATGGTCGGGGTGGCGCGATCGAGCACACGGCTCTTGACGCCCTTGGCGGTCGGCAGGCCATCCGACCAACCGAGCAGCGGGTTGTGGCAGGTCGCGCAGGACATGTTGCCGTCCCCGCTCAGGCGCGGGTCGAAGAACAACATCTTGCCGAGCTCGACACGTGCCGCGCTCGGCGCATTGTCAGCCGGATGTGGCGGCGCATCCGCCAACAGCCACGGTTGCAGGCTGGCGTGCCCGGCCTCGAGCACGTACCCGTCGACGACCGGCGCTGCGGCGACATTGCCGGTGCCGAGCGCGAGCGCAGTCAGCAAGGCCGCGCGTAGAGTCTTCTGCATAGGCATGGTCTTCCCCTTCAGGTCTGGACAGAGGCACCGGCAGCGTCCGCCGGCAGGACGAAATTGGCCACCTCGTGCGCGAGCTCGTCAGCGCAGCGGCCGAGGTCACCGGACATGCCGCGAAAATCCGCGGCCAGGGTGCTGGTCTCGCGCGTGAGATGCAGCAACGCGGTCACCGCGGCGCTGATGCGCGCCTCGGCCTGTTCCTGCGCGGCGAGTTGATCGGAGATCTCACGCATCACGCGCAGCAGTTCGTCGGCATCATTACCGGCGACGACCACCTCGTTGGCGGCATCCTGGATCTGCTCCACGTTCTCGCGTCCTGCCGTCATGGCGTGCTCGAGAGCGCCGGATGTGGTCTGCACGTGCTGGCCGATCTGGCCAACCAGCCCGCTGATTTCGTCGACCGCGTCTCCGGTCCGCGTGGCGAGCGTACGTACCTCGTCGGAGACCAACGCGAAGCCCCTGCCATGCACGCAGGCCCGCGCTGCCTCGATTGCCGCGATCAGGGCGAGCAGGTTGGTCTGCTCGGAGATCTCGCGAATGGAGTTGCTGATCGCGGTGATGCTCTGGGCGACGGCGAACAGTGCGCGGGTCTCCGCCGCGGTTTCGTCGAGCTTGGCCTGGAAGGCGCTGATGTCCTGCGCACGCCGCGAGAGAGCATCGGCGGCGTGGCGGGAGCGATCCGCGCCGGCCTGCGCACGCTCGCCGGCTTCGCCGATCCAGCGCGCCACCTGCATACCGGATTCGTGCACCTCGCGCGCGTCGGTTTCGATGCGCGCAACGCTGTCGAGCACGAGTTCGGCCAGCTTCTCGATGCGGCCGGTTCCGCGATCGAGTTCGTCGGTGCGTCCGACGATGACGTCGGACTTCGACTTGATCAACATGACGACCCGGCGCAGACCGCCGATGGTGCCGCGAATGGCAGCGATGGTGCGCCCGATCTCGTCCTGTCCGGCTTCCGGCAAATCGATGGTGAGATCGCCGTGCTCGAGCTTCGACATCGCCTGCTCGACCTCCGCGAGCGGCCGCCCGATCATGCGCGCCGCCACCAGGCTCAGGGCCAGGCCGAGCACGACGCCGACGAGCACGGCCCCTCCCATGAGCGGAATGGCGCGCTCGCCACGCTCGAAGATGCCGGCCATCGCGGCTTCCAGCGCGGTGCGTTCCTGCATCACGATGCTGTCGGCGAGTTCCTCGATGCGCGCCACCTGGGCGTGTATGTCTTCGGCGACGAAGCGCGCCGCGGCGTCGTCGTTGCGCTTGCCGGCCTTGATGATGTCGATCTGGTTGGGCTTGGTCGCGGCCAGCAGCTGCGCGAGCTCCGCCACCAGCGGGTCTCCCGGCATCGCGGTGTCGAGCACCGTGGCATTCTCCTCGACCAGCGAGGATGCCTTGATCGATGCGACGGCCGCGGCCCTGATGGCAGCGGCATCATCGGCCACGATGAGCGCCTTGACCGCGCGATCGAGTTTGAGGATGGCGGCGCGCGCCTCGACCGCGGCATCGACGCGCACCCGCGCCGAAGCCAGGGTGTCGCGCACGGCCTCGCCCTGGCCGTGGATCAGTACGCTGCCGAGCACGCCGATACCAAGCGTGAGCGCGATGAACAAACCCGACAGGGAGAGAATCTTGACGCGCCAGGGCACGTCCTTGAAGAGCCGCTCGATGATGGTCATGGCCGCTGGCCCGCCTGCTGTCGTGACTGTGTCAATCGCGATAACGGCCCGCCTTTCGACGACCTTTAGCGCTTTGATCGTTTTGCACGTTTTCGGTGCAATCGGTTTATCGATGATGCCGCGGGGCTTCCGGTCACGCGTGCGTCACGCCATGAACTGGTGCATGGCGCATAATGCGCACCGCAGCTTCCGCCGCGGATTCGCCGACGATGTTCGACCTCGCCACGTTCCTCGCCACCCGCGCTTCCCGCGGGCGCCTGCTCGCACGTCACCCCGGCGAGCACGCAATCGAAGTCCGCGAGCATGACGGGCTACGCTGGTTCACCGCCGGTGGCAATTTCGTACAGGGCTTGATGGACGTCGCGCGTCCGGCAACGCTGGTGCTGCCGCATCACCAGGCCATGCTCGCCGCCCTGGCCTGGGCACCGCGCGCCGCGCGCCTGCTCAACCTCGGCTTCGGCTGCGGCTGCTTCGAGCGTTTCCTGCACGCCCATCTCGAGAGCGCCAGCATCGTCTCGGTCGATTGCGAGCCGGCGCTGGTGGATCTTGCGCGGGCGCACTTCGCGGTACCCGCCGCCTGGCCCGTGACCATCGATCGCGCCGAGCACTTCGTCGCCACCGCGACGGACGTCTACGACATCGTGCTGTGCGACATCTTCAGTGGCGAAGACCATGCCGATTGTCTGTTCGACAGCTACTTCTATGCCGACCTCGCCGCGCGCCTCGGCAACGATGGCGTGCTGGCGCTCAACGTGTCCCCGCACGACGACGACGAAGTCGTCGCCATCCTCGCGGCGCTGCGCCAATCGATCGACTGGGTGATGCTGGCCGCGGTCGCCGCGCACGGCAACGCGGTGGTGCTCGCCTCGCCGGCACCACCGCCGGCAGCTGAGGTCATGACGGCCCGCGCGGCCGCGCTGGCGCCGGCCTGGGACCTGGCGCCGGCCGCCGTGCTGCCGCCGTTCGAACGCCTGCCCGGTCGGCAGGAGATCTGGGGGGCGCGTCACGACGCCGATTACGACGCCGATTACGACGACGACTACGACGACGACTACGACGAAGACGATTGCGGCGACGGCGATTGCGACGAAGATGATTCCGACGATGACGTGCGGGACAATGACCGCGAACGCGATGACGAACGCGCTGGTGAAGCGCGCACGGCGCGCGATACATTGCCCTGCGGTCCCACCACCGCAGGCAGGAGCAGCGGACGGTGAACGCGGCATGGACACTCGCACGCGCCGAGCCCGCCGACCTCGAACGGGTGCTGCCACTGGTTGCGGCCTACCACGCGTTCGAGCACATCGGACTCGACGAGGCCACCCGGCGCTCGGCGGTGATGCAGCTCCTTGGTGACGACCGCCTCGGCACGCTGTGGCTGGTTCATCACGGTAACGAACTCGCCGGCTACGTCGCCATCTGTCCCGGCTACAGCATCGAGTTCGCGGGCTGCGATGCCTTCGTCGACGAGTTCTGGATTGCACCCGCCCATCGCGGCCAGGGTGGTGGCCGCGCGGTGCTCGAGCTGGTCAAGCAGGCGGCGCGCGCGCAGGGCATCCGTGCACTGCATCTCGAGGTCGCGCGCGACAATGCGCGCGCCCGACGCCTCTACCGCGCGTGCGGCTTCGACGCGCGCGAGCGCTACGTGCTGATGTCGGCTTCGCTCGACTGATGCCCGGCGGCGCCGGCACGCCGCGCGAAGTCCTGCGCGTGTTCCTCGTGCTCGGCCTGAGCGCCTTCGGCGGTCCGATTGCGCATCTCGGCTATTACCGCCACGAACTGGTCGAGCGCCGGCGCTGGGTCGGCGAAGCGGAGTACGCGGCACTGGTCGCGCTGTGCCAGTTCCTGCCCGGACCGGCGAGCAGCCAGGTCGGTTTCTGTCTCGGCTGGCTGCGTGCCGGCCCATTCGGCGCGCTGGCCGCTTTCGTCGCCTTCACCCTGCCCTCGGCGCTGCTGATGTTCCTGTTCGCCCTGCTCGTCCCGCGTCTCGGCGGGCCGCTGGCGAGCGCGGCGCTGCACGGCCTCGCCCTGGTCGCGGTCGCGGTGGTTGCCCATGGCGTGCTCGGGATGGCACGCCAGCTCACGCCCGACCTGCCGCGACGTGCCGTGGCCGTCGCCGCGACGGGCGCGATGCTCGCTGCGCCAGCGCCCGCGCTACAGCTCCTGGTGGTCGCCGCCGGTGCCCTCGCGGGTCTCCTGGTGTGTCGTGATACGACGATTCCCCAGGCGCCCGGCGGTGGCGTCCTCGACCCGCGCCGCGCGTGGCTGCCGCTGGCGCTCTGCGCCGGCCTGCTCGTCGCCCTGCCGCTCGTCGCCACGACGCACCCGCTGGCCGCTGTCGCCGCCATCTTCTACCGTGCCGGGGCACTGGTCTTCGGTGGCGGTCACGTCGTACTCCCGCTGCTCGAGCAGAGCGTGGTTGCACCACGGCTGGTCGCGGCTGACACCTTCGTTGCCGGCTACGGCGCGGCGCAGGCGGTGCCTGGCCCGCTGTTCAGCTTCGCCGCCTTCCTCGGCGCCAGTCTCCCCGCGGGCATGGGCGGTGCGAGCGGCGCAGTGGTCGCACTGCTGGCCTTGTTCGCACCGGGCCTGTTACTGGTGGCGGGGCTGCTGCCGCTATGGCGGCGCGTCGTCGGGCATCCGCGCGCGGCGGCGGCGGTCGCCGGTGTCAACGCGGTGGTCGTCGGCCTGCTCGCCGCCGCGCTCTACGACCCCTTGTGGACCAGCGCCATCGACACGCCGGCCGACATCGCGATCGCCGCGATTGCCTTTCTCATCCTGCGTCGCTGGCAACGCGGCGCGTTACCCGCGGTGCTCTGGTGCGTGCTGGCGAGTTGCGCCGTCACGCTGCTTGTGTGACGGTCGGACCGCCTGGCGGCCTGCGTGGCGGGTCACGCGGCGCGACCCTCGGCGCTTCGACGCGATGCGGGGGCCAGTTTTCGTCGCTGCGCTATCGATGCGGCGCCGTACTGCGCGCGCCCGGCCCGTCGGCGGCGAACCACGCGGCGAGGAAATCGACGAACACGCGCACGCGCCGCGCGAGGTGGCGGCGTCGCGGGTAGACCGCGTGGACACCGATCGTGGGCGGCTCGGGGGTCAACGGCAGCACTGCCAGGGCACCGCCGGCGAGCGCGTCGGCGACGACGAATTCCGGCACCAGCCCGATGCCGGCGCCGGCGACCAGCTGCGCGCGTACGAACATGGCGCTGTTGACCTGCAAGCGTCCTCGCACCCGCACCAGTTCGCTGTGGTCGCCGACGCGGAACCGCCAGCTCGCGACGTTGCGGAAATTACTGTCGACGATGAGCGCGTGGCTGCCGAGCTCACCCGGCGTGACCGGCGTGCCGTTCTGCGCGAGGTAGTCCGGGGCGGCGCAGCACAGGATGCGGCTGGTGGCAAGGCGCCGCGCGACCAGCGTGGAATCGGCCAGCGTGCCGATGCGGATGGCGACGTCGCAGGCATCCTGCACGAGATCGACGTAGCCATCGGTCAGTGACAGCTCGACCGCGAGCGACGGGTGCGCACGCATGAAGGCATCCAGGGCAGCGGAGAGATGCAGCTCGGCAAACGTCTGCGGGCCGGCCACGCGCAACACCCCACCGAGCGCCGACTCGCGGCCACGCACGCTGTTCTCGAGCTCGTCGAGCGCCCCCAGCAGTTCGCGGGTGCGGGCAAGACAGGCGTGGCCGGCATCGGTCAAGCTGACCCGGCGTGTCGTGCGCAGCAGGAGCTGCGCGTCGAGATCGGCCTCGAGCTCGGCAACCTGGCGGCTCACGCTGGCCTTTGAACAGCCGAGACGCCGCGCCGCGGCGGAGAAGCTGCCGAGCTCGGCGACACCGGCGAAACAGCGCAGCGCGTGCAGCTTGTCCATCTATCGTTCCGTATATCGTAACAATGAGTTTCGATAGTAGCGGATTGTCGCGCGTGTGGCCCCTCCTGATAATGCCGCCGTTGTCCCCCCACGAGGCACTCACGTGCACGCCGAGATCCCGCTGCCGACCGTGTTCATCTCGCACGGCGCACCGACGCTCGCGCTCGAAGACGCGCCCGCGCGGCGCTTCCTCGCCGGCTTCGGTACCGCGCTCGGCCGGCCGCGCGCGATCGTCATCGTCTCCGCCCACTGGGAGACGGCACAGGTCACCGTCACCGGGGCAGCCCGCCACACCGTGATCCACGATTTCTTCGGTTTCGACGACGCCCTCTACCGGCTCGACTACCCGGCACCCGGCGCGCCGGCGCTCGCCGACGACATCGTCACGCGCCTGCGGGCAGGGGGATTCACCGCCGCGCGTGACGACCAGCGTGGTCTCGATCACGGCGCCTGGGTTCCGCTCATGCTGATGTACCCGGCACACGACATCCCCGTCGTGCAAGTGTCGATCTGCCCGGCCGCCGGGGCGCGTTTCCACCTCGAGCTCGGCGCTTCATTGGCGCCGCTGCGCGAGCAGGGCGTGCTGGTCATCGGCTCCGGCGCGGTGACCCACAATCTCGCCGAGTTCCGTGCCGGCCGTGGCGAGGCCGCCCCTGCAGTCCCGGCCTACGTCCACGAATTCGCGGAGTGGGTCGCCGCTACCCTGGCCGCCGGCGACGACGCGGCACTCGCGGCGTGGCGCGCCGAGGCTCCGCACGCCGCACGCGCCCACCCGAGCGACGAACACTTCCTGCCGCTGCACGTCGCCGTGGGCGCCGCGGGCGCCGGATTCCGCGGTCGCCGCGTGCATGCCGGCGTCATGTTCGGCGTCATCGGCATGGACGATTACGTCTTCGAATCAATCACCCACGCGGCGCCCTGAGCCCGCATCACCGTTCCGTTCGACCACAGGAGTTCGACATGCACGCTCACCAACACGTTCGTTCCCGATCCCCGCTGGCCATTGCCGTCGGCGCCGCCCTGGGCGCGACGCTCGTAACCGCCGCCACCCAGGCTGCCGATTACGCTATCGATCCGACCCACTCCTTCGTCGAATTCCGCGTGCAGCATCTCGGCTACAGCTGGCTCTACGGTCGCTTCAACGCGGTCGATGGCCGTTTCAGCTACGACACCGCCGATCCCGCCGCGAGCCGCATCGACGTGCGCATCGATACCGCCACCGTCGACACCAACCACGCCGAGCGCGACAAACACCTGCGCAGCGGCGACTTCCTCGGCGTCGATGCGCATCCGAAAGCGACGTTCAAGAGCACGGGCTACAAGGGTAATGCCCACGAGGGCGTGCTGAGCGGCGTGCTCAACTTCCACGGGGTCGAGAAGGCCATCGAGATACCGGTCGTCAAGGTCGGCGAAGGCGCCGATCCCTGGGGCGGCTACCGCGCCGGCTTCCATGGCAGCTACACCATGACCCGCGCCGACTTCGGCATGGATTTCGATCTCGGCCCGGCTGCCACCACGGTGCGGATCGAACTCGGCATCGAAGGCGTACGCCAATAAGCGGACAACCGACGGCACGGCGTTCCGGCCGGGTGGCGGCGCCGCGCGGACTGCCGCACTGCGCCTGCGCCGCCCGGATGTCGCGCGGCAGTCAACCGAAGCCCCCGACGCGCGGCCACGCTCGCCCACGCTGAAGGGGCTTCATATACTCCTGCCGCGCGGTCGTACCAGCGACGCCGCGCGAGCCATCTCACCTGGAGGATTCACGATGGAAGAACCGGTCCGCGCATCCGACACGCCTTACGGCGTCGACGTCGAGGCAGGCAAGAACTACTGGTGGTGCTCCTGCGGGCGCAGCGCCAAGCAGCCCTTCTGCGATGGCTCGCACACCGGTACCGCGTTCACGCCGGTCAAGTACGAGGCCACCGAGACGCGCAAGGTGTTCTTCTGCGGTTGCAAGGCAAGCGCGAAACCGCCGCTCTGCGACGGCTCGCACTCGCGCTGAGGAGCGCCGCCGAAACGGCCCGATTCAGCGCGGTTCGCCGTGGAGCGCGAGCACCTGCTCCGGGCGGGTGACGATGTAGACTGCAACGGCGGCGAGAATCACACCAACCGCCAGGCGCAGCCAGTCGCTCGGCGCCAGCACCATCGTGATAACGGCGGAGAGCAACATACCGGCGAGCGCGGCACGCTTGCCGGCGCGGCAGATCACGCCGTGGTCGCGGTAGTCGCGGATCGGCGGGCCGAAACGCGGATGGGCGAGAATACGCGCTTCGAGCGCGGGGCAGCTCTTCGAGAAGCACAGCACCGCGCCGAGCCAGAACACCGTGGTCGGCAGCACCGGCAGGAAGATGCGGACGAAGCCGAGCGAGAACAGCGCGAGGCCGGCCGTCATCAGCAGGTAGCGGCGCAGGCGGGCGGGTGTGAAGACAGCGGCGCTCATGCGAGCAGTATGGCTGCAAGCTGCGCCCGACGCGAGTAGCCGAACGCGCCCGCGATGCCCGCATTCATTGGCGGCCAGAGGCGCTCGCAGAGCGCTTGTGGCCACGCTCGAGGAGCCGCGTAGCATCGGCTTGCGCCTGCTCGCTCAACCCCACGGGTCGCCCTGGTCGCCGCCATGCAGGCGGTCCATCAGGCTCGATACCGCGCGGTCGAACAACGGCACGGTCTCGAGCGGGCGCGCGGTACCGCGACGGAACTCGACGGCGAGACCCTGCGGCGTGGTGTCGGCAACGCGCAGGCCCTTGCGGTTGGTGAAAAGATAGCCACCGGTCACCGCGCTGACCCAGGTGAGACGCGCGCGCACGGTCTTGCCGGGGTCGTGGGAGAACTCGACCCAGGCGCCGATCTTGAGCGCGCGCGCCGCGCGCAGGTGCTCGTCCTCCTGCGACGCCGCACCGTTCAGCCCACTGTCGGTGATCTCGATTTCCTCGAACTCGGCTTCCTCGGTGACGATGTCACCGGGCAGCGTGCGCGCGCCGTGTTCACGCGGTTCGGCGTCGCGCGCGGGATCCTCGACCGTGCCGAACAGCATGGTGTCGATGGAGGGAAAGCCCCCGTCGGGCTGGGTGCGCTCGGTGCCGTCATCGTCGTCTGCGGGCGCCGTCACAGCCGCCGGCAGCGTCGCGCCCATCGCGCTCATGACGTGCTCGATGGCGAGCGCGCTGGCCACCTCGCCAGCGTTGTAGCCGCCCATGCCGTCGGCCAGCACGGCGAGGCCGGCGCCGGCATCGAAGCCCACCGCGTCCTCGTTGTGCGCGCGCGTGCGACCGACGTCGCTGAGCGCCGCCATCGTCCACGCCGGCCCGTCATCTTCGGCAGGCAGCGGATCGGGCGCGGCGACCAGGATGGCCGAGATGTTGTCCTTGCCGCCGGCCTCGTTGGCCTGCGCGATGAGCGCCGCGGCCGCCGCCTCGAGCTCGCCCGGGTGCGCGGCGAGAATGGTCGCCATGTCGGCATCTTCGATCATGTCGCAGAGGCCGTCGGAGCAAAGCAGGAAGACGTCGCCGGCGAGTACCGTCTCTACCGCGGTGTCCGTGGCGACGCTGGCGTCGATACCGACCGCGCGGGTGATGTAGTTCTTGCGCGTCGAAGTGCGCGCCTCCTCGGGGGTGAGAAAGCCCTGGTCGACGAGTTGCTGGCGCAACGAGTGATCGCGCGTCAGCTGGGTCAGCTCGCCATCGCGCAGGCGGTACAGGCGCGAGTCGCCGACGTGCGCCATCGTCACGCGGTCGCCGGCGAAGCGTGCCGCGACCAGCGTGGTGCCCATGCCTTCGCACTCGGCGCGTGCCTGCGCGGTGTCGAAGATGGCACGGTTGGCCCGGTCGAAAGCGTCCACCAGGCGCGCGGCGTCGTCATCAGCGTCGACGTGAGCGTCGGAGTCCGAGCCCGCGTCGGCGTCGGCGTCGGCGTCGAGGCCGACGTCGGCGGCGATCTCATCGGCCGCAGTCGCCGGCGTCGCGCTCTGGCCGGTGGGATCGAAGAACTCGGCGTGCGCGCCGAGTTCGGGCGGCGGTGGCGCAGCCTCGACCGTCTCGATGTCGTCCGCATCCGCGAGCGCTTCGTCGACACTGACATCGAGCGCGGCGTCGGCCGGCGCAGGTGCGGCGTCTACCGCGCCTACGGGCACGCCGTCGCCGACGTGTGCGCTACCGCGGATCGCGGCGAGGTGCAGCCTGACCAGCGCGGCCATGAAGCGGTCGCGGAAAGCATCGGGGATGGGCACCCGGCCCATACCCTCCTTGAGGCGTGCCGGCAGCGTCGGCAGCAGCTGCTTGAGACGTTCGCGCCCGGCCGGCTCGTGGCGCGGCGACAGGCTCCACACGAGGTCATCCATGGTCGCGACGCCGTGCGTCCACTCGGCGCTCTCGTCACCGCCCTCGATGTAAGCGAGCTGCAGGAAGCTCTTCCAGTAGACATCGAGAAACTCGCGCACGATGACCGGCAGCGCCGGGTCCTGCAGGTGACGCGCGACGGCGTCGCCGGCGACCTGGCGGGCGAAACGCAGACGCTCCTGCGCCTGCATTTCCTCGAGCGTCTGCTCGACGCGCGAGGCGGCCTCGTGCTGCTCGCTGGCACGCCAGGCATCGAGTTCGCCGAGCGCGTCCTTGAACACGCGCACGTCGTCGTCGAACTCGTCGAGGATGCGATGCACGATGGCATCGACAGTGGCGTAGAGCGGATCGTCCGCGCTTACTTCCTCGGCCGCGCCGAGGGCGACGTCGGCGAGGCCGTTGAGCAGCTGCCGCGCGGGATGGAATTTCCGTGCGAAGAAGCTCTTGTCGATGATCGCGACCTTGAGCACCGGGATCTGCAGGCGTCCGATCAGGCTCTTCATCGGCGCCGCGATGGCGGGATCGTCGAGGATCGAATCGAACAGCATCGCGACGATGTCGATCATCATGCTGTCGACCTGGCCGACCGCGCCCAGTACAGGGGTCTGCTTGAGTTCGCGCAGGATATTGGTCGAGCCGGCGGCAAGCAGCGCCGGATCGAGCAGACTCGCGCCGGCCCCCGCGCCGCCGCTCTCCGGCGCGGCATGCTGAAGACTGTTGAGGAGGTCGATGGTGTCGGCGAGCCCACCGCCGGCGGCAGCCTCCTCGGACAATGCACGCGCGCCCTGCGCCGTCATCACCGATTGCAGCGTGGCGAGCAGCTGCTGCGCGGGCACGCCGCTGAGCGTTGCATAGCCGTTGCCGCCGTAACCCTCGCCGGCATAGCCACCGGCGCCGGCATCGAGCACCGGCGCATAGCCGGCACCGGCCGCGACGCCGCCAGCCGCGAAGCCGCCAGCCGCAAAACCACCGCCCGCGCCGGGGCTACCGTGGCCGCCACCGGCGTAGCCCTGTGCGGCGACACCCGGCAGACCCTGGCCGCCACCCGCGACCATCGCCGCGCCGTCCTCCCCCGCGGCCGGTCCCGCGTGGTCCGCGGGACCCGCACTGCCGGTTGCGCGCGGCGGCCGTGCGGCCCGCGTCGGCGCCGGGGCACCGACGGTACGCCCGCGCACCTGCGGCAGGATCCCCTCGCCCGCGAGGAACGCGTTGATGGCGTGATAGAACGCCGGCAGCCCGCTGCCGACGTACTTGTCGAACAGCTTGAGCACCAGCAGCTTGACCTCGATGCCGGCATCGAGCTGGTCGCAGGCATCGCGGAACGCCTCGCACAGGCGCCGGGGGCCGAGCGGGTTGACCGACTCGCCGTCATCCGGCGTGCGGTCGAGCAGCTTGGCCATGCGCTGGTCGAGCGCATAGAGCTCGTCCGCGCACGCACCCTCGATCTTCGCCACCATGTTGCCGACGGCGAGGGTCTCCTCGAGATCGTCGTTGGCGACCAGGCTCAAGGTCAGGCCGTTGTCGCCGGCGGCGGGCACCGGCGTCGGCACCTGCACCGGCGCCACGCGCGGTGCGAAGTGGCGCGCGCAGGCCTCGCCGAAGCGCCGCTCGAGCGTGGCGCGCTTGAGCCGCAACTCGCGCATGGCGTCGAAGTAACGGGTCTGCTCGGCATTGTTGACCGACTTGTCGGCAAGTTCGAACAGCGCGTCGTCGGCGCGCTCGAACATGCCCGTCAGCAGCGCTGCCAGGCCCTTGTCGGCGCGCTCGCGGCACGCGCTCAGTACGCCGCCGCGCGGGCTGCCGCCGGTGCCGTCGCCACGCGCAGCGGATCCGTCGCTGCCGGCCAGGCGGATGGGCTCGCTCATCGGATTACCGCCGGCACTCCGGCCGCGGCCTCCGACGGGCACACACGGGCCCACGCTGCGCCCGTTGAGGGGCGCGCCGCGGGCTGGATTCGGATCGGTGCTTTCATGCCCGGAAACGGCGGCCGCGCGCGACGCTTCTTGAGTGCCAGCCGTCATCGCCCGGTGACGACCGTCACAGTTCCTGCAGCGCTCCCGGTGGGGCCGCTGCAAAAATGCTGCGCAGTCGACATTCCACCGCGGTCCGCGCCGCCCGCCCGTGCACATCAACCGCGCGGTGGCACCACGCCTCGCCGGCCTCCTACCGCCCCCGTTCGACCACCCGCAGCAGCACGCGGGCCGTGCCTCTCAAGTCGCGCGCCGGCGCGCCGTTAGAGATAGCGCTGCGGCGAACTGCGCGCAGTGCCCACGCTCATCACGGAGAGCCATGCCGATGTCCGCCCAGCCGGCCCGCAGCAGCAGTGACACAGCGCCCGATCCCCACCACCGTGCCAAGGCCGTTGCCGAAGAAGTGCGCGGCCTCGTGTCACCGCCCGACGTGTGCATGCGGGTGCTCGAGCTGGTGCGCTCCGAACGCGCCTCGGCCGACGACATCGCGCAGGTGGTCGCCACCGACCCGGCGCTCACGGTGCGTCTGCTGCGCATCGTCAACAGTCCCCTGTACGGCCTGCGCGGGCGCATCGAGACGGTCCCGCGTGCGGTCACCGTGCTCGGGATCGACGCGCTGACCAGTCTCGTCGTCGCGGTCTCCGCGGTAGCGAGCTTCGGGCGCATCCCGAGCAAGCTGGTCAACATGGATACCTTCTGGCGCCACGGCGTGCTGTGCGGCCTCATCGCCCGCGCACTGGCGCGGCGCGCGCGCGTGCTGCACCCCGAGCGCCTGTTCACCGCGGGCCTCCTGCACGACATCGGCAGCCTGGTCCTGTACCACCAGGTACCCGACACCATGCGCGGCCTGCTGACCGCCGCCGACGGTGCCGAGCAGCGTCTCTACGACGCCGAGCTCGCCACTTTCGGTTATGCCCACGCCCAGCTCGGTGGCCTGCTGCTCGAGAGCTGGGGCCTGCCGGCCACGTTGCACGACGCCGTGACCTGGCATCACGAGCCGGCGCGTGCCGAGCACGCGCCCATCGAGGCTGCCATTCTCCATCTGGCCGAGAAGCTCGCCAACCATGGCGGCCTCGGCGCCTACTGCGAGGGCGCGGCGGACGAACCGCCACCGCCGGAAGCAGACTGGCTGGCCTGCGGCCTCGAAGTGAGCGAGTCCGATCTGGAGGATCTCCTCGGGCAGGCCGGGCAGGAGTTCGGCGAAGTCGTCGCGCTGCTCGCCGTACGGCGCTGAGCGCCGCATTCACTCCGCGCGCAGCGCTTCGACCGGGTCGAGGCGCGCCGCGCGCCGCGCCGGCAGCAGGCCCGCGCCGACACCGATGGCGATCGCCGTGACCAATGCCACCGCCGCATAGGCCCACACGATCGCCAGCGGCAGCGCCGGTGCGAACAGGCGCACGCCGGCCACGGCAAGCGCCGCGGTGACGACGCCGAGCGCACCGCCCGCGGCACCGAGCAGGGCCGACTCGAGCAGGAACAGCCCCATTACGTCGCGACGACGCGCGCCCAGCGCGCGCAGCAGCCCGATCTCGCCGGTGCGCTCGCTGACCGCGATGGTCATGATGGTGGCGATGCCGAAGGCGCCGACGACCAGCGAGATGGCGCCGATGGCGGCAACACCGGCGGTGAGGATATCGATGATGTCGCCGAGCACCTCGAGCATCTTGTCCTGGGTGACGAGCGTGAAATCCTCCTGGCCATGGCGCGCGACGAGCAATCGCGTGACGGCGTCCGACACCGTGGCGACGTCGACGTCCTCGCGGTAGGTGAGGTCGATCTCCATCACGCCTTCGCGGTCGAACATCTCGGTGGCGCGTCCGATCGGAATGAACACCGTGTCATCGAGATCGAAGCCGAGCATCTGGCCCTTGCTCGCCATCACGCCGCGCACGCGGTAACGGTCCGCGCCGATGCGCACGCGCGCCCCGAGTGCACTCTCGGTGCCGAACAACTCCGCCTGCATGCGGCTGCCGAGCACGACGAACGGCCGTGCGCCGGTAAAGCCGTCGTCCGGCAGGAAGCTGCCGCTCGCCACTTGCATGCGCCACACCGCCGGCATCGCGGCACCCACGCCGATCACCGTGGTGCGCCGCTGGCGCGTGCCATGCTCGACGCGCGCATTGCCCTGCACCACTGGCACCACGGCCTCGATCAGCGGCAGCCGCGCGAGCGCTGCAGCGTCGTCGGCTGTGAGCGGACGCACGCTCGAGATGGTCGCGCCGGAGATACCGAAGGTGGTGCGCTTGCCCGGGGTGACGGCAACGACATTCGTGCCGAACTGGCTGAACTCGCCGAGCACGAAGCGGCGCACGCCTTCACCGAGCGCGGTGAGCAGCACCACCGCGAGAATGCCGACGGCGATGCCGAGCACGGTCAGCCCCGAGCGCAGGCGCTGCCCGCGCACGGCGCCGAGCGCGAGCAGCGAGAGATCCGTGCCGCGCAGGCTCATCGGCGTGACAGCGCGTCGACCGCTTCGAGCGCGGCGGCACGCCGCGCCGGGACGACGCCGAACACGAGCCCGGTGACGACCGCGACGCCCACCGCCGTAGCCATCGCCCAGCGCGGGGTTGCGACCGGGAAGGCCGGGTACCACGCACCAACGGCGAGCGCACCGGTCAGCCCGACGGCGAGCCCGGCGAGTGCGCCGCCGGCAGCCAGCATCACCGCCTCGAGCAGGAACAGGTTGCGCACGTCGGTGGTGCGCGCGCCGAGCGCCTTGAGCAGGCCGATCTCGGCGCGGCGCTGGGTCACCGCGACCAGCATCACGTTCATGATCAGGATGCCGGCGACCGCGAGGCTGACGCCGGAGATGGCGGCCACGCCGAGCGTGATCGTGCCGACGATGCGACCGAGCGTCTCGACCACGCTGTCCTGGGTGATCACGGTGACATCGTCCTCACCTTCGTGGCGCGCCGCGATGATGTCGTGCACCGCCGCGCTCGCCGCCGCGAGGTCGGCCCCCGGGCGTACCGCGGCGATGATGCGGAACAACGATTCGCGATCGAACAACATCTGCGCGGAAGCCACCGGCACGATCACGAGATCGTCGAAGTCGGTACCGATCGAGACACCGGTATCGCGCAGCACGCCGACCACCCGGAAACGCCGATCGGCGACGCGTACCCAGCGACCCACCGCGGCCTCGCCGGCGAACAGCGCCTCGCGCAGTTCCTCGCCGAGCACGCACACCGCGGCGCCACGCTTCGGATCGCCAGCCGGCAGGAAGCGCCCCTGCACCACTTCGAGATGACGCAGGGTTTCCATCGAGGCGGTGGTGCCGAGCACGTTGACTTCCCGTTCGAGACCACTCGCCACCGATACCGGTGCGTTGCCAACCATGACCGGCGCGATGTCGACGATGTCGCGCCACTGGGTCAGCGCGTAGGCGTCGTCGATGGTGAGATCGCGCGGCGTGGTGCCGAGCACCGGGGGCGGCCCTCCGGTGGTCTCGTTGCGCCCCGGCATCACCACCAGCAGGTTGGTGCCGAGCGCCTCGAACTGGCCGGTGACGAAGCGCTGCGCACCCTCGCCGAGCGAGGCGAGCAGCACCACCGCGGCGACACCGATCGCCGTCGCCAGCCCGATGAGCAGGCTGCGGCGGCGATTGGCCGCCAGCGCACCGCCGGCAAGCCGCAGCGCATCGGGCGCGCTCAAGGTACCCATTCAGTCACGCACGTCGGCGTCGATACGGCCGTCGACGAGACGGATGCGACGCCGCGCGCGACGCCCCAGTGCGGCATCGTGGGTGACCACGACGAGCGTCACGCCCTGGTCGCGCCACAGGCCCTCGAGCAGCTCGACCACCTGCGTACCGGAATGACTGTCGAGGTTGCCGGTCGGCTCGTCGGCGAGCAGCAGGCGCGGCGCGGTGACCATGGCGCGCGCGATGGCGACGCGCTGGCGCTGGCCGCCGGACAGTTCGGACGGACGATGATCGGCGCGATCGGCAAGATCCATTGCCGCGAGCGTTGCGGCAACGCGCTCGCGACGCGCCGCCGCGGCAACACCGGCGAGCGTCAGTGGCAATTCGATGTTACCGGCCGCGGTGAGGCGCGGCACGAGGTGGAAGGATTGGAACACGAAGCCGATCGACTCGCGCCGGATCGCGGCGAGTGCGTCGTCGTCGAGGCCGACCACGTCCTGGCCGTCGAAGCGATAGGCGCCGGTGCTCGGCCGGTCGAGCAGCGCGACGAGGTTAAGCAGGGTCGACTTGCCGGAGCCCGACGGCCCCATGATCGACAGGTACTCGCCGGCACCGATGACGAGGTCGATGCCGTCGACCGCATTGACCACGCTGTCGCCGACGGCGAAGCTGCGCGTGACGCCCTCCAGTGCGATCAGCGGTGGCGCCACGCCGGCAGCGGCGGATGGTGCCATCAGGGCGCCTCTTCGAGGATCGCCTCGGCGCCGTCGACGACGCCGGCGCGGCCGGTCGAGAGCACCACCTGCTCGCCCGCCGCGAGCCCCTCGGTGACCTCGGTGTGCTCCCAGTTGGACAGGCCGCGCGTGATGGCGCGGCGCACGAGGGTACTGCTGGCGGGTTCGTAGACGAGCACGTGGTCACCGTCGATGACCGCCTCGCTGGGGATGCGCAGGGTATCCTCGTGGGCCGCGATGAGAACCTCGATATCGGCGCTGTAGCCGGGCAGCAGGCGGCTGGTATCGATGGCGTCGTCGAAGCGCACCTCGACCTCGACCGTGCGTGCCTGCTTCTCGCGATCGAGCACGTAGGGCGCGATGCGCGTCACGCGCGCGTCGCACCAGCGCTCCGGAAAGGCATCGAGCGTGACGCAGGCCGGCATGCCGGTGCGGATGCGCGGCGCGTCGACCTCGTCGATCGGCGCCGAGATGTAGATACAGCGCATGTCGATGAGATCGACCGCCGGCTGCGTCGCGATGCCGGGCGGCGAAGGCGTGAGGAACTCGCCGAGCTTGACGTCCACTTCCGCCACCACGCCGGCGAACGGCGCGCGCAGGCGCGTACGCTCGATCGCGGCGCTGGCAACGCTGATGCGTGCCGCGCTCACGCGCGTCGAAGCCAGTGCCGCCTCGCACGCCGCCTGCTGCGAATCGGCGCGCGTCTCGGCCTCGTCGGCAACCTCCTCGGAGACCAGCTTGCCCGCGCGCAAGCGGGCCAGGCGGTCAGCCTCGCGGCGCGCGCCGGTGGCGATTGCGCACGCTTCCTCGGCGCGCGATCGCGCCGCACCGGCCTCCGCTTCGGCGAGGCGCAGCTCGGCCTTGAGGTCGTCGTTCCAGATCTCGAGCAGCACGTCGTCCGCTCCCACCGTCGACCCTTCGGCGACGTTCAGCAGCGCCACCTGCCCCGCTGCGGCCGGCGACATGCGCGCACGGCGGCAGGCCTCGACGGTGCCGACGCGCGTGTTAGCGACGGTTTCCTGTACTGTGCCGCGCGCGACGTTCGCGACCCGCACCGCGACCGGTGCCGGCCGGGTGAAATACCAGGCCGCGGCGCCGAGCGCGGCGAGGACGACGACGGCGAACAGCCAGTTCTTCATGTGGGTAACACCTTTGACGACGACGGCGCTGCGGCGCGCACCGGCACCACCAGTCTACCCGCCCCGCGCGGCCGCGTGCTCGACCCGGCGCCGGCTTGATCCGCGCGGCCCAGCCCCCATCTTCCAGCACATGAACGCAACGCTCCAACTGGTCTGCCCGCATTGCGCGCAGCTCAATCGCCTGCCGCGCGAACGCGTCGGCGACAGCGCGCGCTGCGGGCGCTGCAAGCGCGCGCTGCTCGCCGCCCACCCGGTCAGCCTCGACGACACCCGCTTCGCACGCTTCGTCGAGCGCAACGAGCTGCCGGTGGTGGTCGACTTCTGGGCCGCGTGGTGCGGTCCGTGCAAGATGATGGCGCCGGTCTTCGAGCGTGCCGCGGCGGCCTTCCACGGCCGCGCGCTGTTTGCCAAGCTCGACACCGACGCCGCGCCGGCCGCCGCGCAGGCGCACGGCATTCGCAGCATCCCGACCCTCATCGTTTTCGCACACGGGCGCGAAGTCGCGCGGCAGTCCGGAGCCCTCGACGGTAACGGCCTGCGCAGCTTCGTCGAACAGGCACTGGTCAGGGCCACCGCGGCCTGAATCCCATCGACCGGGGGCCGGTGGTCGCGTATCGTCAGCGCAGCGTCCCGGAGCAGAGCATGAGCAAACAATCCCGCGAAGTTTCCGACATCGTCGCCGGCCAGGCGGCCAGCGACGGCGCCGGCGTACGCCTCTATCGCGTCATCGGCGGCGCCGCGTTGTCCGAGCTCGATCCCTTCCTGCTGCTCGACGAGTTCGTCTCCGACAACCCCGACGACTACCTCGCAGGCTTCCCCGACCATCCCCACCGCGGCTTCGAGACCGTCACTTACATGCTTGCCGGGCGCATGCGTCACGCCGACAACCAGGGCAACAGCGGCCTGCTCGAGGCCGGCTCGGTCCAGTGGATGACGGCCGGGCGGGGCATCGTGCATTCGGAGATGCCGGAACAGGAAAACGGCCTCATGTGGGGTTTCCAGCTGTGGGTCAATCTGCCCGCACGCAACAAGCTCTGCCCGCCGCGTTACCAGGACATCGCGCCGGCCGCGATCCCGGCCGTGACGCGCGCCGACGGCACCCGCGTACGCGTCATCGCCGGCCGCTTCGACGATCGGGATGGCCCGGTCGGCGGCATCGACGCGGCGCCCTCTTACTTCGACGTGGCCCTGCCCGCCGCGGGTGTGCTCGACGTACCGCTGCCGCGCGGCCATACCGCTTTCGTCTACTGCTACGACGGCGCGCTGACCATCGGTCGCCGCCAGCCGACGGCGCTCCCGCATCGTCACCTCGCCGTGCTCGGCGACGGCGACGCGGTCACACTCACCGCCGATACTGCCGCGGCGCGCGCGCTGGTCGTCGCCGGTCGCCCGTTCGAGGAACCGATTGCACGCTACGGGCCGTTCGTGTTGAACACGCGCGAGGAAATCATGGCGGCTATCGACGACCTGCGCGCCGGGCGCTTCTGAGCGCCGGTCCGCAGTGTCGCGCTGCCGGCGTCGGCGTTCAGGCCTCGCGCGCTTCGAGCCAGGCGTCGATCGCGAGCGCGAGGGGCTGGTAGTCCTGGTAGCCGACGGTGAGCCCGGTCAGCCCGCCCTGCTCGTCGCCGACGACGAGCGCGGGGAAGCCGCGGATGCCGACGCTCTGCGCGGCCATGAAATCGTTGCCGGTGGCGAGGCGGGTCTTCTGATCGGCCAGGCAATCGGCGAACGCGGCGCGATCGAAATCGAGGCCGGCCGCGATGTCGGCGAGTACTTCGGCATCCGTCACGTCGCGGTTGGCGGCATAGAACGCGACATGCAGCGCATGCAGCATGCGGAACTCGCTGCCCGGCTGGAGGCGGCGTGCCGCAACCACCGCACGGCAGGCGGGCTCGGTGTTGTAGACGAAACCGGTACGCTCGAAGAACCCGAAATCGAACGGCTGGCCGGTGGCATCGATGACGTGCTGCCAGTGCTCGCGCACCTGCGCGAACTGGCGCGCGTCGAGCGGTTCGCGCTGGTCCGGATTGAGCCCGCCGAGCACCAGGTGCTGCTCGAAGCGATCCCCGTAGGTCTCGCGGATGCGCGCGATGACCGGGGCAAAACCCCAGCACCACGAGCACATCGGATCGGCGAAATAGAGCAGCATCGGCACACTCACGAATCGGCCTCCTCCGCCATCGCGGCGAGCGTAATGTGACGCCCGGCACCGGCCGGCCGGGGAAGCGCGGCGCGCGCCGTCCGCAGGCGCTCGAGCGCCGCGTGCACGGCGGGCTCGAACGGGCAACCGCGCCGCGTCACGGTATTGAAATGCAGCCCGAGCTGCTCGTGCGTGGCGAGCAGTGCGTCAGCGCGATACATCGCCTGGTAGACATGGATTTTCTTGCCGTCGAGATCGAGCACGCAGGACTCGATGACGAGTTCGTCGTCGGCGTGGGCCGGCGCGTGGAAGGCGAGATGCGATTCCAGCGCCACCCACGAATTGTGTGTGGCGCGCGTGTAGGCTTCGCCCATGCCGGCAAGGCAGGTCAGTGCGTCGCCGGCGTCGTCGAAGAGCTTGAGACAGAAGGCCTGGCGCAGCTCACCGGCGGCGTCGGTCCACGCGCGCGCCACCGTCGCCGCGCTGCGCAGCACGCCGTCGGCCGGCAGCGTCACCGCCTCACCACTCAAACCAGAACTCCTTGCGATCGCGCCGCGTGTGCGCACGGCCGCTGCCGTCGCGCAGCACCACCTCGGCGATCGATTCGACGTGGCGCGGAACAAGGTCGCCCGGCCGCGTGACGACTTCCGTGACGTTGTGCGTCCGTGCCGAATCGAAGGCCTGGGGCAGTCCGTCCTGGCCGGCCATCTGGTCGACCAGGCCACCGACCAGCGCGAGCACTTCCGGCCCCTCGACCAGGGTCGTCATCCGCAGGCGCACGCTGCCGGGGTAACCGGCCGCCTCGCCCAGGTGCTCGATGCGTACGTGGCGGGTCAGCTCGCGACCGAGCACGGTGACGGGCTGGGTTCCCTGCAGCGTGTCCCCCGGCGCAATGTCGAGCCCGTTCCAGGCACCCACCCAGGTGTTCCACAGCTCGCCCGAACGCTGCGTCATGAGGTGCTGCATGTCGGGCGAGCGCAGCGTCGTGGCGAGCCGCTCGCGCGTCGCTGCCGGCATGCCTTCCGGCAACAGGCGCAGGGTCTGCGCGATCGCGGCATCCGCGTCGCTGGTGCCGAGGTAGTGGCCGGCCGTGCTCAGGCGCAGGCTCGGCAGCGTGCCGGTCAGCGCGGTCAAGGGTGCCAGTTCATCGGCCAGTTCGCGCGCGTCGCGGCCGTCGACCTCGAGCAGCTCGAAGTCGTCGAAGGCGAGCGCGAGCTCGCCGTCCGCGGCGGCTGCGAGCGCCACCCGGTAACGCGCGGTACTCGCCACGCCGTCCTTCTCGACCGTGGCGCGCACGCCCACCGCGGCCGGGACGGGCCAGTCGAAACGGAAGGCTTCGGCCGGCACCGCCGGCGCCAGCGCGACCAGCAGACCGCACAGCAACAGGTGTTTCATGGCGCCATTATAGGGGCGCGCTCAGCCGGCCGGGTCGGCGTAGTCGATCGCGACCACCACCATGCGGCCGAGCCCTTCGAGATCGACTTCATCGTCGAGCGCGCGACCGAGCAGCCGTTTCGCGACCGGTGAGTCGAGACTGATCGCACCCGCTGACGGCGCCGCCTCGTCGCTGCCGACAATGCGCAGGCGGCGCAGCTCACCGCCGGCGTCCTCGAGCTCGACGGTCGCGCCGAAGAACACCCGGGAACGGTCCTCGGGTAGTTCGCTGACCACTTTCAGCCGTGGCATGCGCCGTTGGAGGTAGCCGATGCGACGGTCAATCTCGCGCAGCTCCTTCTTGCGGTACTGGTACTCGGCATTCTCCGAACGGTCACCCTCGGCAGCCGCGGCAGCGAGGTGGCGCACCACTTCGTGGCGGCGGTCCCACAGCGCCTTCGCTTCGGACTCCAGCGCGCGAAAACCGGCCGCGGTGATATAGGGCGCGGCGCGCGGTGCAGGTGGACGCCAGCGCGTCATCGGTCAGCAGCAGCTCCGCTCGGCGGGGATGGAGCACCGATTATACGGCTGCTCACGCACGCGCCTCGCCACTGGCAAGCGCGGCGTGCGCACGGTTATCTTGTAGGCGGCGGTGCCTGGCCGTCATGACGACGCCTAGAACCGGTCTCAAAATTATTCGTGGCTGCGCCGACGGCTGTTTTCGCGCAGTTCAAGGCGCGAGGAGCGTGGTTTAGCCGTCGCTAAATGAGCGACGAGCAACGCGGAAATGCGCGAAAGCAGCCGTCGGCCCTTCGGGTTGGGCGCAAACAGCCCGTCTACGGCGTTACAGTGCTTGGAAATAGAACCCCTATTCCCTGCGCACTGTGCCTGGTAGCCGAGCTGTTTGCGCGCCAACGCAACCACGAATAATCTTGAGACCGGTTCTAGTTGCAGGGGAGGACGAGGATGCGACGCGATATCGAATTCAAGGCCGACGGAGTCACGCTGCGCGGCTGGCTGTACAAGCCGAACAAGGGCAAGAGCCCGTTTCCGACGGTGGTGATGGCGCACGGCTTTTCCGGCGTCAAGGAGATGACGCTCGACAAGTACGCCGAGGTCTTCTGCAAGGCGGGCATGGCCGTGCTCGTCTATGACAACCGCTGCCTCGGGGCGAGCGGCGGCCGGCCGCGCCAGGACATCGACCCCACCATGCAGCTGCGCGACTATCGCTCGGCGATCACGTTCGCGCAGGCGCAGAAGGAATGTGACCCCGCACGCATCGGCGTGTGGGGCACGAGCTACACCGGCGGCACGGTATGCGCGGTCGCCGCGCTCGACCGGCGCGTGAAGTGCGTGGTCAGCCAAGTGCCGTTCATGATCGGCTGGCGCAACCTGCAGCAGTTCATGCCGGTGACGCAGATGCCCGGCTTCTGGCAGATGCTCGACGAAGATCGCGAGCGTCGCGTCGAAGGCAAGCCGTCCGCCTACATGAAGATGTGCTCGCTCGATCCGAACGAGCCCCACCTGTTCCCGGGGGAGGCAACCTACAACTACATTCACCAGTTCGTCGACGCCGATCCCGACTGCACCTGGCAGAACCGTGTCACCCTGCGCTCGATCGAATACATGCTGGAGTACGACGTCAGCGGTTACATGGTGCGTCTCGGTGTCACGCCACTGCTCATGATCGTGTCGCGCTTCGACACCACCACGCCAACCGACATCGCGCTCGATTGCTTCGACATGGTCAAGGGGCCGAAGAAGCTGTTCGTGGTCGAAGCCGATCACTACGCCGCCTATACCGATGCCTTCGACGAGACGAGCGCGGCGGCGCGCGACTGGTTCGTCGAACACCTGTAGGCAGCGCATGATGGCCGGCGGTGAACCGCCGGCCACGCTCTCACGCCGCGTGCTGCGCGGCGTGGGTGACCATGCGGTGCGAGAACCACAGGCCGAGCAGCGCCACGCCGGCGCCGGCGGCGAGGAACGCCGGCGCGTAGCCGAGCGCATCGATCAGGCGGCCGAACAGGAACACGCCGACGCCCTGCCCCATGAACAGCATGAACACCCACAAGGCCACCGCCGTGCCGCGTGCCGACTGCGACAGCTCGGTGGCCTGCACCTGCATGGTGTTGTGGAAGAGGTAGAAGCCGAACCCGGCGAACAACAGCGCCGGCACGCATAGCCACCACGCCGGCGCCGCGGCCAGCGCGGCGTAGCACAGGGCGAGCAGCGCCGATCCCCAGGCCACCATGCGACGCTCGCCGAGCAGGCGCATCAGCCTGTGCACGGCGGCCGCGTAGATCATGCCGCCGAACCCGTAGGCACACAGCACCAGGCCGATGCGCGCGTAGTCGAGGCCGAAGGCCTGTCGCAGGTAGGCGCCGAAGTAAGCCAGCACACCGAAGATGAGCACGCCTTCGAGCGTGCCGACGATAATGATGCGGCGCGCACGACGCTCGCGGAACAGGCCAACGTAGATGGTCAGCACCTCGCGCCAGCGCCAGGCGACCGCGGCACGCGGCGGGCCGCGCTCGGCACGCGTCCACAACGCCAAGGCCACCACCGCGCAGGCGGTGCCCAGGAGAAAGAACACCAGCCGCCAGTCGAAGTACTCAGCGGCGAGACCGCCGAGCAGTCCGCCCGCGATCTGCCCCATCACCAGGCCGTTGACGTAACGCCCCATCACCGGCTGGCGCGCCGCCGCGGGCACTTCGTCGGCGATCCAGGCCATCGCGAGCGGGATCGTCGCCGCCATCGCGAGCCCCGAGCAGAAGCGCATCAGCGCCAGGCCGTCGAGCGAACGCGAGACACCGCTGCCGATGACGAACAGGCTACCGACACCGAGCGCGAGTGCGATCACGCGGAGCTTGCCGTAGCGATCGCCGAGCGGCCCGAACACGATCTGGAACGCACCGTAGGGCACGGCAAAGGCGGTCACGATGATGCCGGCCTGGCCGACCGTACGCGCGAACTCGTTGGCGACGAGCGGGAGCAGCGGACCCGTCACCGTCATCACGGCGACGACCACGAAGGCCACGGTAGCGAGCAGGAAGATGGTGGGATTCAAGCAGGGTCGGCCGGCCGGGACGGTAAGCGCGGCGAGGCGCGGCGCCTGCGCCACGCCGGCAAGTCGGCCGCGCCGCGCAGTGTACACGTTGCGCGCGTCGGCCGTCGTCGCGGAGCTGCCGCAGCAGGCGCCGGGGCCGGTAGAATGCGCCCGGGATGTGCCCACGGACCGCACTCGCGATGGAACCGAACGCCGTCGACCGCCTGCGCAGCATCGGCTTCGACACCGCCGGCGAGTGGCGCCTCGAGGCCGGCCGGCCGCGGCTCACGCTGTCCCGCGGTCGCGAGGCCGCCGATGCCCTCTACGCCTTCGTCAGCGGTGAAACGTTGCTCTACATCGGCCGCTGCCGGCGCACGCTGGCGCAACGCATGGCGGGCTACGAGCGCGGCGGCCCACCGCGCTCGGCACGGGCGCGCAACCGCGCGCGGATCCGCGCCCTCCTCGCGGCCGGACATCCGCTCACGCTGCTGGTACGACCGGGCCCCGGCCGGTTGCTCGTCGGCCCGTTCGAGGTCAACCTCGCCGCCGGCCTGCATCTCAGCCTGCTCGACGCGCTGGCACCGCCGTGGAACCGCACCGATAGCGATGGCGCGGTCGTCGCGTCCGGCGCCGGCGCCGTGCCCGCCGCCGCGCTGCCGGTCCCGCCTGGTGAGTCCTATACCGATATGACCGGTCATCGGCCCGGCTACCGCTTCCTCGTCGGCTACCACTTCCTCGACAAGGGATTCTTCAACGTTCCCCTGCGCTACGCGGCGCTGTTCGGCGGTGACAAGGAGAGCATCCGCATCCTGTGTGGCCCGCAGCGCGACGCCATCCATGGCCACATCGACCGCTCGACCAATACCAATGCTGCCCCGCGCGTGGTCGGCGGACGCAAGCTCAGGCGCTGGTTCCTCGAACACGCCGGACTCAACGCGCCGGTCGACATCGACATCCTCGCGCCGAATGCGATCTGGATCCGTCGCGTGCGACGTGACCCGCCCGTGTGAGACGCTGCGGCGCCGCCCTGCCCTTGTCACAATCAATGGATTAGACTTGCCAGCACCGCTATGGACAAGACCCTCGACAAGCTCGCCGTGCTCTATGCCGACGTCTGCGGTAGCACGCGGCTGTACGAACAGTACGGCGACGCGGTGGCGCGGACCGACCTCGCCGCTTGTATCGATCTGCTCGGTCGCACCGCCGCCGGCCTCTCCGGCGAGACGCTGAAGACCATCGGCGACGAAATCATGGTCGCCTTCACCGAACCGGTGAAGGCGGCGCTCTGCGCTACTGAGATGCAGGCGGCACTGCGCCGCTTCGGCGAACAGGGCGCGTTCAAGATGGGCATGCTGCACATCAAGATCGGCTGGCATTACGGTGGCGTGATCTGGCGCGGCGAGGATCTCGTCGGCGAGACGCCGATCACCGCGCAGCAGATCATCAAGCTCGCCAAGGCGGACGAGATCCTCACCTCCCAGCAGGCCGTCGACGCCCTGCCGACGCCACTGTTCAGCAGTTTGCACGCGATCGAGACCCTACCGGCGGAGGCCTGGGACGGCGAGCTCGTCATCTACAAGATGCCGTGGGAACAGACCGGCGACGAGACCCAGATCAGCTCGAAACCACGCCTGACAGCCATGGCCGTCGCCGCCACCCTCACCCTCGACTACGCCGGCCGCACCGTGCGCATCGATGCGCGCAACGTCGCCTGTACCATCGGCCGCGGACGCCACGTCGGACTGCAGGTCGGCGGTCGCCTGACCTCGCGCCAGCACGCCCAGATCAACCTGCGCAACGGCCGCTTCAACATCCGCGACGAGAGCACCAACGGCACCTTCATCGTGCTCACCGATGGCACGCGCAAGCACCTGCGGCGTGAAGAGGACGTGCTCGCCGGCAGCGGCCGCATCGGCTTCGGCAGCTGGCCCGACGACGACCCGGGCGGGGCAGTCAGCTTCAACTGCGAGAGTTGAGTCGCGTACCGTCGCGCGCGCGCCGCGCGGCGCCGACAATCGCGACGACGGCCCACGCGTCGAGCAGCGCGCCGACGCCGATCAGCGACCACGCCACGGCCGGCTGCGCCAGTGGCGGCACCAGCTGCGGCTGGACGAGGCCGAGCACGCCGGCTGCGAGCAGCAGGCTCGCGAAGGCGCTCTGCGCGACCGGGCCGAGCGGTAGCGGCGTCTCAGCCATGGTCGACAGCCAGCACGGGCTGGGTTTCCGATTCGCCGACGAGCACCGTCATCAGGTTGGTCACCAGGCGCACGCGTGCCGAGCTGTCCAGGCTCACCACGCCTTCCTGCTCGAGCCGTTCGAGACCGAGCTTCACCATGCTGACCGCGCCGTCGACGATCTGCGTACGCGCCGCGACGACGGCGGCGGCCTGCTGCCGGCGCAGCATGGCGCCGGCAATCTCGGGCGCATAGGCGAGATGCGAGATGCGCGCCTCGAGGATCTCGAGGCCGGCCAGCTCGCAGTGGCTCTGAATGCTCTCGACGAGCAGGCGCGCGACGGCGTCGAGATCGCCGCGTAACGATTCATTGCCGTCTTCATCGCCGTCGTACCAGCGTGCGCTGACGACCTGGCGTACCGCCGACTCGCTCTGCACGGCGACATACTCGTGGTAGCTCTCGACGTCGAACGTCGCACGGGCGGTATCGTAGACCCGCCACACGATGACGGCGGCGACCTCGATCGGGTTGCCGGCCCGGTCGTTGACCTTGAGCGTGGGGGTGTTCAGATTGTGTGCGCGCAGCGACACGCGCGTCTTGGTATAGAAGGGATTGACCCAGAAAAAACCGTCCTCGCGCAGCGAGCCGGCATAGTTGCCGAAGAACACCATCACTGCGGCCTGGTTCGGCTGCAGGACGAGAAAGCCCTTCAACAGGAATACCAGGAACGGGATCAGCAGGATGCCGGTGACCGCCGGTCCGGCATTCCCGCTGACACCCATACCGAGCACCAGCCAGGCGGCGCAGGCTGCAGCGGCCAGCCACACCGGCAAGGCAAGCCAGCCGGACAGCGCACGAGCCGCGCGCTCTTCGAGGTTTCCGCTCACCGGTCGGCTCCTTGTCGTGGGGGACTGCGCTTGTAGCGTCCCGACGCACGCGCTCCTTGAGCCGACCGCACGGTCCCGCGCGGCCGGTGCCTGCGGATTATTCGCCGCTACTCAGCGTTCGACGAGGTGCCGCCCGTAGGCAGCGGTCTCGACCAGCGCGGTGTCGAGGAACTCGGCGACCGCGGCGATCTTGCCGTTCTTTACGGTGAATACGAACGCGTAATCGTTGTTGTAGGGCAGGCCGAAGACCGTTTTCGCTTCACCGTGGCCCAGCGCGACGACGCGCTCGCCTTCGCCGATCAGCTCGTCGACGTGGACGACGAGGTCGCCGTCGATCTGCTTGCGCCAGGGCACGAAGAACTCGTTGACGATCTGTTCGAGGCCGCGGTAGACGCCGGATACCGGCGTCGTGCCCTTGAGATCATAGACGACGTCGTCGGCGAACAGCGCGAAGGCCGCCTCGGCGTTGCCGGCGGCGATGTGGTCGAACCACTGTTGCACGATTTTCTGCGTTTCGGACATGATGCTCCCCTCGCGTCGGTGTCACGTTGCCGGGACGTTTTCGATTCGTTGCGTGGCCGCGCACCATAACCCGGCGCCGGCAACGGCGCTACAACCGCGGAGAGCCTGATGAAAGCCATGCTGAGTACCGCCCCCGGCGGCCCCGACACCCTCGAGCTGAAGGACATCGCCACGCCCGAGCCCGGCGCCGGCGAAGTGCGCATCCGCGTGCACGCCTGCGGCGTCAACTACCCCGACACCCTGATCATCGAGGACAAGTACCAGTTCCGTCCCGAGCGTCCGTTCTCGCCAGGCGGCGAGGTTGCCGGCGAGATCGACGCGGTCGGCGAAGGCGTCGACGGCCTCGCGATCGGCGATCGCGTGATCGGCATGATCAGCTGGGGCGGGATGGCCGAGTACGTCATCACGCGGGCGGTGAAATGCGCGCCCATGCCGGACGACATGCCGTGGGACGAGGCTGCCGCCTTCGTCTTCACCTATGGCACGTCCTACCATGCGCTCAAGCAGCGCGCCGCGCTCGGCGACGGCGACACGCTGCTCGTGCTCGGCGCCGCCGGCGGCGTCGGCCTCGCGGCGGTGGAGCTCGGCCACGCGATGGGCGCACGCGTAATCGCGGCGGCGTCCAGCGAAGAGAAAGTGGCGCTGGCCAAGGCACATGGTGCGGCGGACGGCGTGGTCTACCCGCGCGGCCCGTTCGACAAGGACGGCGCCAAGGCGCTGGCGCAGCTCTTCAAGGATGCCGTCGGCAAGCACGGCGCCGACGTCGTCTACGACGGCGTCGGTGGTGATTATGCCGAGGCCGCGCTGCGCGCCATCGCGTGGGAAGGTCGCTTCCTCGTCGTCGGCTTCCCGGCCGGCATCCCGCGTATCCCGCTCAACCTCGCGCTCCTCAAGGGCTGCCAGATCGTGGGCGTGTTCTGGGGCGCCTACGCCGAGCGCGATCCGGCGGAGAACGCGCAGAACATCGCCGAGATGGTCGCGATGTACCAGGCCGGCAAGATTCGCCCGCACGTCTCCGCGCACTACCCGCTGGCGCAAGCCGGGCAGGCCATCCGCGACCTCGCCGAGCGCCGCGCGATGGGCAAGATCGTGGTCATGATCGACGGCTGAAGCGCAGCCGTCTGCAGCGTCGGCGAGCGCACGGTGTCGGACACCCCGGCTCCGGCCCCGGGCACCTCGACGCCGGCGCCGGACGCCTCGTCGCTCGAGAATGACGGCGTCGGACACGCCCATCCTGGCGCTGGGAACCTACGCGCTCTTGAGCACGTCCGGCAGCTCGTCCATGCGCAGCGCGACGAACTTGCGGCGGTGGAACTTCCAGCCGTCCGGTGTCGCCATGTACTCGTCCTCGTAGTAGCCGGCGCCGAGGAACTCCATGTTGTTGCGCGCGCTGCGCAGGTCGAGGTAGGCACGGCCGCTGGCGAAACCGTCGGCGACGATCTCGAACACGTGGTTATGGATGTAGGGGCGCGGGCGGATGTCGAGCGCGGTGGCGAACATCGCGCGGATGTTGTCGCGCCCGCTCACTGTCACCGTGCGCTCGCCGATCACGGTGACGAAGCTTGCATCGGTGGTGAAGAGGTCGGCGAGACCGTCGACGTCGTCGCGCCACACGCAGTCGCAGTAACGCAGTGGCAGCTCGCGAATCGCTTCGCGCGCGAGCAGTTCGGCGAGCTGCTTCTCGGTTGTCGTCATGGTGTCCTCCCCTGAATGATCGCGCGCCCGAGTATACGTGCTGTGGCACGACGGGTCGCCGCTATCGGGGCGTCGCTCGATTCTGCAATAATCCCTCGCTCGATTCGCAAGCGAGGGGAGAGGCGACGTGCGAATTCCTGCCTGGCTCACGGCCATGTTCCTGTTACTCGGCGGCGCCGGTGCGAACGCCGGCGACACACCCGATGGCGAAGCGCTGTTCAACGCCGCCTGTGCCCACTGTCACGACCGCAACCTGCCGCGCATGCCATCGCGGGCGGGACTCGCGGAGAAGGATCCACGCGACATCTACACCGCCATCTCGGCCGGCGTGATGGCGCCCTACGCACGCGCGCTGTCCCACGAGCAGCGCCGCGCCGTCGCCGAGTATGCCGCCGGCGAATCGCTGGGTGATTTCGCCTCGGGCGCCGCCGCGATTCCCGCGAGCGCCTACTGCAAGGCGAAGCCGGCGGAACTCCTAGGCGACATCGATAGCGGCTGGAACGGCTGGGGCAACGATCTCGCCAACACGCGCTACCAGGACGTCGCGCGCGGCGGCATCGATCGCGCCTCGGTCATGCGCCTGAAGCTCAAGTGGGCCTTCGGCGTGCCGGCGGTGTCGACCATGTCGGGGCAACCGGCGGTGGCCGACGGGCGCCTCTTCTTCGGCACCTTCTCCGGCCTCGTCGTCGCGCTCGATGCCGACAGCGGCTGCGCACTGTGGGTGTTCGAAGCCGATGGTGGCGTGCGCACCGCGATCACGCTCGGTACCCTGCCGGACGGCACGGTGAGCCTCTTCTTCGGTGATCTGGCCGGCAAGGTCTATGCCCTCGATCCGGACACCGGCAAGGCGCGCTGGTCGATGCTCGCCGACGAGCACCCGCACATCCGCATCACCGGCACCCCGATGTACCACGGCGGGCGCCTCTACGTGCCGCTGTCTTCGCTCGAGGAAGTCGCTGGCGCGATGCCGGACTACGAGTGCTGCACCTTCCGTGGCGGGGTGCTCGCGCTCGACGCCGCCAATGGCGCACCGCTATGGAAGCGCCACACCATTGCCGAAGAACCGAGCAAGCGCGGCAAGAATGCCGCGGGCGCACAGCTGTGGGCGCCGTCCGGCGCCGCGGTATGGACCGCGCCGACTCTCGACCCGGCCAACAATGCGCTCTACATCGTCACCGGCGACAGCTACTCCGACCCGGCCGCGCCGGAATCCGATGCCGTGATGGCGCTCGCCATGGACACCGGCGAGGTCAAGTGGACCACCCAGACACTCGCCGGCGATGCCTACACCATCGCCTGCATGGACCCTTCGCCCGAGGCGCAGGTCGCCTGCCCCGAGTCCGCCGGTCCCGACCTCGACTTCGGCAGCGCGCCCATCCTGGTCACTCGCGACGACGGCCGCCGCATGCTGCTGGCAGGCCAGAAGTCGGGTGTCCTGTTCGCGCTCGATCCGGCTACCGGCAAGATCCTGTGGCAGACCAAGGTCGGCGCGGGCGGTATCGTCGGTGGCATCGAATGGGGCTTTGCGAGCGACGGCGAGAAAGCCTACGTCGCCATCTCGGCGGCCTGGGAAGAAGGTCCGGGCAAGGCCGGCGGCATCAGCGCGGTCAACCTCGCCGACGGCAGCATCGCCTGGGCGGTACCGCCGCACGAAGGCAGCTGCGAGGGCCGCGAACGCTGCAACACGGGGCAGCTCGCCGCCGTCAGCATGGTCGACGGCGTGGTCTTCTCGGGTAGTCTCGACGGCCACCTGCGTGCCTATGACAGTGCGCTCGGCACCGTGCTGTGGGATTTCGACACCGCGCGCAGCTTCGAAGACACCGTCAACGGCGTGCCCGCCAAGGGCGGTTCCATCAACGGCCCGGGGCCCGCCATCGCCGCGGGCCACGTTTACGTCAATTCGGGTTACGGCATGTGGAACCGCTGGATGCCGGGCAACGCGTTGATCGCCTTCAGCATCGACGGCGAATAGGACGGAGAGCGAACATGACAGACGAAATCGGCTTCGACGATCTCAAACTCGACTACGTCAGCATCGCCGAGGCGCGGCGCATGAGCGGGCTGCGCCTGGTACTCGGCGCCTACACCGTACCCGGCCCGTGGCGCGAGTCGTGCAAGGGCATCTTCTACGTCAAGGGCCTCGACTACACGCCGGTGCGCACTGCCAACGAGGGTGCGTCCGACCTCGCCATCGGCATGGAGGGGTCGCAGAGCGAGCTGATCGCATGGACCGCCCAGGCCAGCGCGCCGGTCGCAATCTGGAACGACGAGCGCCCGCGCGCGCTGTGGAACGACCAGCTCTACCTCGCCGAGCGGCTCGCCCCCGAGCCGCGCCTGGTGCCCGGGCACATCGACGATCGCATGCGCATGTTCGGGCTCATCAACGAGCTCGCCGGCGAGAACGGCATCGCGTGGTCGAAGCGCCTGCTCATGGCACATGGTCCGCTCTCCACGCTTCCCGCCGACGACGAGAACCGTCCGTTCTGGCAGGCGCTCGGTGACAAGTACGGCTACACGCCGGAGCGCGCGGTCGCGGCGAGCCGGCACATCGTGTCCATTCTCGAGGCCATGGACGCCCAGCTCGCGAGCCAGAAGGCGCGCGGGCACCGCTACATGATGGGCCCCGAACTCAGCGCGCTCGACATCTACTGGGCCTGCTTCCTCGGCTTGTTCAAGCCGCTGCCGCCGGAACTCTGCCCGATGGCAACCGCCTACCGTCCGGCCTACTCCAACGACGACCCGGCCATCGAGGCGGCACTGACGACGGCACTGCGCGATCATCGCGATTTCGTCTACGAGCAGCATCTCGAACTGCCGATCGTGTTCTGAACCGGGGCTGGCCCATCGCGCGGGCACGGGCGCACGTGCGCACGCCGCGAGCAACTGCGGCAGCCACGGGCCCTCCGGCCCGTCGCCGTCGCCGGCTCAGCGCGACACGCCGCACGGGCAGACGGGCCGAGCCTACCGGGTACAAACACCTGCGCGCGACACGATGACGACCGACACGCTCTATTTCGACGACGTCCACGCCGGCGATCGCTTCGCGTTCGGGCCCTACCCTGTCGAGCGCGAAGAGCTGCTCGCGTTCAATCGCCGTTGGGATCCGCTGCCCATTCACACCGACGACACCGCGGCGCGTGCGCGCGGACTGCGTGGTCTGACCGCCTCGGGCCAGTACACGCTGTGCGTGAAACAGGCCATGCTGAACGGCGCCGCCTGGACCGACGCCATCATCGGCGCGCTCGGCTTCGACGAGCTGCGCTTCCCGCACCCGGTCTACCCGGGAGATTCGCTGCGCCTGACCATCGACTGCCTGGACACCCGTCCTTCGCGCAGCAAGCCTGACCGCGGCATCGTCAAGTTCCGCTTCGAGGTCCACAACCAGGACGACGTGCTCGTGCTGAGCTACCTCGATACCGTCATGTTCGCACGCCGCCCCGCGCGCTGAGCGCGGCCGCGATACCCCCGCGCGACGGCCGCGCGACGCGGCGGCGTCTGTCCGAGGATATGGCTGGCGCCGCGTGCGTGTGGCATTATTTTCGCTCGAATCGATGGCGCGGGCCGTCCCTGTCGGACGCCACGCCCGCGGCACGGGAGCGACCTTCGGCATGACGGCCCCAGCATGGATGCAGCGGAACCTGCTCGAGGCGCTCGAGGAGGCCGTGCTCATCATCGACGACGGCGCCACGATCCTGGCCGCGAGTCGCGGCGCGCGACGCCTGTTCAGCGGTCTACTCGATGAGCGCGGACTAGACGGCGCGCCGCTGCCGGCCCTGTGGATCGAGGCCGACGCCTGCGCAACGTTCCTGGCGGCGGACCAGACTTCCGGTACCACGCATGCGCTGCTGCGGGACGAGGACGGCCGGGAGATGCCGGCATGGCTGCGTGCCGTCGCACTCGAGGACGGTACCCGTGCGCTGTTCATCGAGGCACCGGTCGGGCGTTTCGCGACGCGCAGCGCACTCGAGCGCGAGCTG
>JAVJVZ010000035.1:0-27663 GCA_040220855.1 Gammaproteobacteria bacterium | reverse complement strand
AGCTCCCGCGCGCAGCGCCGGCGCTGCGCCCGCCCGGCCGCCCCGGGCGCGCGCCGGCGCGGCTCGCTGCCGCTTATCGTGCCCTGCCGCTGCCGGTGATCGGTCGCGTTGCGGAGGGCGCACTGCTGTTCGACCTGCGCTGCCTCGAGGATGCGGACGCCTTGCTCGCGCAATTGCCGCGGCTGGTATTACCGGGAGCGGCGCGATGATCGTGGCGACCGCCGGGCATGTGGACCACGGCAAGACACTGCTGGTGCGCGCACTCACCGGCGTCGATACCGACCGCCTGCCCGAGGAACAGGCGCGTGGTCTCACCATCGACCTCGGTTTCGCCTACCGGGATCTCGGTGACGGCCGGGTCACCGGTTTCGTCGACGTTCCCGGCCACGAGCGCTTCGTGCGGACCATGGTCGCCGGCGTCAGCGGCATCGACGTCGTGCTGTTCATCATTGCCGCCGATGACGGGCCGATGCCGCAGACTGCCGAGCACCTCGCCATCCTTGACCTGCTGGGCGTCAGCCGGGGCGTCATCGCGCTGACCAAGATCGATCGCGTCGACGCCGCGCGCGTGGCCGAGGTCTCCGCGCAGTGCCGCGCGTTGTTCGCGCCGACTGCGCTCGCCGACTGCGCGCTCGTGCCGGTATCGGCAGTGAGCGGTACGGGTATCGACACATTGCGTGACGAGTTGCTGGCGGTCGCTGCGAGCCTGCCGCCGCGCGCGAGCGACGGTAATTTCCGTCTTGCGGTCGATCGCAGCTTCGTGCTCAAGGGTGCCGGGCGGGTGGTCACCGGCACCGTGTTCAGCGGCAGCGTCGGCGTCGAGGACGAAGTGTGTCACCTGCCCGGCGCGGCGGTCCTGCGCGTGCGTGGCATCCACGCGCAGAATCGCGAGACGACCGTCGCGGTGGCCGGCGATCGCTGCGCGCTCAACCTGGCCGGCAGCGCCCTGCGCGACGCGGCGCCGGCGCGCGGCGACTGGATCACGGCGCCCGGCAGCGCCTTCGTCACGCGCCGCCTCGAGGCGCGCGTCCGCGTGCTCGCGGCGGAAGCGCGGGCGCTCGCCAACCGCAGCCCCGTGCACGTGCACCTCGGCGCTGCCGACGTCACTGCGCGCCTCGTCACCGTCGACGGCGGCGCCATCGAACCCGGCAGCGAGGCGCTCGCCCAGCTCCAGCTCGACCGTCCGCTGCACGCGGTGCATGGCGATCGTTTCGTGCTGCGTGACCAGTCCGCGCGGCGCACCCTCGGCGGTGGCAGCGTCGTCGATCCACAGCCCGACGTGCGCGGCCGCAACCGCGCCGAGCGTCTCGCCGTGCTCGCCGCGATGCAGGCGGAGGACATCGACACGGTATTCGATGAGCTGCTCAAGGCATTGCCGGAAGGGCTCGACCTGGCGCGTTTCGCGGCGAGCTTCAACCTCGACGAGGCCGCCCGCGAAGCCCTGTTCGCACGCGCCGCGGTGGTGGTCGTCGAGTGCGATGGTGTTCCGCGCGGGTTCCTGCCGTCGCGCATGCAGGCGCTCGAGGCAGCCGTCGTGCCGGCGCTCGGCACGCTGCACGCGGCACATCCGGAACGGGCGGGCATGACCTCGGCCGAGCTGCGACAGGCGCTGCCGGAGCGGTTGCGCCCATGGTTGCTGGAAGTCGTCCTGGCGCGCGTGCTGGCACACGGGCTGATCGAGCGCCGCGGCGGCCTGCTGTGCCTGCCCGGGCACACGGCGCGGCGCGATCCCGGCGATGCAGCGCTGTGGAAGCGCGTGCGCCGCCTGCTCGACGCGCCCGGGCACAGGGCCCCGGTGGTGCACGACATGCTCGAGCCGCTCGGTATCGATCTCAAGACGCTCGAGGCCTTTCTGGCACGCGCCACGCGTGCCGGCGACGTCGTGCGCGTCAGCGCACGGCGCTACTTCCTGCCGGCGGCGATGACGGCGTTCGAGGCGACCGTGCACGAGCTTGCGCGCGCGCAGCCGGAAGGCACTTTCTCGGTCGCGGATTTCCGCGACCGCACGGGCATCGGCCGCAACGCCGTGGTCGAGATTCTCGAGTACTTCGATCGTATCGGGCTGACGCGGCGCGAGGGCCAGGTCCGCAAGGTCATCAGACAGGGCGCGTGAGGCGCCCACCAGCACGGGGAGACGAGGCATGGATCAACACATCGACGTGGTCACGCCGGCGGGGCGAGTGAGTGGCAGCCTGGACAGCCGGTTCAGCGAAGTCGCCGAGGCGTTCATCGAGAACTTCACCACCCACGACGAGGTCGGCGCGAGCTGCGCGCTGACGCTAGAGGGTCGCCCCGTGGTCGACCTGTGGGGCGGGCGGGTCGCGCGCGACGGCGCCGACTGGGAGCGCGACACGCTGTGCACGGTGTTCTCCTCGACCAAGGGCGCGATGGCCTTGTGTGCGCACATGCTGGCCGACCGCGGCGAACTCGACCTCGACGCCCGCGTCACCGACTATTGGCCGGAGTTCGGTGCCGGTGGCAAGGAGGAGGCGCGCGTCGCCATGACGCTCGACCACAGCGTCGGCGTGCCGCACGTGCGCGGTGCCGTGCCGCCGGGAGGTTTCTACGACTATCCGCAGATGGTCGCGCGCGTCGCCGCCGAGCCGGCCTTCTGGACGCCCGGCACACGTGGTGGCTATCACGCCATCACGATGGCGTGGACGGTCGGCGAGCTCGTGCACCGTGCGTCCGGTCGGCGACTCGGCCGCTTCTTCGACGACGAGGTGGCGCGGCCGCTCGGTATCGACTTCTGGATCGGCGCGCCGCCCGCGGTGGAATCGCGCATCTCACCGATGATTCCGGCCGAGCCCGACGAGCCGTGGCTCGCGACCCGGTTCGTGCAGGCCGCGCTCGGCGCCGAGGAGACGCCCACGCAGCTCTTCATGCGCGATTTTCTGCTGCTCGATCCGAATACAGCGGAATGTCACCAGGCCGAGGTCGGCTCGGCCAACGGCGTCGCCAACGCGCGCAGCCTTGCCGGACTGTATGCGCCGCTCGCCAACGGCGGCAGCCTCGGCGGCGTGACACTGGTCGGCGCCGACACGCTCGCGCGCATGGGGCGCGTGTCGATGGCCTCGCACGACGATGCCACGCTGCTGGTGCCGAGCCGCTTCGCGCTCGGCTACATGAGGAGCACCGACAATCGTCGCGTGCCGAACACGGTCAATTCCAGTGTGATCCTGTCCGAGCCCGCTTTCGGTCACGTCGGCGCGGGCGGCTCGCTCGGCTTCGCCGATCCGGAATGCCGCTTGAGCTTCGGCTACGCCATGAACCGCATGGGCACCGGCATCCTGCTCAATGCGCGCGGCCAGGCGCTGGTCGACGCTGCCTACCGCGCGCTCGGCTATCGCTCCAGCGCGAGCGGCGCGTGGATTGCCTGAGCGTCTGGCACCGCGCTGCGCGGCCCGGTAGCATGACCGGCGGAAGAGCATCGCCACCCGGTGGGGCGCCCGGTCTTCAAAACCGGTGAGACGGCCGCAGGGTCGTCTGGCAGGTTCGACTCCTGCCTCTTTCGCCAATCGTTCCGGGCTGCGGGCGGGCCGACCCGCCCGCAGCGCCGCCCGGGTGGCATATCCCACCGTACGCGGGACGACCGGGGCGCGCCGTGCCGGTGCGGTCGGCTACACTGCAGGTGAATTCAGGTCAGCGAGGTCAACACCGTGTCGTTGCAACAGAAGCTCACCGCGATCAAGGAAGGTGCGGTCAAACGCATACCGCCCGACAAGCTCGCCACGATGGAGGCGGCGACCAACGCGCTGCGTGCCTCCGGCATCCTGGACGGCGTCATCCAGCCGGGTGCGAAACTACCGCCGTTCGCGCTCGCCAACCAGCATGGCAAGGTCATCCGTTCCGAGGATCTCCTGCAACGTGGCGCAATTGTACTGACCGTCTTCCGCGGTCACTGGTGACCCTACTGCAACGTGGAGCTGTATGCTCTGCAGGAAATTCTCGACGAGCTCGCCGCCCGTGACGCGACGCTGGTCGCCCTGACGCCGCAGCTGCCCGAGCACAGTGCTGCAATGGTCGAGCGCCATGGCCTCGGCTTCGACATCCTGAGTGACCCGGGTAATGACTACGCGGACGCGCTCGGTCTGCGATTCCGTGTACCGGACGAACTGCGCGAGATCTACCTCTCGTTCGGTATCGATCTGCCCGAGTGCAACGGCGAGGATTCGTGGACGCTGCCGATGCCGGGTCGCATCGTGGTCGGCACCGACGGCGTCGTGCGCGACGTCGACGTCGACCCGGACTACACCGTGCGGCCTGAGCCGGCGGCGACGCTGGCCGCGCTCGACGCCGGGCGCTGAACGTTACGCGCCGCCGGCGTCGATGCCGGCGGTGCGCAGCGAGTCGACGGTGACGAGGGCGCCGAGGCCGTCACCGACGTCCCCGACCACGCAGGCCGCGGCGTAGCCCGCGGCCTGCAGGGCCTCGACGCAGGTGTCCGCGCGTGCGGCGGGCAGCGCGGCGAGCAGGCCGCCGGCGGTCTGCGGGTCGAACGCGAGTTCGAAGCGCGTCGCGAGCGCTGCGCCATGGCGCATCTCGACGTGGCGATGCGCGCGCCGGTTCTCAGCATGGAGCGTGGAGCGCACTGCCTGCGCGGCGAGTTGCTCGGCGCCGGCGTAGAGCGGCAGGCGGTCGAGGGCGAGCGTCGCGGCGCGGCCGTCGAGCAGTTCGAGCAGGTGACCGACGAGGCCGAAACCGGTGACGTCGGTCATCGCGTGGGCGCCATGGGCGACGAGGCAGTCGGCGGCGTCGGCCTGCGACTGGCACATGGTGGCCAGGGCGTCGTCGATCCAGCGTGCGCGTGCCCGACCGCGCATGGCGGCGGCGAACAGAACGCCGCTGCCGAGCGGGCGCGTCAGTACGAGGCGGTCGCCCGTGATCGCGCCACGTTTACGGACCAGCCGCCCGGGTGCGACATGGCCGTTGACGGCGAAACCGATGCCGAGTTCGGCCCCTTCGCCGGTATGGCCACCGACCAGCGCCACCCCGGCCGCGGCGAGCACGCCGCCGGCGCCGGCGAGCAGCTGGACCAGGTCATCGTGCATGCGTGCGTGGTCGGCGAACGGCAGCGTCACCATGGCGAGTGCGGTCTGCGGCGTCGCGCCCATCGCGTAGACGTCGTTCAATGCATGGTTGGCGGCAACGCGACCGAGCATCCACGGATCGTCGATGAAGCTGCGAAAGCCATCGACGGTGTGCACGGCGAGGTGTCCCGGTGGCAGGCTGACGACGGCCGCGTCGTCGGGCTCGGCGAGACCGATGACGACGTCCTCGCGCGCCAGCGGGGCACAGGCGGCGAGGGCCGCGTGCAGCACCTCTGCGCCGACCTTGGCGCCGCAGCCGCCACAGCGCATGGCGTCCTCCCCGGGGCCGTCACCGCCCGCTTCCGTCATTGCCGGCAGTTCGGCGTAACGGCGCATGAAGCGGCGGTCGATGTGGTCCTTCCAGCGCCACAGCCAATTCCCCGCCAGCGCAAACGGACCGCGCGAGGCGATGGCGTGGCGACCGCCCGTCGACACCAGGCTGAGGAACTGCCGTTGTGGCGTGAAAGGCCGCAGTGCTTCGTCGCGCGCCGCGCGGCGCAGGTTGTCCGCCAGCGGGGGGCCCTGGCGTACCGCGAACACCCCGGCCTTGGGACGCGGATGCGGCTCGACTGCGGCAACATCGCCGGCTGCGAATACGTCGGGTGCCGACACCGAGCGCAGGCAGGCATCGACACGGATGAAGCCGTCGCCGTCGCAGGCGAGGCCGGCTTCGCGCGGCCACGCGGGTGCCGCGGCCTGGGTCACCCACAGGATCTCGTCGAGCGCGATGCGACGGCCATCGGCAGCGATCACCGCGCCGCGCTCGACCGCGCTCACCGCGAAACCGGCCGTGAGCGTGATGCCGGCGGCGGCGAGGGCGGCGCGGGCCAGGCGCCGCGCGCGCGGCGGGTGTCCGGGCAGGATGTCCTCGCCGGCCGTGACGAGATGGAAGGACAGCCGGCGCACGTCGACGCCGGCCGCACGCGCGAGGCCGTGGCGCACGGCCATGGCAAGCTCGACGCCGCCGGCGCCGCCGCCGACGATCCCGATCGCGAGTGGCGCCGGGTCGCGCCGCACGCGCTCGCAGAGCGCGCGCCAACGCGCGTAGAAACTGCTCACCGGCTTGACCGGCACGGCATGTTCGGCGGCACCGGCGGCTGCCAGTGACGGCGTCGCGCCGCAGTCGATGCTGAGCAGGTCGTAGCTCACCGCCGGGCGCGCGCGCAGGCACACGCGGCGCTCGAGCAGGTCGATCCCGATGACTTCGTCGTGGTAGACCCGCGCGCCGGCGAAGGCGGCCAGCGGCGCGAGGTCGATGTGCGTCTCGTCGTAGGTGTAATGGCCGGCGACCAGCCCCGGCAACATGCCGGAGTAGGGCGTATGGACGTCGCGGCTCACCAGCGTGATGCGCAGGCCCGGTTCGGGCCGCATGCCGAAGCGGCGCAGTACCTCGACGTGCGCGTGACCGCCGCCGACCAGGACGAGGTCCCGGGTGACCGGTTGGGTGAGCATGGCGTTGGGGGCGTTGCGTGCGGGCGCTACAGCATAGCCGCCCGACCGCGGCGCGGCACGCAGCGGTGGGTCGACGCGTGGCCGCGTGGTCTCAGCGGGTCGGCCAGCTGCGTGGATCGTTACGTGGCGGAACCCAGTCCTCGTCGCTGCCGGCGCTGGCCGCGTCGAGCATGCCGGCCGCGGCGATCTCGGCCATCGCCGCGCTGCTGAACTCGGCGGCCGGCGCGTCACCGCCGATGACGAACATCAATACGCCGTGAACGTCCGGCTGGCCCTCGGTGACGTTCTCGAAGCGGCGCACCACGCCCGGTGGGAAGGAAATCACGTCGAGCGGGTCGAGATCGGCGTGCTCGACGCTGCCATCGGCGTTCTCCCAGCTCGCCCGCCAGCGCCCGCGGATGGCGATGAAGGTCTCGTTGGTATCGTGGTTGTGCATCATCGGCCCCTTCCCCGGCAGCGCTTCGCAGTAGCCGAGATTGAAGCCCTCGCTGATCTTGATGGCCGACATGCGTGCCGCCCGTGCACCGACCGGCGAGGTCAGGGCGCCGGCTTCACCGGCGGGTGGCTGGAAGCCGATCACGTTGAACAGGGTGCGGGCGGCCGCCGGCATGTGGCTGTCGGGCAGGCCGCCGTCGAAGCCCTTCAAATCGGCGAAGCGGGCGATGCGTGCCTGCATTTCTTCGCGGCTCGGGTAACGGCGCGGAATCTTTTCCTCGAAGTCCATCGGCTGTGCTCCTTGGATTCGCCCTCGGGCGAGGCGGGTGACGAAGCGCGGCCCAGCGACGTGCCATGGCGCGCGCACAGAGAATAGCGCAGTGGCGTGCGACGTAGCCGAGCGCATGCGCCGCGCGCGCCGGCGCGATCGCGCGGGCGGCGGCGGGGTGCGGCCCTGCGCCCGGCAAGCGCGCCGGCCGCGTGCGAGGTTCGCTGCCCACAGTACAATCGGACCTGATCGGCGAGAGCGGGAGCGATGCTGCGATGACGACAATGCGGGAACTCGAGGTGCGCCCGGCGGCGCGCGACTTCGTCGCCCAGGTGCGCGGCGTCGACCTCGCGCGGGTCGCGGATGCCGCGACCGTGGCCGCAATCCGCGCCGCCTGGACGCGCCACCCGGTGCTCGTGTTCCCGGACCAGCAACTCGACCCGGCCCGCCTGCAGTCGTTCTGCGCGGCGCTCGGTCCGTTCGGGCACGACCCCTACGTGCAGCCAATGGACGGCTTCGAACACGTCATCGAAGTGCGCCGCGAGGCTGGCGAGACGGCACCGATTTTCGGCAGCCTGTGGCACTCCGACTGGAGTTTCCAGGCAACGCCGCCGAGCGCGACGGTGTTGTACGGCGCGGTGGTGCCGCCGCTCGGCGGAGACACCGTGTTCGCTGATGGCTACGCTGCCTGGGAAGGCCTGTCGCCGGTCATGCAGGGCCTGCTGGCGGGGTTACGCGGCGTGCACTCGGCGGCGCCGTCCTACGGTCCGCGCGGGCTGTTCGCGCGCGACGATGCGACGCGCTCGATGCGCATCGTCGTCTCCGCCGAAGCCGAGCGCACCGAAACCCACCCGCTCGTGCGCCGCCACCCGGCCTCCGGGCGGCGCGCCCTGTTCGTCAACCATGTCTACACCATCGGTATCGAGGGCCTGCGCGCCGAGGAGAGCCGCGCGCTGCTCGAGTTCCTGTTCAAACACATGACGCGGCCGGAGTTCGTCCATCGCCATCGCTGGCATCCCGGTACGCTGGTGATGTGGGACAACCGCTGTGTCGTGCATTACGCGGAGGGCGGCTACGAGGGACACGCACGGCTGATGTACCGCACCACCCTCGCCGGCGAGCGCCCCGCGGCCTGAGTCCCGCGCGGGACACTGCGCCCCATGCGGTGGCGCACTTTGAAAAGCGCGCGCGGCTGCGTGATGATGCACGCATAACGACGACTCACCCCATGCATTCACAGCCTCGAGGTCCGTTGCGGCGCCGGCGTTGCCGCACGGTCCCTTTCTCCCACGCCACGCGACGCCAACGGCGCGCGTTCCCGATACGCCCGCGCCGGCGCTGCTGATGCCGGCGCGCGCGCTCCTGCGTGCGGCGCTGCTGCTGCCGTTCGCACTACTTCTACCTGCCTGCGGACTGTGGCCGTTCGGCGAGGACGACGGGGCGGCCGACGGCGCCCCCGCCGCCCGTCCGACCATCCCCCTCGACGTGAGCGGCGTCGACGGTCGCCTGGCCGAGAACGTGCGTGCCCATGTCACGGTGGCCAGCAAGCCGTGCGACACCGCGCCGGCCTACGTGCGCGGCCTCGCCGCCGATGCCCCGGAGGAGGCGCGCCGCGCCCTGCGCGCGTACGGCTACTACGCGGCGACGGCGACCACCGAGGTGCACGCCGACAACGGCTGCCCGCGCGTGGCGATCGCCATCGAGCGCGGACCGCGCGTGCGCCTGCGCAACGTCGATGTGCGCGTCACCGGGCCGGGCGGCGACGATAGCGCGTTCTCGCGCGCGCTGGCCGGCGTGCCGCTGGCGTCGGGCGATGCCCTGTCGCACGCCCGTTACGCCACCGCCAAGTCACTCATCGAGACACTCGCGCTGGAGCGCGGCTATCTCGACGGCCGCTTCTCAGCGGCGCGCCTCGCGGTCGATCCCGACGCGGCGCTCGCCGACGTCACCCTGGTCTTCGCGAGCGGGCCGCGCTACCGCCTCGGCAAGCTGCACATCGAGCAGCAGCCCGACCGGCTCAACGAGAGGCTGGTGCGGCGCTTTCTCGACCACGAGCCGGGACGGCCCTACAACTCGGCCATCGTGCAGCGCTACTACTCGGCACTGTCGACCAGCGAATACTTCCAGGGCGTGGAGGTACGGCCGCTGCTGTCGCAGCCGAGCGGCGAGGACATTCCGCTCGAAGTCACCCTCACCCCGCGCAAGCAGCACAAGTACAGTGCCGGGATCGGCGCGTCGACCGACGAGGGCATCCGCGGTCGCTTCAACTACCTCAACCGACGCGTCAACCGGCGCGGCCACCGCCTCAGCGCCGAGCTGCGCGCGTCGTTGATCGAACAGCGCCTGGCCACCGCCTACCAGATCCCGCGCGAGCACCCGGCCGACGAGTGGCTGAGCATCCAGGCCGGGGTGCGGCGCGAGGATCTCGATACCTTCGACACCATCGAGAGCCGGCTTGGCGTGAGCGAGACGAAGCGCCGTCCGTGGGGCTGGATGGAAACACGTTTTGTCGATCTCAATCACCAGGTCTTCGATATCGCCGACGACAGCCGCACCACGACCCTGCTCATTCCCGGCCTGCGCTGGACTCGCACCACCGCCAACGACCCGCTCTACCCGACGCGCGGCTGGTCGCTCGAGTTCGAGGTGCGGGGTTCGGCGGAGGCGCTGATTTCCGATGTCAGCTTCGCGCGCGCGGCACTCTCTGCCAACGCCGTCTACGGTCTGCCGGCCGGGTTCCGCCTGCTGTCGCGCGTCGACGCCGGTACGAGTTGGATCGACGACTTCGGCGAACTGCCGCCTTCGGAGCGCTTCTTCGCCGGTGGCGATACCAGCATCCGCGGCTTCGGCTTCGAGGATCTCGGGCCGGAGGATGCCAGCGGCAAGGTCGTCGGTGGCAAGAACCTCGCGGTGGCGAGCCTCGAGCTGGAGAAGTACTTCACCGACACCTGGGGCGCAGCGGCGTTCGTCGATGCCGGCAACGCGTTCGGCGGCAGCGGCTCGAGCACGGGCGTCAAGGTCGGCGTCGGCGCCGGTGTGCGCTGGCGCTCACCGGTGGGGCCGGCGCGTATCGATCTCGCGCATCCGCTCGACGACGACACCCTGGTGCGCCTGCACCTGCGTATCGGGCCCGACCTGTGAGCGGGCCGGCGCCGCGCAGCGACAACTCCCCGCGCCGCGCGCCGCGCGTGCGCCGCCTGTTGGCGGCGCTGTTGCTCGTCGGCGTGCTGGTGGTGGTAGCGCTGGTTGCCGCGCTGGCCTGGTTCGGCGCAACCGCCGCCGGCACGCGGGCGCTGTTCGATCGGTTCGCCCCGCTGGCCGCGCCGATGGTACGCGTCGGCACCGTCGACGGGCGCCTGCTCGGTCCACTCGAGCTGCACGAACTCGTCATCGCCTTGCCGGCCGCGCGTGTCGAGGTGGCGCAGGCCACGCTGCGCTGGCGCCCGCGGGCGCTCATGCGCGGCACACTGGCGATCGTCGAACTCGCGGTCAGTGGCGTGCAGGTGATAGTGCGCGAGAGCGCCGACGAGGAGACGCCATCGAGCACGCTCGCGACGCCACTGCTGCCACCGCTGCCGCTCGCGCTGCGCGTCGAGGCACTCGCCGTGCGCGACGTGACGCTTGCCGACGCGCCGGGGCGTCTCGTCTCCCTCACGCTCGCGGCCACGCTCGATGGCGACCAGGTCCGCTTGGACGACATCGCGCTCGAGGCGGTCAGCGGGGCGGGCGAGGCGCTTGTCCTCGGCGGGGAAGTGGCCTTGGCCGACGGCGCCACGCCGGTGCTCGCCGCAACCCTCGGCGGCCGCCTCGAGGCGGCGCCGCCGGTCAGTGCCGATATCGCCCTGAGCGGTCCGCTCAGCGGCTTGCGGGTCGATGCGCGTGTCGAGGGCGCCGGGCCGGTGCCGTTGACGCTCGGTGGCCAGCTCGACCTGCTCGCCGCAGTGCCGGCATTCGCGCTCGCGCTGGAAGCCGACGCGGTCGCGCTTGGCGACGCCGAGGAAGCCGTGCGCATCGGGCCCAGCCTGGTCGGCCTGAACGGTTCCGCGGCAGCCTTCGATCTCGCGCTCGACAGCCGACTGGAACGGCCCGGCGCGGCGCCGCGCGCGATCAATCTCGCCGCCACCGTCAACGCGCCCGACAGTGCTGCAGGCAGTGGCTGGCGCGGCACGTTCGAATGGCATGCGCGCGCCGAGACCGGGCCGTGGCCGCAGCTCGGTGGCGACGGAGAAGTGTCCTACACGGGTGCCATGCTCAGCGTCACGCACCGCGGCGATGCCCCGCTCGCGAGCCGTCTCGAAGCCACCCTGCGCGAACTCGACGCGACCCCGCTCGTGGACGCACGACTGACCGCCGAGGGACTCGACATTCCGCTCGAGAACGCACAGACGCTGAGTCTCGAGCGCCTCGCGGCGCAGGCCAAGGGCCCGCTCGACCGCCTCGCCGTGACCGTCGTTGCGAACGGTCACCAGGCGCTCGGGGGCCGGATCGCGCTCGATCTCGCCGGTGAACTCGGCGAACGGCATTTCACGCTCGAGCGGCTCGCCGCGGAGCTGCTCGGCGGCCAGCTGCAGGCCGACGGTACGCTGCGCTTCGCACCGACGCCGGGCGGAGAAGTCGCCTTCGCCGCGAGCGGCCTGGACCTCGCCTATCTCGATGTCGCGCTCGATTCCGCGCTCGCCTTCAGCGGTACCGCGACGTTCGAGCAGCACGACGAACAGCTGCGCGGCACCGTGGCGCTGGAGGAACTTGGTGGTGCCTGGCGCGGTCACGCGGTCGCTGGCCGTCTCAACCTCGAGGTCGACGGCGCTGCGGCGCGCCTGCGCGACGCCGTCCTGACGCTCGGCGACAATCGCCTCGAGGTGAATGCCGATATCGGCGAGACGCTCACCGGCCGCTTCGACCTGCGTGCGCCCGATCTCGGCAAACTGGCACCCGGCCTCCAGGGCGAACTCGCAGCCAGCGGCAGCGTCGGCGGATCGCGCACGGCGCCGCGCGTCGAGGCCGAGCTCGCCGGGCGCGACCTGGCCGGCCCCGCGTGGTCGGTGGCCTCGATCGCCGGTGATGTCGCGCTCGATCTTGCCAGTACCGGCGCGCAGCGGGTCGACGTCACGCTGCGCGGGGTCAGCGCGGGTGGCCGCGCACTGGGGGAACTCGTTCTCGATGCCGACGGTACGCTCGACGCGCATCGACTCGAGGCCACGTTGAGTGGTGGTGAGCCCACGCTGCGTCTCGTCGCGAATGGCGCCTGGCAGGCACCGGCTTGGCAGGGTCGCATCGAGACGCTCGCGCTGGGTGATACGCCGCTCGGCGACTGGGTGCTGCGCGCGCCGGCCACGCTCGCGGCGAGCGCAACGCGCGTCGACCTTGGCGCGGCGTGCCTCGTGCAGGCGGAGGCGCGCCTGTGCGTGGCGCTCGACGAGTGGCTCACCGATGGCGGCGCCGCTACGCTCGACCTCGCCGGCTTGCCGTTGGCGAGCTTCGCCGACTACCTGCCGACCACCGTACGCGTGCGCGGCGAGCTCGGCGGCGAGGCCCGCTTCACGGCGGCCACGGGCGGTATCACGGGTGATGCGCGCTTCGCCGTCAGTGCTGCCGGCGTCAGCGTGACGCGTGCCGACGGCCGCACCGAAACCGTCGCGCTCGAGGACACCGCGGTCGACGTCACGCTCGCGCCGGCTGCACTGACCGCCCGGCTGCGCGCCGCGCTCGGCGACTGGCTCGATGTCGACGGCGAGCTGCGCTACGGGCTCACGTCCGACCATGCACTCGATGGCCGCTTCGCGCTGCGCGCGGACCAACTCGCGTGGCTCGAGGAATTCGTCCCGCAGCTGGCCGGCACCCACGGCGCCCTTGCGCTCGATGCCACGCTCGGGGGCGACCAGGCGCGCCCCGCGGTGACACTCGAGACGCGCCTGCGCGACGGCGCGATCGTACTGCCCGCGAGCGGCACGCGCATTGCGCAGCTCGCGCTCGACGCACGCACCCGCGACAGCCGTACGCTCGTTGTCGACGGCGAGTTCGGCGACGGCGAGCATGTCGTCACGCTGGCCGGGCGTGTCGAACTCGACGCGCGCGCGGGCTGGCCGGGGCGGCTCGAGGTCCGCGGCGAGGATTTCGCGTTGCTGCGCCAACCCGACGTCGAGGCCGACATCTCGCCGGATCTCGCGCTCGAGTTCAGTACCGATCATCTCGCCATCGGTGGTCGTCTCGCATTGCCGCATGTACTGGTCACCTTGAGCAGCCTGCCACCCTCGGCGGTGGCCGTGTCGCCGGACGAGGTCATCATCGACGATGCCGCGGCGCCGGCCGCGGCAACGCCACCGGCCGACTTCTTCACCGACGCGGTACGTGGCGATGTCGAGCTCGTGCTCGGCGATGCCGTGCGCATCCAGGCCGCCGGCCTCGATGCACGCTTGAGCGGTGGGCTGCGCTGGACCAAGCAGCCGGGTGACCGCCTCGGTCGCGGGAGCGGCCGGGTGAGTATTGCCGAGGGTGGCTACCGTGCGTACGGGCAGGCACTGAGCGTCGAACGTGGCCACCTCATTTTCGCCGGGCCGATCGACAGCCCCGAGCTCGACGTGCGCGCGGTGCGAGAGGACATCGACATCGTTGCCGGCATCCTGGTCAGCGGCAACGTGCGCGCGCCGCGCTTCGAGTTGTTTTCCGAGCCGCCGCTGCCCGACGCCAACATCCTCGCCTGGATCATCACCGGCCACGGCCTCGACAGCGCGTCCTCCAGCGAGGCTTCGCTGATCACCAGCGCGGCGTTGTCGCTCGGTGCCGAAAGGTCCTCGATGGTGACGAGCCAGGTCCGTGACGCCTTCGGGCTCGACGAGTTCGGCATCAATACCGGCGAGACCGCACGCGAAACCTCGTTCTCGGCCGGCAAACGCCTGACGCCGAAGCTCTCGGTGCGATCCGAGTTCAACCCCTTCGACCGCCTGATGTCGTTCTTCCTCAACTACCAGCTCACACCGAGCTGGAGCGTGGAGGCCGAGTCCGGCGTGCGCCAGGGCGCTGACCTCATCTACTCCATCGAACGCGAGGAGCTGTTGCCCGAAGACCCGCTCGACCCGCGCAGCTGGCTCGAATGATTGCCGCGCCGACGGGTTCGCCTCAGGGCGGCGCATCCTCGAGCGGAGAGCGATCGCAGGCACGCTGGAAGGCGGGGCGCGCGGCGAGCCTGGCATGGTAGGCCTCGACTGCCGACAGCGCCGTCGTGTCGATGAGCTGGCGCGCGAGGTGCACGCTGTAGCCGACCGCGGTGTCGACCGCACTGAAGCCGCTTGCGAGGAGATAATCCTGCTCGTCCAGCACACCCTCGATCACCTCGAGCGCCTTGTGCAGGCGGCGCGATTCGAGTTTCTGCACGACCGGTGAGCGATCGGCCGGCGCAATGAACACGCGCTGCTGGACCAGCGCAGCAGCGTGCACGGCGATGGTCTCGGCGTAATGCAGCCACTGCAGCCACGCGGTGCGTTCGGCATGCCCGGGCCCGCGGTGCAGGGTGCCATCGTCGTAGGTCTCGCACAGGTACTGGCAGATCGCGCCCGATTCGATCAGGGTGAGCGGGCCGTCGACCAGGCAGGGCACGCGTCCGAGCGGCGATATCGCCAGATAGGCGGGCGTGCGCAGCCCGGCCATGCTGAACGGCAGGGTGACGAGTTCGAATTCGAGGCCGAGTTCGTGCAGCAGCCAGTGGGTGCGCTGCGAACGGGCGCCGGCACAGTGGTAGAGGGTGATCATGGTTGGCCTCGTCGGATGGGCTGGGCGGCACGCGGCGCGCGCGCGGGGCCGCCCCGGGATGCATGGCCGCGCCGGCCGCGGCGTGCAAGGATACCCGTACGCACGGGCACAGTGGAGAGCATCGAGATGGCAGGACGACTGAGCGGCAAGACCGCACTCATCACCGGCGGCAGCCGTGGCATCGGCCGCGCCATCGCGGAAGCCTTCGCCGCCGAAGACTGCGCGTTGGTGCTGAATGCGCGCGACGCGGTACGGCTCGGCGAGAGCGCCGAGGCGATCGCGCAGGCACACGGCGTGAGCGTCACCAGCGTCCCCTGTGACGTCACCGACGGCGACGCGGTACGCGAGATGGTCGCGCGCGCGGAGTCCGCGGCGCCCATCGACATCCTCGTCAACAACGCCGGTATCCATATTCCGAATCGCTTCACCGACTACAGCTTCGAGGACTTCCGTGCGGTCATCGAGAGCAACGTCTACAGTGTCTTCCACGTCACGCAGGCGGTGCTGCCGGGGATGATCGAGCGGGCGCGGGGCCGGGTCATCAACCTCGCCTCGACCGCCGGCAAGTGGGGGTCGCGCAACCAGAGCGCCTACAACGCGTCGAAACACGCGGTAGTCGGCCTGACCCGCTGCCTTGCCCTCGAGATGGCGCCGCACAACGTGCTCGTCAACGCGATCTGCCCGTGGATCGTCGACACCGACATGGCAACCGGGTTCATGCAGCGGCATGCCGCGGTGACCGGCGTGGCGCCCGAGGAACTCGCCGCGCGCATGAACCAGTCGGTGCCGCTCGGGCGTTGGATCGAACCGCGCGAGGTGGCCGGGCTTGCGGTCTACCTGGCGTCGGACGAAGCCAGCTACATCAACGGCCAGGCATGGGCCGTCGACGGCGGCTACACGATGATCTGAGGGCCCTACGTGGCGATTGCTTTTTGCCGCGGAATGCCCGATAAAACGCCGCCCGGTCGCGATGCCCCACCGGGCACGACGCGCCATGGTGGGCGGGCCACCCGCGGCGGAATCTCCCTGATTCGGCGCGGGCTCGAGGAATGGTTCATGGCGCGTTATCCCCGCACCGAGGTGCGGTCGTCGTGTGGTGGTCACGGTGTCTTCGCAGTGGAGCCGATTGCGGCACGCTCGCGCATCCTGCGCTTCGGCGGCGCCGCGCTCGATGCGCTCGCCATCGACTCCGCGGCACGTGGCGGCGGGCACGACGATTACCTGCAGATTGGCGAGGGCCTCTACCTCGGTCAGTCGGGTACCGCGGACGATTTCATCAACCATGCGTGCGCGCCCAACACCTTCGTGCGCGTGACCACGCGCGGGGTCTACCTGGTGGCGCTCGACGACATTGCGGCCGACGCCGAACTGACCTTCGACTATGGCGTGACCCAGGTCGGGTTCCCGTTCCGCTTCCGCTGCCTGTGCGGGGCCGCGGATTGTCGCGGAGAAATCGGCAACTACGATGAAATCCCGCCTGCGGTCATGGCGCGTTACCGCGCCGCAGGGGCCATCCCGCCGCACGTGGCGACGCGCCTGTTCGGCCGCGTGGAACGCAGTGCGAGGCGCTCACGCGCGCGCGCGGCGCACGAGCACGAGGCCGAGATCGTCGGGCTTGCAGGGTGCACCGGGCGCGATCTCCAGCATGCGTGAACGGGCACGTTCGGCGAGTGCCGCGCAGGCCTCGTCGAGCGGACCCTTGCGCATGATCTCGATGATCTCGGCCAGGTAGAGATTGTCGTACAGCCCGTCGCTCGCGATGAGCGCGGTGTCGTGGACGGCCATCTCGATGGGTGACCCGATCTCCACCGACATCGGTTCGAGACCGAGCAGGTTGGAGACCATGTGGCGATCTTCGTGGTGCAGTGCCTCTGCCGCATCGAGCAGCCCGGCTTCGACGGCGTAGCCGGTAGGCGAGTGCGACACGCTCTGCAGGCGCAGCCGGCCGCGTTGTCCGCACACCACGATGCCGCTGTCGCCGGCATGATAGGTGCGCAGGGTGGCGCCGTTCAGTTCGATCACGGCGAGCGTCGTCGCGGCACCGCCGCCCTGGGCCTTGATGGCTGCGTGGGCCGCCTCGAAACCGTTGAGGATGGCAGCGCGCGCCGGGAGCTCGGCGCCCGCGCGGCACGCACACGCCAGTGCTTCGAGCGCGCGTGCGCTCGCCGCGCCGCCATCCGGGTAGCCGCCAGCACCGTCGGCAACGGCGGCTACCAGCGTGCCATCGCCGTGCTCGAGCACGAGCAACGCATCCTGGTTGTCGTCGTCGCGCTCCGGCGAGCGGCGTGTGTACACGGCGACGCTGGCAGCAGTGCCGCGCAGCAGCTCGATGCGCGGCATCGACATCGACGTGTACAGGCGCGGCAGAGCGGTTGGATCGGGCGGGGGTGGCATCGGCTTCATTGCCAGTTGATGGTCTCCAGGTAGTCGCGCAGCTGGCCGGCGGTACGGAACTTCTGCAGGATCAGCGAGCGCTTCAGACCACAGATGATGGCCTTGATCTCCGCGCGCTGCTGGCGGTAGCGACGCTTGCCGCCGAGGCAGTCATAGAAGATGCGGATGAGATCGCAGACATCGGCATGGATGTTCTCGCGCCGCGGCGCTTCCCAGTGGAACATGTCGATCAGCTTGATTTCGTAACCGAGCCCGAAGCGTCGCACGATGATGTTGTCGGTATGCAGGTCGCCGTGGTACTCGCGTGCCATGTGGATATCGGCCATGCCGCTCGCCAGCGCATGCAACAGGTGCAGCGCTTCGAAGGCGGGCAATGCCGCGCCGCGCTGGCGCGCGATCAAGGCGCTGAGGAGTTCCCCTTCGACGAACTCCGAAATGAGCAACGTGATGCGCTGCCCCTCGAAGTCGATGAAGTCCTGCGTGTAGTACTGAATGAGGATGTTGCAATGACGCAGCTTGTGCAGCTTGATGGCATAACGTTTGGCCGCCGAGTTGCGCGGATTGCGGTGCGGGAAAAACAGCTTCGCCGCGCGCTCGATGCCGGTGCCGACCTCGGTGATGCGATAGACCTCGCCCTCCCAGCCGGCACCGAGCAATGCCTCGACGCGGTACTTGCCGGCAATCACGTCGCCCGCTTCGAAGCCGAACGCGCTGATGCGACAGCGAGCAGCCATCTGCCTAGTTCCGCACGCCGCTGATACGTTCCATCAGCGCGCCCGGCTCAGTACAGGCCTTGCCGAACGCCGTGGCGAGTCGTGGATGGGCGGGCTGGAAGCGTCGCGAGCGCCGGCAGGTCGCGCGCGGTCGGCGCGCAGGAACCGCAGCGTATGGGGCAATACGTGAGGATTCCGAGCACCGCGAACGGTCCGTGACGCCAGCCGTGGATGGGCGGGCTGGAAGCGTCGCGAGCGCCGGCAGGTCGCGCGCGGTCGGCGCGCAGGAACCGCAGCGTATCGGGTCATCCATGAGGATTCCGAGCACCGGCCGTCGATGCCATCGTTCGCATACGGGATGGGGCGGCGAGAAGCGTCACGAGCGAAGAGGGGTCGCGCGTTCGCGGCGCGCAGGAACCGCAGCGTATCCGGCAATACGTGAGGATTCCGAGCACCGCGAACGCGCGAGCCATCGAGCGCAGTAGCTTCCCGCCGTCCCATCAGCGGATGGCGACTGGATTGATGATGGCTTGCACCGATCCCGCGAACCGCGGCTGACCGAGCACGAACAGGAACTCCCAGCCCTCGTCCCTGGCCAGCGCGCGCGTATCCATGTTCTCCAGCAGGTAGACGCCGCTGCGCGCGAGAAGCTCCTGGTGGACGGGGAAGAACTCGCCGTCCTTCTCGAACGGGATTGCCTCGACGCCGAAGGTGTCCGAGCCGACCGCGACGACCCCGAGGTCGGCGAGATACTTCGCGCCGTCGACGCCGAGCCCCGGTTCGCCCTTCATGAAGCGCTCCGGGTCCGATTCCGAGACGTTCATCCAGCCGGTGTGGAACAGCACCACGTCACCCTTCGCGAGTGTCACGCCCTGGGCCTTGGCGGCGGCATCGATCTCGGCACGGTTGATGGCGGTGCCGGCGTCGAGGATGTCCTTGCCCTTGAGGCGTGCGATGTCGAGCAGCACGCCACGGGTCACGATGGGCGGGATATCGGAGGTGGAGAACCGGGTCAGGCCGGTGACCTTGACGAAGTCCTTCACGTGGGTGTCGTTGTAGTAATGGTGGTTGATGCCGACGTGTCCGAGGCCGTCGATCTGCGAACCGACGCCCATGTAGGTGATCATCAGGTCGTCGTTGCCGGTGAGGTTGTTGCTGCCCACCGGCACGCCGGCGCCGTCGTCGAGCTGCAGGATGGTCATCTTGTAGTAGCGCGGCGGGTAGGCCGGCGAATCGGGGCCGGTGACGACGCCGAGCGGGTAGGTCTTGCCGGTCTTGACCAGCTGCGCGGCCTTGACCACGCCCTCGGCGCTGAGGTGGTTGACCGCGCCGAGCGTGTCGTCGGGACCGAACGGCGAGACCGGTACGTCGCCGGCGTGGACGTTGAGCGCGGCGCCGAGCAGCAGGCCGAGGCAGGCGTGGCGTGTCGTCATGGTGGCATCTCCCCTGGGTGTTGATCGTGCCGCATTGTAAGCACATCGATGCTCCCCGCGGCAGCCGTGCCTGGGGCTGGTTCGGCTACACTGCGCCGCCTCGGAGCCAAGGCGTGAACGGCATGCTGAACGTCCATATCAAGCTCGTCCTCATGGGTCTCATGTGGGCGACCTCCTATCCCCTCGGGCGCTGGTTGGCGAGCTACGAGGCACCGCAGGCGATCGTCGCCCTGCGCGCGCTGGTCGCCTTCGGCTTTCTCGCCTGTATCGCGTGGCGGCGCCGTGAGCTCGCAGTGCCGTTCAGCAGCCGCCTCACCGGTCATTTCCTGCTGCTCGGTTTCTGTGGCTTCTGCCTGCACAACTTCCTCATGTTCGAGGCGCTCGAGCACACCCGCGCGAATACCGGTGCCGTGATCAACGGTGCCATTCCGGTGGTGGTGATGACACTCGACTACCTCGTATTCCGTCGCACCATCGCGCGCGCGGCGGTGGCGGGTGTCGCGGTCAGTTTCATCGGCGCAGTGATCGTCGTCACCCACGGCCGGCTCGTGAGCCTGGTCGATGGGAGCCTGGGCTACGGCGAGTTGCTGTTCCTGATCGCCATCACCGGCTGGTCGTGCTATTCGATCATCGCGCGCCCGCTACTCGAGCGCCTGCCGGCGCTCGCGGTGACCACGTGGGCGTGCCTCGCCGGCGCCGTGCTGATGCTGCCGTGGATGTTCGTCTATTTCGAGCAGGCCCGCGCACTGCTCGCCGATCCGGTGATCGTCGTGGTGCTGCTGGTGCAGGGCATCCTGACCATGGGTCTCGGCTTCCTGTGGTACTACGAGGGCATCCGTGCACTCGGCCCGATGAATGCGTCGGTCTACATCAATCTCGTGCCGGTGTTCGGGGTCGCGCTCGCGGCGGTGACCATCGGTGAACTGCCCGACCTGCCGCTGCTGATCGGCGGCGCCGGGGTGGTTGGCGGGCTGCTCGTGGTCAACCGCGCCGAGGCGCGCCGCCTCGCGCGCCTCCGCGCGGCGGCGTCCTGAGTACGCTTCACAGCAGTCCGTCGGCGCTGAGCTCGTCGACGACGTCGGCGAAGGCCGCGAGCAGGGTATCGACGTGGTGCTCGTTCATCGGCGTCGACAGTGCACCGATCCCGCGCATCGAGAGCTGCACGCCGCGGTTGGCGAGGGCGAGGAAGGTGGCCAGGTTGAGCGTGGCGTCGGCAGTGGCCGGGCCGCGCGCGCAGCTGAGCGGCGCGCGCGTCCAGTGCAACTGGAACAGCGAGCCCGCGCCACTGACCCCGGCCGGCAGATCGTGGCGCGCGATGATCGCGGCGAGACCCTCGCGGGCACGCGTGCCGAGCACGTTGAGGCGCGCAATCGCCGCCTCGTCGAGCAACTCCATGGTGGCGAGGCCGGCGGCCATGGTCATCGGGTTGGCACTGAAGGTGCCGAGATTGGCGACCGCGCCGTCGGCCACCACGCGCATCACGTCACGCCGCCCGCCCACGGCCCCGACCGGGAAGCCGCCGCCGATGGTCTTGGCCATGGTGGTGAGGTCTGGCGTGAGCCCGTAGAAGCCTTGCGCGCCGCCGACCGCATGCCGCAGCGTGATCACCTCGTCACAAATCAGCACGATGCCCGCGCGTGCGGTTTCTTCGCGCAGCACCTGGAGGAACTCGCGCGTCGCCGGGATGACGCCGCCCGCCCCGAGAATCGGCTCGACGATGATGGCGGCGAGCTCGTCGCCGTGGCGGGTGACGGCTTCGCGTACGGCCTGCGGGTCGTTGTAGCGCATCAGCACGACGTCTTCGCACGCAGCGGCGGGTAAGCCGCCGACGTCGGGGTGTGGCACGCTGACCCGCACCGGGTCGTCCGGCGCCGGCAGTTCATGACCGCCGACCATGACGAAGTCGGACGACCCGTGGTAGCCGCCTTCGAACTTGCCGATGCGATTGCGCCCGGTAGCGGCACGCGCGATACGCAGCGCGACCATTACCGCTTCGCTGCCGGAATTGTTGAATACCACCTGGTCGAGCGCGGCGATGCGCGCGCAGAGATGCGCGGCGAGCGCCGCTTCCTGGGCGCCCGGTGCCGAGTAGCTGGTGCCGCGCGCGAGTTGCGCCGCGATCGCCGCGTGCACCGTCGGATGACCGTGGCCGTGTACCAGCGTCGTGTAGTTGTTGTGGAAGTCGATGCGCTCGTTGCCGTCGAGGTCGCGGCTGGTCACGCCGTGCGCTTCCTGTACGTAGAACGGAAACGGCGGATGGTGCAGCAGCGAGCGCGAAGTTCCGGTGGGAACGTGCCGAGCGGCGCGCGCGGCGTGCGCGCGCGATGCAGGGTTGCGTGCGTGATACTCGCGCCAGGCCGTGCTCTGTTCGAGGGGCGTGCTCATACCGCGCGCGTCCGGATGCTGTTGACGTAGTCGCGGAAGGCGCGCAGATCGGACTGCTTGATGCGCCGTGCAGCGACGGCCTCGCGCGCGGTGATGGCGGCAACCAGGGCGGCATGGTTCTGCCAGCTGTGTGCGTAGTACGGCGGACGCTCGGCGATCAGCAGGCGAACCGCGGCAGTGCAGTGTGGCACGCTGCGCATGCGCAGCGTTTCGATCAGCTGCAGCGTGACCGGGCTGTCGGCGGCCTGGTAGACGGCGAACTGAAACGCGTTGTTCGCTTCCAGCACGCCGTGCAGGTCGGTCGCCGCGGCGGCGCGTTCTACCGCCGCAGCGAGCTTGGCGATGCGCGCGGCGTCCGCCGCGCTGGCACGGCGTGCGGCGCGCGCGCAGGCTTCGCCCTCGAGCCGGATGCGCAGCTCCCAGATGTCCTCGGCATCACGCCGGTCGAGGTCCGGTACGACGATGCCGCGATTGGGCAGGACTTCGAGCGCATGCTCGGCCGCGAGTCGGCTGACCGCCTCGCGCACGGGCATCATGCTGGTGCCGAGCTCGTCGGCGAGGCGACGCAGCGTGATCACGTTGCCCGGTTCGAGTCGCCCGGACAGCAAGGCCTGTTTGAGACCTGCGTAGGCGAGTTCGTTGAGGGTGACGCGCGCCAGGCGCGGCAGGGCCAGAGCGGGACGGGACATGGGCTTTCCTCGCCGGCGCACGCTTCGGAAGCGGCCGCGGAAGATTGACATCTGTGATCACAGCTCAATATAGTCGACCGCATCGCGCACGTCACGGGATGGTCGGAGCATGGCGGACGAGCAGGCACGCGGTTGGCGCATCAGCGTCGACACGGGCGGCACCTTCACCGACGTCGTCGTCGCCGACGCCGCTGGCCATTTCACCATCGGCAAGGCGCTGACCACGCCCGCGCGGATCTACCGGGGTCTCGAGGCGGCGCTGGAGAGCGCCGCCCTGGGTCTCGACCTGACCCTCGGTGAATTGCTCGCCCGCGCCGATCTTTTCATTTACGGCACCACGCGTGCCACCAACGCCATCGTCACCGGCTCCATTGCGAAGACCGCCTTCCTGACCACGCAGGGTTTTCCCGATGTCCTCGTCCTGCGCGAAGGCGGCAAATTCAATCCGCACGATTTCTCGACGCCGTTCCCACGACCCTACGTGCCGCGCCGCCATACCTTCGAGGTGCCCGAGCGTGTCGGCGCCGGCGGCGAAGTCGTCATGCCGCTCGACGAAGCGCAGGCACGCGAAGTCATCGCGATACTCGGCGCACGGGGCTTCGAAGCCTGTGCGGTGTCACTGCTGTGGGCGACCGCGAATCCCGTTCACGAACTGCGGCTGGGTTCGCTCATCGAGGAGTTCCTGCCGGGCCTGCCCTATACCCTCAGCCACCAGCTGAACCCGATCCTGCGTGAGTACCGGCGTGCCTCGTCGACTGCCATCGATGCCTCGATCAAGCCGCTCATGCAGAACCACCTGCGCGAACTCGAAGCCGACCTGCGCGCCGCGGGCTACGGCGGCGAGCTGCTGGTCAGTACCACGCTCGGCGGCTGCATCGATGTCGAGAGTGTGATCGCCAAGCCCATCCACACGGTGCGATCGGGGCCCGCCATGGGGCCGGTCGCCGGGCGTCGCTATGCCGAACTCGAAGCGCGCGAGGAGCCCGTGCTGGTGGTGGATACCGGTGGCACCACTTTCGACGTCTCGCTGGTGCGCGATGGCGCCATCGGTATCACGCAGGAGACCTGGCTCGGTGAACGTTTCACCGGGCACATGCTGGGCATCCCGGCGGTCGATGCACGCAGCGTCGGCGCGGGCGGCGGATCCATCGCCTGGCTCGACCCGGCACGCCTGCTGCGGGTCGGGCCGCACAGTGCCGGTGCCGAGCCGGGGCCGGCCTGCTACGGCCGCGGCGGCGGTGAACCCACCGTGACCGACGCGGCGCTCGTGCTGGGTTATCTCGATCCGGCGTTCTTCCTCGGCGGACGCATGCAGCTCGACGAGGCGGCCGCGCGCAGCGCGATCGAGGCCGTTGCGACGCCGCTCGGCATCTCCATCGAGGAGGCGGCATTCTCGATCTTCGCGGTGTCGAACGAGACGATGATCAACGCGATCAAGGACATCACGGTTGCCGAGGGCGTCGACCCGTCGGAGACGGTAATCGTCGCCGGTGGCGGCGCGGCCGGGCTCAACATCGTGCCAATCGCGCGCGAGCTGGGCGCCCGCGGCGTCATCGTGCCGCGCACCGCGAGTGTGCTGTCGGCCTGCGGGATGCAGTTCTCCGACATCCAGGCCGAGCACAGCGCCGCGGTGCCGACACGCTCGGACGTTTTCGACCGCGATGGCGTCAACGCCGCGCTCGCGCGTATCGACGAAGTCCTCGACGAGTTCGCTGCGCGGCTTGCCGCGCGTGGCTTCACCACCTGCACGCGGCAATATCGCGTCGATGCACACTACGCCGCGCAGGTGTGGGACATCGGCGTCGACCTGCCAGCCGCACGCATCGACTCCGAGCGTGCCGAGCATGCGCTCGCAGAAGCCTTCCACGCCGCGCATGCGCGCATCTTCCAGGTCGACGATCGCGCGAGCCCCGTCGAGTACCTGAGCTGGACCGGGCGGCTTTCCGTGGCCCTGCCCCAGGCGCGGGTCACCGCGAGCGGCGGCGAGGTGGCGCGGCCACCGGCGACGCGCGCCGTACTCTTCGACCTCGGCCAGCGGCATACCGCGGCGGTGGTGCGCGGTGAGACCGTTGCGGTCGGCTCGGTGGTGGAGGGGCCGGCCATCATCGAGGAAGCGACCACCACCTTGGTGCTGCCGCCGGGCGCGCATGCAACGCTCAGCGCGGCGGACAGCTACGTCGTCGGCTTCGACACTTGAATCGCGCCGCCACCGCGGCAGGAGGTCCCTCCATGGCAGCCCGACCCGATCCGGAACCCGGCACGCTTTCACCGATGCTGCTCGCCGTGCTCGCCAACCGCTTCGACGGAGTGGTGCGCGAGATGACCAACACCATGCTGCGCACCGGGCGCTCGGCGGTGATCAATTCCGCGCGTGATTTCTCCTGCGGCATCACCACCGCCGACAATCACCTGTTCGCCACCGCCGAGGGTCTGCCTGCGCACACCTATGGACTCAACCTGCAGACCGCCGCGATGTGCGCCTTCCACGACGACATCGCCGACGGCGACGCCTACCTGCACAACGATCCCTACAGTGGTAACTCGCACCCGGCCGACCATACCCTCATCGTGCCGGTGTTCTGGGCCGGCCGGCATGTGTTCAACGTCTGTGCCAAGGCCCACCAGGCGGACATCGGCAACAGCCTGCCGACGACCTACCACGCGGCCGCGCGCGACATCTACGAAGAGGGCGCGCTGATCTTCCCCGCCGTGCGCGTGCAGCGCGCACGGCGCAACGTGGATGACATCATCCGCATGTGTCAGCGGCGTATTCGCGTGCCCGACTACTGGTACGGCGATTTTCTCGCCATGCTCGCCGCGGCGCGCACCGGTGAGAAGCGCCTGCACGAAATCTTCGAGAAGTACGGGCCGCAGACCATCGCGCAGTTCGTTACCGAGTGGTTCGATTACAGCGAGGCACGCATGCGCCAGGCCATCCAGGCGCTGCCCCGCGCGCGTGTCGAACGAAACAGCGCACACGATCCGCTGCCCCCGATGATGCCCGAAGGTATCCCGGTGCACGTACGGGTGAGCGTCGATCCGGACGCCGGCGAGGTGGAAATCGATCTCACCGGCAACATCGACAACATGGACAACGGCCTCAACCTGTCCGAGGCATGCTCGATCAGCAACTCGGTGGCCGGGCTGTTCAACTGCCTGCCGCCGGACATCCCGCGCAACGGTGGTTCCTATCGCTGCGTCACGGTGAAGCTGCGCGAGGGCGCCGCGATCGGTATTCCGCGCTTTCCGCACAGCTGCTCGGTGGCGACGACCAACGTCTCCGATCGCCTGCTCAACACGGTGCAGGCGGCGCTCGCCGATCTCGGCGAAGGCTACGGGCTTGCCGAGGGCGGCGTCGGCATGGGTGCCGGCTTCAGCGTGATCTCCGGCCGCGACGCCCGGCACGAAAACCACGCCTACGTGAACCAGCTCATCATCGGCAGCAACGGCGGACCCGGCACGCCGCACTGCGACGGTTGGATCACCTACGGCATTCCCGTCGTCGCCGGACTGATGTACCGCGACAGCGTCGAGATCAGCGAACTCAGTTATCCCATCCGCTACCGCGAAATCCGTCTCACGCAGGACACCATGGGTGCAGGCCGGCAGCGCGGCGCGCCCGGGGTGCGGCTGGCCTACGGGCCCAGTCACGCGCCGATGACGGTGGTGTTCGCGGCCGACGGCCAGACCAACCCGGCACGTGGCGTGCGCGGCGGTGGCGACGGCAACGTCGGCGCGATGCGCGTGGTCGCCGCTGACGGCAGCGTGCGGCCGGCGCCCAGTGTCGGCCAGGTGGAGCTTCGCCCCGGTGACGTGCTGGAAGGCGTCGAGCTGGCCGGCGGCGGTTACGGCTCGCCGTTGGAGCGCGACCCGGAGCGGGTCCGCGAGGACGTGCTCGAGGGCTACGCCACCCTCGCGCACGCGCACGAGGTCTACGGCGTCGTCTTCAGCGGCCGCATCACGGATGACAGCCTGGCCGTAGATGTCGCTGCCACGGTCGCCGCGCGCGAGGCGCTGCGCACGCGCCGCGCCGCCCCCCACCATGAGGAGCCGCAGCCATGAGCCGACCCGTGCCGCTTGCCCGCGAAGACGAGCGTCTGCCCTTGATCCTCGGTTTCCAGCGCGTCAGCGAAAACACCGCTGCGCTCACGCGCTGCATGGAGTACGGCCGCGGAATCTATGTCTACGACAGTGATGGGCGCGAATACATCGAGGCCACCGCCTCGTTCTACGTCGCTGCCCTCGGCTATCAGAACGCCGAGCTGATCGATGCCATCGAACGGCAGTACCGCGAGTTGCCGTTTTTCGTCAGCGCGCTCAACCGCACCTGCCGCGTGTCGCTCGAACTCGCCGAGAAGCTGGTCGCGATCGCACCGGTGCCCGGCGCGCACGTCGTCTTCGGCGCGAGCGGCTCCGAAGCCATCGACTTCCTGGTCAAGCTGCTGCGCTTCGGCGCGGTCGCGCGCGGTGAGCCGCAACGCACCACGATCGTCGGGCGTTACGGCAGCTACCATGGCGGGACGCTGGCCTCGGCCAGCCTGACCGGTGGCCACCACGAGGAGTTCGGTTTGCCGCTCGCGGGCTTTCGCCACGTCGCCCAGCCCGACTACCACGGCGCACGCGAACCCGGCGAGAGCGAGGCCGATTTCAGTGCGCGTCTCGCCGCCGAACTCGCTGCGCTGGTGGCGGCCGAGCCGGAGCATTCGATCGCTGCCTTCTGTGCCGAGCCGGTGTCGTTCTCGGCCGGCCTGAAAGTGCCGCCGGCAGCGTACTTCCCAGCTATCCGCGCGGTGCTCGACGCTCATGGCATCGAGTTGGTCGCCGACGAGGTGGTCACCGGGTTCGGCCGTACCGGCGAGCTCTTCGGCAGCGAGACCCTGGTTCTCGCGCCACACCACGTGACGATGGCGAAGGGCATCACCTCCGGTTACTTTCCACTCTCGGCGGTGGCGCTCGGGCATGACCTCTATGCCGCGCTCGAAGACGGCTCCGAGCGCCTCGGTGTGCTTGCCCACGCAGGCACCTTCGCGGCCCACCCGGTCGGCGCCGCGGCGGCGC
>JAVJVZ010000034.1:0-54456 GCA_040220855.1 Gammaproteobacteria bacterium | reverse complement strand
CGGCGCCGGCGGCGCGAGCCTTCGCGTGGCGCGGCGTTCTCACCGCCGCCACCCGCCGCAGCGTTGCCGCCACCGCCGCCCTGTGCGGCCGGCTGGCCGGCGGGCTGGGTGCCCGTGGTGTTCGCCGCCTGCGCCGCATCGGGCCGTGCCGGCCGGCGGCGCCGGCGGCGGCGCTTCTTCGTTGTCGTGCTTTGTTCGTCCATCGTTCCCGAACCGGTAGTCGTTGTCATTGGCGCGCTCGCGCGCACGTCGCGGTCTTGCCGCGTGCGTCTGGCGCCGTCGTGCAGCGCAGCCTTGGCGTGCCCGGCCAGCACGTCCGCACTGGCCGCGGCACCATCGCCGCAGGCTCATGTTGCCGGTGCCCACCGGTACGCCACCGGGGTGGGGCCGGGGTGCCCGGATGGCACGCTGCGCGCGAAGCGGGTAGCGCTAGTGGGCGCTGCTCGCCGTCATCGACCCGCAGGACGGGTGCGACGGTCGCGCTGCACAGGGTGAACGGCGCGGACCGGGTGCCCCTGGCCGTTCGTCGTGACGAGCGACGTGCCGTCACCGGCGGTCGCCCGCGTCAACGCGGTCGTATCGTCGACCGCCGTGAGTCTCCATCCGGCCGAGTGCGTGGCCGGATGGTGCGGTGGCGCGAGGCACGCCACGCATGCGGTGGCAACGTGCGGCTCGCAGCCGAGTGCATACTGTACGCGAATTCCGCGCCGCGCGTCGCCCATCGTGTGTCGGGCACTGCGCATTTCAACGCGACCAGGCTGCAAAGTCCACTCCCCGGTGCGCTACGCTGGCGGCCCCGTGGTTGCCCCGGCCGACGATGACCGCCCTGCTGCCCCTGCTCCAGTCCGTGCTGTCGGCTGCCGTGCTGAGCTGCCTGCTTGCCCTGGTGCCCGGTACGGCTGTCTCGAGCGAGCTGCGCCTGCTGGTCCCGGCCTACGCCAACCCGTGCTGCGACGCCGGGCCGGCGATGTGGCAGGCGCTGATCGCCGCCGCGCAGCAGGCCGGCGACCGCGTGGCGCTGATCCTCAACCCGGCCAGCGGCCCCGGCGCGTCGCGCGAGCCGAACTTCCTCGATGCCACCGGCGCCGGCCCGCTGGCGGATTTCCACGCCGCCGGTGGTCGTGTCTATGCGTACGTCGCGACCGGCTACGCACTGCGCGGGCTCACCGAAGTCATCGACGAAGTAAACGCTTACTATAGCTACTACGGCCATGAGCTCATCGATGGCATCTTCTTCGACGAGATGTCGAACGACCTCTTCGATACCGGCTATTACCGCACCCTCGCTGCCCACGTGCGCGCGAGCGCACCCGGTGCGCTCGTCATCGGCAACCCGGGCACCGGTTTCGTCAACAACCCCACCGGCCAGACCACCTGGAGCGTCGCCGACTATGCCGGCGCCGCCGACGTGCTGATGACCTTCGAGTCGGACATCGGCGCCTATCGCGACGCCTATGTGCCGCCACCCTGGGTCGCCACGCTCGACGCGTCGCACTTCGCCCACGTCGTGCACAGCCTCGGTAGCTGGGACGCCGCCCTGCCGGCCCTCGCGATGACACGCAACGCGGGCTGGATCTATTTCACCGACGACCGCATGCCGAATCCCTACGACGTGCTGGCAGGGTTCTGGAGCAGCGAGCTCGCGGCGGTGCAGACGAGCGCCACGCCGGTCACGCCGGTACCGCTCGGCCCGCTGACACTGCTGCTAGTGCCGCTGTTCGGCTGGCTGGGATGGCGCGCTGCCCCGCGCCATGTATCTACCTCGCCGCGGTAAACGACCTGGTCCGCGCGCCATCGGACGCGGCCTGAGCAGCGTTTGCCCGGCGCCTGGCCACCGTGGCCTCCAGCCCACCGCGGATGCCGCGCGCGGCCGGCGCTCACGCCAGCGTGAAACCCTCGAAGCCGCGATCGGCGGCCGCGTTGCATTCGTCGCGATAGGCACCGGCGCCGCCGAAGTAGAACAGCACGACGCGCGGCTTGCCCGGAATGTTGCCGCCCATGAACCAGGATCCGGCGGCGCGCGGCAGTACGGTCAGGTTGACCAGCTCGTCCATGTGGCGTCCCCACGCGGTGACCGCAGTGGCGGTCGGCTCGATGCGGCGCAGGCGATTGTCGCGCAGGTGACCGAGCGCACGCCCGATCCACTCGACGCAGCCGTCGATCACCACCGGGATGTTGGCGAACGGGCTCTGCGGGCCGCTGACCATGAAGAGATTGGGAAAGTTGTCGACGCAGATGCCGAGATAGGTCCGCGGCCCGCCGGCCCAGTGCTCGGCGAGCGCGACACCGTCGCGGCCACGGATGTCGATCTGGTTGAGCGTGCCGGTGACGGCATCGAAACCGGTCGCAAAGACGATGATGTCGGCCGCGTACTCGGTGTCGCCGACCACGACGCCGTTGCGCGAGATGCCCGTGATGGGATTGTCGCGCACGCTGACCAGGTGCACGTTCGGCCGGTTGTAGGTCTCGTAGTAGAAATGCCCGAGCGGTGGTCGCTTGGCGCCGAGCGGATGATCCTTGGGACACAGCAGCTCGGCGGTTTCCGGGTCCTCGACGATGGCGCGGATCTTGTCGCGCACGAACTCGGCGACAATGGCGTTGCCCTGCTCGTCGGCGAAGATGTCGTCGAAGGTCTCGAACAGGAAGCGGAACGAACCGATCTCCCAGTAGCGCTCGAGGATGCGCTGGCGCTCGTGCGCGTCGACCTCGGTGACATTGCGCCCGGCCGCGGCGAAGTCGAAGGCGAACACGTGGCTCTTCGTGCGCGTCCAGATGGCGTCGTAGTCACGTCGATAGGCTTCGCGATCGTAGTCGGTGAGCGGCGCGTTGCGTGCCGGCAGCACGTAGTTCGGCGTGCGCTGGAAGACCGTCACGTCGGCCGCCGTCTGCGCGATCAACGGGATCGCCTGCACGGCGGTCGCGCCGGTGCCGATCACGGCGACCCGCTTGCCGCTGAAGCTGACGGGCTCCTTGGGCCAGTTGCCGGTGAGGTACCACTCGCCGGCGAAATCGTCGATGCCGGGGAAATCCGGCTTGTAGGGTGTCGACAAGGGCCCGGTCGCGGTGACGAGGTAGCTGCAGGTGAGCGTGGCGCCATCGCTGGTGGCAACATGCCAGGTATCGCTGCGTTCGTCGTAGCGCGCCTCGGTGACGCGCGTGTTGAACTGGATGTCGCGACGCATGTCGCAGAAGTCGGCGACGAAGCGCAGGTAGGCGAGTGCCTCGGCCTGGCCGGGATAGCGCTCGGACCAGTCCCAGCGATCCTGGATTTCCTTGGAGAACGAGAACGCGTAGACCCACGCCTCGCTGTCGGTGCGCGCGCCGGGGTAGCGATTGTAGTACCACGTGCCGCCGACGTCGGAGCCGGCCTCGATGACACGCGCGCTGAGACCGAGTTCGCGCAACTCGTGCAGCATGCGCAGACCGCCGAACCCGGCACCGATGACGACGGCATCGACATCGACCTCGGCGCGCTGCACGGGGGCACCCGCGCCGGCCGTTCGTTGACGTGGTTTCTCGATCGTCGCGTCGTTCATCCTCGCTCCCCTCCCGCGGATCCCGTTCGTCTCGGTCTCGATTGAGGCGCGCCGGCGTCAGGCTCTGGGCAGACCGCTTCGCCGCGCACCGCCGCAGGATACTGCATGCACCCGCAGCACACGACCTCGCGTCAGCCTTCATGCGTCGCCAGGGCATCATGTCGCGACAGTGGCGGCGCGCCCGGACCCCGGCCGGTGCCGGGTCGACGACTCACTCTCCGCGCAATTCGGCGAGGCGCTCCGCTGCGCGCTCCACCTCGCCGCGATCACCGGGATCGTCCTGCACGGGGCGGCCGGCACTCGCGGCCGTCGCTGCAGCATCGCAGTGGCGCGCCCACGCGTCGAGGATGGCGGCCTTCTGCTCGTGGGTGAGATCGGATCGCTCGGTGACTTCACGCGGGTTCGCGAAATGGCGCATTGGTCTGCGTTGCATCGATTCCAGATCCGGTGTGTCGTTCGTCATGCTCTCGTCTCCTCGTCGCTCGGCGCGCCTGGCGCAGCGCAGATCGCCAGCATGCGCGCCAGGTTCGAAACCTCGGCGGAGCCGCCCGCCGTGACGACGCCGGCGACCGCAGTGCCTACCGACGGTACTTGCAGCATCCGTGCCTACCGCGACGCTCGCCGCAGGCGACAGATTCCTGCCTGCGTGGGCGGAGCGGCGCCCAGGCCGTGTATTCCGCACAATGCCGTGCAAATCGTTCGTGGCGTGGCGCGCGGCGCATCGGGGTGCTACCCGTATTGCCGCGGCGGCGGCTCGGTGCGCGCCTCGTCCACCCCGGACACGCATCGACGCTGCGTGCCACGGGGCCCGCGCAATGCCTTGGCGGGCGACGCCTCGCGCCGCCGAGCGCCTTCAGCCGGGGAAGGCCGCCTCCAGCATCTCGCGCACGAACCGCCGCACCTTCTTCGGCTTGGTCGAGAGCAGCGGCGCGCCGAGTTCGAGCGCCTGCGCGTACAGTGCGTCCTGGCGTTCGCGCAGCACGACGCGCAACTCGCTCTCGGCAACGGCATCGAGCGGATTGCCGCTCAGCGCATCGAGACGTGCGCGCAAGACCTCGAGGTCGTGATGCTCGCCCAGCACGTCGCCCAGCGCATGGAATGCCGCCGCGTGGTCGGCGGCCTCAGCGTCCTCGAGGCCGTCCATCAGCTCGTACATGTGGCGCAGGTACTTGGCGCGCTTGCGCCAGGCGTGCAGCGTTTCCGGATCGTGGACCTCGCACGCTTGTCGCCATTCCTTGCGCGCGCGGCGATGTGTACGCCCGAGGCCGCGCGCGAGCGCCTTGGGAGCGGCATCGTCGAGTGGCCAGGCCGCCATCGCGGCAGCCGTCGCCTCGAGTTCGTCGACGACCTCGGCGACGCTCGTGCTCAGTTGATCGCGGCGCAGCGTGACACTCACGAGATCGGCAGCAAGCGCGGTGCGCAACGGCAGCATGCGCGAGAAATCGATGCGCTTCGCGTAGTGCGCGGCGAGCGTGTCGAAGGTGTCAATCAGCGCGCGCGCGTCGCGCACGGCAGACAGGCGCCGGGCGGCATCGCGCAGCCGCACGTTCTCGCGACGGTAGAGCGGTTTGCCGAGTACCGGGCGTGCGAGGCGCAACAGGGCGCGCAGGCGCTTGATCGCCTTGCGCGCAGCATGGATGCCATCGTGCGGATCGTCGCCCGGCAGCGCGGCGAGTGCTGACCGCGCGGCATCGAGCTCCGCGGCGGCAACCTGCCTCAGGTTGTCGGTGACGTTCAGCTTGGGATCGAACGCGTTCTTCATGGCAAATCGACGTACACGGTGACGCTCGCCGCGCCCGGTGAACATCGCGGCTGGTGGTCATGCGACCGCATCCGGTGGCCGAGGGTTGCCGCGTACTGCGCATAGCGCAATTCGCCTCGATACCGTTGCGGTCCCCCGGACTCTGTCATTCCACGCAGGACTTCAGAGTTCGCGCAGGTAGCTGAAGTCGTTTCCACGCATGATCAGCCGATGGCGTGGACCGGGCAGCTCGAGATCGAGCGTCGTGTAGGCGACGTCCTCCTCGTAGACGGTGCAGCGACCGCCCTCGACGGCCACCACGCGCGGCACGAAATGCGCGACGGGCGCCGCATCGATGGCAGCGGTCAGCGCCTGCAGCGAGTCGTGCGCACGGAAGCCCAGCAGGGTGACGTAGGTCGGTGCCGGCAGGTCGAGCTCGCCGGCAGCGTGGCTGGCGAGCGTCGCCGCCGGCGTCAGCCAGCGGTAGTCGATGATCTCGTCGTTGTCGACGGTCACGGTCACCTCCTCGGCAACGGGCGCGAGGAAGAACCAGGTGGCAAAGCGCTTGGGCAGGCCGATCGGTGTGGTCCAGTGGGCGAACGGACGCAGGCTCTCCGGAGACGGGGTGAGACCGGTCTCTTCCAGGGTCTCGCGCAGCGCGGCGCGCCGCGCCACTTCGAGCGGGTCGCTGTTCGTGCCAACGGCATCGGCGGCGTCGACGCGACCGCCCGGGAACACCCAGGCACCGCCATGAAAGGCGATCTTCTCGTTTCGCCGCAGCATCAGGATCTCGATGCCGGCGGGCGCGTCGCGCGCGATGACGACGGACGCGGAAGGCCGGGCTGGAACGTTTTCACTGGTCATGGGTCGGGATTATAGCGAGCACCGACGGCCGTTCGCGGCAGGTACAGTGGACGTGGCAACGGCGCGCTCTCGCAGGCCGTGACGGGCCGGTGTCGCGGACGCAGGCGACCGCATGCCGTCGTACAGCCTCGACAGGCGCCACGCGATCGGCGCAGCCTGTCGGACCGCGGCAGTCGAGCGCCTCGCCACGGTTGCTGCCACCGCCCGGCGTAACGCGCCTCCGCCCACTGCCAGACACAGGAGCCCGTCATCATGTCCGACCTCCCCACCCTGCTCATCACCGGCGCATCCACCGGCATCGGCGCGGCAACCGCACGCGCCGCCGTTGCCGCCGGCTGGCGCGTTGCGCTGGCTGCCCGTTCGGCGGCGAAGCTCGCCGCGCTGGTCGACGAACTCGGTGCCGAACGCGCCGCGGCCTTCACCCTCGATGTCACCGATCACGCCGCGCAGGAAGCGATGGTGGCGGGCGTCCTCGAGACCTGCGGCCGGCTCGATGCGGTGTTCGCGAACGCCGGCACCGGCGGCGCGCCAGGCGGTTTCTCGGCTGCCCCGGTCGACTCCTGGCGCCGCATCGTCGACGTCAACATCCTCGGCGTTGCCTACACGTTGCGCGCGGCCTTACCCGCCATTCGCAGCGCGCGGGGACACGTGCTGATCACGGGCTCGGTGGCCGGGCGCCGCGTACTGGCGGGTTCCATGTATGCCGCGTCCAAGGCTGCCGTCGCCGCCATCGCCTACAACGTGCGCGAAGAGCTGCGCGGTACCGGTGTGCGCGTGACGCTGATCGAACCCGGCATCACCGACACGCCGTTCTTCGACTCGCCGAAGCCGGACGGACTGCGCGCCGAGGACGTCGCGCGTGCCGTGGTCTACGCCCTCGCGCAGCCACCCGGCGTCGACGTGCACGACATCCTGGTGCTGCCGACACCACCGCGCGACGCGGACTGAACAGGCCCCCGGCCCACGGGGCCCCGGCGTTCCACGGCAGCCGGCGTGGCCTGCACGAGCCCCGCGTCGCGTGCGACCGGGCGCGTGCGCGCGGTGCGGGCCGTGGCCCCGCGCCCGCTCAGCGCCCGCTGGCCCGGGCGCGCCGGCAACACCGGCGCATCGCGAGCAGCGCCGCCGGCGCCAGCAGCAGTACGCTGGCCGGCAAGGGTACCGGCTGCAGCACGAACACCTCGCCGTCGAGATCGACCAGGTAGAGATTGCCGACAGCGTCTTCGCCGAACGAGGCGACGTTGTCGATGCTGCCCATATCCGGCATCAGGCGACCGGTCCAGTCGATGAAGTTGCTCACGTTGTCACCGTCGAAGTCGGCCGGGTCGGAGCCGTCGAACTCGAACGACCAGATGCGGCCATTGACGAAGTCGGCGAAGAAATACTGGCCCTGCAGCGGCTCGACGGCACCGCGGTACACGTAGCCGCCGGTAATCGACGATCCCTCGAGCGGTCCGCTGCCATGCGCGTATTCGTAGACCGGCGCGACGGCGTCGGGTGGCGCCGCACCACCGACACCGGGTGTTGCGATGGTGCCTTCACGCAAGCGCCAGCCGTAGTTCTCGCCACCCGCACTTGCCGCGGGCTGCACGTTGACCTCCTCGCGCGCGTTCTGACCGACGTCGCCGAAGTAGAGATCGCCGGTCAGGCGGTCGAAGCTCGCGCGCCACGGGTTGCGCAGGCCGTAGGCCCAGATCTCGTCGTCGCCCGTCAGACCGACGAACGGGTTGCCGGCAGGGATGGCATAGTTGCGCGCGGCATCGCCGGGGAAGGCGTCGCCGTCGACGTCGATGCGCAGCAGCTTGCCGAGGAGGTTGTCGGTGATGTCCTGCGCGTGGCCGATGCCGGGCTTATGCCCGGCATCGTCGTCGTTGCCGCCACCGCCGTCACCGGACGCGACGTACAGATAGCCATCCGGGCCGAAGCCCATCCAGCCGCCGTTGTGGTTGGCCTGCGGCTGTGCGTAGCTCAACACGGGCGTCGCGCTCGCGGCATCGGCCTGCGCCGGGTCGGCCCCGCGCTGGTAGCGCGTGATGCGCGTGGTACCACCGCTGTCGGTGTGATTGACGTAGAAGTAGCCGTTCGTCGCGTAGTCGGGATGAAAGGCGAGGCCGAGCAGGCCCTGCTCGTTGCCGCTGCTCAGATCGCCGACCTGGAGGAACGGGCTGGCGGGGACGACGTTGCCGCCATGACGATCGACGCGCAGGACGTTGCCGCTGTACTGCTCGAGCACATAGACGTGATCGGGCTCGCTGACGGGAGCGGTGAGATAGAGCGGACGGGACAGGCCGCTGGTAAGACGCACGGTACGGAAATCCGGTGCGGCCTGCGCCGACGGCGGTAAGGTCAGCAGCCCGCTCGGCAGCGCAATGGCGAGCAGCAACGGCGTGACGGAACGGGCGGGGCGGGCAATCGGTAGCACGGGCATAGGGACCTCCGGCGGGCATGGACGGCAGCGCATCCGGGCGTGGTCGTGCCGCACACGGACAGCGCCCTACCAAGGCTAGCTGGCACGGCGGCCATCTGCCGCGCCGCCGGCCAGGTGCCGGCCACGCTTGCGCGCAAGCGTGACGCGGGCACGCTCGCGACGGGCGCGCGCGCCATGCCGATAACTCCGCCGGCTCACTTATCCACAGGTGTCTGACCCCGAGCGCGCGCGCCGGGCTCGCCGTGCACGTAGACCCAGCGCCCGTTGCGGCGCTCGAAATGACTGACTTCGTGCAGGCGCGAGGCGCGGCCACCGCGCTTGCTGCGCGCGACGAACTCGACCGTGCCGGTCGTGTCGTTGGCGCCACCGCCAGCGACCCGCTTGATGGCGAGACCGAGCCAGCGCAGTCCCGGCTCCGCCGCGAGCCTCGCCGGGCAGGTCGCCGGGTCCCATGTGGCGCGCAGGTAGTCATGACGCTCGAGCACGTAGGCGGTGTAGCGCGAGCGCATCAGGGCCTCGGCGGTCGGCGCTGTCGCGCAATCGTCGAGGTAGGGCCCGCAGCAGGCCGCGAGTGCACGACCGCTGCCGCAGGGACAAGCTTCGTTTGTCATGTCTTCGAGCTCAGCGCGCTACCGGTCCCGCGAGGCTACACCATGCCCGTGCCGCATGCGCTCGCGTGGACGTCACGACGCGAGCCTCGGCGCCGCACGCCACGGCAACGGGTGCCGCGCCCGGGCGGACGCGGATCGCGTATCGTGTCGGCGCATCGCCACGCCCCAGCCTATCGACACCACGGAGAATGCCCATGACCGATCATCCCGCCATCGAAGCCGACGCCAAGCGCATCATCGGCACCCTCGGCGACGCGCTGCCGGAAGCCCTCGACGCGTTCGGTGCGCTGGCGCGCGCCACCTTCACCGACGGCGCACTCGATGTGCGCACCAAGGAACTGATCGCGCTCGGCATCGCCATCGCGGCCGGCTGCGACGGCTGCATGGCCTGGCACAACGCCGCGCTGCACCGCCTCGGCGTGTCGCGCGAAGAAGTCGCCGAGGTCGGCGGCGTGGCCGTGGAGATGGGCGGCGGACTCGCGCTCTACCGCGCGGCGAAGGCGCTCGAAGGCTACGACGCCTTCCTCGCCGAAGCGGACGCCTGAGCGCGTACTCAGCGCACTTCCTCGAGACTCCAGCGGGTGTCCTGCAGGCCGCCCGCGAATCGCGCACGGTGCTGCAGCTCCATGCGCACCTGGCCATCGAGGCGACGCGGAATACCGAAGCGCAGCACGCCGGATTCGGTATCCCACTCCATGACGCGCAGGAAGCGCCGCGCATCGAGGTCGGCGACGAGATTGGGACCGAACGCGCCCTCCTCGAGCAGGCGTGCCGGCGGCCCGTAGCGGTCGATCAGCGCGCGACGCACGCGCTCGAAGGTCTGCTCGACGGAGTCGACGGCGCCGGCATCGGCGATGCCGATGACGAGCGCGGCGACCTCGACATCGCCGGCGAAGGTGCCGAGCACGAGCCGCTGCCGCTGGAAGATCTGCGGCAGCACCTGGTGCTCGTAGACGGCGTAATCGCCGATGGTGGTCGCGCCGGCTGCGCCCAGGCCGCCGAGCTCGGCGCGCGTGCGCGCGAGATCGGCGCCGGGCGCGATCGCCGCGACGTCGATGCTGTCGAGGCGTGGCGCGAGCGGCGCGGTGGCGCGCGGCGCGGCGGTGGCCACGGTGCGTGCGGGCTGCGGCGCCGGGCGATCGAAGGAGAAGCTCCAGTACACCGCCGCGTTCCAGGCATTGGTGTCCTGCCCCGGCGTCGGCACGCGTTCGAACACGCTGAGTTCGGCACCGAACACGTGTCGGCCGTGCGTGTAACGGTAATCGGTGGAAAAACGGTGGGTATCGACATCGGGCACACCGCTGCCGTCGAGGCGGTCCTGCGCGAGCAGGCCGTAGTTGAGACCGAAAGAGTGCGCGCCGCCGTCGACACGCATGGCGAAGGTCGGCTGGAACTCGTTGCCTTCGGCAACACCCTGGCGTAGCTGGCGCACCAGCATGCCGGGCGTGACGAACACGTTCAGGTCGCCCACGCGAATCACCCGGTCGGCGCTCGCCGCGAGCTGCCACAGTGTCTGGTCGATGGGGATGCCGCGCGCGCGGGCGAGTGCGTTCTCGCCGTCGGTGTCCTGCAACAGCGCGCCGAAGCGGCCGAACCAGCCGCCCCACAGCGGCGCGTTGAAATCGAGACTCACGTGGGTCAGGTCGCTGTCGACGCCGCCCTGCTGGTTCTCGCTCGTCTGGTAGAAGGTGTCGAGCACGCCGCTGACCGCCGGCAGCCAGCGCGGCAGCAGCACGCCCGAGAGATTGACTCCGACAGTGCGTCGTTCGAGTCGATTACCCGACTGAAAGGCCGTGTCGAACGCCTGCACACGCCCGCGCAGCGTGAGCCCGGAGGCAAAGCGCCAGCCGGCATGCGCCTCGGCGGAGCGGCGATCGGGCGTGATCACGCCACCGCGCGGACGGAAGTCGCGGTCGTGACGCTCACCGCGCAGGCGGTAGTCGAGTGGCAGCACGAGGTGGCGCCCGCGCAGCTCGAGCACCACGCCCTGGCCCATGCGATCGCGCGCCGGTGTGGCACCGAAGGCGCCATTGTGATCGCCGGCGAACACGCCGTACTCGCCGTCCAGGCTGAGCGCATGGGTACCGAGCGTGAAGTCGTGCGCCACGGCGACGCTGCCGACTACCTGGTCGCGCGTCGGCAAGGCGAAGCGGCGCACCGCTTCGCGGTGGTTGTAGACGAGGTTGAACGCCCAGCTGCCGAACGGCGTGCCGTCGGCGAGATAGCTGGCGCCGACCGAGGTGTCGTCGTCGGCGCTGAAGTCCTGCCACAGTGGTTCATTGCTGCCAGCGAAGATCACCAGCGAGTCGGCCAGGCCACCGAGTCCCGGCTGCACCTCGGCGTGCACGCCCTTGAGCGAGCGCTGCTGGGTCATGTAGCTGAAATTGGCGAAGTAGTCGCCAAGCTGCCAGCGATACGGCAGGCCGCGATCGCCAACCTCGCGGGTCAGGTTGACGCGTTCGGGTACGAGCACATCGTCCGGCGAACGATAGCGGTTGGCGTTCAGCACGCCGTAGAGCTGACCATTCCAGCGTGCATAGGGCCGATCGCGGCTGTCGAAGTCGAGCGCGAATTCGTCGTACGCCTGCCCCCCCTCGAACGGGTAGGGGCTCGCGGCATCGAAGCCGTTGCTCTCGTAGTGGTCCAGCCGCAGGGTGTTCACGCCGCGCACGTTCCAGGCCGCGAACGGCTGCTCCGCCGCCGGCACAGCGGGTGCCAGCGCGACGAGCAGCCAGGCTGCGGCCCGCGCAAATCTCACCGCGCCGACTCCTGGTGGACGATGCGCAGCAGGAACTCGTTGATGCCCGAGCGCCGCACGAAGCGCCCGGTGGCGGCCTCGTACTCGACCTGGGTGCGCGCGGTCACCGACACCCGGCTGACCAGGCGCGCGCGTCCCGGCCGAAGCGGATCGGGTTCGATGTACTGGCTGAGCGTCTGCACGCCCTGCACGGCCTGCAGGACGAGCCGCGCATCGCGGCGTACCAGGGCTTCGATGTTGTCGGCGAGCCGGTCGCGATCGTAGAAGCCGTCGCCGAGATGGCGCGCGATGTCGCCATCGTTCCACGCCGCGAGCACCCGCGCGAGTGCGGCCTGCGCCTGCGCGCGCGTGAGCGGCACGAGCGTGGTCACCGCGGTGGCACCCGCCGGCAGGTGCGCGCTTGCCGCGTCCGGCGTCGCGATGACACGCCGGCTGCGGAACTGCCGCGCATCGACGGCGCCGGCGAGCACCGCAAGCGCGCTGCTCAGCACAAGCGCGCGAGCAATCGCGCCGACGCGCCGCGCGCCGGCCGGTTCAGCGCGTGAACGACTCATTGCACGAACCACCACCGGTGTTGTTGCAGTTGAGGTTGAACTGGTTGTCATTCGAGAAACCGCTCGCGCCGCAGCTGTGGCCCGGGGCGCCGAAGATGACGAGGTCGTTGCTGCGCGAGTCACCCGCGTTGCCGCTGAGATCGAACGGCACTGCGCCGTTGGGCGGCAGGGTCAGCGTGAAGGCGTTGCTGCCCGAGGTGGCGAACGTCGTCGCGTTGATGCCGCAACCGCCATTACCGGTGTAGTTGCCGCCGTAGCTCGAGAGTGGATTGCCCGGTGCGGTCGGTTGCGTCGGGGTCGATGGCGCCGACGGCGTCGATGGCGTGTTCGGCGTGACCGGGGTCGTTGGCGCGGGCACGGTGATGCCATCCTGGTCGCTGCCGGCGTCGTTCTCGAGACTGCCGCCGAGCGGGTCGTCCGGATCGAACGGCGCGTTGCCGAACTGGTTGAAGACCTGCTCGACGGAGACCTCGAACGGGCCGGTGAGGAAGCGCCGCGCGATGTCCTCGTCGTCGCACGTGGGCGGACAGGGCGAGATCCAGCTGTCGTCGAGCCAGCTGCGGAAGCCCGGGCCGAACTCGAACTGGATGGCGGGGATTGCCGGCGGAAAGTCGCCGCCGACGCTTACCGCGGTCTGCGCCGCGGAGCTGCCGCCGCTACCGGTGACCGGGCGCCCGGCCGGCTCGCTGCCGGAGTCGTCCGGGGCGTACACGTCATCCTGCGCGAACGGCAGCAGGGAGTCGGGCGCCGCGCAGCTGTCGGCACCGCTCGCACGCGCCGTGGTGACGAGTCCGGCGGCAGCGGCGCGCGCCGCCCAGGTCGGATCCTCGGCGAGCGGACCGAAGCGGCCGCTCGGTGCGAGGTCGGGATCGAGCGGCCAGTCCGGATGGGCCGGCAGGTCGTAGCCGAGCGCGCGCCAGGTGTTGTAGAAATCGTTCAGCTCTTCGATCGAATTGATCGTGTGCACGTTGCCGTCGGGCGTGAACGCGGTGACCGGGAAATCGGCTTTCTGGCTGAGCGTCTTCTCGAAGCGGTTGGCGGGCCCGTGATGGGCGACGTTGCCGCCGGTGTAGCCCTTCGCCTTGGCGCCCTCGTTGATCCACTCGACGGTCGCCATCTCGGTCTCCGAGATCACGCCGAGATCCGGATCGAAGGGCAGCACTTCGCCGTGGCCCTTCTGCGTGCCTACCGCGAAGAGGTCGTAGTCGGCCGTGATCGGCTTACCCGTGTTGATATCGGCGAGCACCTGGATGGTCTCGCCGTCCGGCCCCTGGTAGGGCACGGCCTTGGCGATCGGCGGCTCCGGTGCGTGCGTGACCCACTCGGCGACGGCGCCGTCGGCGGTGCGGATGATCTCGCCGTCCGCACTCTTGGCCGGCGTCTGGTACTCCATGCCGAGCGCGCGCCGGTTGTAGTTCTCGTAGATGCGCAGCTGCTCGGCGGAGGGCGCATCGACCTTCGGATTACCCAGCTTGCTATAGCGCGGATCGACCGGGATGGTACCGCGCTGCGGTCCCCAGTCGGCGCTCTTGCCCTTGATGCCCATGTTCTTGGTCGCGAAGTTGTCGGAAATGAGCCGGGTCGAGAACTGGTTGACCGGGCGCACCATGACCACCTCGTTGCGCTTGACCGCGACGTCGACGAACACCTCGCCGTGCGACGGCACGATGTTCGAGCGCAGCCGCGCGAGCTTGCTGCGCACGCGGGAGACGAAGTCGAGACGTCGCTGGCCGACCGGACAGCTCTGCGCGGCCTGTGTCACGGCGGCGGCGCCGTCCACCTCGCTGTCCGGCGCGCGCGAAGCTGACGGCGCGTCGACGACCTCGTCGGCCAGCCCGGTACGCGGCGCCGGTGCAGCATCCGCCGCGCGGGCCCCGCCGCCCGCCACGTCCTCGGCACGCCCGGTCACGCTCGCCGCATCGCCGGCACGCTCGGCGGCGATACCGACCTCCGCCAGTTCGTCGACCCTGTTCACGCCGCGCAGCAGCTTGGCCCCCTTGGTGAAGCCCTGCACCGCGACCGTTTCGACGCCGACCACGTTGACCGCACCTTCCTGCACGAGCTGGATGGAGCGCACGATACCTTCCTCGGTCGCCGCCATCTGCTCGGTCTTGCGCTTGATCGTGCGGCCGATCGCCTCGGCTGCCGCCACCAGGCGATCGAGTTCTTCCATCGCGGCCTGGTCGTCGTCACCGGTGAGGTTGCGCGCGGTGACCGCGAAGCTGCGCAGGGCGGCGAGGTTCTCGTCGCCGAACAGGTCGAGCTCGGCGCCGCTCAGGCGCTCGACGATGTCCTCGAGGCCCTCGCCGGCGGTATCGCCGAGCTCGACCAGCAGCAGGAAGAGATCCTTGACCAGGTTGCCGACGCCCTTCAGCGTGCCCCACACCGCACCGCGCAGCACGCGGTTGTAGAAACCTTCCCAGCTGCCATAGGTCTTGCCGGCTTCCTCGCCGTAGGTGCGCGCGAACTCGAGCAGCGACTCGCTCGACACCTCGGTGAAGATGCTCAGGTGCTCGGTGGTGCCCGGCGCGCCTTCGACCACGCTCGCCGCGCTCTCGCGACTGCGCGTAACGATGTCCTGGTCGACCAGGTTGGTGGCAGCGAGCGGATCCTCGCCGTTTGCGCGCGCCTGGGTGCGCAGCCTGCTCGCGAGCAGGTAGTCGTTGGTCGGCCCGATGCCGTCGGCCCGGTTCTGTGCGTAGCTGCGATCGAGATCGGCGCGGCGCGCGGCGAGAATCGCATTGTGGCGCTCGAGCCAGGCGGCGTAGGCCTCGGTACGCCGTGCCTTGTCCTTGCGGAACTGCTCGGCGACATCCGCGAGACCGTTGCGTTCGGCCTGGCGGATGGCGACGTCGGTGAGCAGGATGCGCTGCTCGAACTCGCGCGCGCCTTCGGCGAGCACCGCGGCCTCGGTATGGTAGGCGACGGCGAGCTCGCGCGCCGCCGCGAGGCGCTCGCTGGCGAGCGCGGCACGCGCATCCTCCTGGCGCTTGGCAATCTCGATACCGAGCCGGCGTTCGAAGCCCTGCGCCTCCGCGACCTCGGCCTCGTAGGCGCTGGTCACGTTGCGCATCTGCGCCTCGAGCTCGGCGATGGTGCGCTCGGCGGCCTGCTTGTTCGCTGCGGCCTCGGCCTCCGGGTCGCGCCCGCCCAGGGCGCCGCCGACCGTCTCGACGGCACCGGTCAGCCAGTCGACGTTGTCGTCGTAGGCCTTGATCGCCGCCTCGGCCCGCGCCTTGTCCTGCTTCGCGGCATCGAGGCGGGTCTGCAGGTTGCCGAGGCGATCGCGCAGGTCGCGCAAGGTCTGCGCGTGCACGGCGCGCCCGCGCGACAGCTGGTCGACCAGCGGCGCAATCGCTTCCTGCTCCGCCGCACGACGGGCCGCGAGCTCGCGCGCGTGCTGTTCGGCAACCTTGCGATCGGCTGCGCGGATGTGTGCATCCGGGTCGGGCGCGGCGGCGGCCGGTGGGGGTGGGCGATCGACCGGGATTCGGGTACCTGGCGCACCGCCGGTGTCGACCGGGGCGTCCTCGGCCGCGGCACGCGCGGCACGCGCCTCCCAGTCGTCCTCCTGCGCGCCGGCCGTGTGCAGCCACGTCGACGACAGGACGAGCGAGCAGGCACAGCCGCAGGCGAGCAACACGGCGAGCGGGCCCGCTCGCCGGTTCGCGCGGTCGCCTGTCACGAATCGACCGCCTCGCCGCGCGCTCATCGCGGCAGGCCCAGCAGTTCGTCGGCACGCGCCTTCATGGCGAGCAGCGCCTCGATGCTCATGGCTTCGACCGCGGCCGCTTCCGGCAGCCACAACCATTCCTCCGGCGCGTTGAGAATGTACGGCCCGAGTACGAGATCGATGTAGCGTCGCGCGAGCTCGCGAATCTTCTGCGTGCAGTCCTCGCCGTCCCATTGCGCCGGCGGCACACCGATGTTCCACCACACTTCGCACACGTCGGGAGTGGCCAGCTTCTGCGGCCCGCCGCCACCGCCGTCAGGCGGCGGCGGACGGAAATGGATGTGACCGCTGGCCTCGTAGGTCTGCCGCTTGGGGTAGCACTCCTCACCGCCGCCGGATGGGGTCCACGGGTGCCAGGTCACGACCTTGCCACGAATCTCGGCGAAATTCGGCTGGTGCAGCTTCGGCGGCGGCATGCCCGGCGGCACGATCACCGGCGGGAATTCGACGTGTCCCCAGCCAGGCTCGCCGGGCAGACCGAGACGAATCGGTGGCGGCGGCTCGGGCGGCAGCCTGACCTTGCCTTTCACCACCGTCTGCCCCTGCGGCACGATGACCGCCTCGGGCAGCGTCAGGTAGGGCAGGTTGTCGATCGTGATCTTGACCGGCTGCGGCGTACTGCAGTTGTTGGTGATGACGAGGCTGGCGTCGAATTCGGCGTCGTAGTACTTCTCGCCCCACGGCCAGTTGGTCGTGGCGGTCAGCACCCCGGGGCTGTTGTCCGGCAGGTTGGCGCCAGGCGGACGATTCCAGGCCTCACCCGGATCTTTGTCCGGATTCTTCAGCGGGTGATACGGGTCGGTCCACGAGTTGTACGGCCCGTCGCCGTCCGGTGGCGTGTAGTCGTCAGGGAAGTCGGGTTGGGTGGACTCGGGCGAGTAAGCATCGGCGACGCCCTCGGGGGGCGGCTGATCGGCGTCCCAGTCGCGCGGTTCGACGCCCACGCGGGCACCCGCCGTGGCGACGATGACCAGGGCGGCGAGGGCGCAACCCCACCTCGACGACGCTCGCTTCATCCCCCAACCCGCGGAGCCGTTTCGCGCCCATGCTAACCAACCAGGCGTTGCGAGCCAAACGACCGCGCCCGTGCCGGCGGCACGGCGAGGACGTCTCAGGTCCTCACGCCAGCGCCGCGCAGAGCGTCTGCTCGTAGCCGACCAGCGTTTTCAGTACCTGCGGATCGTTGGCCGGCAGCAGCTGCATCATCAGCACCGCGGTGAGGCGCCGCGTCGGATCGATCCAGAAGAAGGTGTTGTGGACGCCGGCCCAGGCCAGGCTCATGGCGGCGCGGCCGCCGGGCAGGTCCTCGGTGTTGATGACGAAGGACAGGCCCCAGCGCGCCACTTGGCCGGGGAAGAGATCGGCCGACAGCGCCATCGCCGGGTTGTCGCTCTCGAACGGCGGCACGGCGATGTCGCCGATGTGGTTCTGGCCCATCAGTGCAACGGTGTCCGCTGCCAGCACGCGAGCGCCGTCGAGCTCGCCGCCGTTCAGAATCATGCGCGTGAAGCGCAGGTAGTCCGGCCCGGTCGAGTAGAGTCCGCCGCCGCCCATGTGGAAATCGGCATCGCTCGGGAACTCGAAGTCGATGCGCGAGAGCGCGCCATCCGGCGCACGCGCGGCGGCCTCGACCAGGCGCTCCTGCATGTCGGGGCGCAACTCGAAGGCGGTATCGCGCATGCCGAGCGGCGTGAAGAAGTGCTGCTCGAGGTAGTCCGCGAGCTTGAGCCCGCTCACGATCTCGACGATGCGCCCGGCCCAGTCGATGCCGATGCCGTACTCCCAGCGCTCACCCGGATCGAACACCAGCGGCGCCTTGAGCGAGTCGAAGCGACAGGTCGCGATCGAGGGTAGCTGGTGGTACTCCATGTAGTTGTTGACCTGCTGGTTGAACAGGTCGTAGGAGTAGCCGGAGGTGTGCGTGAGCAGGTGGCGCAGCGTGATGTCGCGCGCCGGCGGGCGCGTGCGCGGCGTGCCGTCGGCGGCAAAGCCCTCGAGCACCCGTGCTTCGCCGATTTCGGGCGCGACCTCGCGCATCGGCTGCTCGAGCGCGATGTGACCCGCCTCGACCAGCTTCATCGCCGCCGCCGCGGTGATGGCCTTGGTCATCGAGGCGATACGGAACACGCTGTCGGGTGTCATCGCACCCGGCTGGCTCGGGCCACGCTGGCCGAACGCCGCGCGGTAGACCTCGCCTTCGTCGGTCGCGGCGAGCGCGACGATGCCCGGGGCGGCACCGTCGCTGACGGCCTGCGAGAGGAGTTGATCGAGTTTTCCGTTCACGCCTGAATCTCCTTGTGGTTGAATCAACGACGCGCGCTCGTGGCGTGCACCTTGCGGGCAGGCAACGTCTGCCACCTCATGCTCACAAGCCCTGCACGTAGGCCGCCACGTCGCGCACCGCCTGCTCGTCGAGCGGCGCCGGGTAGAGCTTCGGCATCTTCGCAGAAGGGTTCTTGATCCACTCGATGGTGCGGTCGACGTCCATGCGCGTGGCGAGACCCTGCAGCGACGGCCCGGTGAGGCCCTCGCCGCGGCCGCCGTGGCAGGCCGCGCAGACCTTGGCGAAGAGTTCGCGGCCACGGCCGGCGTCGGCGTCACCTGCCGCGGGCGCGCTCGCCGCCGGCGGTGCGGCCGCCGGCGCGCCACTCCCGGCGTCGAGCGCGTAGAGCACCAGCGTCGGGCTGCCGGCGTTGCCGAAAGTGAGACGCGACACGTTGCCGGACGTGACCGCGACGTACTGGCGCCCGTCGCGCATGTAGGTGATGACGCCACCGGCGATCGCGCCGCCGGTCTGCGCCGCGTAGAGACGCTTGCCATCGCGCGCGTCGAGCACGAAGAAGGTGCCCTCCATGTCGCCGGCGAAGACGACGCCGCCGGCGGTCGGCGTGATGCCGGAGACGACCGGCGCCGCGGCCTCGTGCTTCCAGCGCACCGCACCGATGTCGGCATCGAGCGAGACCACCCAGCCGCGGCTGTCGTCGGCGAGCTCGAACGTACCGCCCAGGTTGGGCTGGCCAGGCTTGAAGGTGAAGCCCTCGTCGGCCTTCAGCACGTTGCACCAGTCGACGCTGCCGACGACGAGCGCCTTGTTCGCGCGGTCGAGCGCCGGCCCGTTCCATTCCACGCCACCGAGCACGCCGGGGCAGACCTCGATGCCGGCGGTGGTGGGATCGACGCCGGCATTGCTGATGGTGGTGATGGCGGTCTTGAAGACGCGCTCGTGCGACTCGCGGTTGACACCGTAGACGTAGCCGTCCTTGCCGCCGATGGCCACCATCGGTTCGCCGGCGCTGTTCCAGTACAGCATCGGCGCGGCGCCGAGGTCGAGATCCTGGCCGTCGTTGGCGAGCAGTTGGAAATACCACTTGAGCTTGCCGCTCGCGGCATCGAGCACCACCATCGAGTTGCTGAACAGGTTCTCGCCCGGGCGCAGGTCGGGCAGGAGGTCCGGCGCCGGGTTGCCGACCGGCACGAACACTTCACCGCTCGCATGGTCGAGCGTGAAGGTCGACCAGGTACCGCCACCGCCGTAGCGCGCGCTGTCGGCATTCTTCCACGACTCGGCGCCGGGCTCGTCGCCGCGCGGAATGGTGTAGAAGCGCCACACCTCGCGCCCGGTCACGGCGTCGTAGGCCATCACGCGGCCGCGGATACCCCAGTCGCCGCCGGCGGTGCCGATGATCACGAGCCCCTGGTAGACCTGCGGGGCGGCACTGAAGAATTCGCCCTGCTGCGGATCGCCGGCCTGGAACTTCCACAACGTCTCGCCGGTGGCAGCGTCGATGGCGAGCAGGCGCGCGTCGGTGGTGCCGCGATAGAGGCGGCCATTGGCATAGGCGACGCCGCGGTTCACCATCAGGGCGGTGCCGCTCGGATCCTCGATTTCGTAGTGATGCCGCCAGCGCACGGAGCAATCGGCGGAGTCGACCGCGAGCGTGTCGGTGGCGGTGGTGAAATAGAGCACGCCGTCGACGTGCAGGATGCTGGTGTGGAAGGCGCCGACCTGCTCGACCGGCAGGCGGCACACCTCGCCGAGACGCGCGGCGTTGTCGACGGTGATCTGATCGAGCTCCGTCCAGCGTTGACCATTGACGTTGTGGTTGTAGCTCGGCCAGTCGCTATCGGCCGGCGCGCTGCCCGTGGCCTCGGCGAAAACGGGCACGGGGCTGGTGGCGGCGAGCGCAAACGCCGCGACGAGAGGGCGGAATACGGACATAGGATCGAGAACTCCCCGGGGAAAAGCATGCCTGTATATCAGAAAAACCACGCGCCCGTGACGGCGGGCGCCGCGCGGCAACGGTGAGCGGGCGGCGCCTGCCGGGTCGCACCATGAGCCGCGCATCCGGCTTGCTGCATCGCGACACCCGCGCACGACCGCGCGCGCCGGCCAGCCGCGGCAAGCCCATACTGCTGCTCATCGTCCTGATCGGCGTGACTGCACCGGCGAGCGCGACGCGCATCGATGGCCCGGGCGGCACGCTCGAAGTGCACTGGGACCAGACCCTCGATGCGGTGGAGCGCACGCGCCTCGAACGCTGGCTCGCACGCGCTGCTCGCACCGTGGCGACGCTCGATGGCGCCCTGCCCCTGCCACGCATCCGCATCGACATCGAAGCGCGGCGCGACGCCGGCGAGCCGGTACCGTTCGCGCGCGTGATGCGCGGTCGCGCACCGGGGGTGCGCTTCTGGGTCGACCCTGCCTGGCCGCTCGAGCGTTTCCTCGTCGACTGGACTGCGCCGCACGAACTCGTGCACCTGTTCATCCCGTTTCCAGGCGCCGCCGACGTGTGGCTGTCCGAAGGTCTTTCCACCTACTACCAGCACATCCTGCAAGCCCGCGACCGGCTGCTCGCGGACTGCACGGTGTGGCGCGAACTCGCCGATGGTTTCGCGCGCGGCCACGCGGCGCTACCACCGGAGCCCGTCACGCTTGCCGTCGCCAGCGCGACGATGCACGAGAGCGGCGCCCACATGCGCGTCTACTGGAGCGGGACCGCCTTCTTTCTCGAAGCCGACCTCGCTTTGCGCACCGCCGCCGCGCCGCAGACCCTCGATGAAGTGGTCAACGGGTTCGCGGCCTGCTGCCGTGACGACCCGGCGATCGACGATGGCGCTGCACTCGTCGCCGCCTTCGATCGCGTGGCCGGAACCACGCTGTTCGTGCCGCTCTACGAGCGCTACCGTGTGCTCGAGCGCCTGCCGGACACGCAAGCCTTGCTCGGCCGCCTCGGCGTACGCTCGACGGACGGCTCCCTGCAGTGCGGCGACGCCGATGCCGCGACGACCCGCCTGCGCCGCGCGATCACGCGCCCGCGCTCGACGGACGCGATGACCCTGCTCGCGAAACCGCGCTGAAGCGGTACCGCGCCGGCGTGACGCGGCGAGGCGTCAGGCGTCTGGCGGGGTGACGAGCCAGCGGCGCGCCGCCGCCAACTCGTGCCGGCGCGCCGCCAGCGCGCGCAGTTCGAGGACGCCGCGCAGGAAGAACACGCCGTGGCCCGCGATGACGAGTACGGTGATGCCCTGGCCGGCCAGGGCTTCGAATTCCGGCAGCTCGGCCAGCGCTGCGCAGATACCGCCGACGACCACCCAGAAGAACAGCGCGAGGAACCAGACGACCGCGTCGAGCAGCGGCGCGTAGTCCTCCACCTCGCGCGCCGCTGCCCCGGCACGCGGTACCACCGAGGCGACCTGCCAGGCCAGCGTGAGTGCCATGACGACGAGCATGTCCGGCGCCTGCATTGCCGTCTGCACGAGGCTGACACCGGTCTGCTCGCGAATCTCCCACACCACGCTCGCCACCATGCAGCCATAGAGCCAGGCGGCCATGGCGAACTCGAGCATGGGCCCCGGCAGTGCCGCGTCACTGCGTATCTGCGCCGGCGTGGCGCCGGCAACGAGCTCGCGCAGCGCGGCCTCGACCTCGGCCTCGTGACGCCGTTCGTTGCGCGCGGCGCGGATGGCATCGCCATGCAACCACAGGCACACGGCATCTCGCACCAGCACGGCACCCTGCCCGACCAGCAGCAGCACCGCGAGCGGCGCTGCCGGCCAGCCGAGCAGCAACAGCCCGGCCAGCGCGACGAGCGCGGTGGCGCTGCGCTCGAGCGCCGCCGTGCGCTGCGCGCGGAACCAGGCCTCGTCGTGACGCGCGAGCATGGCCGGCCCCTCGCGGCGGGCGAAGGCGGCAATGTCCGTAAGGGTGCGCGCGTGATGCATGGCGAACGGCGGTTCTCGTGCGCGATCTGGCGGCCGCCCGCCGCAAAACCTGAGTCACCGGCCGCGCGCGCGTGGCGCGCACGGGGCTGGCTCACGGCGCGGCGGGCGCGTCCTCGACGAGAAAACGCTCGACATCGGCAAAGCTCGGCGCCACCCAGCGCAGGTTGGCGGCGAGGCTCGCAACCAGCGCGACGTGCCCGACGTCATCGTAGGTGACGAGCTGCACCGCCACGTAGGCCGCCTCGAGCGCCGCCGCAAAGCGCCGCGACTGGCGCGGCACGACGCGCTCGTCGGCGGCGCCGTGCAGCAGCAGCGTGCGCGGCATGCGCGCCACCTCGAGCGCGAGCGGCTGCACCGGGCCGGGTTCCTCGAGCGGCGCGAACACCGGCCGCGTGTTGTCGGTGAAGGGCAGTTCGTAGGGGCCGGCCAGGCCCACGAAGCCGACCAGCGGCGCGTCGCTGCCCGCGTCGTCGAGATAACGCGGATCGGTAGCGAGCAGCGCCGCGGTATGCGCGCCGGCGGAATGCCCCATCAGGATCACAGGCGCGCCGGCCGCCGCGCCGCCGGCCGCGGTGAGTTGAGCGACCGCGCGCGCGACGTCTTCGACGAAGGCCGGCCAGGTGACGGCGGGATAGAGGCGGTAATCGGGGATCGCTACCCGGTAGCCCAGCGCGGTGAGCGCGTGGCCGACGAAACGGTAGGTGTGCTTGTCGCCCTTGCGCCAGTTGCCACCATAGACGAACACCACCAGCGGCACGCGCGCTGCTCCGCGCGGGCGATAGAGATCGAGCCGCTGGCGTGGGTCGTCGCCGTAGGCGAGGTCGCGGCTGACGGTGTAGTGATCGTCATCGAGCAGCGCATTGACCACGCGCGCCGGCTGGCAAGCAGCGAGGATGACCAGCGACAAGAGCGCGAATCCACGCGCTGCCGCCTGCTGCGCGCGCGCTCGCGCGCTGAACTTGCCGCCGATCTTCGTCACCACTGTCCCTGCTCCGGCGCGCACCATGCGCCAGGTGACAGTCTAACCGCCCTCTGAGCACGCCCATCGGGGGCACCCTCCCTGTGCCCCCGCCGCTACGGAACTTAGGCGCGCGTTACGCGACGCCGTGTCAGCAGCAGGAGCGGCGCGCCGAGCAGTCCTAGCGCGGCTGGCAGCGGCACCGGCGCGGCCGAGACCACCAGCGTCGGCCCGGCGTAGGTGAAGTTGGTCGCGCCGGCATAGGTCGCAGCGACCGTGGCGTCGGTCTCCGCGAGAAGCAGGGTCACGATGTCACCTGCCGCGAGGTCACCCCACAGGCCGCCGAGATCGGGCAGCGCGTAGGCGTCCACCGTGCCATTCGCGACCTGGGTGAAGGTGTAGCTCGTCAACATTACGGCATCGGCGAACTCACCGTCGAGCGGGTAGGCGAGCGGCGAGACGTTCTCGAGAATGCTCGTCGCGTCGTCGCCGGTCCAGGCGATGCTGACGCCGCCATCGGTGGTGAAACCCGCGTTCGACTGCACGAGTTCGAGGCTGACGCCGTCGATGGTCCACAGTCCCACGCCGTACTGCGCGTCGAACGCGGCCTTGACCGCCGCAGCGTCGAAACGCGCTACGCCGTAGGAGGCGAAATTGCCGTTGGCCAAGCCCTCGATGTTGAAGAAGGCGACACCGCTCGAGCCGGTGCGCACGCCGCCGGGTTGCACGGTGGCATTCTCGTAGGCTTCGATGCTCGTGGTGGCGGCCTCGGCGGTGCCGATGGCGCTGGCGACGACGCCGGCGGCGAGCACGGTGTAGAGCCTGGTCTGGTTCATGATGCTGTCTCCCTGGTCATGTCTTGATGGATGCTTGGCGCGCACGCGCGCTCAGCGCTGCTGGCCACGGCGGCGGTACCAGCCGAGTCCGGCGAGTGCCGAGGCGAACAGCGGCAACGCCGCCGGCACCGGCACGGGCGTCAACTGCAGGTCGACCCACACGAGGTGATGATCGGAGGTCGGGAAGCTGGTCAGTGCAATGTCGTCGGGCACGCCGGTCTCGGGGTCGATCCAGAACACGCCACCGTCGGCCATCTCGAGGTAGGTACCGTTCGCGGTGACCACGGCGCGGCTCGACGGCAGGACGTAGTCGACGCGCACGTTGCCGGGCGAACCGTCAGGCGAACCGACGCCGGTAAAGCCGAAATCAGCGGTGTCGTAGGCCGGATCGCCGCTGTGACCGAGGTTCACGCCGGCATCGGCGGCGGCATCGGCCACGCCACCGTCACTCGACGGGATCAGGCAGCCCGGCTCGGGCGCAGCACAGGCGTTGATGAGCGGATTACCCGTGAGGATGTCAATCGGGTTGCCGGTCGAATCGCCGTCGAACGGATCCGCGTTGAGGTCGCCCGCGATGACGAACAACGAGCCTTGCGCGAGTCCACCGCTCGCGCCGCTGTCGTCGTAGATATAGCCTTCACCGCTGACGTAGTCGGACAGCAGGCGAATCTCGTCGTGGTTGCGCAGGCCGTTGCGATCCTCGGCACCGTCGAAGACCGGCGGGGTCGGGTGCGCGACGACGAAATGCACCGTCTCGTTGCCGACCGTCACCGGCACATCCCAGTGGCTCTTCGAGGACAGGCGGAAGACGTCGAGCTCGGCCGGGCTGTACCAGTCAGCCGGCGTAGCCGTACCGGCGTCGTCCGGCAGCAGTGCGCCGGGCATGTCCTTCCACAGGAAGTTCTGCAAGGTGCGCGCGCCGGCGAAATCGATGGCGTGCCTGGACAGCACCAGCATGCCGTACTGGCCTGGGAAGGCGCCGAAGCCATAGGCATCGTCAGCGCCGCCGACGACATTGTTGTTGTTGAAGTCGAAGCCGGACGCGACGCCGGTGTTGGACGGCGCCCAGTAGGCATACGCGTAGTCGATGGCGGCGCCGCCGTTCTGTCCTACGCCGAGGTAGTTGTCGATGAACATCTGCGCGTTCGAGCCGGTCGCCGGTGAGCCCGGTGCGATGAAGCCGGCGCCGTTGCCGGGCGCATTGTCGAACTCGTTGATCAGCAGGACATCGGGACGCACGGTCTGGATGACCTCGGCGACACGACGGATCTGTGCGTCGCTGCCGCTCGCGAGAGCGCTCTGCAGCTGCGTCTCGGTGTTGCGGTTCATGGACGCGTTGAAGGTCGCGAAACGTACCGTGTCGACGCTCGGCACGGCGTGCGCAGGCGCGACGAGCGCGCAGGCGATGGCGCCCGCGAGCGCGCCGCGCAGCGTCCGCGACGGATTGGCGCAGGTAGTCAGGTTCATGTGTTCCCTCCTCGGTTGACGGACGTCGGGCTCGGTGGCCCGCATTGCTTGTTGTCGGAGTCCGGGATCGAGGCTAGCGCCGCCGCATGAAGGCCACGTGAGCGCGGTGTTAAGCGACGGTGACGTTCACGTGACAGGGATGACGGCGGCGCGCAGCGGTCACGCACACGGTCGGGCCGATGGCGCGTCCGGCGATGATGGCCGGGAGCAGGCGTGGAGGTCGCTGTGCTGCGACCGATTCCTCAGCAGCGCGCGGCGCGCAGGCCGAGCGCGCGTGCCGTGACCAGCAGCAACAGCGTGAGCGCGGCGACGGCGGGTGGCGGCAGCGCGGGCACCGTGCGTGTCGCCGGGACGCCTTCGAGCGGCAGGGTGGTGATATCGAAATCGATACCGTCGCGCGGGTCACCGGCGGGTAGGATCGCCGAGAAGTCGGGCGTCGCAATGCTGAAATTTGCGTACAGAGCCGCAAACTGGGCGACGGTCGGCAGGCTGTCGACACCCCATGGAGGCCGTGGCGCGCCCAGGGCCAGCTCGAAGTGATGGCCACCGAACGTCGTGGACAACGACACGAAATCCGCGTTGAAGGCGCAGGTACCGCCCAGGCAATTGATGACTATCGCATGGACCAGTTCGATCCCGCTGAAGGAGAATGCCGCGTCGTCCGTGACTATCGACATCCAGGCCTGTGTCGTGAAGTCGTAGACGCCTAGTTCCGGGTTGTCCGGGGCGACATCGACGCCCACGTTGGGAAACACGACCTCGCCGCTGAACGGCGTGCCGAGCAATCCCGCCAACGGCGCGGTAGCGCACGCACCGGAAGCCCCTGAACATTCGCTCGAGAACGCTCCGCTGAATGTGATCTTCAGGCGTAGTGGCGGATCGGGCGGGGCGACCGGGCCGATCTGCGCTATCGCATCCGCGGCAAAAAGGTCCGCCGGAACGACGTCCTGCGGATCTTGCGTGCCGCTGGCGCCACCGCCGCCCGTGCCGGGCTCGATGATCGGCATCAGGCGGGTACTCATGAATGCGCCGTCGCCGCTCGACGCGGCCACGAGCTGACCGCGATCCCAGGCGTCGAGGGCAGTCGAGAATCGTTGCACGGAGAGCTCGGTCTGCGGCTCCTCGAGATCGAACTCGATCGGCAATGCTGCGATCCTGCGCCACGGTGTGCCATCGAGCGTGCGGTTGAACAGCTCGATCGACAGGAAGAACTGGCCATGGAACGGCGCGGCCGGATCGGCCCGCAGCGTTGCCGTGTAAAGACTGCTACCACGCTCGAAGACGAGCTCGAGTGCGACCAGGTCGCCGCCACCGGCGCCGTTGGCCACCGCGTCGCCGGCCGGATCGCTGAACGACAACGTCAGCGTGTCGGCGCGCGTGTCCCCGCCATGTGCTGCCAGCACCCACAGCAGCATCGTCGTGCACGCAGCGCGGCCGCGCATCCCTCGCTCCACCATCGTCCTGCCTCTGCGCTCACCGCTGACTGCGGCTTCACGCCACAGTCTAGCCCCAGCGGGGGGCAGGTGCATGACGATGCCATTGCGCGGTCGCGCGCCGGGCACGTGATGGCGTGCCGGCGATCAAGACACGGCCGGGTGGTCCCGGCGCGCGCCTGCCGGAGGCCGCCGCGTGCGCACACGCCGCCGCGCGAGCACCAGGGGTGCCAACCCGGCGAAGAGCCACGCCACACCCGGCAGCGGTACCACCACGGCCTGGCCGGAGAAGGTCAGCACCTCGCCAGTCGGGCTGCCGTCGTGGAGCGCGAACTCGAGCCAGCGATTGGCATTCGTCACGCCGGCATCGGACAGCAGCACGGTAATGACCCAGCGTTCGCCCGGCGCCAGCGCATCGAGGTTCCATTGCAACGCACCTTCGGCCGCACACGCGACATTGCCACACCCGTTGCTGTTGTCGAGCAGTCCGGCGCCGAGGAAATCGCTGACGAACAGATCGCCGGTGTAGAAGTCGTCGATGCCCCAGGCCTGCGGGTCGCCAGGCGCCACCGCGGTGCCATGCACGCTCGCCACTTCGATGGGCAGATCGAACGGATCGCCGGAGACGTCGGCGAGAAAGCGCAGGCCGGTCCAGGCCACACCGGTATCGTTGCTGATGGTGTACGCGACGCGCAGCGTATCGTTGCCGCTGCCTTCGTAGGCGTAATCGAAGCCGAGCCCGGTGGCAGCGGTCACGCCACCGGGTGGCGCGTAGACTTCGGCCAGGGCTCCCGGCCCGAAGGTCTCGTTGCTGTCGACGTAGAGCGCTGCATCGATGCGCGCCGAGCCGTCCTCGGCGTAGAGGAACTCGAGCGTGCCGTCGAGATAGATATCGCCCGCGGGCAGCGTGACGACAGCCTGCGCGGCGCTCGTGGCGCCGGCGGTCACGGCTGCACAGAGGACGAGGATGATGAGGCGGTAGTTCATGACGTTCTCCCTGGTATCGGCGGAAGCGTCCCCGCGGAGCCGGTTGCAATGCTGCCCGCGCGCAGCGTCGCAGCCGGGTCCGCGAGTACGCAGGTCCGGTTGATGCTTACTCGTTGAGGTCGAACAGCGGCGTGACGATTTCCTCGCCCGCGCTGCTGAACGCGCCCGCCTGCTCTTCCTCGCTTGCATCGGGTGCGAGCGGGCTCACCGAGGTGAGCAGCACCGGCACGTAGCGGTGGGCGTCGGGAATGCCGTCCTGCGGCATCGTCTCGTCGCTGTCCGGGCCGCCGTAGGAGCCGAGTTCCTCGAACTCGCCGACCTTGGCATAGGCGAGGCGAATGTCGATCGCCTTGGGCGGCTCGCGCAGGTTCCTGACCATCTGGTCGGCGATCGCCCCGACCAGCGCGCTGCGGGTGCGTGGCTGCGCGCGCCCCAGCGCCTGCGGAAAGGTGAAGCGCGTCCATTCCTGCACCTCGACACGGAACGGCAGCCCTCGTCCGAGATCGTCCATCGAACCCTGCACGTGCGATCCGAGCACCGGCACGCGCGGCACGCTGAGCCCTTCGACCGCCAGCATGCGCGGGATCTGCACTACACCCGCGATGACGTGCACCTCCGGCGCCTTGCCGGGTTCGTCGCTGTTCTGCAGGCCGAGAAGGAGCTTCTCGACTTGCCAGCTCGCAACGTCCGGTGCTTCTTCGGCGGGGACGCCGAAGACGCTCGTGAAGACGTCGAAGAAGGACTTAGCCGCTTCCTCGTCGCTCATCGAGAAGGTCGGCAGCTGTACCGCCGGGAGCTGCTCCGGTGCCCCCTTGGAGGGATCCGGCAGACGATTGAGGTAGCTGATGTTGCCGAGGCTGTCGGCGGCAAGCGCGCGGAACGCGCCACCGCCCTCGCGCGTGCCCTCGACGAGCTCGCAATCGAAGCGCGGTGGTGGCGCGAAGCAATCCTTGCTCGGTCGCGGACGACGCATGCCGAGCTGGCGTGGTGCCATGGTCGGATCGAAGACGTCAGACGGTCCCTGCTGCGCAACGCGCGGCTGCAGCAGGCTGGCAAGCAGCTTGCCATTGTTCTCCTGCACGTCTTCGGGCATGGATTCGTCGATGATGCGGCGCAGTTCCTCGAGCGCCGGCGGGTCGTTGGGTGGCGTGGCCGGACGGTCACCGCCATCGGGCACGGCGACTGCCGTGCCGCTGGCGAGCGCGGCGACCAGCACGGCCGCGAAGGGCAGCATGTGTGCTTGGCTCATGATGGGATCTCCCGGGTGCTGTGCGACGTGGAAACGACATGGATGCAATCGCGTGAAATCACGGATTCCATGCCGTCTCACCGCTCGGATCGCAATTCGCGTAGGCCTTCCAGCAGTACCAGTTGTGCCCCGGCGGATCGCCGTAGATGTAGTTGTAGCGCTCGTAGTTGAGCCGCACGAGGCAGCCGGTACGCGAACTGCTGATCGAATAGGCGACCGGGCACTGCTTGCTGTCCTTCTGGTTGTAGACCCAGGCGTCGGAGATCGCGCCGTCGTGGCCGTCGTCGGCAACATCGTCGTAATCACCGCGTCGACCGTTCGAAATCCACATCACGCCGTGGAAGCCATCCCACTGGTGCAGGCGGCGGCCGTGGCCGGGCGTGTCGAACGGGTCGAACATTGCCATGCGGATGCCGGGCAGGTTGTCGTCATCGGCGCTGAAGCACGACGAGACCGCGATGAACTCGGCATCCCAGTCGCCAATCCACATCTCGTCGGAGCTGCCACCGCCGTCCAGGCGGCAGTGACCGTTCCAGGACCAGCGCATCAGGCCCTGCCAGTGATCGCCCGAATCGGCGCCATGGGTGCCGATGATGAAGGCATCGGCATCGTCGACGTAATGATCGTCGTCGCAATCGCCGTTCCAGTCGGGATCGCAGAAGCGCTCCAGCGTCATGTTGCCGTTAACGTAGGCGCCGTCCTTGGTGTACGCCTCGTCGTCCATCTCGTCGTACCAGCCATCGACCATGTTGTTCCATGCACCGATGTCGTTGCCGCCACAGGTGCTGGTGAAGTTGGTGATGACGAATTTCTTGACCTCGAGGGCTGTCGGCGTCGTGCTGGCGAGCACGAGACAGCCACCGAGGACACACGCGGCCAGGCGGCGCGCGCAGGTTCTGCGGGTCGTATTCATCGTTCCCTCCGTCGGTCTCGGTCCTGCCGATCGACGCGTGGTCCGGATCTGTGCGCGACCCGTTCACCGCGCGCCTCTTCAACTTCGAGCGTAGAAGGGATCGCGAAACAATCTTTTGCGATTGGCGATTCTTTGAACCGTTACGCAAAGTGCACGCGAGCGACCGTGCGTGGCGTACCGCGAATCGATGACTTTGACGAGCGCGGGATGACACTGCGCGCGACGCTGTCTACGCTCGTGGTTGGACTTAGGTGGAACGCCGTGACCGTGAAAGGCTGGCGCAAATCGCCTCGCCGCGCGACGGGTGCCGCCCTCTGACGCACCCGGCCCACGCACGGCGCGACATCATGCGCGCACGCGGTCATCCTCGATCGTGTGCATTGCACATCGCCGTACATCGACCGGAGAGGCGATCCCGCGAGGCGGCCGTTGCGCCGCCCGCGCGCGGCTCAGCGCCCGTCCCCCGCGGGACCGCAAGCCCAATCCGGAGCATCGCGTCCCGTTGCGCACGCCTGGCGCTCCGTGGGGAGACACGATGAAAGCAGCGTCGCCGCGGATGGACAGCCACTGTCGGATGACCGCGAGACCACTGTGCGTTAGCTTAGAGAGCTTCGGTGTGCCCGCAACAGCATGCACATGGGATTTTGAACGGGTGCACAAACTCTGCCGCGATGCTGGCACGTCGCACGCCCGTGGGCGGACATACGCCAGCGCAGGGTGAAACCGTTGCTGCGAACGACTACGTTGATAGCTGCAACGAGCGAACAGGTGGCGCCGACATCACTCCCCAGCCGTCGCCGCCCGCGCCTTGATCGAGCCCCCTCCCCGGGGCTCTTTTTTTTTTTGCGCCGGCGCGGTCCGCCCTGCCGCCCCCGAGCGGGCGCGGATGCACCTCGCTGAATTGCTACCGGCTTCCTTGCACGCGCCGTCCCGTGGCGTGAACAAATGTGACGGGCCCCGCCGGATTACCGGTCGTGCGCAGCGGCTCACCATAGAATTCGCACGACATTCACTTCACACAAGGAGACTCTGCATGCCACGGAGCCGTCCCCTGCGCGTCACCAGCGGCGCGGCGCTCGGCGCTCTCGCGCTGCTCGCAACGCCGACCATGGTGTCCGCCGCGACCCTCACCTTCAATAGTGCCAGTGCAGACATCGGCGCCACGCGCGATGCCTGGCTCGCCGCGGCAGGTATCACTGCACCGATGTACCTGGTCGACTTCGAGAGCGGATTCGTGGACGAGCAGAACATCTCGGGCGTCACGGGACTCTTTCCCGGCGGACTCGTGATCAGCGACACCTCGGCCGCGAACACGGTTGCCTTGGAAGAAGATAGCCGCGCCATCGGTGGTTCCAACCCGGTCGGCAGCTTCGCCATCACCCACAACGAAGCGCCTTTCCTCGCGCTCGATTTCTCCGCCGCACCGGTCGACTACGTCGCGGTGCGCGACATCGACCACGCCGGCACGCAGATCCGCATCGAGTTCGTCGGCGGCGGCTTCGAGATGACCGGTATCGAGACCACTGGTGCGAGCGGCAACAGCGCGGAGTTCTTCGGCGTGTTCCGTAACGACATGCCGCGCATCACGCGCATCGAGTTCGACGCCTCCGGTGACGGCACCTGGGGCATCGACGACATCGCTTACGGCGTGAGCACGGTGCCGCTGCCCGGCGCCGTGTGGCTGCTCGGCGGCGCCCTCGGTGCGCTGCTCGGCGTGCGCAACCGCCGCTGAGAGCAACGCTGCCGCGTACGGCGTGACGGCTCAGATCACGCCGTCACGCAAGGCGCCGACGATATGGTCGGCCTGGCGCAGGGCGAGAGCCGCGATGGTCAGCGTCGGCGGCGCCGCGCCCGAGGTGACGAACTGGCTGCCATCCGAAACGTACAGGTTGGGTACCTCGTGGGCGCGACCGTGGGCATCGACGACGCCATCGCCCGGATCGCGGCTCATGCGGCACGTCCCGAGGTTGTGGATGGCCACGTTGGACGCGCGCGTGAAGACCTCCGTCGCGCCGAGTTCGCGATAGATCTCGGCGGCACGCGCCAGGCCGTGCGCCATCAGTGCGCGGTCATTGTCGTGGTAGCGCTTGTGGATGACAGGAATCGGGTTGCCGTGCTGGTCGAGGGTTTCACCGTCGAGCACCACACGATTCTCGTGCACCGGCATGTCCTCGCCGATCAGCGCCGCGGAGGCCATCTCGGGATAGGCTTCCATGACCGCCGCGTACTCTGCGCCCCAGCCATCCGCGCGCGGCTCGTTGACGTAGGTCGGCAGGTGGATGCCACGCGGCACGAAGAGGTAGCCGCCGGCGAAGTCGCGCGCAGGATCGTGGCGCATGTCGTCGGCGACCAGCGAAGAATAGGTCGTGCCACGATAGTTGTCGACCCGGCCCGGCATGATGGCAATGACGCGGCCGAGCAGATCGGTCATGTAGTTGTGCCCGACCAGGCCCGAGCCGTTGGCGAGACCGCGCGGGAAGCGCCCGGACGCGGACAGCAGCAGCAGGCGCGGTGTCTCGATACCGTTCGCCGCGATGCACACTGCGCGCGCACGCTGCCGCTGGCGCACGCCGCTTGCGTCGACGTACACCACGCCGCTGGCACGGCCGGCGTCGTCGTGCTCGACGCGGGTCGCCATGGCGTGCTCGCGCAGCTCGAAGCGTCCGCTCGCGTGCGCCTTCGGCAGCTCCGCATGCAGTGACGACCATTTCGCGCCGATCACGCACCCAGCGGCACAGAAGCCGAACTGGCGGCAGGCGGGACGCCCGTCACGGTCGACCGCGTTGATCGCCATGTGACCATTGGAGACCTGCGCATAGCCGAGCGCACGCGCGCCGAGCTTGAGCAGCGTGGCGTTGTTGTGATCGGGCAGAAACGGGTTGCCATGGGTGCCGGTGACGCCGAGGCGCTGCTCGGCGAGCGCGTACCAGGGCTCCATGTCGGCGGCGCCGATCGGCCAGTCGGCCAGGCTCGTACCGGCAACCGCTCCGTAGGTCGTGCGCGCGGCGAACTCGTGCGGCTGGATGCGCAGCGCGACGCCACCCCACACGATGGAGGTGCCACCCACCGCCTTGGCGATGAATACCGGCAGGTCGGGATTCAGATCGCCCACGGCACGGCGCGGGTCCGCCCATTTCACGCGGCCGTACATGGTCGGCAAATCCTGTTCGATGGCGACCTGGCCACCGGCCTCGAGACACACCACGTTGACGCCGGCCGCGGCGAGGGCGGCCGACAAGGTGCCGCCGCCCGCCCCGGAGCCGATCACGACCACGACCCCGTCGTCGTTCAGGTCGAAGCGTCTACTCATGACGGCGTCCCTGCCGCGAGTTGCCGCTTTGCTGGCGGGAGCCAGTCCAGATCGAGGATCTCGCGATCGACCCAGCCGCCGAAGCCGAGCGAGGGTCCGGGATAGTCGAAATGCGGCCACACCGCCGGGTTGCGGTAGAGCTTCCCGGCCGCCCCGCGCAGTGCCTGGAACGCGGGCGTCCCGTCAAGCCGATGCAGCGCGGCTTCGCGCGCGGCCTGGTCGGCGCCGGCGAAGTCGGCCGGCAGGCGCGCGAGGGCGTCGCCGATCAGTGCACGGTAGCCGGCGTCGGCGCGGGCCGCACTGTCGATGCCACGTACGCATTCGAAGTAAGGCGCATCGCCGAGCGCGGCATGCGGGAACAGCGTGCGACAGGCCGCCAGCAGGGTACGTGCGGCGGCGTCATCGAATACGCCGAGGTCGGCCGCAGACGGCGCAGCGGCCGCGCTCGGCAAGGTGCAGACGAGTTCGATACCGCCGATGAGCACGGCGGCGGCGCCGCCGAGCAACAGGCGGCGGCGCGCGGAAAAGGAGAAGGTCGGTGGCGGCATGGTTCTCCCCGGGGGCGGCGCCCGGGCGCCGCAGGTGCACTGGTGCGAGGTGCACCAGTGTGGGAAGCCATGCGCTGGCGTCGGTTGATCTGGATCAGGCGCTCCCGCGCGCGCGCCGAGCGGCGGCGGCGAGACCGCCGCAGCCGGCGACGAGCAGGCCGAGCGCGCCCGGCAGCGGCACCGGTGCGTAGGCCGTCAGGCTCACGGTGCCGAGACGGATGTCGGCGCCGGCGCTCGTCGTGTTGTCGCCGAGGAAGAGGTAATTCGCCAGCGTGTAGGGCGCAAAGCCGGCCGGTGCATAGTCGCGCACGGCACCGCCGAGCAGTGCGTTGCCATCGGCGAACAAGGTGTAGCCGTCGCCGACGACCTCGAGTCCCCAGGCGATCTCGCCCGCGCCGCTCGCGAACGCGGCGCTCTCGGCCTGCGTGAAGCCGGGACCCGACTGCGCCCACACGGCGTCGTCCCAGAAACCGAGTTCGATGCCGTGACCGTCGGCACCGAGCAGGATCACGCTGAAACCCGCACGGTTACCGTTCGCGTGGCTCTCGCCGACGATGTCGAGCTCGAAATCGAGACGGAAACCGGCCTGGCGATCGAGTTCGGGCAGGGGTGTACCGGCGCCAGTGCTGGTCCAGCCGCCACGTACCAGGGCATCGGTGGTATACGCGGTGCCGACAGTGGGCACGACGCTGCGCATCGCATTGCCGCCGAACAGGAAACCGTCGTCGAAATAGGTCAGCGCGCCCTGCGCTTCCGGCAAGGAGCCGAGGCTGTCGTCGTAGAGCATCAGCGTGGTCGGCGCGGGCGCGAGGGCGATCATGGCGTGCGCCGGTAGCACACTTGTACACAGGAGCACGGCGGCGAGGAGCAGACGGATGCGGGGAGTCGACATGAGACGGGGTTCCTGCTGCAAAGATCCGAACCGTGAGTCTACGGCGCCGGCCGCGAGGATATGTGACGTGGCCGACACGCGCCGAAGGCGCACGCCCCTGCAACGATTGTTCACCTCGCCGCGGTACCCGGCGCGGGCGCCGTGATGCCGAGACCGTGTCGCGCGAGTACCTTCTCGAGCGCGGCAAGCCAATGCTCGTAGTAGCCGGGGGCGGACGGGTCGGAGGCCTCGCGGGTCTCGCGGGCCTGGTCGATCTCGGCAATGAGCTGGGTGCGGAACGTGTCCCAGTCGTAGAGACCGGACTCGCACAGGGATACCGCGATGGCGAATGCGCGGCGCTCCCAGTCATCGTGGAAAACGAGTTCGCCGCTGCGCCTTGGCAGCGCGGCGAGGCCGTCCATGATCGCGATGTCGCGCCGCGCACCGCTGTTCGCGCTATTGCTCACGGCGCGGCCAGGCGTGTCACGCCGATCATGGCGTCGCGTGTGACCAGCGCGGCGAGTTCCTCCTCGCGCATGTCCGCGGTGCCGGGCGGGCGCTGGGGCAGCACGAGGTAACGTACCTCGGCGCTCGAGTCCCACACGCGGACCTCGACATCCGGCTCGAGTTCGGTACCGAAATCGGCCAGCACGCCGCGCGGGTCGATGACCACGCGCGAGCGATAGGGTGCATCCTTGTACCATGCCGGCGGCAGCCCCAGCACCGGCCACGGGTAACACGAGCACAGCGTGCAGACGACGACGTTGTGCACGCTGTCGGTGTTCTCCACCACCACCATGTGCTCACCCTGCAGGCCGCCGTAGCCGAGCTCGGCGATGGCGGCAGTGGCGTTGTCGAGCAGACGTGCCTTGTAGGCCGGATCGGTCCAGGCGCGTGCCACCACGCGGGCGCCGTTCATCGGCCCGAGGTCGTGCTCGTAGCGTTCGACCATGCGATCGAGCGCCGCCGTGGTCGCGAGCCCCTTGGCGACGACGAGTGCTTCGATCGCGCGCACGCGCGCCGCGAGCGCCGCGCTTTCCTCGCCGTTACGCCGCTTCTCGAGGTAGGGATTCGGTGGCGCGGCATGCGGGTGATGGTGATCGTCGTCGTGACGATGGTGGTCGTCGTGCTCACTCATGACGTGGCAGCCTCCAGGTAGCTCTCCCACAAATCGACGTACAGGCAATCCTGCGGCGCGGCCTGCGGCCCCCACAGCTCGCGTGCCGCGAAGCGCACCGAGTAGAGGGGCTGCGGGTTCTCGCCGGCGAGATGCGCGGCGGTATCCGGGAAGACATGGTTGCCCTGGATGGCGGCGATGACGCCCTGCCGGCCGCGCACGTAACGTGGCAGGCGGGTATGATCGCGTGGATTGAGGTTCTTCGCCACGACGCGATCGCCGATTGCGAAGCGCGGCGCGAAGTCGTCGCTCGCGCGCTCGGCAGAAATGCCGGCGGCGACGACGGCGTCGACCACCTCGGCGGTAACGGTGTTCCTGGCCGGCGGTGCGTCGGCGAGCGCGCGCTCGACAACCAGGCGTTCGAGGCCGGCCAGCCAATGCTCGTAGTACGTCGTCTGGAGGTAGCGCAGCGGGTCCATGCGCTCGATCGCGTGGCGATAGGAATCGATCGGACCGAGCGCAGCGCCGGTCAGCATCATCAACGCGAAGGTGCGCCGCTCCCAGTCTTCGTGGAAGACCGGTTCGTTCGCTTCACGTACCACCGGACCGAAGCAGGTCAGTCCGCCGAGATCGTGGATACCGTTCATGCCGTGCTCCGGCCGCCATTGGACAGGCATAACTTACTGGCCACCCGGCCGCGACTCAATCGTCGACAGCGTGCGGCAGCGTGAGGGTGAACAAGGCACCCGGCGCGGCATCGGTGACCGTCACGTCGCCGTGCATGGCAGCCATCAGCTCGCGCACCAGGGCGAGCCCGATGCCGGTACCGGGCTTGTCGCGGCTGCCGGTCGCGTCGGCGCGATAGAAGAGCTCGAAGATACGCCGGCGTTCGGCGCGCGGCACGCCGGCGCCGTGATCGCGTACCGTGACGGCAACCTGCGCAGCGCCGAGCCGGTGTGCGCCGAGGACGATGCGTCGCGGCGCGCCGTCGGGCGTGAACTTGATGGCGTTATCGACGAGATTGAGCAGCACCTGTGTGAAGGCGTCCTCGTCGACCGCCACCGGCGTCGCTGCGACGTCTGCCGCGATCGCCACGTCCAGGGAGAAGCCGGCGGCGGCGATTGGCGAGGCCAGCCGCGCGCCGATGCGCTCGAGCAAAGCACCGAGCGGCGCCGCCGCGAGTTCCAGCGCGACGTGGCCACGCTCCATGCGCGCCAATGTGAGCACGTTGGCGATGAGCCTCGACAGACGTTCCGCCTCGACGCGTATGTAGGTGTACCAGCCTGCCTTCTTGCGCTCGTCCGCCCAGCCGGCTTCGAGCAGCTCGCTGTACATGCGGATGGCAGTCAGCGGCGTCTTCAGTTCGTGGCTGACCGCGGCGACGAAATCCTGCTGCTGGCGCACCAGTCGCAGGTGACCACGGGCGAACCGGTAAATGGCATAGCAACCGACCACGAGCACCAGCAGCAATGCGACGGTGAGCCAGGCGAGCCAGGCGCCGCTGGCGCCGAGCGGCACGGCGGCGATGCCGAACACGAGCTCGAGGTCCGACAGCGGCGCCGACAGGCGCGTGCGGTAGAGCGGCTCGCCTGCCACCTGCGCCGGGTGCCCTGTCGCCTCCCCGCTGCCTCGCACGTGCGCGATGATGGTGCCGCCGAAGGCGACCGCGAGATCGGACAGGGGTGCCAGCAGGGACTCGCGATACGCCGCCATCACGGCGCCTTCGAGGAACGCCGCGCGTTCGATCACCGCGCCTTGCACGTAGCGCTCGCCATCGCGCCAGACGTTGCGGAACAACACGAAATGAGCGCCATCGAGGGCCTGCAGCACGAACGGATCGAGTTCGCTCTCGAACAGGCGGATGCGCGGCGCCCGGGTCGACCCGGTGACGCCCGCCACGGGCGCCCGCGCTGCCCGTGGCGCTGTCGCCGGAACCGCGGCATCCGCGACCGCAGACGTCGCGTCACCGCGGGCATCGGCCAGCTGCGCTGGCACGCCCTCCTGCAGCGCGGCGGCGGGCGGTGCCGTCGTCGCCCGCGCCTCGGGCGCCGGCGACGCCAGCATGGCGACCTGTTCGCGGCGACTTGCGCGCGCTGGCGATGGCGGCCCATCGCTGCTCGCGATCGCGGCGGGTGCGCTGCCCGTCAGCTCATCCGTGCCGGCCTGCTGGCGCGCCACGCGGCGGGAATCGATGGACTTGCCATAACCGGCGTCGCGACCGGCGAAAGCCTGCTGCGCGTTGGTCAGGCGTTCGAAGACGTTGGTCTTCGCGCGCGCGGCAACGTCGCGCGGAGCGGCGCCAACGGCTCCGCCGGCATGCTCGGCGGTATCCCGCTCAGCATCGGTGGTGGTCGCAGTGCCGTCCCGCGCCACCGTCAGGGCGTCGGCAGGTGGCGCGGCGCGCGCCGCGGGGCCGGCGAGGATGGCGCGCAGTCGCGCGTCGAGCGCACGCCGCCGCGCGAGCTCTCCGGCATCGATGCCGAAGTCGCGTGCGAGCGTCCCCGAAGGCGGCAACAGCGGCGAGCTGTAGCGCCCCGCGCTGTCGACCTGGAAATGGCCGACCAGCCCGGGCAGCGTTGCGGCCTCGACGCGCGCGAGCGGCGACAGCGCGAGCCCCCCGCCGGCTGCGGCATCGACGACGAGAAAACCGTAGTCGGCGAAGCTTCGCGCGTCCTCGCGCGCGACGGCAGCGCCGAGCGCCGCGTCGATGCGCCCGGCGAGTTCCTCGGCGAGGGTGCGGTACTGGTGCAGGACCTGCCAGCGCACCTGCCCCCAGGCGTGCCAGGCGAGCAGCGCCGCCGGCACCGCGAGCGCGAGAAAGAAGGCGATCAGGGCGCGTCGCAGGCGTTGCTCCGCCTGCACGCCGGTGACGCGTGCACTCACGCCGTGACCAGCCGGTAGCCCGCGCCGCGCACCGTGACCAGCCGCGCCGGCTGCTTCGGATCGCGCTCGAGCTTGCGGCGCAGCTTGGCGACGTGGATATCGACGGTGCGCGTCTCCAGGTCGAGGTGGCGAGCGTAGCCCCACACCTCGGCGAGGAGCTCTTCGCGCGGCACCGGGCGCGCACGGTGGCGGTGCAGGTAACGCAGGATGTCCATCTCGCGGCGGGTGAAGGACACCTCGCCACCGTCGATGCGACCGGCGAGGTTGGCGCAATCGAGCGTGGCGGCGGCATCGATGGCGAGCGTCTCGCATGCCGGATCGACCCCGCGCGCACGCCGCAGTACCGCCTCGACGCGCAGCACGAGTTCCTGCACGCCGAACGGCTTGGCGACGTAGTCGTCGGCACCGAGACGCAGGCCGTTGACGATGTCTTCATCGGCGACGCGCGCGGTGAGCATGATGATCGGCTGTGCGCGATCGCTCGCGCGGATCGCCTCGCACACCGCAAAGCCGTCGAGGCCGGGCAGCATGACATCGAGCAGCACCAGGTCGAAGCGACCACTTCGCGCGCGGTCGAGCCCGGCCCTGCCGTCGCTCACCGCCTCGACCTCGTAGCCGTGGTAGACGAAGACGTCGACCAGCCCCTCGCGGATGGCGTCCTCGTCCTCGACGACGAGCAGGCGGCGGCGTGGCGTTTCTGCGGTTTCGCGCATGGAGGGTGACGGGATTCGCTGACCGGCATGGAAGGCAATCGAACGGCTTGTCGTTGTATCAGGACGCGGCCACGCACGCATGTAAATGTTTCGTAAATCGCGCCAGGCGATTTTTACCGTTTCGTGCCTTATCGCCCTCCGCCCGCCCGGGCACGCTGAGCACCGTCGTCCGTCAGCGTCCCGAGGAGACATCGACATGCCAATCGTCAATCGTTTCGCGCGCCTGCTGCGCGCCGATCTCAACGCCCTCGTCGATCGTATCGAGGAACCCGCGCTGGTCGCGCGCGAGGCCGTGCGCGAGATGGAGTTCGAACTCGCCGCCCGCGAGCGGCGTGCACAGGCACTGGCCTCCGGCGATGCCGCACTGGTGCGCGAGGACGCGCATCACGCCGACGCCCTCACGCGTCTCGACAGCGAACTGGACAGCTGCCTCGCCGCCGGCGCCGAGGCGCTCGCGCGCGATCTCGTCCGCCGCAAGCTCGAGCACGCCGCGCGCCGCGAATCACTGCGCCGGGCGCGCGAGCGCAACGCAGCGGCGCGCACGACCCTCGCTGCCGCCATCGACGCCGCGCGCGCCGAGCTCGCCACCCTGCGGGCGCGCCTCGCCGCGCACGCCGACGCGGCGCCAAGCAGCGAGCACGTCGTCACCGCCGCGGCACCCGAGCCAGGACCACCGAGCGAGGCGGAGATCGACATTGCGTTGCTGCGCGAGAAAGAGCGGCGCAACGCCACCGGGAGGATACCGGTATGAGGCGCAGCGACTTTCCCACCGCACTCGCCCTCGCTGCCCTCGCCGCGCTCCTCGGTGCCGGCATCAACGGCGCGCTCGCCCGGGTCATCGGGCCGGCGGATGCCTTCGTGCTCGCCGTCACCTGTGTCGCCGGCGCGTGGCTGGCCGGGTCACTCGTCACCGCTGCACGCAACGGCGGCCGCGTCGTCGTCGCGCTCGCGTGGTGCCTCGCCGCCGCGCTGCTGCTCGCCATGTCGACGCCACCGTTGCCGCTGGTCGCGGCGCACCTCGCGCTCCTGTGGCTGGCCCGCGTGCTGCTCTACCACCGCCAGCCGCTCGCTGGGGTCGCCGACTTCGCGATCACCTCGCTCGCGCTCGTCGCGGGCACCGGCGCCTACCTGCACAGCGGGAGCTTCCTGCTCGGGGCGTGGTCGCTGCTGCTCGTGCAGACCGCCGGTACGTGGCGTACCCGCCCGGCGAGCGAAGACACCGGCGGGGATGACCCGGAGGCGCGGTTCACACGCGCCCGCGTCGCCGCCGAGGCAGCGCTCGCCCGACTCGAACGCGCGGCGTGGCGAAACGCCTGAGCGACACCTCACCTCTCTTCCTAGAGCCCATTCCAACAAGCACGGAGAACGTCACCATGCACAACGCACTCATCGGACTCACCCTGCTCGCCGCCACGGCCGCGGGCGTCACGCTCTACCCGGCCCCGGACAGTCGCGCCGGCACCCCATCCTCGTCAACATTGACCCCGACGCTGGCAGCGCCGGCGGCGGCGACGCCGCGGTCACGTCCGCGCATCGAGGTCGTCTTCGCGCTCGACACCACCGGCTCCATGGGCGGCCTGATCGCGGCCGCGAAAGACAAGATCTGGTCGATCGCCGCCTCGCTCGCGCAGGCCGACCCGGCACCCGAGATCCGCATCGGCCTCGTCGCCTACCGCGACCGCGGTGACGAGTACGTGACCCGCGTGGTCGATCTCTCGAGCGACCTCGACGCGATGTACGCGGCGCTGATGGACTTCCGCGCCGCGGGCGGCGGTGACGGCCCGGAAGCGGTCAACCAGGCCCTTGCCGACGCCATCGACGGCATCAGCTGGAGCGGCGACGACAACGTCTACCGCACCGTGTTCCTGGTCGGCGACGCACCACCGCACATGGACTACCAGGGCGAGCGGACATATCCCGAGATCGTCCAGCAGGCGAAGCGGCGCGGCATCGTCGTCAATGCCATTCAGTGTGGCAGCCAGCACGACACGCGCGCCGTGTGGCAGCACATCGCCGCGCTTGCCCAGGGCGATTACATCGATGTCGCGCAGGACGGCAACGCGGTCGCGTTGACCACGCCTTACGACAGCGAACTCGCACGGCTCGCCACCGCGATGGACGACACGCGCCTGTTCTTCGGCGATGCGGCGGCGCGCGAGCGCGCCGCGCAGAAGGAAGCCGCCACCACCAAGCTGCATGCCGCTGCACCGGCCGTGCTCGCGCGCCGCGCCGGCTTCAACGCGAGTGCCGCCGGCGCAGCGAGCTTCGCGGGTGACGACGAGCTGGTCGAGGCGGTGACCAGCGGCCGCGTCGATCTCGCCGTGCTCGAGGCAGAAGCGCTGCCAGCGCCGCTCGCCGCAATGTCCGCCGCCGAGCGCGCGGCGCACGTCGGCGCGCAGGCGAAGAAACGCGCCGAACTCAAGGCACGCATTGCCACGCTCGCCGCCGAGCGCGACGCCTGGATCGAGGAGAAACTCGCCACCACCGACGACGACGCCGCCTCGCTGGACACCAGGCTCTACGATACCGTGCGACGCCAGGCGGCCGAGGTCGGCCTGCGTTACGAGGCACCGGCACGCCACTGAGCCGGCGCTGCGCGCGGGTGCAGCGGTGCGCCCGCGCGTCACGACGTCACCCGGGCGCTGCGTGTACACTCGGGCACTCGACGTCACCCGGCCCGTCGCCTGCGCCCGTTGGTGACGACGGCGCTGCCCTCGCGACGGTCCGGACATCCGCATGACGCCAGCCCCTGCCAACACCCGCCTTGCCACCGCCTTCGCGCTGCTTTCGGCGACGCTCATGATTGCCCACCAGGTGGGTGGCAAGGCGACACGCGACGCGGTTTTCCTGTCGCATTACGACGTCACCCAGCTGCCCAAGATGGTAATCGTCGCGGCGCTGCTGTCGATGCTCGCGGTGATCGTGATGTCGCGTCTGCTGGCACGCTTCGGGCCGTCGCGCGTGGTACCGCTGGCGTTTCTCGTCAGTGCCGGCCTGTTCGTCGGCAGCTGGTCGCTCTACGCCGATCACCCGGCGCTCGCGGCGCTGACCCTCTACACGCAGATGGCGGTGTTCGGCGCCGTGCTCATCTCGGGATTCTGGTCGGTGGTCAACGAACGTTTCGATCCGCATACCGCCAAGCGCACCATTGCGCAGGTCGCGGCAGCGGCGACGCTCGGCGGTGTGCTCGGCGGCTTTCTCGCCGACCGTGTCGCTGCCATGCTCGATGCGCGCGCGATGATCGTCGTGCTCGGCGCACTGCACCTCGCCTGCGCCGTCGCCGTGCGCGGCATCGGCCGCGCCGCCGCGCCGCCACCCGGCCAGCCGGTCACGATGGAAGTCGAGTCCGGCATCGGGCTGCTGTTCCGTCATCGCTACCTCACCCTGATGGGCCTATTGATGACACTCGTCGCGGTGCTCGCCGCGCTGGTCGACTACGCGTTCAAGGCCGAGGCCGCGCGCATGCTCGCCGACGAGGCCGCTCTCGTCGGCCTGTTCGGTCGCTTCTACGCCATTGCCGGCGTCGTCACCTTCGCCGTGCAATCCCTCGCCGGACCGCGCCTGCTCAACCGCTTCGGCATCGGCGCGACGCTCGCGACGATGCCGGTGATCGTCATCGCCTGCGGTCTGCTCAACATCGTCACGCTCAAGCTGTGGACGGTCGTCCTGCTGCGCGGCGGCCAGATGGTGGTGCAGAACTCGTTCTTCCGCTCCGCCTTCGAGTTGCTCTACACGCCGCTGCCACCGATGCGCAAGCGCCCGACCAAGTCGATCATCGACGTCGCCTCCGATCGCCTCGGGGACGTCATTGGCGGCGGCATCGTGCTCGGCCTGCTGGCACTCGTGCCGACGCTGCCATCACTGGTCGTGATCGTGGTCGCGCTGGTCGTCGCAGTCGTGACGCTGGTCGTCGTCGGTCATCTCTACCGCGGCTACGTCGCGCAGCTCGCCGACAACCTGCGCGACGGCGTCATCTCGATTGCCGACGACGAGATCGTCGACGCGACCACGCGCCAGACACTTGCCGAGGCCTCCGCCGCGACCGAGCGCAAGCTGCTGCTCGCGCGCATCGCGGCGCAGCGTACGGCACGCGGTGACACTGCCCACGCGCTGCCCGCACACCCCGATACCGTGGCACCACCGAGCGGGCCGTCGACGCGCCTCGCCGGCGCGATTTCCGATCTCACCAGCGGTGACGGCGCACGCGTCCGCGCCTGCCTCGAAGGCGATTTCATGGACGCGCGCCTCGCCCCGTTCGTGATACCGATGCTCGCCGTCGATGCGCTCGCCGATCTCGCGCGCACCGAGCTGCGTTTCATGGTGCCGCAGTGCATCGGCGCCCTGACCGATGCACTGCTCGACCCGGACGTACCGCTGCTCGCACGCCAGCGCCTGCCCAGTGTGCTCGAGGTCTCACCGCAGCCGCGCGTGGTGGAGGCTCTGCTGCACGGCCTCGACGACGCCGAGTTCAACGTGCGCTACTCGAGCGCGCGCGCACTCTCGCGCATGCACGGCCGTGATGGCGGGCTGCACATCGACACCGCGCGCGTGTTCGCCGCCTGCGAACGCGAAGTCGCCGTGCCGCGCGCCACCTGGCAGGCACGCGACATCCGCATCGACGACGTCCCGCAGGGCGAGGAAGCCGTCACCGCCGAGGCGGGCCGCCGTGTGGACTACAGCCTCGAGCACGTCTTCACGTTGCTCAGCCTGGTGCTCGACCGCGATGCGCTGAGGCTCTCCTTCCGTGCGGTGTTCAGCCCCGATCGCGGGATTCGCGGTACCGCGCTCGAGTACCTCGAGAACGTGCTGCCGGAGAACATCCGCCACGGCCTGTGGCCGCACCTCGGGCAACCCGTCGCACCGCGCCCCGGTACCCGGGGCGACCAGGCGCTGCTCGCGGAGCTGCGCCGCAGCCTTACGCCCCCGGCGCCGCGCTGACCCGCCCGGGGCACAGCGATCGTGCTCAAGGCGCCGCTGCCGACGGCCGCTACGCTGGGACGGCGCGGTGCCGTGACACAGTCATCATTGTTGACAGTTCACGGCACCAGGCCGGGCGCATGCGCGCGACACGCTTCACAGACCGCGTACCTGAGCCTGGATACCGTGCGCTGCCGGTCTAGGCTGGTAATCGGGGGTTGGCGTCGCGGGGCGTGGCGCAGCCCACCAGGAACGAGAATCGAGGACGCCATGCTCACGAAGGACCGCGGCAGACACCGACTGCGCAGCATCACCGCCGCCCTGGCTCTCGCGCTCAGCGCAGGCTGCGCGACCCTGCCACCGCCGGTGGCGCGGGTGGTCGGTGCCGTCGAGCCGTCACGCGCCGAGGAAGTGTTCCGCTACCAGAGCCGCGTCGCTGATGCGCTGCTCGACCGCTATCCGCTGCTGGAAGTGTTCGAGGAAGCCGACCCCGCGCTGCTCGCCGCCGAGGCTCGCATGACCGAGAGCTGCAGCCCGCTCACACGCGCGGTGCTCGCGAGACTCGAAGGCGAGCGTCCGTCGCTCGGTCTGCGTCTGCGCGTGTTCACGACGCTCGACGACTGCGAACGGGCGGCGCGGCGCATGGAGCGACTGCTCGACACCGGCGCGGTGGACAACGCGCTGAACCAGAGCATCTGAGTCGACCGCCACCACCTCGACGCCTTCCGCCGCGGCACGCGATTGCCGCCCCGCACGCGCCAACCGCTTGCCCTGCACCACGGCCACGCGGTTATGCTCGGCCGACACCTGTCGTCAGCCAAGCGGAGAACATGCATGCGTCACCTGGTGCTGGTCCTGAGCAAGGCCGTGCCCGGCCGGGAAGCCGAATTCGAGGCGTGGTACGAGCACACCCACCTCGACGAAGTGCTGGCCAGTGCCGGCTGGGTCAGCGCGCAGCGCTTCGAGCTGCGCGACGAGCAGGGCCGGCCGTGCCCGCTCGGCCACCTCGCGCTCTACGAGGTGGATGCCGACGATCCGGCCGACATCCTGCCGCACCTCAACGCGACGCGCGGTGAACGCGAGCAGAGCACTGCGTTCGATCGCAGCAGCGCCGGCGCCTGGGTGTTCACCCCGCTCGGTCCGCGCCACGAGCGCGACGACGACTAGGACGGCCCTGTATCGACCACTCCGCCATCCATCCCCGGAGGCCCGCACATGAACGACGCCGATCGCCTGCAATGGCTCTACGACATCGAACGCATCAAGCAGCTCAAGGCGCGCTACTGCGCCTATGCCGACCAGGACTACGACCCTGACGGTATCGCCAGCCTGTTTGTCGAGGACGGCGTGTGGGACGGCGGGCCGTTCGGGAGGCACGAGGGCCGTGCCGCCATCCATGCCTTCTTCACCGGTGTGAGCAAGGTGATCTCCTTCGTCGACCATTACGCGACCAATCCGCTGATCGAGGTCGCGGGCGATCGCGCCACCGGCCGCTGGGACCTATGGGCGCCGATCGTGAAGGAACCCGAACCCGTGGCCTGCTGGATCATGGGCAAGTACCGCGACGTCTACGTGCGCGCCGGCGACGGCTGGATGTTCGAATCGCTCACCCTCGACGTCCGTGCACTCTCCCCCTACGACGAGGGCTTCGCGCGCCAGCGCATCGCCGCGCTCTGAGCGGGCGCGGCGGCCCGCCGGGGCGTCGTGCCAGGGCGACCCCGGCGGCCTCGCGGTGTCCCGTTTTGCTGCACTGTACCATTATGCAACACGTTAATTTTAAAGACATTCCTGTCTCTTATAGCTCCCATAAGAAACAGATCTAGAATGATCCTTCTAGTCCTCAGGGGGAGTTGGTAGCATCGAGACGTCCTGACCGGCGCTCCGTGTGACGACGCCGACTGCCCCGCTCGCCAATCACCGCCGCCAGCCCTTCCTGCACGCTTCTCGGCGTGCGCTCGCCGGGCGTGTGCGAGCACCCGCGAGCGGGTTGCCGGCCAGGCGCGTTCAACCATTACAGAGGACTTTCCAGCTATGTTGAAACCGGTATCGCGGTTCCTGCTCGCGGCGACTGCCGCGGCTCCGCTCGCCGCGGGCGCCTTCTCTCCCGAGGATCATCTCGCCTGGCTCAAGGCCAACCAGGAAGCCCAGCCGCAGTTCGTCGACGGCGATGTGATCACCTACGACAAGGCCGACCTGATCCGCCCGTTCATCCCTGCCGAGCAGCAGTCCGAACTCATCTTCGAAGGCATGGAGATGCGTATCAAGGACGCCGGCGACCTCAGCCCGCCGCAGGCCTACCTCGACGCGACCGCCAAGTTCGCCGGCCAGCCGACCCTCGCTGGCGACGGTGCGATCGAGAACTACACCGCCGGCCGCCCCTTCGACCCGGAAGCCTTCACCCCGGGCAGCAAGAAAGACGGCTGGCGCATGGTGTGGAACTGGATGTTCCGCTGGCAGAACGACGGCCTGCGTTCGGAAGAAGTGCACTGGGTGTGGGTACGTCGCGGCGGCAACCACGACGGCCACGAAGTGATGTCCTCGGATGGCGGCAAGTACAAGCAGTACTACACCGGTGGCGGCACCTTCGAGCGTGCGCTCGCCGGCCCCTACCAGCGTGTGCTGATGTCGGCGCGTGCCGACCTGCCCGAATCCGACTACAAGATGAACAACGGTGAAGGCTTCGCGAAGAACACCAATTTCCGCGAATACACCGGCTTCAACTCGCCGTTCGATATCGCCGGCACCGCTTTCCTCATCCTGCGCTACGACGACCCGCGCAAGGCCGATGATTCCTGGGCCTACATCCCGAGCCTGCGTCGTGTGCGCCGCATCTCCGTCGAGGTGAAGTCCGACTCGTTGCTCGGTACCGACCACACGCTGGAGGATTTCTACGGCTTCAACGGTCGCCCGATGGAACACGAGTGGGAGTACGTCGGCAAGGCGCGCATCCTCGCCGTCGCGCGCTCGCGTCACACGGACACCATCTACTACGGTCCGAGCGGCTGGGCGCCCCTGGATGACTGGGCGCTGCGTGAAGTGGACGTGATGCGCATGTACCCGCAGCGTGACACCCATCCCTACTCGACCAAGTTCATCTACGTCGATCGCCAGTCCGGCGAGTCCTTCTACGCCAACGCCTTCGACAAGTCGGGCGAGCTGTGGAAGATCTGGCAGATCCAGAAGAGCTGGACCGAGGACGAGGAGTACGCGGGTCACCGCGGTGAGTTCAAAGGTGGCGTGACGCCGGACGGTGCTCGCGTGGTCGCCTTCCAGAGCATCAACGTGATCGACCTGCAGAACAATCGTGGCACGCTGGTGCCGACGCGTGGTGTCAGCTACCCCGACACCGAGATGAGCAAGGTCAAGCGTACCCTCGACGTCAACTACCTGACCGAGGGCCGCTGAGGCCGTCCTTCCGGCTGCCCGGGGCGTGCGCCTCGGGCAACCACCCCTCCTCCCGCCTGCCAGTTCCGCCTGCTGCCGCCAGCCGTGCGTGGGTTGCGGCCACGCGCTGCCGGTGCCATTCCATCACGCCGTACCTGCCCGTCGGCAAGGCCGCCGGTGATGGACTTTGCAACGACGCGTCCGGGGCCGGCCTGGGTCTGGTAACTGCTGTCGCGGCCTCTCAGGGTGTCGTCAGGCGCGCATCGGCGACGAGCTTGGACAGTGCCGCGCCGAGATGCGCGTTGAGGATGTCGGCATTCGCCTTCAGCGACGGCCGCAGCACGGTGTCCTTGCCCTGGCCGTCATGGTAGACGGCGGTGACGGTCTTGGTCGGCATCATGCTGGTCGCCTCGAGCGTCGCGCCGGTGCGCAGCTCACGCACCACGCCACCGCTCGCGCGCCGATAGCCGAACTCGGTCAAGCGTACTTCCAGCGCGATATCGGCATTGCTGCCGGCTGGCAGCACCTCGAAGCCGAGCTTACGGTAGCCTTCTTCGAGAGCGCGGCGGATGTTGGGCAAGGTCTCCGCCGGCGTCGTGATGGCGGTCGTGGCATCGTCCGGTACGCGGTAACCGACGATGTCGCTGTCGCGCGCGTCGACCACGGTGACGGCGATCGAGCGTCCGGCTCCGCGTGCCGCCGCGGCGTCGACGTCGACCTGCGGCACCACCGGCAGGATCTGGGGCGTGGCGGTGCAGCCGGCGGCGAGCGCGGCGAGACCGAGCAACAGGCAACGGCGAGTGGTCATGGCGAGAAGCGTATCCGTGATGGCCGGCGATCACGCTGCAGTATAGCGCCGGCGCAAAGGACCACCGTTCAGCGCTCGTCCTCCGTGGCACCCTTGTCACCAGTGGCAGCGCGCAACCGCGCCCGCAGCCGCTCGCGGGCCGCGGCGTCGAGGCGTGGCGTCGACCCGGCAGCCTCGTCGGCCCCTGGCGCGGCCGTGCCGAGGCGGCTCGAGACGCGCCGGATGCTGTCGAGCTGGCGTCGATAAAAGCGACAGGCCGGACACAGCAGGCGATGCAACCAGAGCGCCACGCGTTGGCGGCGGCCGAGCCGCCGATCGAGTTCGCGCGAGGTGAGCTCGCTCGCTTCGCGGCAGTCGATCATCAGCGGACTCCCCCGAACCACGTCTGCTCGAGGCAGGTCCGCAGGCGCTCGCGCGCGCGAGAGAGCATCACCCACAAATTGTTGGCGCTCGAGATTCCCAATGTCGCGAGCAGTTCATCGGTGCCGAGACCGTCGATTTCACGCAGCACGAACAGCGTGCGCGCCTTCTCGGGAAGACGCTCGATACACGCCTCCAGCGCCGCGCCGAGCGCCCTATTCTCGGCGACCGCGGCGGGGTCGCCCCAATCCCGCGGCGGCTCGATCCAGTGACCGGTATGGTCGAACTTCTCGCTCCACTGCGCGTCGCTCAGAGGCATTTCCTCCTCCGTGTATTCACGCGTCTCGCGTCCTGCCTTGCGCAGGTGGTCGATAATCTTGTGCTTGAGAATGCCGACCAGCCAGGTCCTCGCATTCGCGCGCCCGGCAAAGTCGTGCGCCGCACCGAGTGCTGCCAGCAGGGTCTCCTGCACGAGATCCTCGGCGACCGCCTGGTTACGAACGCGCAGCATGGCGAAGGCGTAGAGCGCGTCACCATGCAGGTCCAGCCATTGCTCCGGATCGCCGGCCCGGGTCGGGGCATCCATCATGTACGGTCCCTGTCGCGTGGAACGGACCATACCACGCTGCCCCTCTCTGCACATGACCGGCGCCGGGGTCGCCGCGCCACGCGACGCGGCCTGCCCCGGTCCGACCGCCTCAGGCCCAGGGACGAAACACGCTCCAGGGCATCGCGCCGAGCTGCACGCCATCGGGCATGTCGGCGCCGACGGCGCGGTCGCGCCACGGCGCAAAGCCGGCCGGCATCACTTCCGCTGACGGTGCATCGTTGCGATCGACAGCGGGCATGCGGGTCTCCCACGGCGCGAACGCGTCGGCGGAAGCGGCATTCGAGATCAGGGCCAGGGCAAGCGCGGCAAACAGGTTCTTCATGGTCGTTCTCCTCGATTCGGTATGTTTCCGGCACTCGGTAATGGCCGGTTTCGAGGCTTGGTCGGACGACTGGTCGAAACCTTACATGTGAAACTCGACATTCGATTCAATCCGCCACTCGTGACGCGGGGTCGCCGCGCGAGCGTTCATGACCGCCCGAGCCGCCGGCGCGTGGCGTTCGGCGGGGCGGCAACGTCCGGTTCCCTGCCGCCGCTCCCTGCTGCATCGGGACGAATCTGCTATAAGCGCCTGCAGTCCCTTGCTGCCGTCGTGCCATGACCATCGATCCGCTGCTCTCACCCGCCGTGCACCTCAATCTCAACGTCCGCGGCATGCGGCCGTCGGCGACCATCGCCATCAACGAGCGCAGCAAGGCGCTGCGCGCGGCCGGCCGCACCATCTACGGCCTCGGTCTCGGCCAGTCGCCGTTCCCGGTGCCGGACATCGTGCAGCAGACGCTGCGCGAACACGCGCACGAGAAGGATTACCTGCCGGTACGCGGCCTGCCCGCCCTGCGTGCAGCCATTGTCGATTACTACCGGCGCACGCAGGGTCTCGAGTACGCCGCCGACCGGGTGCTGGTCGGCCCCGGGACGAAGGAGCTCATGTTCCTCACCCAGCTCACCTACTACGGAGACCTGCTCATCCCGAGCCCGAGCTGGGTCTCCTACGCGCCCCAGGCGCGCATCATCGGGCGCAACCTGCACTGGCTGCCGACCGCCATCGAGACCGGCCTCGGCGTCACGCCCGAGGCGCTCGAGCGCATCTGCGCGGCCGACCCGGCGTCACCACGCCTGCTCATCATCAACTACCCGGGCAACCCGACCGGCATGGTCTACGATGCCGCGCAACTCGAAGCGATCGCCGAAGTCGCGCGACGTTACCGCGTAGTGGTCCTCGCCGACGAGATTTATGGCGGGCTCACCTTCGACGGCAACCACGTCTCGATCGCGCGCTACTACCCCGAAGGCACCATCATCAGCAACGGCCTCAGCAAGTGGTGCGGCGCGGGCGGCTGGCGCCTCGGGGCGTTCGTCTTCCCGGAGTCGCTCGCGTGGCTGAACGAAGCCCTGGTGGCGGTCGCGAGCGAAACCTTCACCGCAACCAGCGCGCCCATCCAGTACGCCGCGGTCACCGCTTTCGAATCACACGAGGCGATCGAGCGCTATCTCGATCACTCGCGCGCAATTCTCGCCGCGCTGTGTGACTACGCCTGGGAGACTCTAGCCGGCGCCGGTGCGGAAGTGACACGTCCGCGCGGCGGCTTCTACCTGTTCCCCAATTTCGAACCGCTGCGCGTGCGCCTCGCCTCGCGCGGCATCCTCGACGGCGCAACGATGTGCGAGCGCCTGCTCGAAGAGACCGGTGTCGCCTGCCTGCCCGGCCAGTGCTTCGGCCGTCCCGACGCCGAGCTCTCGACACGCATTGCCTGCGTCGACTTCGACGGCGGCGCGGCGCTCGAGGCCGCGGCCGCCGGGGTGCCGGTCGACGAGGATTTCCTGCGCAGCTACTGCAACGACGTGACGACCGCAGTGGACCTGCTCGCCGCGTGGGTCGCCACCTGACGTCGCCCGGGCATGGCCGGTCCGCGCATCAGGGTGAGCCGGCGGCGGGCACCTCGACCCGAGCGGTCTCGATACGCGCACCCGGTTCGCCGCGCGAAAGCTCCTCGACGCCGCCATCGTAGGTGAGGCAGAACAAGGTGCAGCCGTCAGCACCACCGAGCTGGCAGGCGATAGCCGCGCGCGGGGCGACGTCGATGCGCGCGATCACGCGTCCGTCCGGCGCCACCTGGACGAAGGCACCGCCCATCGCGCCGGCCACCCACACGTTGCCGGCCTGGTCGAGGCAGATGCCGTCCGGCACCAGTTCCGGCAGCTCGCACAGCACGCGCCGGTTGGCCAGCATGCCGTCGGCGGCGATATCAAAGGCGCTGACGCGATGGCCGAAGGATTCCGCGACGACCAGCGTGCGCCCACCGTCGGTAATCAGGAGTCCGTTGGGGAAATCGAGATCCTGCGCCACGTGGCGACAGCGGCCGTCTGCTTCGACCAGCGTGATCTCGGCGCTGCGCGGCTCGCCGCCGCCGAACAGGTCGTAACCCATGTTGCCGACCCAGGCGCGTCCGCTGGCGTCGACCACCATGTCGTTGATGTCGGCCGCGACGAGTGCGGAGAGATCCGCGTGCAGGACCAGCGCACCATCGACCACCCGGTACAGGCGGCGCTCGGTCATCGACACCACCAATGGCGTGCCGTCGGGCAGAAAGCCGAGCCCGGACGGTCGCCCCGGCACTTCGACAACAGCCTCGCGCGCACCGGCGGCATCGATGGCATAGACGGTGTGGGCCCAGATGTCGGAGACCCACAAGCGTCCGGCATGCCAGCGCGGGCCTTCGAGGAAGACGAAATCGTCGGCGAAGGGCGTGGTGGCGTAGGTCTGCATCGACGGCTCCCGATCAGGCGTGGGGCGTCGACGATAAGCGAGGCGTGCGCGGCGCGGCAAGCTGGCCACGGGCGGCGGCGCTGCCGCCTTGCCGCGACTCAGGCGTGATCGGCCGCCGGGTGCGTGGTGCTGCCGTCGCCGGTGTCTGCTTCAACGTGCTCGCCGAGATCCTCATCGAGCATACCGTCGGTGACGAGATCGCGGGCGCCGGCCATGGCCAGCGCGTGGATCAGCGCCTGGGTCTGCTCACGCAGCGCTTCGCTCGGATGCTCGAACTTGAGGCCGACGCGGTACATGGCGAAATCGCCCTCGCCGACGCGTGTCTGGTGCACCACGCGCGCGCGAAGTTCGAGCAGGCAATCACCATCGGCATTGCTGAGCGCGATGAGCAGCGACTGGTCCTGTTCGAGCGCATCGGGCACGGTGAGCTGGAGACCACCACTGGAAATGTCCTCGAGCGTGGCACGCAGTTCGCCGGCATCGCCGTATTCCACGTCGAGGCGCTGCACGAGGCGCGCTTCGGAACGTTGCCCGTGGTTGTCGGGCTGCGCGAGCAGGATTTCGAGCACGCTGCGGAAACGCGGCTCGTCGGCAGGATTGAGACTGTCGAAGCGCAGGCCGTAGACGGGCTCGCCGTCATCTTCGTGCAGGCAGCGCAGGATGGTGGCCAGGACGGGAATCTCGCCACCCTTGCCGGCCGGCAGCAACAGCCATACGGAGTCACCTTCTTCGCCCGGCATGTCGGTGCAGGCGATCGCCGCACCGCCCCAGGAGATGTTGCGCAAGCGCCCCTTGGCGGATCGGCTGCGGTCCGCCGACAGCAGCTTGGCCGGTGCATGAGTCGTGATCCGACACTGGTGGCGCAGGTCGGCACCCTCGAACGGCGCCAGGCGGCGCGCGCGTTCGTCATCGGCGCTGATCGGCAGCTTCACGCGCACGAGGTCGAGCGCCTCGGTGAGCGTCTGCCGCACCGCGCCGGCCACGTTGTGCTTGCTCTCGGCGAGACGCGAGACGGTCTCCAGCGGCACGCCGCCGAAGCGCTCACGGTGCACCGCCACGCTCGCTGCGAGCAGCTGCACGCAGGCTTCGAGCTCGTCACGACTGATGTCCGACAAGGTCTCCGGCGCGGACGTCGGGTCTGGGGCATGGCTGGCGGACATGGCGATCGGGCGCTCCGGGTTCCGGCTGTTCCTGGAAGTGGCGATATGCGGATTTAGCGACCGCGCGCGCGCGGCCTTTACCCCACGGGTCTGTCGCCGAACCGTGGCGAAGATCGCACTTCGGCACGATGCGGTGCCGCGGAGGCGTCGATTGTGCGCGCCATCACGGCGCGTACGCGTGCAAGACCTAGCATGCCGAACTCGTCGGCGCGGCCGACGTCACAACAACCAACAATGGAGGACTCGACGATGAACATCAGGCACCACCTCCTCATCCCCGGCCTCGCCGCCGTGCTTCTCGCTACCGGCGGTTGCGGTACCACCGCGCGCGACCGCGGCATCAGCGGTGCCGGCATCGGTGCCGGCGCGGGCGCCATCGTCGGCGCCGTGACCGGTCTCACCGTGCTCGAGGCCGCCGCTCTCGGCGCCGCCGGTGGCGCGCTGACCGGCATCCTTACCGACAAGTCGCAGGTCGACATGGGCGACCCGGCGTGGAAGCAGAGCCAGCAGGCCGACGAGCTGAACAGTCTCGTCGCCGACGTGCAGAGCCGCCTTGCCGCGCGCGGCTACGATCCGGGCCCGGTGGACGGCGTGGTCGGCCCGCAGACGCGCGAGGCCATCCGCGCCTGGCAGCGTGACCGCGGCATGGCCATCGACGGTCGCGTCAGCCCGGCGCTGGTCGAGAGCCTGCGCGGCTGACGCGGTCGGCGCCGCCGGCTCC
>JAVJVZ010000033.1:0-17102 GCA_040220855.1 Gammaproteobacteria bacterium | reverse complement strand
TCGAGTCACCGATGGTCGGCACCTTCTAAACCGCCCCGTCGCCCGATTCGGCGCCCTTCGTCAGCGTCGGCCAGACGGTCAAGGTGGGCGACACCCTGTGCATCATCGAGGCGATGAAGATCATGAACCCGATCGAGGCCGAAATCGCCGGCAAGGTCACCGCCATCCTGGCCGACAACGGTCACCCGGTCGAGTACGGCCAGCCGCTGTTCATCATCGCCTGACGCGCCCCGGAAGCCACCATGTTCGATAAGGTCGTCATCGCCAACCGCGGCGAAATCGCGCTGCGCGTGCTGCGCGCCTGCCGCGATCTCGGCATCAAGACGGTCGCCGTGCACTCCGCCGCCGACCGCGATCTGAAGCACGTGCGCCTCGCCGACGAATCGGTGTGCATCGGCCCGCCGGCGCCGGCCGACAGCTACCTCAATATCCCCGCCGTGATTGCCGCCGCCGAGGTGGTCGACGCCGTCGCCATCCATCCGGGCTACGGCTTTCTGTCCGAGAACGCCGATTTCGCCGAGCGCGTCGAGCAGTCGGGCTTCGTGTTCATCGGCCCGCGCCCGGAGACGATGCGCCTGATGGGGGACAAGCTCTCCGCCATCGAGGCGATGAAGGCGGCCGGCGTGCCCTGCGTACCGGGCTCGGGCAAGCCGCTCGGCGACGACATCAACGAGAACGCGGCGCTCGCGCGCGCCATCGGCTACCCCGTGATCATCAAGGCGTCCGGCGGCGGCGGTGGGCGCGGCATGCGCGTGGTGCACAGCGAGGCCGGCCTGCGCAACGCCATCGGCCTGACCAAGCGCGAAGCGGCGGTGGCGTTCCAGAACGATTCGGTCTATCTCGAAAAATTCCTCGAGCACCCGCGCCACATCGAGTTCCAGGTGCTCGCCGACAGTCACGGCAACTGCATCCACCTCGGCGAGCGCGACTGCTCGATGCAGCGCCGCCACCAGAAGATCATCGAGGAGGCGCCGGCCCCCGGCATCGACGAGGCGACCCGCGCGCGCATCGGCGCGCTGTGCGTGGAAGCATGCAAACGCATCGGCTACCGCGGCGCCGGTACTTTCGAGTTCCTGTTCGAGAACGGCGAGTTCTATTTCATCGAGATGAACACGCGCATCCAGGTCGAGCACCCGGTGACCGAGGAGATCACGGGTATCGACCTCGTCAAGCAGCAGCTGCGCGTGGCCGCCGGCGAGAAGCTCGACATCCGCCAGGAGGACATCAAGATCTCGGGCCACGCGGTGGAATGTCGCATCAATGCCGAGGACGCCTACACCTTCCGGCCGTCACCCGGGCGCATCACGGTCTACCACCCGGCCGGTGGGCCGGGCGTGCGCATGGACTCGCACATCTACGACGGCTATGTCGTGCCACCCTATTACGACTCGCTGATCGGCAAGCTCGTCACCCACGCCGAGAACCGCGAGGCGGCGCTGACGCGCATGCAGAACGCGCTCACCGAGCTCGTCATCGAAGGCATCGAGACCAACATCCCGCTGCACATCGACCTGGTCTCGGACGCCGCTTTCCGCACGGGTGGCACCGACATCCATTTCCTCGAACGCCGGCTCGGCATCTCCTGAGCCTGCCGCGCGCGCGATGAGCGAGACCGCGGGCTGGCTCGAGCTCCGCATCGCGGTCGGCCGCGCCGAGTGGCCGGCACTCGAAGCGCAGCTCGAGGCGCTCGGCGCCGCCGCCGTGACGCAGGCGGCCGGCGATCGGCCCTTGTTCGACGAGCCGGGCGTCGCGGCCGAGGGCAGTTGGGAGCGCTTCACCGTCGAAGCGCTGTTCGACGGCGCCTGCGACGCCGCCCTGCTCACCACGAGCCTGCGCGCGACGCTCGGCGCGGATCTCGCGATCGACGTGCGGCGCATCGCCGACACCGCCTGGGCCGAGGCGTGGAAGGCGCACTGGCAGCCGCTCGATTTTGCCGGCGGTATCTGCGTGTGTCCGAGCTGGCTCACGCCGACGCCGGGTGCGACACACGTCATCCGTCTCGACCCCGGCCAGGCCTTCGGTACCGGCACTCACGAGACCACGGCGCTCGCCATCGACTGGCTCGCCGCGCAGGCGCCGCTCGACGGGCGCAGCGTGATCGACTACGGCACCGGTTCCGGTGTGCTCGCGCTCGCGGCCGCCGCGCTCGGCGCGTCAGCGGTGAGCGGCGTCGACATCGACCCCGACGCGGTCGCCGCCGCGCGCGACAACGTCGTCGCCAACGGGCGCAGCGCGGTGGTCGAGATCGGCCACGTCGACACGCTCGCGCTCGGCGCGGCCGACGTGCTCGTCGCCAACATCCTGCTCGCGCCGCTGCTCGCGCTCGCGCCGACTTTCGCGAACCTGGTGCGCCCGGGTGGCCGTATCGCGCTGACCGGCCTGCTCGTCGATCAGGCGGCGGCGATCGAGCGCGCCTACGGCGACACGTTCGCACTCGACGGCCCGCGCGTGCGCGGTGAGTGGTGCCTCCTCGCCGGCGTTCGCCGCGAGCCCTGAGGATGGCCCGCCGCGCTACACTGCCGGGCCACCGTCGCCCACCGGGAGCGCAGACGCCATGCTGACCTGCTGCCCACATTGCCACAGCTGGTTCCGCGTGCGCGCCGCGCAACTCGGCGCGGCTGGCGGCCGCGTGACCTGCGGCACCTGTGACCGCGTGTTCGATGCCCTCGCGACGCTGACCGAGGAAGACTCGCCACCGCGGCTCGATGGCGCGCTTGCCACCGCCGACACGTCTGCCACGCCAGCGCCGGCAGCGGCGCCCACGACCCCTGCGGTCGGCGCAGCGGAGGCCGCGACGCCGGCGGCTACCGAAGTCGAAGCCGACGCCGCAGAAGCCGACGCCGCAGAAGCCGACGCCGCAGAAGCCGACGCCGCAGAAGCCGACGCCGCAGAAGCCGAAGCCGCAGAAGCCGAAGCCGCAGAAGCCGAAGCCGCGGAAGTCGAAGCCGCGGAAGTCGAAGCCGCGGAAGTCGAAGCCGCGGAAGTCGAAGCCGCGGAAGTCGAAGCCGCCGAGGTCGAAGCGGCGGCCAGCGACCCGGGCGTCGGCGACATCCACCTGGCGGGCCCGGCGCTCGCCGATCGGCGCGACGTCGACGACAGTGACGACGTCCCCGCCGTGCTGCGCGAGGACTATGCCGCGCTCGCGCGGCAGCAGGCACGGCCGCCGCGTGCGCGGCGGCGCTGGCTGATCGCCTGCGTGCTGCTCGGTGCCGCGCTCGCGGTGCAGCTGGCGCTCGTCGAGCGCGCCGCACTGGCCGGCGCGCTGCCGGCCACGCAGCCGCTGATCACCGCGCTCTGCGCGCGCCTGCCGTGTCCGCCCGACGCCGCCGATGACGGCAGCGGACTGCGGCTCGTCGCGCGCGACGTGCGTGAGCATCCCCAGTACGAGGATGCGTTGCTGGTCAACGCGACGCTGGTCAACAGCGGCGCGAGCGCGACGGCCTTCCCGGTCATCGAGCTGGTGCTGCTCGACGGTGGCGGCCACGCCATCGGCGCGCGGCGGTTCGCGCCCGGCGAGTACCTCGATCACAGCATCGCGGTCGATGCCGGCATGCCGCCGGAGCAGCCGGTGTTTATCGTCATCGAACTCGCCGTGCCGGGCCGCACTGCGACCAGCTTCGAGTTCCGCTTTCTCTGAAGTTGGTGCCGCCGCCGCGGCGCGTCAGCCGCGTCACGCGTTGCGCCGCGGCATACCTGACCGGGCCGAAACGGCCTTCCGGTGTGCCATGAGAATGGCTATCATCGACCCCTCGCACCGACTCCGGGGGATCACGAGTCGGCGCCACCCGACCGGATTCCCTGACCTCGAGCACCGGTACCACGCGCGCTGCCGCGTGGCGAGACCTTTTTCCCGCGGGCGGATCCTTACAACGACGAAAGACATGGACATCGGCTCCTTCCAGTTCGAACGCCCGCTGGCGCTGGCGCCCATGGCGGGCGTGAGCGACCGCCCGATGCGCCAGCTCGCGCGGCGCTTCGGCGCCGACTGGGCGGTGACCGAGATGGTCAGCTCGCAGGTTGCGCTGTGGTCGAGCAAGAAGACGCGCACCCGCCTCGTCATCGATGACGAGCCGGCCCCGCGCATCGTGCAGATCGCCGGCGCGGAGCCGGCGCTGATGGCCGAGGCGGCGCAGGCCGCGGTCGCCCACGGCGCCGACATCGTCGACATCAACATGGGCTGTCCGGCAAAGAAGGTGCTCGACAAGCAGGCCGGCTCGGCGCTGCTGCGCGACGAACGCCTGGTTGGCGCGATCCTCGCCCGCGTCGTCGCCGCGGTCGACGTGCCGGTGACGCTGAAAACGCGCACCGGCTGGCAGCGCGCGGCGCGCAACGGCGTGACCATCGCGCGCATCGCCGAGGATGCCGGCATCCGCGCGCTGACCGTGCACGGGCGCACCCGTGAATGCGCGTTCAAGGGGCACGCCGAGTACGACACCATCGCCGCGATGAAGGCGGCGGTGTCGATGCCCGTGATCGCCAACGGCGACATCACGAGCGTCGCCGAGGCGCGCCACGTGCTCGCCCACACCGGCTGCGACGGGCTCATGATCGGGCGCGCCGCGCGCGGCCGGCCATGGCTTTTCGCGGAACTGCGCGCCGGACTCGACGGGCACAGCTGGACGCCGCCCACGGCAGCCGAACGGTTGGCGCTGCTCGGCGAGCAGGTCGCGGCCATGCACGAACTCTACGGCGCTCACGGCGTGTGCATCGCGCGCAAGCACGCCGGCTGGTATTTCGAGGATCTCGGTCTCGGGCGCGAGACGCGGCGCGCTTTCAATGCACTCGACGCTGCCGCCGCCCAGCTCGACTTCGTCGCCGCACTCGCCGCGACGCCTCTGGAGCGGGCGGCGTGACGAGCACGCGCAACAGCGCCTCGCCGCCGCTCTGCGAGCTCGTCGCCGACGCGCTCGAGCGCTATTTCGAGGATCTCAACGGCCAGGAGCCGGCCGACCTGCACGCGCTCGTGATCGCGCAGGTCGAGAAACCGCTGCTCGAGGTAGTCATGCGCCAGACGCGCGGCAACATCTCGCGCGCGGCCGAGCTCCTCGGCATGAATCGCGCCACGCTGCGCACGCGGCTGCACAAGTACGGATTGAACGGCAAGACATCATGAGCACGAGCAAGCCCGCCGCCCCGGTGCGCGCCTGGGCCCTGATCAGCGTTTCCGACAAGCGCGGCCTGGGCGACCTCGCCCAGGGCCTGGTGCGCGCCGGCTACGGCATTCTCTCCACCGGCGGCTCTGCGCGCACGCTGCGCGACGCCGGCATCGAGGTACGTGACGTCTCCGAGCACACCGGCTTCGCCGAGATGATGGAAGGCCGCGTGAAGACCCTGCACCCCAAGGTACACGGCGGCATCCTCGCCCGTCGCGGCATCGACGACCAGGTCATGCACACACACGGCATCGAGCCCATCGACATCGTGGTGGTGAATCTCTATCCCTTCGAGCAGACCGTCGCGCGACGCGACTGTACGCTCGACGAAGCGATCGAGAACATCGACATCGGCGGCCCGGCGCTGCTGCGCGCCGCGGCCAAGAACCACTCGCACGTGGCAGTGGTGTGCGACCCGGGCGACTACGATCTCGTGCTCGAGGAGATCGATCGCTCGAGCGCGGTCAGCGCGGTCACGCGCTACCGTCTCGCAACCAAGGCCTTTGCGCACACTGCGCATTACGACCACGCCATCAGCACCTTCCTCGGCGCCCGTACCGGCGCCGAGACCGAGCCCTTTCCCGCGCAGCTCGACATCCGCGTCGCGCTCAAGCAGACGCTCCGCTACGGCGAGAACCCGCACCAGGCAGCGGCGTTCTACGTCGACGCCGATGCCCCCGCCGGCACCATCGCCGCGAGCACCCAGCTGCAGGGCAAGGAACTCTCCTACAACAACATCGCCGACACCGACGCCGCGCTCGATTGCGTGCGCTCGTTCCGCGAACCGGCCTGCTGCATCGTCAAGCACGCCAATCCGTGCGGCGTGGCCGAGGCTCGCGACCTCGAGCGCGCCTACGAGCTCGCCTACGCGACCGACCCGACCTCCGCCTTCGGCGGCATCATCGCGTTCAACCGCCCGCTCGGCGCGGCGCTCGCCAGGACCATCATCGAACGGCAGTTCGTCGAAGTGATCATCGCGCCGTCGATCGAAGAAGACGCCCTAGCCGCGCTCGCCGCCAAGACCAACGTGCGCGTGCTCGCCTGCGGCCAGTGGCCTGCAGAGCCCTTGCGCCAGCTCGAGTACAAGCGCGTGATGGGCGGCCTGCTCGTGCAGGACCGCGATTCCGCCGCGCAGACCACCGCGGCCGGCTCGTTGAAGCCGGTGACGAAGCGCAGCCCGGGCATGGAAGAATTGCGCGACCTCATCTTCGCCTGGCGCGTGGTGGCGTGCGTGAAATCGAACGCCATCGTCTACGCGCGCGATCGCCGCACCATCGGCATCGGCGCCGGCCAGATGAGCCGCGTCTACAGCGCGCGCATCGCCGGCATCAAGGCTGCCGACGAAGGCCTCGAAGTGCAGGGCTCGGTGATGGCATCCGACGCCTTCTTCCCGTTCCGCGACACCATCGACCAGGCCGCCGCCGCTGGCATCCGCGCCGTCATCCAGCCGGGTGGCTCGATGCGCGACCAGGAAGTGATCGACGCCGCCGACGAGCACGACATCGCCATGGTGTTCACCGGCGAGCGTCACTTCCGCCATTGAGCGGCACGCGCCGCACGGCGCCCGAATGCGCGCAAAGGACCGGCACCGCACACGCCCGCGCGGTGTCGGACCCGTTCGGCCCCGAACCCACATCGACGGCACGGCCGACGCCGAGCGGGTCTGACACCGTCGCGCCGCACGGCACCCGAGTGCGCGCAATGCACCGGCACGGCACGCGCCCGCGCGGTGTCGGACCCGTTCGCCCCGGGTCCACATCGACGGCACGGCCGACGCCGAGCGGGTCTGATACCGTCGCGCCGCACGGCTTCCGAATTACCATCCGTATCGACACCCGCAATACCACGCGCTATCAACGCGAGACGATCGCGATGCACGCGCAGCTGACAGGAATCCCCGCATGAAAGTGCTCATCATCGGCGGCGGCGGGCGCGAGCACGCGCTCGCCTGGAAGTGCGCGCAGTCTCCGCTCGCGAGCGAAGTGCTGTGCGCGCCCGGCAACGCCGGTACCGCGCGCGAAGCACGCGTGCGCAATGTCGCCGTCGAGGCCGAGGACATCCCCGCGCTGGTCGCCTGCGCGCAGGAAGAAGGCATAGGCCTGACCATCGTCGGCCCCGAAGCGCCGCTCGCCGCCGGCGTGGTCGATGCGTTCGAACAGGCCGGGCTCAAGTGCTTCGGCCCCCCGCAGGCCGCCGCCATCCTCGAAGCCTCGAAGTCCTACACCAAGGACTTCCTCGCCCGCCATGGCATACCGACCGCGGGCTACGCCGTGTTCGAAGTGCTCGATGCCGCGCTTGCCCATGTCGACGCACGCGACGCGCCGATGGTGGTGAAGGCCGACGGCCTCGCCGCCGGCAAGGGCGTGGTGGTGGCGGCGACACGCGAGGAGGCCCGCGACGCCGTGCGCAGCATGCTCGGCGACGGTGCCTTCGGCGCCGCGGGGGCGCGCGTCGTCATCGAGGATTTCCTCGATGGCGAGGAAGCGAGTTTCATCTGCATGTGCCATGACCAGCTCGCCGTGCCGTTCGCCTCCTCACAGGATCACAAGGCGCGCGACGACGGCGATCGCGGCCCCAACACCGGCGGCATGGGCGCCTACTCGCCGGCGCCGATCATCGACGACGCGATGACCGCGCGCGTGATGCGCGAAGTCATCATGCCGACGCTCGCCGGCATGCAGGCCGACGGCCGCCCCTACCGCGGCTTCCTCTACGCTGGTCTCATGATCGGCAGCGACGGGGTACCGCGCGTGCTCGAGTACAACTGCCGCTTCGGCGATCCGGAAACGCAGCCAATCATGATGCGCTTGAAGACCGATCTGGTCGCGGCCTGCCTGGCGCTACTCGACGGCCGCGGCGACCAAGTCACGCTCGAGTTCGACCCGCGCGCAGCGCTCGGCGTGGTGCTCGCCGCCGGTGGCTATCCCGGCAGCTATGCCAAGGGTGCACCCATCAGCGGACTCGACGACGACGTTCCCGACACCTATGTCTTCCACGCCGGTACCCGACTCGCCGACGGCGAATGCGTCACCAACGGCGGCCGCGTGCTGTGCGCAGTGGGACTCGGCGAGACGGTCAGTGCGGCGCAGGCGCAGGCCTACGCGCGCGTCGATCGCATCCACTGGGACGGCATGTACTGCCGCCGCGACATCGGTTACCGCGCCGTGCAGCGCGAACGCGACGAGTGAGGCCCCGGCCGGCGGACAAACCGGTTTAGCGCCGTGCGTGCGGCCAGCGAGGCCAAGTGACTGAAGCACAAGCGACGCGCTCACCTGCGCATTCCCTCATTCGCTCCCGCGCGCGAGCATCACGGGGCGCGCACCGCGCGCTGTCGGCCGCGCCCGGTGCGACACCTGCCTCATAGTCGATCGAGCGGGCTCAACACGCCCTGCCCGCCGCGATTCAGCACGTGGGTGTAGATCATCGTCGTCGAGACCTCGGCATGGCCGAGCAGCTCCTGTACCGTGCGGATGTCCTGGCCGGCTTCGAGCAGGTGGGTGGCGAAGGAATGCCGCAAGGTATGGCAGGTGACCGTCTTCGGCAGATCGGCGGCGAGCGCGGCCCGCCGCACCGCCTTCTGCAACCCGCTCTCGTGGGTGTGGTGGCGGCGCGTCTGTTTCGAGCGCGGATCGACCGAGAGTCGCCCGCTCGGAAACGCGTACTGCCAGATCCACTCGGTGGGCGCCGAGGGATACTTGCGCGACAGTGCGTCGGGCAGGTAGACCGCGCCAACGCCCTCGGCGCGATCCTGTGCGAAGACGTCGCGCACCTCGTCGAGATGCGCCTGCAGGGGCTCGCGCAACGAATCCGGGAACGGTACGACACGATCCTTCGCGCCCTTGCCGTCGCGCACCACGATCTGGCGGTAATCGAAGTCGATGTCCTTCACGCGCAGGCGCACGCATTCCATCAGGCGCATGCCGGTGCCGTAGAGCAGCCGCGCCATCAGCGCATGGCGACCGCTCATGTGCGAGAACAGCGCCCGCACCTGTTCCGTCGACAGCACCACCGGCAGCCGCTTTGCCACCTTCGCACGGACCAGCGCATTCAGTTCGGGCAACTCGGTGTTCAGCACCTGCGTGTAAAGAAAGGCGAGCGCATTGAGTGCCTGGTGCTGCGTGTTCGCCGCCACCACGCGATCAGTCGCCAGATGATTGAGATAGGCCACGATGTGGTCCGCCCCGAGTTCACCCGCATCGCGGTTGCCATGGAAGAGCAGGAAGCGGCACACCCACTGCTCGTAGGCCTGCTCGGTTCGAATCGAGTACGAGCGGCGACGGATCTCCGAGACCAGCGCGCGCAGTACCCCGGCATGCCGCGCGCGCGCACTGCGCATCACCTGGGCATTCACCCGACGGCCGATGTGTGGCGCGGGCAACACCTCGCCGTGGTAATCGCGCGCCACGGTCGGGTGGCTGCGTTCCAGCTCGCGCGCCGAGGCCAGCCAGTACTGCCAGTCGAAGTCGCCCGCCCAATCGGGCGCGAGCACCTGCTCGAAGCAGATGCGCAAAGCAAGCACCGCCTGGCGGAACTGGCGCCCATCGATGCGCGGCTCCCGCCCGGCACGATGCAACCAGGCCGAGACATGCCGCGCACGATGTCGCACCAGCGGCAAATCCGGGTGCGCCGCCAGGTAACGCTCGAGCCGCCGCACCAGCCAGGCCAGCTCAGCCGCTCCCGGCTCCTCGCGCCGCGCCGCGGCAAGAAAATCATCCCAGAAACGATCGTAAGGTAACGGCGAACCGCCGCCAGGCTTCCTGCCCATTCCTGAACCTCCCTGTTCCGGTTTGGGGTGTCACGCGGAAAAAACCGCGGTAATCTCCAACAAGCCCCGACTATAAATAAATCACACCGAACGAGCTATATGGATTCCGCCTATTACCCATTTCCCCGATTCCATCTACTTAACTGTTAGATTGCCCTAGGCCCGTATACGTCAATGCCGTATAATCCCCGGCGTGTATACATTCATCGAGTCGCCGCTATTCACCAAGCTCGTCTCTGAGTACCTCGATGACGACGATTTGTTCGAGCTCCAGTACGCTATTTCTGAGAAGCCCGATGCGGGCGATGTGATTCCAGGAACGGGCGGGGTGCGCAAGCTTCGGTGGCGGATGCCTGGTCGAGGCAAACGCGGTGGCCTCCGAGTTATCTACTATTTGAAGAATGTTAAGAGCGAGATTTGGTTGTTAACCCTGTACCCCAAGAACGTCGCGGAGAACATACCGGCCAAAGTCTTGAGGAAGATCCGAGAGCAAATCGAAAATGACTAAACGAAAAGCTGAACGCGATATCGGCGAAGAAATCCTCGAGGGCATTCGCAATATCAAAGCTGGGAATACCGGCCGAATCTCGCAGTTCCCACCAATTGCCAAGATTCGGGAAAAGGTAGGCCTGTCACAATCAGAGTTCGCGAAGTTACTCGGGGTTTCCGTCCGGACCCTCCAAGAGTGGGAGCAAGGGCGCCGCGCTCCATCTGGTCCCGCGAGAACCCTCTTGGCCATAGCGAACAAGAATCCACGAGCACTGCTGGAGACGGCAATCTAACAAGGCCATCAACCTGACATTTGACTGCTCCCTTCCTTCGCTGCCGCTCCGGTCGGTCGCCGTCAAATGCAGGTTATGGCAACGTTAGAGTGCGCCGGCAGGTTCCCCGGTGGTGCTTCCTCGGCCGTCGGATGCAGGGCGGAGCTTAGGTACAGGTTCACTATCCGAGGACCATCGAGCCCCAATTCATTCGCAATCTCTCTCGTCTATTGGCTGGCTGCTCCTTGCAGTGGCGTATCCCGTTGTTGAGCGCCGTGCCGATTTCAGCAATCCTTCAATTTAACTGGCGCAGATTCGAGTCGGCTCTCTTCTAGCCTGGCGCCGTCGCAGAGGGATTATCCGGAATGCCGTGCAGAACTCTCTATAAAACAAGCGTTCGAGAATTCTCGGTAAGGCTTCGATTGAAGGCGCACTCTAACAAGCCGTTCGAGTCGGACGCTTGACCGTGGCGCTCCCTTCGCTGCCGCTCCGGTCGGCCACCGTCAAGCGCCGCTCAACGGCACGTTAGATTTCCTAGCGAACATGCGCTTCCGAAAAGAATCCAGAGCAGATGCCGCAGATCTGAATCACGCGGCCTACGCTCGCGGCTGCGAGCTTTACGATTCTGGTGAATATAGTCAGGCGCTCGCTGCGTTCCGAGAAGCAACCTCTTACTGGCCCGAAGATCCAGACGCGTGGATGGCGATTGCTAACTGTTACGACTCTTTGCGGCGCCCCAAACAGGCGGAGAAGGTTCTTAGAAAAGCACTTGATCTTGGGAAAGAGAAGATAAGAGACGCCTTGCTTTACAATCTTGGCAACAGCTTGTACGACCAAGGCCGCTTCGAAGAAGCAATCGCAGTTTATGAATCACTGCCTCCAGGCACAGAGATCTGGGAATCTGCGCAACTCAATGCGGCTAGGGCTCGGAAACGCACGTGAAATCTAACATCCTGTTCAACCCGACCCTTGACCGCTGCGTCGCTTCGCTACCGCTCCGCTCCTCGCCGTCAAGGGCGGGTTAACAGGGCGTTAGATTTTCGAATGAACGTGAAGCCAGTAGTCCAGTACAGGAGATCGCGTAGTAAACGTCGGACTACAGCCGTCGGTTTCCTGGTTGTCTCGATAGCCCTGGCGTGGATGCTTGGACGAGGCCAGATTGAACTGTGGGTCTTTGCCGTGGTTATTCTGATTTGCGCATTGTTCTGGTGGTACGTCGCACAGCAGCACTCAAAAGACGCCCATTGTCCAATTTGCAGCGCTGAGATTTTCGCCGTGATCGAAGCCGCCAAGGGAACTCAGGTCGACATTAATTTCTGTCCACAATGCGGTTCGGCGATCGAAACATGACGCGCAAATCTAACATCCTGTTCAACCCGACCCTTGACCGCTGCGTCGCTTCGCTGCCGCTCCGCTCCTTGCCGTCAAGGGCGGGTTAACAGGGCGTTAGGTTGCGGCCGGCGGAAATAGGGCTTGGAGACGTATCTCAGTGGTCGAGTTCCTAATTCGAGTGACGGCGGAAGATCGCGAATTTGTGGTCAGTGCAGGATTCGACCGCTTATTCGCACATAAGATGTACGAGACCTTCACTCTGCGCGATGACCAAAATCGCGATGTGCCACATTCGAAGCTTCTTATCGAGATGCATGTCGAGGAAAAGGATGATGGTATCGACGGGCATGTCGAATTACCCGCCTCACCAGCACGCTTCGAAGACTTCGAAGAAAGTCAGAAAGAGCGAATATCCCGCCTTGCCCGTGAGGCTCAGTACCTCGTCGATAAAGCAGTAATTGAGATTGAAAGGCCGGATTGGGTAAAGCGCAATGAAAAGAGTTAGCTCACGGCTGACAGTTGCTCATGCCCAGTGCGATCCGCAACCTAACATCCTGTTGAACCTGACGTTTGACCGCTCCTTCCCTGCGCTGCCGCTCCGGTCAGTCGCCTTCAAACGCAGGTTAACAGGGCGTTAGGCTGCGTTTAGAGAGCCGAAGGTTTCGCTGAACTTGAGCTTCGGTGGCCAACCAGGCGCGAGGGTGCTTGGGCCACGAGTCAAGCGAGCACTCAGCACGCGTCCGCCCTTGTCCGAAAGGCCCGTCGGCTAGTCGCGTCGGCGGAGGCGGCTTCGGCTACCGACTACCGCTTGCGCCCTCACGAACACGGTGTAATCTGAACGGCAAGTGGCTTCGCTACAGGCGAGGCTTCGATTCAGTCGCGGTTGGCGGCGCTGTCATTTGGCCCGGGGAGAACTCATGCTGAGTGTGCTGTTCTTGAGCACGGTGGGTGCCGTCATCCCCTTCGGCCAGCGCCTCGGGCAGTTAGCTCGGCATCGTCATTTGCTTCGGCTCGCGCCGGTGGTTGATCTGGCCGCCGTTTCATATTGCGAGGCGCAGCCTAACAAGGCCATCAACCTGACATTTGACTGCTCCCTTCCTTCGCTGCCGCTCCGGTCGGTCGCCGTCAAATGCAGGTTATGGCAACGTTAGCTGTCTGAACCGGAGAATTCGCGCCGTGCGAAAGAACGTGGTGTTAATCGATTTCGAAAGCGTGCAGCCCGACACGCTGACGCCTCTGTTGGAAGACCATTTCCACGTTCTGTTATTTGTCGGAGCCAATCAATCCAAGGTCCCCTTCGAAATAGCTGCTGCGGTTCAGAAGCTAGGGACTCGGGGCGAATATATAAAAATGTCGGGAAATGGTCCGAACGCTTTGGATTTCCATATCGCGTATTACATCGGCAAACTCGCAGCCGAGGACGCCAGTGCCTTCTTCCATATCATTTCGCGGGACAAGGGGTTTGACCCACTCGTAGCTCACTTAAAGACGAAAAAGGTCCTTGCCGGTCGCTGGGAAGCTATAGGCGAGATCCCGCTCGTAAAGAATGCGAATCGCAAATCCTCGAAGGACCTGGCTGAAATGTTCGTGGCTAAGCTTGGCGAGCCCAAGGTTACTCGGCCGAGAACTGAAAAAACCCTAGCTAGTGCACTCAAGTCCCACTTTCGAGACAGCTTGGAAGAGAGCGATATCCCAAGCGTAATTAAGGCCATACAGAACACTGGTTTTCTGTCCATTAGCGGCGGCAAAGTTACGTACGCCGCAACAGACAGCTAACATCACAATCGAGACCGACACTTGACCGCTCCTCCTTTCGCTGCCGCTTCAGTCGTCACCGTCAAGTGCGGCTCATTGTGGCGTTAGCTGTATGGAAGATGTCATTCAGCCTCATGTCGGATACGGTCGCCTCAAGCTTGGATCGACTAAAGCCGAGGTAATGGCCGTTCTAGGCGTAGCTGAGGCGGAAACCCGGGATCCCGACGTGGACTGCGATACTTGGCTGTATCAGAGCGGCGCGCTTGAACTCAATTTCGACGACGATGATGGTGGTCGCCTTTCCCGGATTACGGTTTCGTCGTGTGCTGCAAAACTAGCCGGACATCTTCCAATCAAAAGCGCAGAAGCGACGGTTCTGAAGTACTTTCCCGGTCTTGAGTTCGATGAGGACTTTGAGGAGAACGGGAAGTCGTATTACGACAAAGAACAGGATTTGATGTTCTGGTTCGTAGATGGGGTTCTGGAAAACATATCGGTTTTCCCGAAGTACACCCAAGACGGGTCCCATCCCAAATGGCCGTAAAACATACAGCTAACATCCTGTTGGAGTCCGACGCTTGACCGCTACCCTCCCTTCGCTATCGCTCCGGTCGGTCGCCGTCAAGCGCGGCTCAACAGGGCGTTAGCTGCCGCAAGAAATCGTGATCACTGCTAATACAACAGCCATCCTCCTGCCTTTGGTGGGAATGGCTGCTTTGACAGCGCTGGTGCAGCTACTAATTCCCTTTGCTCGGGTCGGGTCAGTGCGCCGGGGAGAAGTCACGATCGAGGATTTCGCACTTGGCGAATCGGCGCAGGTGCCTCCTCGAGTAAGTATTCCTAATCGGAACTACATGAACTTACTCGAGTTCCCTGTACTGCTATATCCAGCGTGCGTAATTGCCTACGTAGCCACCGAAGTTTCGAACGTAATGGTTGCGGCCGCCTGGACATTCGTATTCCTAAGGATGGTTCACAGCGCCATCCATCTAACCTACAACCGTGTATCCCATCGAGTCGTAGCGTTCGGTCTCAGCAACGTCACTTTGGTCTCGCTTTGGGTACTCATTTCATTGCAGCTAATTCAGAGAAGCGGCAGCTAACATCACAATGGAGTCCGACGCTTGACCGCTCCTCCTTTCGCTGCCGCTCCAGTCGTCGCCGTCAAGCGCGGCTCATTGTGGCGTTAGGCGGCACGAAAGCGAAGTGATCACCGTAGCTTTTTTCGTCTTGCCCATTTTTGCGCTAAGCGTATGGCTGTTCTTTTGGTCGCAGCCGAAGAGCGCCCCGAAGGAAAAACTTCGCACGTTCAATCTAAGCGTTTTTGCAATCGTCGCTTTGGCTATTCTCAATATCTGTGGGTACGTCCTAGCCACGACCGGAACTAGTACGGACAGTGCGTGGTGGCCAATTCTTGCGTTCTTCGGCTCAGTTGCTGCAGCCGCTCTTATATTGTTGTTCGGTGCGGTTCTACGATACATCGTGTTTCGGAAGCCAGTAGAAAACGCGCACTAGATTTGTAGGGTAGGAAAATCCATGCTCCCAAGCATTGACTCACTAGAATCTAGTGTGGAGAAAGTGCCGCCTAACCAGTCGTTGGAGTCGGACGCTTGACCGCGGCTTTCCCTTCGCTGCCGCTCCGGTCGGCCGCCGTCAAGCGCCGCTCAACTCGGCGTTAGATTGATGAATATGGATCCTTTGGCAATCTTTCTAATCGTGGGCCAGGTTCAGCTCGCAGCCATGAAGAGCTCGCTGACCGTGAACCAAGCTTCGCCAGTGTATTGGCCCTCTTGGGCTCTAAAGGAGCCTGGTCGGAGCATCATGCCTCTATTCTTTACCGTATCGGGTTTATGCTTCTTCGGAACTATGGTGTTTGGATTCTTCCACCTCGAGTGGTGGATTCCCTTGGTTTGTCTCGTAATAGTTTTCCCGTTTGTTCACTTGGCAATCCGGTTCGTAATCCCAGATGCAGCAATCATGATTCTGGGAACTGCTATCTCACTGGTCGGAGCAATTCTTGTCGCTATTGAGTGGGCATCATGAGAAAACGGTGCACCCATAACCCCGCGCGTTTGAAGCATCAATCTAACATCCTGTTCAACCTGACGCTTGACCGCTTCCTCCCTTCGCTACCGCTCCGGTCGTCGCCGTCAAGCGCAGGTTAACAGGGCGTTAGGTTTGCCAAATGACGTCCGGGCACCCTGGGTTCCGCATCTTCGTCCTAGGCGCTGGATTTTCAAGTCCTGCAGGGCTCCCTCTTGCCAGCGAGCTCTTTCTCCGAGTTAAGACACAGATAGAAACTTCGCACGGCCGAGAAACGAAGTTTCACAGAGATGTCGAGCGCTATTTGGACTATCGTCGCGACTGCGATCGGATCGAAATTGATGAATCAACTATCGATCTAGAAGAGCTTATGTCCTATTTGGACATCGAGCATTTTTTAGAACTTCGCGGAAGTAAAGCTTGGAGCGCCGAAGGGAACGAAGCGCAGATAATGATCAAGAAGGCTATTGGATCGGTCATTCACGGTTCCACACCTTCAGCTTCGTCGCTTCCCCAAATCTACTACGACTTTGCCGAAGCTGTATCAACGCGAGACGTCATCATCACTCTCAACTACGATGTGCTCCTAGAAAGAGCATTTGAGCACGTCGGAAAACCCTACCGATTGTTCCCGGATCGGTACAAATCGGTGACGCGGACAAGCGGCGTCATAGATTCCGACGTCGAGGAAGTGACCATCTTGAAGTTGCACGGTTCTGTCGATTGGTTCGATGACCGACACTACTTAGAATCTAAAGCCTATCTGCGCGAATTTGACGGTGCGGACATTAACCTGCACAGCGTATTCGACAACCCAGAACGCTATGGCGCAGAACGCATCGTCTCCGGGCCGCGCCTGCCGGATGATCCGCTCCTACACATATTCCGGATTCGGGAGGTCGACGAATATTACCGATCCGATGCCGGCTTCAATGCGCCATTTTTGCTTTCGCCATCGCATGTCAAATTCGTATATGCGCAGCCTCTGTTGGGCTTTTGGTACGGAATGGGGCGTGCCGGCGGCTACAACCTAGGAATATCAGTAGTTGGGTTTTCGCTGCCCGCTCATGACGAATATATTCGTATTGGCTTGTACCAAATGATCTCAAATTATCAATATTCTTGGTGGGACGAGCCATTACTGGATGTACTGAAAGATTACGTTCGTCTCGTTGATCTGAAACAAGCCGAAAGTGATGTTTCGGACTTTAAGAAGCGATATCAGTTCTTGGAGCACGAACGTACGAAGTTCTACTTTGACGGCTTCAATTCGTCCGCTATAGATTTCTTGTT
>JAVJVZ010000032.1:0-4655 GCA_040220855.1 Gammaproteobacteria bacterium | reverse complement strand
CAGCTCGGCGGGCGCCCCGGCGGCCACGAACGCGGGCAGCTGCGGCAGGCCGCCAGCGCCGTCGAGGCGCGCGCCGAGCGCGCCCGGTGCGCGGCCGGTCAGGGTGGTCAGGCGGTTGAGCGCCGCGCGCGCGGCGGCCTCGAGCGTCGGCATCGTCGCCTCGCTGGTCAGCAGCAGTGTGCGCGCGCGCGCGATGTCGAGCTCGGTGGCCGCACCCTCGCGCGCCAGCAGGCTGACGAGCTCGAGGGTCTGCCGTTGCACGTCGACGTTGCGCGCGGCGACCTCGAGGCGCGCCTGCGCACCGCGCAGGTCGACGTACGCCCGCGCGACCTGTGCGAGCACCGCCACCAGCACACCGTTACGCACCGCCTCGAGCGAGCCGAGGTCGGCCGCGGCGGCCTCGATCGAGCGACGCACGCGACCGAACAGGTCGACTTCCCAGGCAAGATCGAGACTGAAACTGCCGCGCGAGACGGTCGGGAAGCGGTTGTCGGAGTCGGCAATCACGACGAGCGCGGAGGAGTCGCGGCGCTCCTGCACCGAGGCATTGAGGTCGACACTCGGCCGCCGGCGCGTGTCGACCGCGGCGAGCACCGCACGCGCGGCCTCGACGTTGGCGACGGCGATGCGCAGGTCGTAGTTGGCGGCGAGCGCGGCCTCCATCAGTGCGTCGAGCTCGGCATCGCCGAGCTGGCGCCACCAGGCGTCGGCCGGTGCCGCCGGCGTGACCAGCGCGCTGTCCGCGCCGCCGCTCGGCCATGCCGGCAAGGCATCGGCCGTCGAGGCGGGCGGGCCCTGGTAATCCGGCCCCACCGCCGCGCAACCGCCGGCCAGCGCGAGGACGAGACCACCCCACGCACTCAGGACGCGTTGCACGAGCCCTCCTCCGCGGCCGTGCCGCGTCCGCGTGCGAAACGCAGCGCGAGTGCACGGCAGACGATGTAGAAGGTCGGCGTGAACAGCAGGCCGAACAAGGTCACGCCGAGCATGCCGGAGAACACCGCGGTACCGAGCGAGCGTCGCATCTCGGCACCTGCGCCGCTCGCCACCACCAGCGGCACCACGCCCATGATGAATGCGAAGGAGGTCATCAGTATTGGCCTCAGGCGTGTGCGCGCGGCGCGTTCCGCGGCGGCCAGTCGATCGAGCCCCTCGGCCTCGGCCTGGCGCGCAAACTCGACGATCAGAATGGCATTCTTCGCGGCCAGGCCGATGAGCACGATGAAGCCGACCTGCACGAGGATGTTGTTGTCCATGCCGCGCAGGCCGACGCCGGTGACCGCGGCGAGCAGGCACATCGGCACGATCAGGATGACCGCGAGCGGCAGCATCCAGCTCTCGTAGAGTGCAGCGAGGACCAGGAACACGAACGCGACGCCAAGCGAGAAAGCGAGTGGCGCGGTGTTGCCGGCGAGCTTCTCCTGCAGCGCGAGATCGGTCCACTCGAAGCCGAATCCCGGCGGCAGCACCTCGGCCGCGATGCGCTCCATCGCCGCGATCGCTTCGCCGGTCGAAACGCCTTGCGCGGTCACGCCCTGCACTTCGGCGGCCGGATAGAGGTTGTAGCGCGACACCCGGTAAGGACCGGTGAGATCCTCGAAGGTGGTCAACGACCCGAGCGGCACCATTGCGCCCGATTCAGAACGCGTGCGCAGCTTGAGCACGTCGACCCGCTCGTCCCGGTACTGCCCTTCGGCCTGGGCAGTCACGCGATAGGTGCGGCCGAGGAAGTTGAAGTCGTTGACGTAGGCCGAGCCGAGGTAGATCTCGAGCGCGTCGAGCACGCGCTCGGCCGGCACGCGCAGCTTCTCCGCGCGCACGCGGTCGATGTCCGCATAGACCTTCGGCGTTGCCGTGTTGAAGGTGGTGAACACGCGCGCGACGTGCGGATCGGCGCTGGCGCGCTCGATGAAGGCCTGGGTCACGCGCTCGAGCTCATAGACGCCGTGGCCACCGCGATCCTGCACGTAGAGCTTCCAGCCACCGCCGGTACCGATGCCACGCACGGGCGGCGGCGGCACCACGAAAGCCATCGCCTCGCGGATGGTACCGAGGCGCGCCTGCGCATCGGCCACGGTGTCTTCGATCGAACGCCCCATCGCGGCGCGCTCGGCGTAGGGCGCGAGCGGTGCGAAGATCGCACCCGCGTTGGGTGCATTGGTGCGCGTGGCGCCATCGAAGCCCGCGAAGCCCGCCGTGTGCGCGATATCGGGCATTTCCATCAGCAGCTCGGTGGCGCGGCGGATGACGGCGTCGGTACGCGTCACCGAGGCGCCGGGCGGCAGCTGGTAGACGGTGATCAGGTAGCCCTGGTCCTGTTGCGGGATGAAGCCCGTCGGGGTGCGTTCGAACTGGAGCGCTGTGAGCGCGATGAGCCCGGCGTAGACGAGCAGCATCAGCATGGCGATGCGCAGCAGGCGGTGGGTCAGCCACTGGTAGCCGCCGGCAAAACCTTCGAAGCCGGCATTGAAGGCGCGTCCGAACAGGCGGAATGGCGCCCCCACCACGCGCCAGGCGAGCCCCGGACGTTCGTCGTCGCGGTGCGCGCGCAGCAGCAGCGCGCCGAGCGCGGGCGAGAGGGTCAGCGAGACCACCGCCGAGATCACCGTCGAGGTTGCCACCGTCAGCGCGAACTGCCGATAGAACTGCCCGGAGATGCCGGTGATGAAGGCGGCCGGGACGAATACCGCGGTGAGTACCAGCGCGATGCCGATGAGCGCGCCGCCGACTTCGTCCATGGTGCGGTGCGCGGCTTCGCGTGGCGTCATGCCGAGCGCGAGATTGCGCTCGATGTTCTCGACCACGACGATGGCGTCGTCCACCGCGATGCCGACCGCGAGAACCATGCCGAACAAGGTCAGGTTGTTGATCGAGAAGCCGAACGCCTGCATCACCGCGAAGGTGCCGATGAGTGCGATGGGGATGGCGACGATGGGAATGATGGCGGCACGCCACGACTGCAGGAACACCATGATGACGATGACCACGAGCACCATGGCCTCGAAGATCGTCAGGTACACCTCGTGCACCGACTGCTCGATGAAACGGGTGGGATTGAAGGCGACCACGATCTCGATGCCGGACGGCATTTCCGCGCGAATCTCCTCGACCAGCGCCTCGATCGCACGCGCCGTCTCGATGGCATTCGATCCCGGCCGCTGGTAGACCGGGATGGGCAGCGCAATCTTGCCGTCGAGGTAGCCAATGGTGGAGTAGTCCTGCACGCCGAGCTCGACGCGGGCGACATCGCGCAGGCGCGTGATTCGGCCGCTCTCGGTACGCTTGACAACGATCTCGCCGAACTGGGTCGGGTCGATGAAACGGCCCTGGCTCTCGATCGGCACCTGGAACGCGGCCTCGCCCGGGATCGGCAGCTGGTTGAGACTGCCGGAGGCGACCTGCACGTTGTTCTGGCGCACCGCGTCGACGATTTCGTTGGCGGTGAGATCGCGCGCCGCCGCACGCTCCGGGTCGATCCAGATGCGCATCGAGTAGGCGCGCTCGGCGAAGATGTTGTACTGCCCGACGCCCGGCAGGCGCGCGAGACGGTCGACGATCTGCGTACGCGCGTAGTTCGAGAGATACGTCGCATCGCGCGAACCGTCGGGCGAATGCAGGTGCAGCACCATGAGCATGTCGGGCGAGTTCTTCGCCACCGCCACGCCGAGACGGCGTACGTCCTCCGGCAGGCGCGGCTCGGCCACCGCCACGCGGTTCTGCACCAGGACCTGGGCGAGGTCGAGATTGGTGCCGAGGTTGAACGTGACGTTGATGGTGAGACGCCCGTCGCCGGTCGCCGACGATTGCATGAAGAGCATGTCGTCGACGCCGTTGATCTCCTGTTCGAGTGGCGTCGCCACCGTCTCCGCCACGGTCTCCGCGCTCGCGCCGGGGTAGGTCGCGGTGACCTGGATGGTCGGCGGTACGATCTCGGGGTACTGCGCAACCGGCAGTGCAAGGTAGGCGATGGCGCCGACCACCAGGATCACGATGGAGAGGACCGAGGCGAAGATCGGCCGCTCGATGAAGAAATGGGACAGGCGCATGCTTACTTGCCGGCGGGCGCGGCGATGGCCTCCTCTTCGGGCGTGACCGGCAGACCCGGGCGTGCCCGCATCAACCCGGCGACGATGATGCGCTCGTCGGCGCCGAGCCCGCTGCGCACGACGCGCAGGCCGTCGATGACCGGGCCGAGCTCGACCGGGCGTGCTTCGACGACGTTGTCCGCGCCAACCACCATGACCAGTTTCAGTGCCTGGTCGGCGACCACCGCGTGGTCGGGTATGAGTACGGCGTCATGCTCGCCGGCACCGTAGAGGCGCGCGCGTGCGAACATGCCGGGCAGCAGGACGTGCCCGGGATTGGGAAAGGTTGCCCGCCCGCGCATCGTACCGGTATCGGGATCAATCTCGTTATCGACGAAGCTCATGTAGCCCTTGTGCACCCAGCTCTCCTCGTCGATCAGGCGAGCTTCGACCGGGTTCGCCGCTTCGCGCGAGGACGGCCGCGTACCGGCACTGTCGAGCCGCGTGTAACGCAGGAACTCGCTCTCCGAGCCTTCGAACTCGAGTTCGATCGGATCGAGCGTGACGATCGTCGTCAACAGGGTCGAATCGGCGCTGCCGCCGGAGATGAGGTTGCCGACGTCGACGCGG
>JAVJVZ010000031.1:0-85119 GCA_040220855.1 Gammaproteobacteria bacterium | reverse complement strand
GATCGAGTGCCGTCGCACCGGCGAGGGTCAGATCCCCCGCGCCGGTCTTGGTGAGTCCCACGGCCGTCAGCGTGCCTCCCTCGGCGTCGACGCGCTGGGCCACGCCGCCGTCGAGCGTTCCGTCTCCGGACAAGGTCACGTCGCCGCTCGCGAGCAGGTCACCGGCCGCCGTGAAGGCGTCCTCGATGACGAGATTGCCGGCGTCGACGTCGACCGTCGCATTCAGATCGAGTGCCGTCGCACCGGCGAGGGTCAGATCCCCCGCGCCGGTCTTGGTGAGTCCCACGGCCGTCAGCGTGCCGCCCTCGGCGTCGACGCGCTGGGCCACGCCACCGTCGAGCGTACCGACACCGGACAAGGTCACGTCACCGCTCGCGAGCAGGTCGCCGGCCGCCGTGAACGTGTCCTCGATGACGAGATTGCCGGCATCGACGTCGACCGTGCCGTTGAGGTCGATGGCCGTCGCGCCGGCGAGGGTGAGATTGCCGGCGTCGCTCTTGGTCAGGGTATCGACGGTCAGCGTGCCACCGACCGCATCGATGCGGTTGTCGCCCCCTCCCGCCGTCACTACCGAGGTACCCGTGAGGTCGACGTTGCCGCTGGCCGACAATTCGCCACCGGCGCCCAGGTCCAGCGTCCCCGTATTGCCGGTGAACGCCGCCACGTCGACCGCGAAGTCGTTGACGTCGAGTACCGTGCCGGCGGCGAGCGTGACGTCGCTGTTGGCGCTGAGGCCGGCGGCACTGGCGGCCTGCAACGTACCGGCACCCACACTGGTCGCGCCGCTGTAGGTATTGGCGTCCGCAAGCACCAGCGTGCCGGCGCCCTGCTTATCGAGCGCCGTGGTGCCACTGATCACGCTACCGACGACCTGGCCGAGGCTGCCTGCGCCGATGTTCAGCGTCAGCGTGGCGCCGCCCGTGGTCACACTGCCGAGCGTGCCACCCGAAGCGGTGTTGATGGTCACCGCACCGGCCTGTGCCCCGCCCGCACCGGTGGTATCGAAGCCACCCAGGTCGACACTGCCGGCGGCATTGATGGTTATCGCGCCGCCCTCGGTGCGAACGACGTCGTTGGCATCGACGAAAACGACGTTGCCACCGGTCGAGGTGATGGTGAGGCTGCCGGCATCGAGATCGAGCGTGACGAGATCGTTCGCGCTGATTGCGCCACCGGCATTACCGGTGACGTCGTCGATGGTGACCAGGCCGGTCGCTTCGAGCACCACGTTGGCGCTCGCGCCGAGCGCGTCGATGGCGCCCCAGGAAACGGTGTTGCCGCCGATGTCGGCATCACCCGCGGCGATCGCCTCGTCGGCAACGGTCGCATCATGATCGCCGCTGGTGGCGACATCGTCGATGATGGTGAGCGTGGCCGGGTCGAGCAGCAGCGTACCGGTGGCGCCGGCCGGCGCCCGCGTGTCGACGTTGCCGCGCATGAGCAGCGTCTCTTTCCCCGACACCTCGACGAAGCCACCGTCGCCGCCACTGGCGCCGCCACGCGCGCTCGTCGTGCCGTGGTAACGCGTAGTGTCATCCGCCCACACGACGACCTTGCCGCCATCCCCATTGTCGAGCGCATCGGCGGCGATCACGGCATCAGTCGCGACGAAGGTCGTGCGTGCGTTGCGCACGACCGGGTTGGCGCCGTGCACATCACCGCCCATCAGCACCGCGCCGCCGCCCTGCCCGCCGGAAGCGTCAATGCGCGCGTCGTGTTCCAGTGCGACCTGTTCGCCGAGCACTGCCACCGTACCGCCCACGCCGTCGGCGCCACCGCGGGCGGACAGCACGGCACCGGCGCCCTGCACGTTGGTGGTGTCCGCTTCGAGGTGGATACCGCCACCGTCGCCCGCGCCGGCATCGGCGCTGATGAGACCTTCGTTGCGGATGGCTCCAGCGCGTATCTCGACCGCGCCGCCGGCATCGCCGGGGCTCTCCGCGGCGGCCTCGATGCGCCCCGTGTTGAGCACCGAGGCAGCGGGTCCGAGCCCGACCAGGCGCACGGTGCCACCCGATTTGTCGATGCGCCCCGCCCGAATCAGGCCCTCGTTGTTGATGGCGTTGCGGAAAACGCCCTCCGCCGCGCGCGCGCTGATCAGCACTTCGCCGCCGTCGGCGACGATGCTGCCGGAATTCCTGACCTGGTCGTCGAGCGCCTCGGCATTGTCGAGCACGGCTTCGTCGACGCTGAAACGCAGCAGCCCGTCACCGTCGAAATCGACCGTCACCTTCTCGCCAGCGGCGAGCTGCACGCGCCCGGCGGTGGCGACGATCACGCCCTCGTTCGCAACACTCCTGCCGACCAGCGCGACGTCTCCTGCGGACGCACGGATCTCACCCTGGTTGAGTACGCGGCCGGCGCTGCCGGCGCGCGCTTCCAGGCGATAGTTGCCGCGCATGAAATCGTCGATGCCGATCTGCATCGCGCCGGCCACGAGGCTGCCGACATCGACCTGCGCACCGGGCCGGAAGAACACCCCGTTAGGGTTCATCAACAGCACCTGGCCATTGGCGCTGACGCGGCCGAAGATCTCGCTCGGACGCTGGTCGAGGATGCGGTTGAGCACCGAGGACTGTGCGTTCGGTTGCACGAAGCGCACCTGCTCGTGCGGCGCGAGATCGAAGCGCTGCCAGTCGATCGCCGCACGCTGGCTGTGCTGCTGCACGGTCGTGAGCGATTGCCCTGCATCCTGCGCGATGGCGGCGCTGCCTGCGCGCACGACGCCGCCGGTCGGGGCTGCCACACCCGGTACGGGTGCGAGCGCCGCAGCCAGCCCCGGCAGCAAGGCCGCGCGCACCGCCAGCGCCATGCGTGCGGGGCGCAGGGGGGAACCCGCGCCACTGGCTGCCGACTGCGCTGCTCGCCTGCTCATCGTTGTCCTCTCCCGCGCCCCCGGCGCCGCGTTCCCACCACCGCGTGCGGCCGTCGCGCCGCTGCCCGTCCGCCTCGTCCTTGATTGATGTACCCGGGGCTCGGGGTGCTCAGCACCCGTCGATCGACCGTCCGCCGCCGCCATGACAGCCCCCGACGACGCCGCCAGGGCATGCGAGAGCGCCGGGTCGCGCCGAAAGCGACGCGCTCCGGACGCGCACGCTCAGCCCTGCGCGACCGACCGAGACATCAGAAGGATCTGGCGGCAGGCCTGCCGATTCTTTCACAGGCGCTCAGAAGAAGAAATTGAGATCGACCCAGTACTGCGGGTCCTTGCCGTTCTCGGGTCGCGGGTCGCCGAGCGGCGCGGCAATCGTGATCTTGCCGGAGAACACGTTCGGATTGTTGAACGACAGCGCAAATCCGAACGACTTGAAGTTGTTCGACTGCTTCTCGGTCGGCAAGGCGCTGTTCAGCTTGCCGGCCGCCATGTCGTAGAAGAACGACAGCTGCAGCAGCTCACCCCAGGTTCGATTGCCGAAAGCCGGCTGATCGGCGATGAAGGGCGCATTGATGATCCATTCGACCGAGCCGAACACCGCGCGATCGAAGAGCTGTTCGGTGGGGCGATAGCCACGCACGTTGTTCGGCCCGCCCACCGTGTACTGCTCGATTGGAACCAGCAGGTCGGGCGACCACATCACCTCGAAGGTGAACAGCAGGTTGTGGTCGCTCAGCGCGTCCCACAGCGGCGACAGGGCCTGGAAGCGCGACAGGCTCAACAGCACCTTGTCGAACTGGCCGCTGGCGAACTCGCCGTTGCCACCTTGCCGCGACGGCGGCACGAACGCGGTGCGCTCACCCATCGCGCCGAGGAAGTCGTTGAAGCCGTGTGAGATCTCGAGGTAGGCGGCATTCAAGCCACCGAAGCGGGCATCGACGTTGTCGAAATTGAGCTCGAACGAAGCCACCGTGAGACTGTCGTGACTGACGCGACGACCATCCGCCTTGGTGCCGCTGCGCTTCTTTGCCAGGCGCAGCCCAGCGCTCAGGTTCATCAGGCGGCTGCGGATGAGATCGTTGCTGAGTACCAGGTGGTAGTTGCGTATATCGCTATAGATGTTGGCGTCGCGAAACTGTCCGCCAACGTCGAACTGGTTGCGGCTGGTGCCGATGGTGAAGGTGCTGTGATAGAGCGTGGTGACCGGCACCGAGTAGTCGAGCGCATAGAAGAAGGTGTTGTCGGGCACCGCCGTGTGCTGCAGCGTGGCGACGAGTTCGTCGCCCTGGCCGAGCGGATTGTTCCAACTCAGCTGGCCGAGGTAGCGGTTGCGTCCGGTCTCGGTGATGCCGTGATTGTCGGCGCGCAGGGCGAGCTCGAAGCGCTGCTCGTCCTGCACCTTGACCACCATGTCGGCGGTGCCGACCTCGACCCCCGGCTGGAACACGCCGAAGGAGGATTGCCCGGGATAGTCCGAGACGCGCAGCAGCGCGGACTCGACGTCTTCCTTCGTCACCGGTTCTCCGACCAGGTCACTGAAGGGCTGCTCGAGGATCTCGGCACGGTAGAGTTCGTTGCCCTCGGTGACGACCCGGCCGAGCACACCCTCGAGCACCTGGATGACGACCACGCCCTCCTCGACCGTCTGTACCGGCACGAAGGCCTGCGCGAGGATCAGGCCGCGCTCACGGTAGTACGCGGTGACCTCGTCGGCGACTTCCTGCAGTCGCCCCACCGAAAAGCCCTGCGGGCGCTCGGCGAGACGCGCGTCGAGCAGCGCCTGCAACGCGTCCACGCTGACGCCGTGCGCGGGGCGGTCGCGCGCGCCGGCGAGTTCGAAACGGCTGACCGCGATGGTCTCTCCAGCATCGATCTCGAGGGGCCGGTCGGCCACCGGCGGCACCTCGAACAACGGCCCGGCGGGAGGTTCGCGCGGCTCGAGCTTGCGGTCTTCGCCGGGCCGCAGGGCACCGGGACGTGCCGCGTCGGGCAGGTCGACGACGCCAGCTACCGCGGCACTCGCCGGCAGCGCGGCGGCGACCGGCCCCGTCCCCGGCAGCGTCCCGATCGCTGCGGGTCGCACGGCACCTGGCCGCACCGGCGACGGTGCCGGGAAATCGGTCGCGTGCGTCGACCACGTCGCCGCGGCGAACAGCAACGCGGCAACGTCCGACCGACGGCGCCGGGCAGGGCGCAGGGTGTCACAGCGACGTTTCATGCCAAATCTGCGTTTGCCCCCTAACCGGCTGAATCTTCAAGCCAAGTTTGAGGCCGAGATTCCTGCCGGAGTATAGCCCCGCGGCTTGCTGCGGAGCAAACTCACGGCGGCGGCGCAGCCGCTGCTGCTACGGAGCGGGCGTCGCAGCGCCGCCGTCCGCACTCAGCCCCGCACGCCATGCCTCGAGGTCGCCATCCGGCATGGCGACCGGATACGCCTCGGCAATCTTTTCCACCGCCGCCTGGCGCAGCTTGACGGCTGCCTCGCGACGCAGGCGCTCACGTACCTGTTCGCGCACCGCGTCGAAGCCGAGCATTTCGGCGTCGATCACCTTGCCGCGGCGGATGATGTGAAGGCCCGTCTCGCTCGCGATCGGCGCACTGACGCCGTTCTCGTCGAGCTTGTCCGCGGCCTCGGCGATCGGCGGCAACAGTTCGTCGAAGCGGATCAGGCCCATGTAACCATCATTGACGCGGCTCGCCTGGTGCGCGGAGTGCTCCTTGGCCATGGCTTCGAAGCTCGCCTTGCCGGCGCGCAGCTCTTTCGAGATCCGCTCGGCAAGCGCCCAGGTCGCCTTGCGCGTCGTCTCGTCGGCATCGGCCGGCAGCGGCAGGTAGATCTGCCACAAGTGCACGCGTCGCGGCACGCGAAACGCGTCCGGATTGCGATCATAGGCTTCGCGTACCTGCTCGGGGCTGGGGAAGTCGGCGTCGAGATTCTGGCGCACGACCTGGTTGAGATAGGCTTCGGCAAGCACGCGCTGACCGGCGCGTTGCATCAGCACGCGAATCGCCTCGTTGTCCTCCGCGCCGTTCGCGTACGCCGCCGCGAGCACCGATTGGTTCACCGTCTCCTGGCGCACGAAGCGTTCGAACAGCTCCGGCGACTCGAGTATCTGCGCGCGCTGCTGCGCGCCGAGCACAGCGAGCAGTTCACCGATGGTCTTGCGGTCGATCGCGGCGGCGAAGCCGGCGCGATTGTCGGCCGGTGCGTCCGCCGGCGCGCGCAGCTCGACCGGCGCCGCGGGATCGCTTGCCGGCGGGGCCAGCCAGCGCGCGCCGAGCGCGCCGACGATGATGAGCAGGGCGCCGAGCAGGACCGCGCCGACGATCGCCAATAGCCGCATATCGTGGTTCTCCACCATCGGGATTGCTTCTCGAGGGCGCCAAGTTTAACCGCACGCGGTGTTGCGCCGATAACGCCCCGAGGAACCCGGCAAGCGCGGCGCATGCCGGCGCGGGCAGGCAGGCCAGCGCCGGCAAACTGATTGATGGATAGCAGTACGTTACATAAACTTCGGCTTTCACCGGCCATCTCCGTGCCCCGCGTGCAACGCTTCCCGGCGCTGCCCGTGACGCCGCGAGACGCTCGTCTCAGCCCGCCCGTGATGCCTCAGGGTTACTGAATGGCGCCCAAGAAGACGCACCTGACGATCCTGTTCGCCGACATCAGCGGCAGTACGCGGCTGTACGAAGTGCTCGGCGACGCGCCGGCACGGGCCAAGGTGACCGCCTGCCTGCACATGCTCACCGAGGTGACCACGCGCCACGCCGGCACCGTGATCAAGACCATCGGCGACGAGATCATGTGCACCTTTCCGAGCGCCGCCAACGCGGTACAGGCGGCCTGCGACATGCACGAGATGCTCGAAGACGACATCACCGAACAGACTGCGTCCGGCCCCGTTTCGCTTGCCATCCGCATCGGCCTGCATCACGGCCCGGCCATCCTCGACGCCGGCGACGTGTTCGGCGACGCCGTCAATGTCGCCGCGCGCATGGCCTCGATGGCCAAGGCCGGCCAGATCATCACGACGCAGTCGACCATCGAAGCGCTGCCGCCGATCCTGAAAGCGAGTTCGCGCTTCATCGACCGTGCGCCGGTCAAGGGCAAGAAGGAGACCATGGACATCTTCGAGGTGCTGTGGCAGCAGGAGGACATAACCCGCATGTCCACCGGCGTGATCCCGGAGTCCGCCCTGCGCGTCGAACTCGAGTTGCGCTACCACGATCTCAACGTACGTCTCGATGCCGACCGCCCGCAGGTCGTGATGGGGCGCAGCAAGAGCGTCGACATTCCAGTCGCCGAGGCGCTCGCCTCGCGCCAGCACGTGCGCGTGGAACATCGTCGCGGCAAGTTCTTCATCATCGACCAGAGCACCAACGGCACCTACGTGCTGGCAGACGGCAACGAGGCTTTCCTGCGGCGCGAGGAAATGCCCCTGAGCGGTAATGGCAAGATCAGCCTCGGCCGCTCGTTCGCCGAGAACCCGCAGGAAGTCGTGCATTTCAGGACCGACGGCTGACGGGCGCCCGGGACTGCCGGCCGGCACCGCCGGCACAGTCCGCGTACCCCACGGCAGCGGCAGACGCAAAACGATGAGCGAGAGCCCTTTCACCTGGAAATCCGCCGTGATCTCGGACGTGGGCAAGGTGCGCAGGCTGAACGAGGATTCCGCGCTCGATCGCGGCACTGACGGCCTGTGGGTGGTCGCCGACGGCATGGGCGGCCACGCTGCCGGCGACCTCGCCAGCCAGCTCATCGTCAATTCCCTCGGCAAGGTCGCGCCCGGCAGCGAGCTGGCGGATTTCGTCGAACGCGTCGAGGACGCGGTGACGGCGGTCAATGACCGCCTGTTCGAGGTCGCCAACGCGCACAACCAGACCAGCGGCAGCACCGTCGTCGTGCTGCTCGCACATGGCCGCCACGCGGTTGCACTGTGGGCCGGTGACAGCCGCCTGTACCGCCTGCGCGATGGCGCGCTCAGCCGGCTCACCACCGATCACACCCAGGTCGAACTCTACATCGAGCGCGGCCTGCTCGACCGCGCGGATGCCGACGGCCACCCGTCGGGCAACATGGTCACCCGCGCGGTCGGCGTCAGCGACGCACTCAGGCTCGAGCTCGACATGTTCGAGCTGGCCGACGGCGACCGCTTCCTGCTCTGCTCCGACGGCCTCGACAAACACGTCACCGACAGCGAGCTGCCCCCCCTCCTGGGCGACGGCGAGCCCGCCGAGGTGGCGCGCGCGCTGGTCGACCTGACCCTCGCTCGCGGCGCGGTCGACAACGTCACGGTGTGTGTCGTCGAGGTCAGCGCGACATGATGCCGATACCGTCCCACGCCGACGGCGCGCCGCGCGCATGCACCGCCGGCACTTCCGACGCCTTCCCGGAGCGCGCGCGCCATGGCTGATTTCAAGACGTCGCTCGAGCGCCTCTCCCGGCGTGAGATCACCTTCGAAGCGCTCGCCGCGAACCTCGACAAGCTGCTCGGCAAGAAGCCGCAGGCGGCAGTCGCGGTGATGGAGCAGCTCAAGGAAGCAGTCAACGCCGAAGTCATCGACGCCGAAACCTACGCCCGCCTGCGTGCCGTCGTCAGGCGCAACGTGCAGACCGCGGCCGAGGACGGCAGCGACGACGCGCGCACCAGTTTCGACGGCGGCGGCGAGCGCACCGAGCTGGTCGACGTTGCCGACCACCCGCACACCGAGCTGGTCGGCGCCCGCGGCGAGGATGCATCCGACATCGACTTCGATCCCACCGGAGACACCGGCTCCGGCACGTCCTCCTCGTGGTCGGACGAGGTCGAGGACGACAGCGCGACGAGCTGGGACCAGAGCCGGCGCAAGCGCGGCGGCCCGCAGCTCGGGCCCGGCACGGTACTGCGCGGCCGCTTCCAGCTCGACGAGGTCCTCGGCCAGGGCGGCATGGGCTCGGTGTATCTCGGCCGCGACCTGATCAAGGTGCGCGCCCGCGACAAGCAGCCGCGCGTCGCGCTCAAGGTGCTCAACGAGGACTTCAAGCAGCATCCGGACTCGTTCATCGCCCTGCAGCGCGAAGCGAGCCGCCAGCAGCGCCTCGCCCACCCCAACATCGCCACCGTCTACGACTTCGACCAGACCGAGGACGGCACCGCCTTCCTGGTCATGGAGCTGCTCGAGGGCCAGCCGCTCAACGATTTCATCAAGCGCACCGTGAAGCCACGCGGTGGCCTGCCCTTCGGCGAAGCGCTGCCGATGGTGCAGGGTCTCGGCAATGCGCTGGTCTACGCGCACGAGCGCAACATCGTGCATTCCGACTTCAAGCCGGGCAACTGCTTCATCACCCGTGGCGGCGAGATGAAGGTACTCGACTTCGGCATCGCGCGCGCGGTCAAGGCGCCCGGCACCGCGGAAGGCGAGACGACCATCTTCGACGCCGCCAAGCTCGGTGCGCTGACCCCGGCCTACGCCAGCCTCGAGATGCTCGAAGGCAAGGAGCCCGACCCGCGCGACGATATCTACGCACTCGCCTGCGTGACCTACGAGCTGCTCACCGGACGCCACCCGTTCAACAAGATACCGGCCAACAAGGCGCGCGACGCCGCCCTCGCTCCGGAACCGGTCAAGGGCCTGACGCGGCGCCAGTGGCGCGGCCTGCAGCGCGGCCTCGCCTTCGCGCGCGAGGATCGTTCACAGAGCACGGCCCAGTTCCTCGAAGAGTTCGAAGGCGCTACTTCGCCGTGGAAGAACCCGTTCGTGATGGTCCCGGCAGTGGTCGCGCTGATCGTCATCGCGGGCTTCTTCCCGGCGCGCAATTACCTGCAGGCGCGCGACATCGAACAACGCATCGCGCTGGCACAATCGGGCGACCCGGCGCAGGTCGAGCAGATGCTCGCCGGGCTCGATGCCGACGGCGTCGGCCAGGCCGCACGCGACCGTATCTTCACCGCGGCGAAGGAGGAGATCCTCGGCTACTTCGACGCGCGCGCCCGCGCGAGTATCGACATCGCCAACGGTCATTACGATTTCGATGGCGCACGCGAGACGCTCGCCACGGCACGCACGCTCAGTCCCGTGTTCGCCGATTCGAGTCGGCTCGACGAGCTGCGCCAGGACATCGAGCAGAGCGAGAACCGCCTGTTCGCCGAGCAGTTCGACCGCTTCAACCGTGCGCTGGCCGAAGGACGGCTGCTCGCCGTCGACGGCGAGGACGACGTCTTCGACGCCATGGAAGTGGTGCGCAAGGTCGACCCGGGCCACGCCATGCTGACCGACCGCCGGCTGCCCGGTGCCTACGCCGACGCCATCAACGCGGCGCTCGACGACGAGGAATACGCCTACGCCGACGAACTCAGCCAGGTCGGCCTCGCGCTGATTCCGGACAGCGCCAACCTCGCCAACCTGACCGACAAGATCGCCGGCGCCCGCGACCGCGCCGAAACACGTGCACGCATCCTCGCCGCGATCGCGGCCATCCAGGAGGCCGAGGATGCCGGCGGCAGCCTCGCCGACTACGCGCAGGTAGGCGATGCGGTCGCCGACCTCGCGGCCGCCGACCCCGGCAATGCCCGCCTGCAGGCACTCGCGAGCGCGCTCGGCCCGCGCGCCCGGCGCGAGATCGCGCAGCTCGAGGCCGGCCGCGACTGGGGCGCGAGTGAGCTGCTGCAGGGCGACTATCGCGGCCTGCTCCGTGGCCTCGGCCTGCACGAGCTCGGCACGCGCGCGGCAGTGCTCGGCGCCGAGTTCGACGCCGCCGTATCCAGGGCGCGTGCGGCGGTCACCGCGGCCGTGGCTGATGGCGAACTCGTCGCGGCCGGCGAACGCCTGGCCCGGCTCGGCGCGCTCGCCCCCGCCAGTGCACGCACCGCCAACGCGCGCGACCAGCTCGCGCAGGCGTGGCTCGAAAGCGCGCGCCGGGCGCGCGACGCGGACGCGTTCGACCGCGCACGCAGCGCGCTCGAGAGCGCGCTCCAGGTGGCTCCGGGGGGCGCGATCACCCGCCGCCTCGAGGAAGAACGCATCCGCCTCGATTCGCTGGCCCCGCTCGATGCCGCCGCGCTCGACGCCGCGCGAGCGGAGCGGCAACAACGCTTCGAGGCGACGTTGCCGGCGTTCGTCGCGCAGGTCGAGGCGCTCGGTACCGAGCGTGGTGCGTACGCCGAAGCCTTCGCCGCGCGCGATGCCCTCGCTGCGCTCGCGCCCGGTGCGCCCGCACTCGAAGACGCCTCGCGGCAACTCGATGCCGCCGTGCGTGCCGGCGCCGGCAGGATGGGCGCGGCCGGCGCGTGGGACGACGCCGTGACACTGACCCGCGCCGCCCTGGTCGAGCTGCCCGCGTCGACGGCGCTCGCCGAGAGTCTCGCCAGCGTCGAGCAATCGCGCGACGAGGCGCGCCGCGCCGCCGAGCAGGCCCAGGTCGCCGAGGCCAAGGCGCGCATCGAGACCCTGCTCGAGGAACCCGTGGCCGACCGCGACTGGCGGGCCGCGGCACGTGGCGCGATGGAAACCATCTACGCCCTCGGCGAGCCCGGCGATGACTGGCTCGCGGACTACGGTGCGCGCCTGGCCGGCGTCTACATCGAGCGCGCTGCGCGCATGCGTGCCGAGCAGCGCTTCGCCGAGGGCGCCAACCTGCTCACCGATGCCGAGCGCTTCGCTCCCGACGCCCCGGGCCTCGCGGCCGAGCGGAGCGCGCTGGCCGACGCGACCGCCGCCTTCGAGCGGGAACAGGCCGAACAGGCGCGCCTCGCCCGCATCGAGGGTCTCAAGGCGACGTTCCAGTCGCAGGCGCGCGCCAATGATGTCGCCAGCGCTCAGCAGACGCTCGACGCCTTGCGCGAGGAAGTCGGCGCGGATGACGACGTGTTCCTCACCGAACAGGCGCCGCGCCTGCTCGCCGCCGCCTACTTCAAGCTCGCCACGCAGCGTGCGGCGGCCAACGATTTCGCCGCGGCGTTGCGCTTTGCCAAGGCCTGCGGCGAGCTCCAGCCGCAGCGCCTCGACTGCAAGAACGCGGTGCGCGACTACACCGTCGACGGCAACCGCCAGGAACTCACCCGCACCTTCGAGCGTGGCGACACCTTCGACCTCGGCGAGGCGCTGGCGAAGATTGCCGAGGTGCAGATGCTCGATCCGGGCGTCTTCAGCGCCGCCGAGGACGCCTGGGCAAGCGCCGTCGAGCGTCGCCTGGCCACCCTCAAGGAAAGTGCGGGCACCGGCGCCAACGCGCTCATCGAGCAGGCCCGGGAACTCTTCGCCGGCAACCAGATGATTGCCGCCATCGAACCGGTCAAGCTCGAACAGCCACCCTCGCGCTACGCGGCCGAGGTAGTCGCGGCGATGGACAAGGCCCTGCTCGGGCGCGCACGCGAGCTGCTCAAGGAGGCCAGCGAGAGCGAGGGCGAGCATCCCGACATCGTCCGTCTCAAGGGCGCCTTCAACGCCCGGCTCGGTACCGCCCGCGAACTCTACGAACGCTACAAGGAGCAGTATCTCGCCGGCGCGTACGAAGACGCCCTCGACACCATGGAAGAAGCGCTGACGGTCTGGTCCGACAGCGCGACGTTCCGCAAGGAGCATGCGCGGGTGGTGGCGAGGCTCGGCGAGCTGGGCAGTGCCAGCGATGCGCCGGGCGCGCGCGTGGTCGCGGCCGCGTTGGCACCGACCGATCCGTGCGAAGCACGACTGGCCGGTTACGGCGAGCGTCGCAAGGGCACCTGTTTCTACTTCGTGTCCGGCAATCAGCGCGGCCCGACGATGGTCGTGGTGCCGGCCGGCGACGGCTTCCCGGCGCCCTTCGCCATCGGCAAGTACGAAATCGCCGTCGCCGACTTCAACCGCTACTGCCTGCTGAGCGGCGCCTGCGAACCCCAGCGCGATCGCGAGGGCCGCCAGCCGGTGACCGGCATCACGCTCGAACAGGCGCGCGCCTACGTGGCGTGGCTCGCCGAGCGCACCGGACAGCCGTTCCGCCTCCCCACCGCCGCGGAGTGGGAATATGCGGCGCGCGCCGGTGGTGACCAGCCGAAGAAGGACTACAACTGCCGCGTCGAGCAAGGCGGGCAGTTGCTCAAGGGCCAGGGCACGATGGGCGTCAACACCGGGCGTCCCAACGGCTGGGGGCTCTACAACTACATCGGCAACGTGCAGGAATGGGTGGTCGATGCGGACACCGGCGTGGTCGCGCGCGGCGGAGCCTTCGAGGACACCTTCAGCAAATGCGACATCACGCTGGCGAAGGCGCATGACGGCAGCGCCGACGGCATCACCGGCTTCCGCGTCGCGCTCGACCTGCCCCGATGACGCCGGCGCGACCCTGGCGAGACCGGAACGCAGCAATGGCCACCGACAGCGTCCGTGAACTCTCACGCAAGTGGGCCGCCGGTGACATCGACCGCGAGACCTACCGGCGCCAGCGCCGCGCATTGATCGAGGATGTCGTCAGCGGGGCACGCCCGCTGGTGCCCTACCGCGTTCCCGAACCGCCCCAACCCACCGTGTTCCCCTACGATGATGACGACGGCGACACCACGCAGGAGATCATCGCCCCGGTCGTCGCCGCAGCCGCCCGCGGCCATGCCGGCACCGCACGCGCAGGACGCTGGGCGCTGCTGCTCGGCATCGCTGCCGTGGCGCTGAGTGCCGTGCTGGGCTGGTGGCTGCAGTCCAACCATGGCGGGCCGGCTGGCGAGTCCGTCACAAGGGCAACCGCGGCTTCGCCGGCCGCCCCGTCACCCGGGTTGCTCGAGGACTTCCTCGCCGCCAAGCTGTGGTCGACGGCACATCTCGAGCAGCTCGCGAGGGCCTGGCAGTCGCTCACCGCGGAACAGCGCGCAGCGCTCGCAGCGAGCGACGATATGCGCCGCTTCACCGATGCGCTGCTTGCCCAGCTAGCCGGCGAACGCGCTCTTGCCGACCTCGGCGACGCCGAGCACGCGCGCGCGCGGCAGGAGGAGTTGCTCACCCTGGCGCGGCGCCTCGGGGTCGCGGATGTGCGTCTCGAGCGCGCGCGCGAGAGCTTGCGCGATGGGCGTGCCGCTGCGAGCAATCCGCCCGAACAGTGAAGCCGCGATTACTCACGTTGCGCGCGGTCCCGGCAGGTCGGCCCAGGCAGATGCATCGCGGCTATCATGGCAGGCACGGGCGCGCTGCATGAGCGCGCGCTCCGCCCCGCTGATCCCGGCGCCACGGCGCCGCGTAACGAGCCCGACATGCCGAACATCGATCCCAGCGAGACCGACCACTTCTCCACCCTCGCCGCGCGCTGGTGGGAGCCGGATGGTCCATGCCGCACCCTGCACGACATCAACCCGTGCCGGCTCGAGTACGTGCGCGGCGATGGCAGCCTCGCCGGCAAGCTGATCGCCGACATTGGTTGCGGCGGCGGCCTGCTGAGCGAGGCGCTCGCGCGCGACGGCGCCCGCGTGACCGCGATCGACGCCTCCGACGCGCTCATCGAAACCGCGCGGGCGCATGCCCGCGACGCCCACCTCGACATCGATTACCGCGCCATGCTGTCACACGAACTGGCCGCGAGCGCGCCGGCCTCGTTCGATCTCGTCACCTGTCTCGAGCTGATCGAACATGTGCCTGATGCGGAAGCCCTGCTCGCTGACTGCGCGGCACTGCTGCGCCCCGGTGGCATACTCGTCCTGTCGACGCTCAACCGCACGCCCGCGGCCTGGCTGCTCGGCATCGTCGCGGCCGAGTACGTCCTGCATCTGGTCCCGCGCGGCACCCACGACTATCGTCAGTTCATCCGCCCGTCCGAGCTGGCCGCGGCGGCGCGCCGGCACGGCCTCGACCTGCTGCATCTCGGTGGCATGCACTACAACCCTGTGACGCGGCGCGCGCGCTGCGGCGGTGCACCGGCGATCAACTACCTCGCCCGCTTCGTGCGGAACGACGCGCGCGCAACGTGAACGGTCGTCCACGTGCATTGTTGTTCGACCTCGACGGCACATTGCTCGATACCGGACCGGATCTCGCGCGCGCGCTCAATCGCCTGCGTGTCGAAGACGGCCTCGAACCGCTCCCCTACGGCACCATCCGCCCGTGGGTCTCGCACGGCAGCCACGCGCTGATGCGCCTCGGCTATGCCTACGAGCCGGGCAGCGCGGACTACGAGTCGCGGCGCCAACGGCTGCTCGATCTCTATCATTCCGACGTCGCGGCCGAGAGCCGACTGTTCGAGGGCATGGACGCGGTTCTCGCGCATGCGGAAGCGGCTGGCATACCCTGGGGGATCGTCACCAACAAGCCCGGCTGGCTCACCACGCCGCTGCTCGCCGCGCTGGACCTCGCCGGTCGCGCCGCCTGCGTGATCAGCGGGGATACCACGGCGCGTGCCAAGCCGCACCCCGACCCGCTGCTGGCCGCATCCGCGGCAATCATGCGCGCACCCGTCGAATGTCTCTACGTCGGCGACGCCGAGCGTGACGTCACCGCTGCAACCGCTGCGGGCATGCCGGTGCTCGTGGCGCTGTACGGTTACCTCGGGCCGCACGATGAGCCGGATACCTGGGGGGCTTGCGGCAGCATCGACCGACCGCTGGACCTGCTCGGCTGGCTGTGAACGACCTTGTCGAAGCCACCGCGCCGCCGGGCAGCGACTTCTACTACGCCAGCCTCTACTACCCGCCGCGTGTGCGCGCGACGCTCAATCTCGTCGAAGCACTGCGCCGCGAGCTGCTCGACATTCCGGCATCATGCAGTGACCGCGGTGTCGCCCATATCAAGCTCGCCTGGTGGCGCGAGGAACTCGGTGCCGGCAGTGACGGCGCCGCGCGCCATCACCTGGCACGCGCGGTGCGTGACAGCGTGCCGGCACTCCTGCCGGTGTTCCACGCGCTTGCCGACAACGTCGCACGCGGGCTCGGCGCCGCCCCCCCGGCCGACGACGCCGCCCTCACGGCACTGCTCGAGTCGCTGCACGGCGATGTTGTCGCGGCCCTCGTCGCACACGCCGGCGGTGCCGATGACGGCACGTCAGTTGCCCTCGCCACGCTGGTCGAGCGTGCCAACGCACTGTGCGCACTGCGCCAGCATCGCGATGGCGGCTGGCTCTATCTCTCGCGCACGACGCTCGCCGCGCACGGTCTCGACAACGCCGCCGTGCGTCACGCCACGCACACCAGCGACCTCGGCGCACTGGTCGATACCGAGGCCGCGCAGCTCGAGGCCGCGCTGGACGCCGCCATCGGCGCGCTGCCGCGTACGACGCGCCGACGTGAGCGTCTCGTCGTCACCCTCGCGCGCATCGCCCGCGCGCGCCTGGCACTGACGCGGGCGGATGGATGCGCCGTCCTCGAACGACGCGTCGATCCGACCCCGGTGGCGAAACTCGGTCTCGCCTGGCGCACGCGCTGGTGGGGCTGAGCTCAGACCGTGCGAGCGTGCCGCATACGCACACGCAGGCGCCGCCGTGCAGGCGCGCCAGCGGCATCATCGAGCAGCACGACGTGTCGCCGGCGGCCATCCGCACAGCGCAGCGTGAACGCGGTCAGCGGCACGCTGACGAACGCATCGCCGGCGAGCTCGGCAGCAAGCACGCGGCCGTCGCCGAGGGTGACCCGCCAGCGATCGCCGGCATCGAGCAGCACCGCGGCGACGGCGTCGGCGCGCGCGCACAGGCGACGACAGACGCAGACGCCATTGGCGAAGACGCCCAGTGCGAGCGCGCCGGCGAGGGCGCCTGGCGCGAGCGCGACCAGTACACACACCATCGCGAGCGCGTGCGCCAGCGCCGCCAGCGCCACGCGCCGGCGCGAGCTGCCGACGACGACATGAATCGGTCCTTCGAATCCGCTCATCGCGCCGCGCAGCTTAGCGTGCCGGGCCGCAACTTGAAATTGGCCCGCGGCAACAAGATACTAGCGGCCCGTACGGCGCCGTCCGTCACACCATCCGAAGTGTTCCCATGCGTCCACAAGATCAACGTCCTGACGTAAAATCCCCGACCGGCAAGGACGCTGCCGAGACCACCGGCGCGGCCGATCGCGAAGCCGCCCGCCCGCGTGAGATCGGTGGCCCCAAGGGACTCGAGCCGACCCGCTTCGGTGACTGGGAACGCAAGGGACGCTGCATCGATTTTTGATCAGCGCGACGCCCGTCGCGCAACGAGACGCGAACGCCCGACCGCCGCCGCCGCGCGGACGACACCGGCACTCGCCGATTGAAACTGCCCGATCCCCGCCCGGGGGCAGGGCGTATCCGGTAGCCGCGACGGTTACCGGCAGGATGCCCCGCCGCCACGGCGACGCACACAGCGAATTCTGTAAGCGAACGAGAGAGACATGGCGAACAATCCAATCTCCCCTCACCTGCAGGTCTACCGCCCGCAGCTCACCTCGGTGCTCTCGATCAGCCACCGCATCAGCGGTGTGTTCCTCGCCCTCGGCACCATCATGATCCTCTACTGGCTGGTGGCCGCCTCGCTCGGGCCGGCGGCCTACGCGGAAGCCCAGCGCTGCCTCGCCGCGCTGCCCACCCAGCTGCTGCTGTTCGGCTGGACGTTCGCGTTCTTCTACCACTTGTGCAACGGCATCCGGCACCTGTTGTGGGACACCGGCTGGGGTTTCGATATCGAAACCGCCTACAAGACCGGTTATGTCGTCATCGGCGCAGCGGTCGTGCTGACCGTACTCACCTGGCTGTGCGTGCTGATGCAGGGAGGTGGCGCATGAAGCTGCGCAGCCCGCTTGGCCGCGTACGCGGCCTCGGTTCCGCCAAGAGCGGCCTGCACCACTGGTGGCACCAGCGGCTCACCGCGCTCGCGCTAATACCGCTGTCTCTGTGGTTCGTCAACGCGATACTCGCGCACATGGACGACAGCCATGCCGAGGTCGTGAACTGGATTGCCTCGCCCTTCGTATCGGCGATGCTCATCGCGCTGATCCTGAGTCTCTTCTATCACGCCAAGCTCGGTCTGCAGGTCGTCATCGAGGATTACCTCCACGACGAACTGCAAAAGATGGTGGCGCTGGTGGTGATGAAGTTCGCCGTCGCCTTCGGCGCCCTGCTCGGCGTCGTCGCCGTGCTCAAGATCTCTCTCGGAATGGCCTGACGGGAACCGCACATGCCTGCTGAATACAAGCTCATCGAACACAAGTACGACGTCGTCGTGGTCGGCGCCGGTGGCGCCGGCCTGCGCGCGACCTTCGGCATGGCCGCCGAAGGCCTCGCCACCGCCTGCATCACCAAGGTCTTCCCCACGCGCAGCCACACGGTCGCCGCACAGGGTGGCATGAGCGCCGCGCTCGGCAACATGGGGCCGGACGACTGGCGCTGGCACATGTACGACACCATCAAGGGCTCCGACTGGCTCGGCGACCAGGATGCCATCGAGTACATGTGCCGCGAGGCGATTCCGGCAGTCATCGAACTCGAACACTACGGCGTGCCCTTCTCGCGCACCGAGGCCGGCGAAATCTACCAGCGCCCGTTCGGCGGCATGACCACCAACTTCGGCGAAGGCATCGCGCAGCGCACCTGCGCCGCCGCCGACCGCACCGGCCACGCCATTCTGCACACGCTGTACCAGCAATCGCTCAAGCACGACGCCGAATTCTTCATCGAGTACTTCGCCATCGACCTCGTGATGGACGCCGAGGGCGCCTGCCGCGGCGTTGTCGCATGGAATCTCGAAGACGGCACGCTGCACCTCTTCCGTGCCCACCAGGTAGTGCTCGCCACCGGCGGCTACGGTCGCAGCTACTTCTCCTGCACCTCGGCGCACACCTGCACCGGCGACGGCAACGGCATGGTGCTGCGCGCCGGCCTGCCATTGCAGGACATGGAGTTCATCCAGTTCCATCCGACCGGCATCTACGGCGCCGGCTGCCTGATCACCGAAGGCGTCCGCGGCGAGGGCGGCTACCTCACCAACTCCGACGGCGAGCGCTTCATGGAGCGCTATGCGCCGAATGCCAAGGACCTCGCGTCACGCGATGTCGTATCGCGCTCGATGACCATCGAGATCCGCGAAGGCCGCGGTGTCGGTCCACTCAAGGACCACATCCACCTGCACCTCGAACACCTCGGTGCCGACGTCATCAACGAGCGCCTGCCCGGCATTGCCGAGTCGGCCGCGATCTTCGCCGGTGTCGACGTCACCAAGGAACCGATCCCGGTGCTGCCGACCGTGCACTACAACATGGGCGGCATCCCCACCAACTACCATGGCGAGGTCGTCACGCTGAAGAACGGCGACCCGGACACCGTGGTCCCGGGCCTGATGGCAATCGGCGAAGCCGCCTGCGTGTCGGTCCACGGTGCCAACCGCCTCGGCTCGAACTCGCTGCTCGATCTCGTCGTGTTCGGCCGCGCCGCGGCCAAGCGCTGCGCGGCGACCATCGAGCGCGGCAAGCCGCATTCACGTCTCGACGGCGACGCCACGGACCGCATCCTGTCGCGCTTCGACGCGCTGCGCCATGCCGACGGCAAGGTGCCGACGGCGAAGATTCGCGATGACATGCAACGAACCATGCAGAGCTACGCGGCAGTGTTCCGTACCGGCGACGTGCTCGAGGAAGGCAAGACCAAGATGGCCGAGGTCTACGCCCAGCTCGCCCACGTCAAGGTCAGCGATCGCTCCATGGTGTGGAACTCCGACCTGCTCGAGACGCTCGAACTCGACAACCTGCTCGGCTCCGCCATGGTCAGCATCGAGGCGGCCGCGAACCGCACCGAGAGCCGCGGCGCCCATGCCCGGGAGGACTTCCCCGACCGCGACGACGAGCAGTGGATGAAGCACACGCTGACGTGGATGGACGACGCCGGCAAGGTCAGCTTCGACTATCGGCCGGTGCACATGTACACGCTGACCGACGATGTCGAAGTCATTCCCCCGAAGAAACGCGTTTACTGAGCGGAACGATTAGTCACATGGCGAACTTCAAGCTCCCCAAGAACTCCCGTATCGAGACCGGCAAGTCCTACGATCACGCGCAGGGCGCGAAGCGCTCGCGCACCTTCTCGGTCTACCGCTGGGACCCGGATTCCGGCCAGAACCCACGCGTCGATCACTACCGTATCGATCTCGACAAGTGCGGGCCGATGGTGCTCGACGCCATCATCTACATCAAGAACGAAGTCGATCCCGGCCTGACCTTCCGGCGCTCCTGCCGCGAAGGCATCTGCGGCTCGTGCGCGATGAACATCGACGGCACCAACACGCTGGCCTGCACCAAGGCCATCGAGGACATCCAGGGTGACGTCAAAATCTACCCCTTGCCGCACATGAGCGTGGTCAAGGACCTGGTGCCGGACCTCAAGCATTTCTATGCCCAGTACGCCTCGATCAAGCCGTGGCTGCAGGCGCAGACGGCGGCGCCGCCGGACAAGGAACGGCTGCAATCCAAGGAAGAGCGCGAGCAGCTCGACGGCCTCTACGAATGCATCCTGTGCGCATGCTGTTCGACCGCCTGCCCCAGCTACTGGTGGAACAGCGATCGCTACCTCGGCCCGGCGATCCTGCTGCAGGCCTACCGCTGGCTCGCCGACAGCCGCGACGAAGCAACCGGCGAACGCCTCGACGAGCTCGAGGACCCGTTCCGCCTCTACCGCTGCCACACCATCATGAACTGCGCGAAGACCTGCCCCAAGGGTCTCAACCCGGCCAAGGCGATCGCGGAGATCAAGAAGATGATGGTGGCGCGCTCGGTGTAACGCCGCGAGGCGAGACGCAATAAGCATGCACGGCGTCGACCCGGTCAGCGACACGGCCTGCGCGGCGCAGCGCAAACGCCTGCGCTGGCGCTGCCGGCGCGGCATGCGCGAACTCGACGTGCTGCTCGAACCCTGGTTCGACGAACACGCCGCGGCGATGAGCGCCACTGAGCTCGCCCTCTTCGAGCGCTTCCTCGACTCGAGTGACATGGACCTCTACGCGTGGATGACCGGGCGCGGCCGACCTGCCGACCAGGGCTTCGCCGGCCTGGTCGATCGCATCCTGGCGCGATGAGCGAGATGCCTGCCTGGCCGGCACAGCTTGCCGTGCCTGGTGCGGTGCGCGACGGCGCGCAGCTCGTTGCCTTCGGCGACCGCACGGCCGAGCGCGAACTGGCCGGGTGTGCCGCGACCCACGCACCCCGTGGCGATCTCGCGGTGGTGAGCGTCGGTGGCGCCGATGCGCGGCAGTTTCTGCATGCGCAGGTATCTGCCAATCTCGCGCAACTCGGCGCCGGGGCCGGTGTGTGCACGGCGTGGTGTTCGCCGAAAGGCCGCGTGCTCTACCTGCTCACCGTGATCGGCACCGATGACGGCTTCCGCGTGCTGCTGCCGCGCGCGCGATGCGAAGCGTTCGTCAAGCGCCTGCGCATGTTCGTGCTGCGCGCCGCGGTGACGGTCGAGCCGCTGCCCGATGACGGCGTGGTGATTCTCGACGGCGTCACCGCGCCGCTGCAGCTACCCGCTGGATTGATGGCCGGCGAAGTCACCGGAACGACCCTGGTCTGCGGGCCTGCCGACATCCTCGCCGAGAGCTGGAACGCGCTGCCCGGCACGCCGATCGGTGAGCCGGCCGCCCTGCTCGCGGATGTGCGTCGCGCGCGCCCGCGCCTCGATGATGCCCTCGTCGACCAGTTCCTGCCGCAGGAACTCGACCTCGATCGCCATGCCGGCGTGAGCTTCGACAAGGGCTGCTATCCCGGGCAGGAAATCATCGCCCGCGTACGCTTCCGCGGCAGCGTCAAGCGTCGCCTGGCGCGCTTCGCCGCCACCGGCGACGCATTGCCGGCACCCGGCACGCGGCTGGTCGTGTCAGGGAGCGACCGCGCCTGCGGCACCGTGCTGATGGCGGCACCCGCTACGCACGACCGCACCGAACTGCTCGCCGTACTCGACGTCGGTGCTACGGGGGTCGCGCTGGCGACGCACCCGCAGCAGCTGCTCGAGCGGCTCGACGACGGGGATGGCGGCGCCGACTGAGCACCGCAGCGATGCCGCCGCGCACGGCCGCGTCGTGCGCCGCAGCGACTTCGTACCCGCGCCTTGGCTGCCCGGCCGCCACCTGCAGACGATCTGGGCCAGCCTGTGCCGCCGGCCGGCGCCGGTCGCGCTGCATTTCGAACACCTCGACCTGCCGGACGGCGATTTCCTCGAGCTCGCCTGGACGCCGCCGCGCCGGGCACCGCTGGTGGTCGTGCTGCACGGCCTGGAGGGCAGCCACGGCTCGTCGTATGCGCGCGCCCTGCTCGGCCTGCTGCACGAGGCCGGGCTGCGCGGCGTGTTGCTGCAGTTCCGCGGTTGCAGCGGGCGCCCGAATCGCCTCGACCGCAGTTATCACTCGGGCGACACCGGGGATCTCGATTACCTCGTGCGACTCGTCTCCGCACGCACCGGGGCGCCACCCTGCGCCGTGGTCGGCTATTCGCTCGGCGGCAACGTCACCCTCAAGTGGCTCGGTGAGCAGGGCGCGGCGGCACCGGTCCGCACCGCCGTCGCGGTCTCGGTGCCCTTCGACCTCGGGGCATGCGCGGATTACCTCGATCGGGGCTTCTCGCGCCTCTATCAACGACGCCTCGTCGGCAGCATGCGGCGCAAGGTGGCGGCCAAGTTCCGCGCGCGTCCGGCGCCGATCGATCTGGCCCGGCTCGAGCGGCTGCGCAGCTTCCGCGACTTCGACGATGCCGTCACCGCACCACTGCACGGCTTCCGCGACGCGGTGGATTATTACGAGCGAGCGAGCTGCCGGCCGTTCCTGCGTCTCATCGAGACGCCCACCCTCATCGTACACGCCGAGGACGACCCCTTCGTACCGCCCGAGGTCATACCGCGCGCGGCGGAACTCGCCCCCGCGGTGACGCTCGAACTGACCGGCAGCGGTGGCCACGTGGCGTTCGTCGGCGGCTCCCTGCCGTGGCGCGCGCACTACTGGTGCGAACCCCGCATCGTCGCGCACCTGCTCGAGGTGACCAGCCGGCGCACGGCGGACACGCCAGCCGGGTAGAATGTGCGCCCCGTCGCCGACCAGGAGACCCCGTGTTCCAGCCGACCCCGCGACAACTCTACGCACTGACCGCGCTGTCCTGCGCCGGCCTGCTCGGCTATGGCTACTACCTGCAGTATCACGATGGCCTCGAACCCTGCCCGATGTGCATCTTCCAGCGCCTGTGCTTCATGGGCGTGATGCTGGTCTGCGCACTCGGCGCGCTGCACGGGCCACGCGGGGCCGGACGCTACGTCTACGGCGGCCTCACTGCGCTGATCGCGCTGACCGGCGCCGGCATCGCCGCGCGGCAGGTATGGTTGCAGCACCTGCCGGAGGATCGCGTGCCGGCCTGCGGACCGGGGCTCGAATACATGCTCGAGATGTACCCGCTCGCCGAGGTCGTGCAGAAGGCGCTGCGCGGCAGCGGTGACTGCGCGCTGGTCGACTGGACCTTCCTCGGCCTGTCCATCGCGGAATGGTCGCTCGGCTGCTTCGTCGTACTCGTCATCGTCCATCTCGCCTTCCTCGTGCGCGGGGCGCGCACAACGGCGACACCCGCCGCCGCGACCTGAAGGAGAATCCCCATGCCCGCACGACGTCCCCGGCACCCGCTCGCCGCCCTGCTGCTGGCACTCGTGTCGACCATCGTCCTCGCACAGAGCGACGGCGCCTTCGAGGCGCAACCGCTCGCCGGCGTCAACCGCGTGGAACTCACCGTCACCGGCGTTCCGGACGACTTCGCCCGTTATGGCCTCACCGCGCACGAGCTGCGTGAGCGCATCAGCGCCGCACTGACGGGGCATGGACTCGAGGTGGTCGACGCCGCCAGCGCCGCACGCGACCCCCGCGCGGCCCGGCTGCACCTGCGTTTTGACGCCAACCGCAATCCCTATGCGTTCTACCATTACGGCATCTCGCTGCGCTTGCTGCGCAAGCTGCCGCTCGACGCCGCTGCCGCCGGCTACGTGGCGACCGAAGTGTGGTCGGCCGGACGCCACGGTGTCATCGAACCCGCCGACATGAAGCCGATCTACGGCTTCGCCGACGAGCTCGTGGCCCGCTTCCTCGCCGAGCACGGCCGCGACAACGCGGCCGCGGCGACCGCGCTGCGCGCCCGGAACACCTAGCGGCGGCGCTTCAGCCCGCGGCGAGCTGCGCGTCGACCACCGCCAGCGCGCTCATGTTGATGATGCGGCGGACCGTGGCGGTGGTGGCAAGGATGTGTGCCGGGTAGCGGCAACCGAGCAGGATCGGGCCGACCGCGACGCCCTCGCCGAGCACCGTCAGCAGGTTGAGCGCGATGTTGGCGGCATCCATGGTCGGCATCACCAGCAGGTTGGCCTGCCCGCGCAGGTCGGAGTCGAGCAGGGCCTTGTCGCGAATCGCCTGCACCAGCGCGGTATCGGCCTGCATTTCGCCGTCCACTTCGAGCGTCGGCGCCATCTCGCGCACCAGGGCCAGCGCCGCGCGCATCTTGCGCGCGCTCGGGCTGTTGCTGGTACCGAAGTTGGAATGCGAGAGCAGCGCGGCCTTGGGCACCACGCCGAAGCGCTGCACCTGCTCGGCGGCGAGCACCGTGGTGTGGGCAATCTGCTCCGGGCTCGGGTCATCGTGCACGTAGGCATCGCACACGAAGAAGGTGCCCTTGCGCAGTACCAGGACGTTGAGCGCCGCCATGTCGAGCACTGCGTCGCGCGCGCCGAGCAGCTGGCGCACGTGCACGAGATGATCGTGATATTCGCCGACCAGGCCGCACAGCATGGCGTCGGCCGCGCCGCGGCGCACCAGCATGGCTGCGATCACGGTGGTGTTCGAACGCATCACGTCGCGCGCGTCCTGCACCGACACGCCGCGGCGCTTCATGATTTCGTGGTAGGCCTCGACGTACTCGCGGTAGCGCGGATCGGATTCGGGGTTGACCACTTCGAAGTCGCTGCCGGCGCGCATGCGCAGGCCGAGCTCGCGAATGCGCTTGGCGATTACGCGTGGACGCCCGATCAGGATCGGCTGAGCGAGGGCGTCGTCGACCACCGACTGCACCGCGCGCAGCACCGTCGGATCCTCACCGTCGGCATAGGCGAGCCGCTTGCGTTCCTGCTTGGCGCGCTCGTAGAGCGGGCGCATCAGCAACACCGACTGGAAGACGTACTTGGACAACTGCTCGCGGTATTCGCGCAGACTCTCGAGCGGGCGCGTGGCGACACCGCTCGTCATTGCCGCCTGCGCCACCGCCGGCGCCAGCTCGGTGATGAGGCGCGGATCGAAGGGCTTGGGAATGAGGTAGTCCGGCCCGAAGCTCATCGCGTCGCCACCGTAGGCAGCGAGCACGACGTCGGACGCTTCCTGCTTGGTCAGGCGCGCCAGCGCGTGCACGCAGGCGAGCTTCATCTCCTCGGTGATGGTGGTGGCACCGACATCGAGCGCGCCGCGGAAGAGATACGGGAAGCACAGGACGTTGTTGACCTGGTTCGGGTAATCGGAGCGTCCGGTGGCGATGATGGCGTCCGGCTTCGCACGGCGCGCCGCCTCCGGCATGATCTCCGGCGTCGGGTTGGCGAGGGCGAGGATCAGCGGGCGCTCGTTCATCGTGCGCACCATCTCTTCGCTCAGCACGCCGCCGGCCGAGAGGCCCAGGAAGATGTCCGCGCCGACCACGGCCTCGGCCAGCGTGCGGTGCTCGGTGGGGCGCGCGAAGAAGGCCTTGTGCTCGTCCATCTCCTCGACGCGCCCCTCGTAGATGACGCCGACCCGGTCGACGACGACGATGTTGTCGCGCGGCAGGCCCAGCTGGTCGAGCAGGCGCAGGCACGCAATCGCCGCGGCACCGGCGCCGCAGGCGACCAGGCGCACCGCGCCGATGTCGCGCTCGGCGAGCGTCAGCCAGTTGAGAATGGCGGCCGCGGCAATGATCGCGGTGCCGTGCTGGTCGTCGTGGAAGACCGGGATACGCACGCGGTCCTTCAGCTTCTGCTCGACGAAGAAGCACTCTGGAGCCTTGATGTCTTCGAGATTGATACCGCCGAAGGTCGGCTCGAGGCTCGCGATGATGTCGACCAGGCGATCCGGATCGGTCTCGTCGATCTCGAGGTCGAAGACGTCGATGCCGGCGAACTTCTTGAACAGCACCGCCTTGCCTTCCATCACCGGCTTGGCCGCCAGCGGCCCGATCGGGCCAAGGCCGAGCACCGCCGTGCCATTGGTGATGACGGCGACGAGGTTGCCGCGATCGGTGTAGAGCGGTGCCGTGTTGGGATCGGCGGCAATCGCCTCGCAGGGCGCGGCCACGCCCGGCGAGTAGGCCAGGGCGAGGTCGTTCTGGTTGGCCAGCGGCTTGGTCGGGGCAATCTCGATCTTGCCCGGTCGCGGCAGCTGGTGGTATTCGAGCGCACGCGCCTCGAGATTGTCGTCTTTCGCGCTCACCGGCGCCTCCTCCACTCAGCGAAAACCTGGCCCGTCGACACGCGGTGCGCCGCCGCCGTCCGTTGCAGGTAGCGCGGCCGCGGGTGCCGCGCGCCCCCTCATACGCCCCCGGCGCCGCCGCGGATTCGCCACTGGCCGGCGCGGTTCACTGCATGGGGAAACCGGGCGGCAGCTGCCCACGCATGCCGCGCATCATGTTCTTCATGCCGCCCTTCTTGCCGAGCTTCTTCATCATGCGCTGCATCTGGTCGAACTGCTTGAGCAGCTTGTTGACGTCCTGCACCTGGGTGCCCGAACCGGCCGCGATGCGGCGCTTGCGCGAGGCCTTGATGACGGCCGGAAAGCGCCGCTCGTGCGGGGTCATGGAATCGATGATGGCGGCGAGGCGCTTGAACTCCTTGTCGTTGATGCGCTCACGCACGTTGTCGGGCAGGTCGTTCATGCCCGGCAGCTTGCCGAGCATCGCCTGCAGCCCGCCCATGTTGTTCATCTGGTCGAGCTGGTCGCGGAAGTCCTGCAGGTCGAAGCCCTTGCCCTTCTTGAGCTTCTCGGCGACCTTCATCGCCTTGTCCTGGTCGACCTTCTGCTCGACTTCCTCGATCAGCGACAGCACGTCGCCCATGCCGAGGATGCGCGAGGCCATGCGATCGGGATAGAACGGTTCGAGTGCCTCGGTCTTCTCGCCGGTACCGAGGAACTTGATTGGCTTGCCGGTGACGCGGCGTACCGACAGCGCCGCACCGCCGCGGGCGTCGCCGTCGCTCTTGGTCAGTACCACGCCGGTCAGCGGCAGCGCCTCGTTGAACGCACGCGCGGTCTGCACCGCGTCCTGGCCCATCATGCTGTCGATCACGAACAGCGTCTCGTGCGGGCCGACCGCCGCGTGGATGCGCTGGATCTCGGCCATCATCTCGGCGTCGATGGCGAGGCGGCCGGCGGTATCGACGATGAGGACGTCATCGAAGCCGCGCCGCGCCGCGCCGAGGGCGGCAGCCGCAATGTCCTCCGGCTTCTGGCTGACGTCGCTCGGGTAGTAGTTGGCGCCGACTTCGCCCGCGAGTACGCGCAGCTGCTCGATGGCCGCCGGCCGATGCACGTCGCAGCTGACCAGGCCGACCTGCTTGCGTTCGTGCTGCATGAGGCGCCGTGCCAGCTTGGCCGTGGTGGTGGTCTTGCCCGAACCCTGCAGGCCGGCCATCAGCACTACCACCGGCTTCTGCGCAGCGAGATCGAGGGCGCTGTTCGCCTCGCCCATCAGCGCCGTGAGCTCGTCGCGCACCACGCGGATGAAGGCCTGGCCGGGGGTCAGCGTGCCGATCACCTCCTGGCCCAGCGCGCGCTCGCGTACCGCGGCGAGGAAGTCCTTGACGACATCGAGACCGACATCCGCCTCGAGCAGCGCGATGCGCACTTCGCGCAGGGTCTCCTCGATGTTCTCCTCGGTCAGGCGGGCGCGCCCGGAGAGATTCTTGACGACCGCGCTCAGTCGATTGGTGAGATTCTGGAACATGCTGTATTTGCTCGGGAATTTTCTCGGCCTGGCGACGTGCCACGGGCCTCGGCGCGCTTCATCGCGGGGGGCAATTATGCCATCATCACGGCCGCCATGACTGCCGCGCATCCATGAACACGGTCCTCTTCGGGCTCATCGCGATCGCCCTCTACGTCACCGTCGCGGTGCGCGCCTCGGCCAACCCGGCGGCAGCCCACGGCGGCTACATGCTGCGCTCTTCGACCGGCCTGCTCGCCGTGCTCGCGCTCGCCGCCCACGCGGTGACGCTCTACCCGATGACCGTCACCGGTGGCGGACTCAACCTCGGTATCTTCGCCGCCGCTTCGCTGGTCGCGTGGCTGATCGCCGGCGTCGCCGTGCTCGCCACCACGCGACGCCCGCTCGGCAGCCTCGCGGTCGTCATCCTGCCCTTCGCCGCGGTCATCGTCGCACTGTCGTTGATCTTCTCGCATCCACACCTGGTGGTGGTTGCCGCCGCGCCCGGCATCGCGCTGCACATCGCGCTCTCGCTGGTCGCCTACGCGCTGTTCGCCATTGCCGCGCTGCAGGCGCTGTATTACGCCTTCGCCGAGCGCCGGCTCAAGCAACACCACCCGGTGATGAGTTTCCTGCCGCCGCTGACGGTGATGGAACGCACCATGTTTCAGCTCACCGGCCTTGCCTTCGTGCTGCTCAGCATCGGCCTCGCACTCGGTGCGCTCTACATCGAGGACGTGCGTGCCCAGCATCTCAGCCACAAGATCGTCTTCTCCCTGCTGGCGTGGGCCACCTTTGCCGTGCTGCTCGCCGGGCGTCACTGGCGGCGCTGGCGCGGGCGGCTCGCGGTGCGCTACGTGATCGGCGGCTTCGCGCTGCTCGCGCTCGGGTTCTTCGGCTCGAAGATCGCGCTCGAGCTGATCCTGCAGCGCGCCTGATCGAGGCGCCGCCATGAACGACTTCCCACTGCTCTCGATGGTGATTGCGCTGGTCGCGCTGATCGGCGCATCGGCCTACTTCTCGGGCTCCGAGACGGCCATGATGGCGCTCAACCGCTACCGCCTGCGCCATCTCGCCGAACGCGAGCACCGCGGCGCGCAGCGCGCGCAGAGGCTACTCGATCGTCCCGACCGTCTGATCGGCCTGATCCTGCTCGGCAACAACTTCGTCAACATCCTCGCCGCGCAGATCTTCGCGCTGCTGACCCTCGAGCTGGTCGGCGAAGGCGGCCTCATCGCCTCCACCCTGGTGCTGACCGCGGTGGTGCTGATCTTCGCCGAGGTGATGCCGAAGACCCTCGCGGCGCTGCACCCGGAACGCGTCGCCTTCCCGTCCTCGTGGCTGCTCGGCGTGCTGATGTTCGTGCTCTACCCGCTGGTGTGGCTGCTCAACCAGGTCACCAACGGCCTGCTCGGGCTGTTCGGCCTGAGTTCGGTGGGACGTGCGGAAGACCCGCTCAGCCGCGAGGAGCTGCGCACCGTGGTCAAGGAAGCCGGGGCCATGATCCCGCAGAAGCACCGCCAGATGCTGTTCGGCATTCTCGATCTCGAGAACGTCACGGTGGAAGACATCATGGTGCCGCGCGCCGACATCGACGGCATCAACCTCGAGGACGAATGGGCCGACATCCTCGAGCAGCTCGTTACCTGTCACCATACGCGCATGCCCTGCTACAGCGGCAGCATCGACAACGTCGAGGGCGTGCTGCACATGCGCCGGGTCACGCGCCTGCTGCGCTCCGACGAGTTCGACATCGCCGACCTGCGCGCGATCCTGCACGACCCCTATTACGTGCCCCTCACGACCGATCTCTACGTCCAGCTGCTGAACTTCCAGAAAGCGCGCCAGCGCATCGCTTTCGTGGTCGACGAGTACGGCGACATCTGCGGGCTGGTCACGCTCGAGGACCTGCTCGAAGAGGTCATCGGCGAATTCACCACCGACCCCCAGATCTACGTGCGCGACGTCTACCCGCAGGACGACGGCAGCTTCCTCGTCGACGGCAGCGCGAACATCCGCGAGATCAACCGCGCCTACGGTTTCGGCCTGCCGGCCGACGGCCCCAAGACCATCAACGGCCTCATCCTCGAGACCCTCGAGGACATCCCGATCACCGGCACGACCTTCCGCATCGGCGACATGACCATCGAGATCGTGCAGACCCTCGAGCGCTCAGTGAAGACGGCGCGCCTGACCATGAGCGGCGGTGCGGCAGCCGGCGCCGACGGCGCGGCCGCGGAGTGGGCTGGCAGCTGAATCGCGCCCGCACCGGCGGCTACAAAGGGCTGGCGGTTGCTCGGTGCCGCACGGCTGGCGGACTGATTTGCTAAAGTAGCACCGCTCCCAACCCGATATTCCCGCCATGTACCGACGCGACGATGCCCTGCGTACAGCGCGTCTGGCGCTGCTGCCCCTACTGCTGTTTCATGGTGCGGCATTCGCGGCGCTGACACCCGATTCCGCCAGTGAATTCCACGAAAAGGCGATTCAACTCGAAGCCCAGGATGATGCCCTGGCGGCCATCATCGAGCTGAAGAACGCCCTGCAACGCGACCCAGAGCATCTGCCGTCGCTGGTGCTCGCCGGAAGAATCTATCTCGATCAATCCCTCGGGCTGGCCGCCGAAGAGTCTCTGCGGAGCGCGCTCGAGGCCGGCGGCGATCGCAGCCTGATTCTCCCCCTGCTGGGCGAGGCGTTGATGATGCAGGATAAGGCGGCGCGTGTGCTGGTCGAGCTGCAGGCGGACGACCTGACAGCACAAGCCGCAGCCCGCGTGCACGCCACCCGGGCGCAGGCACACTTGAGGCGGCGCGAACTCGCTGAGGCACGCACCGAAATCGAAGCGGCGCAAGCGCTCGTCCCCGATCTGCTCGAAGCGCAACTCGCCGAAGCGACCCGGCTCATGCTCCATGACGAACCTGGCGCGGCACGCGAGGCGGTTGCCACCGCCGTCGCGGCGCACCCGGACAGCAGCAAAGCCTGGGGCGCGTATGGTGCCGTCCATCACGCGCTGCGCGATGTGCAGGGCGCGCTCGAGGGCTACGCGAAGGCCATCGATGCAGAACCGCGCAACATCGATATCCGCATCGCACGCGTCGGCCTGCTGATCGATCTCGGGCGTGACGCCGAGGCGTTGCCCGATCTCGACTACCTCGACGAGAAATTTCCAGAAGAGCCACGCGCGGCTTACCTGCGCTCGGTGATCGCCTCCCGCGCCGGCGACGCCGCCGCGGCACGCACCGCACTCGAGCGTGCCGTCACCTCACTCGCACCGATGGCCCCTGAAGCCTTCGCGCAGAACCCGGCGCTGCAACTGATTCAGGGGCTCGCGCATTACGGGCTGCAGCAGTACGAGGCGGCCGCTGCCCCTCTGCAGAGCTATATCGCCAAGAAGCCCGACGACCTCGGCGCACGTAAAGCACTCGGTGACATCCTGCTCCGGCTGGGCGCGCCGCAGGATGCCATCCCGGTACTCGAACCGGTCGTCACGCTGGCGCCGCAGGACGGTCGCGCCCAGCTGCTGCTCGCGACCGCCTACGCCATCAGCGGTTATGCCAACAAGGCCAGTGCTCTGCTCGAGAGCGTGGGTGAAGACGCGCCCAGTGCGAGCGCTGCCCGCGGCCGCCTCGCCATGCTCAATATCGGCGCCGGCCGCGTCGACAGCGGATTATCAGAACTCGCTGCCGCGTTCGCCGCGGACCCTTCGGATGCCCAGGGCGGTGTGGCACTGGTAGTCACTTACCTCCGTACCGGCCAGCACGAAGAAGCCGTCGCCGCCGCGCGCAAGCTGCTCGCCACCCGGCCCAACAATCTCGTTTTCCGCAACCTGCTCGGCATCACCCTGCTCGTCGACGAGCAGCTCGACGAGGCGCGTCGCCTGTTCGAGGGCGTGCTCGAAGACGAACCGGATTTCCGTCCCGCTGCCATCAACCTCGGAAAACTCGAGGTTCGCGACGGCGATCTCGCCGCGGCCAAGGCACGGTTCGAGCGCTTGCTGACGGCGTCTCCGGGCGACACCAAGCTGCTGCTCGAGCTCTCCCGCGTCGCGCTCGCCGCGGGCGACCGGAGAGAGGGACTGCGCCTCGCCGAGGATGCCGCGCGATCGCCCAAGGCGCCGACCGACGCGTTGTTCCATCTCTACGACCTCTACATGGCGGACGGCCAGCTCGAACGCGCCTACGACCTCGCACTGCGCGCGCGCGCCGTGGCGGAAGGCAACTTTACCGCGCTCGAGCGCCTTGCCCTGGTGCTGATACGCATGGACAAGTTCGAGGATGCCCGCGCGGTACTGAAGAACATGTCGCAGGTGGCAGGCTTCGACATCGCCCGCCAGCTCCGTACGGCAGCGCTGCAGTCGCGTATCGGACAATTTGGTGATGCCGAGTATTCACTCTACAAGGTGGCCCAGGAGAACGCCGCGGACGAACGCATCCGACTTGCCCAGGTGGAACTCTCGCTCAGGAAGCACGCGTTCGGAGAAGCAGAGGAACGGGCTACGGCGCTGATCGAAGCGTATCCGGAGCTGCCCGCGGCATGGCTGTTGCGCGGCCATGCCCGGCTCTCGCTCAAAAAGCACCCGGAGGCGCTCGCCGACTACGAGCGCGTCAATGAGTTCGCACCCAGTACGGTAGCAACGCTGGGCGGTTACCGCACGCTGGCTGCCGCTGGTGACATGGAAGCCGCGCAGGCGCATCTCAAGCGGTGGCTCGAGAAACATCCGCGCGACCATGCCGTACGGACTGCACTCGGTGAGGCCTTGATTCAGCGTGGCGAGTTGGCACAGGCACGCGACACCTACAGCGAACTCGTCGACGAGCGCCCAGACGATCCAGACCTGCTGAACAATCTCGCATACCTGCAACTCCAGTTGGGCGAACTCGAGGTGGCCGAAAAAAACGCCCGCAAGGCGTACGCGGCCGCGCCGCAAAGCGCGATGGTGAACGACACGCTGGGCTGGATCCTTGTCCAGCGCGGTGTGCACGAGGAAGCGCTACCGTATCTGCGCGACGCACTTGCGCGGCGCGCCGGTGACGGCGACATTCGCTATCACCTGGCGTTCGTCCTCGAGCGTCTGGGCAGGCGGGACGAAGCGCGCACGCATCTGGCACAGGCATTACGCGAAGGCAGTGCGTTCGCGAGTCGCGCGGCCGCGCTCGCGCTACTCGACAGCCTCGGGCCGGAAACCCGCTGACCGGGCGGGTGTCGGAAGCTTGTCAGGAAATTTGACAACCCCGCGTCAGGTCGTTGCGTCCTGCCCGGCCAGGATGCCGGCTTGACGATACGCCGATTCGAACACCCCCTGACGCGCGCATCGACGATCTACTGGTGCCGTATCCGTTACCCGACGCGATAAAAAAATATCAACGTTTTCGGTTGGTTAGTGCTCTGATAGCGCTCTAATCGGGCGGCTTCGAAGAACGTGCGGCGACTATGCCGACTGTGAAGATTCGTTTCGATGCGCCCTGTTGCGGTCCACGCCGCGAACACGGCCAGCTAGCGCGGCATATCATTTCATCCTCTCGCGGATGTGGGTGCAGCAGTTGCGATTAGCGTGGCGTCAATGGAATTTACGGATTCGACTGCCTGCCGCCTCGAAATCATCGCAATGAAACCATAATACATTGCAATTCAAGAAATTAATTTCGTTGGCGCAGAATTTGCACGCTGCAGAATCAAGTAAAATCGACGACTCGAACGTCCGCCGCAACACCTCCTCGTGCGGCACTGACCATGGAAGAATGCTCATGAACAAGAAGCTCATATTCGGTGTACTCGGCGCAGCCTGTCTCGGAGTCACAACGAGCGCGAGCGCCGGTAGCTCCATGAAAAACTGTGAGCCCGGTGGCTCTTCCTCCAGCACCTGCGCAACCTTCGAGTGGAAGTTCGACACCTACAACCCGATGTCGGATCCCGAGGGAATCCAGCTGAACGCGACGGGTTATCACCAGAACACGGCGACGAGCACCTTCCGCCAACGGAATCTCACAATCTATTCGGGGGACCATCTGTCCCTAAATTACGATAACGATACTTCGGACAGGCGCGAGAGCTCCCCGTATCACGCATTCGACAACAATAGCGGCTACGACCTCGTGGTGTTCGAGTTCGACAAGCCTGTGACTCTCGCGCAGGTATCAATGGGCTGGTGGAGCCTCGATGCCGATTTCTCCTTGTTCGCCTTCGAGCCGGTCCCGCCCGGCACGGCGCCGACGGGCAATGCCCCACCCGGCAGCGGCGACTTCCGGTATAGCGACATGGGCAACACTGTCAACAACGTGCCGGACTCGGTGGGCTGGGGCCTCATCGGTAGCTTCGATTACGACAACTTCGCCAAGTCCGACGGTAGCGGCGGCGACTACATCGATCTCGAGGAAGTTACGAACAACGGCATCCTGCAGTATTCGTCCAGCTACTGGGCAATCGGCGCTGTAATGGATACCGTTGCAGCCACGGGGCTTCAGTACGGCGTCATCCAGGAAGGGGGTGGTTGGGATGACCGCTTCAAGATCGCATCCATCGCGGGCTGCTACACCGAGCTCCCGCCGCCCCCAAACACCGAAGCTCCCGAACCGACCTCCCTCGCACTGATGGCGCTCGGCATCGCCGGTGGCCTGCGCCTGCGCAAGCGCAAGGCAGCCAGGCGCGCCTGAACCTGCGCCACGCAGCGCACCCGAAAGAAACCCCGCCTCGGCGGGGTTTTTTTTCTTTTGGCCTCGCCGCCGGGCGGTGGATCAGCGCTTCGACATCACCACCGCCCACGCTGGCCGAACCTTCACCGCCGGTCGATGAACACGTGCTCCTTGCCAATCCACATCGCCGAACGGCGGAAGTCGATGAACTTGGCCTCGTCCTCGATGGCGAGTTCCATCGCCCGCGCCGCCTCCGGCACGTCGGCCATGGTCATCAGATCACCGCGATCGAACCAGGCCTCGGCGTGCCCCGCGTAAGGCGGCACACCGGTCTCGCGTGGCCCGGTGAGTCCGGCCTCCAGCGCGTGGGCTGTGTAGTGCACCTGCAGGTAGCGCTGCATGCGGAAGCCGGTCGACACACCGCGAATCAGGGGCCCGTGGTTGGTGCGCCAGTAGAGCTGGGCGTCCTCGAGTGATTGCGACGCCGGCTGGCGCAGGCAGAAGAACAGCTTGACCAGCGGGCTGTGGGTGGTCGCGACCATGGTTTCGCTGGGGTTGACCTGCGGGTACTCGTAGGCGAACCACAGCGGCGACTGCGGCAGGTCGATGAAGTTCTTCTCGTCCTCGAGCAGTTCGAGCGCGGCCGCCTTGCCCGCTTCGCTCGAGAACGCGGCGAAGTCGTCGGGGCTCTGCCACCACAGCTCGGCGACGCCGTCATAGGGCGGCTCCATGCCGCCACGCGCCGCCGACAGCGCGTCGTTGATGGGATCGTCCAGCGTGTGCAGCTGGATGTAGCGATGGATGGCGAGCGTGGTCGAGTGCCTGGCAACCAGCGGCCCGTGCACGTCGCGCCAGTACTGCTGGAACTCCGCGCGCGACATGCCGGGTTTCCTGCGCAGCACGAACTCGAGTCGAATCATGGTGACCTCCCTGGGATATCGATGGATCGACGGGCCGGCGCTCGCGCACCGGCCCGTCGGAGAGGCATCACTATAGGCCGGAACAGGGCCGGCGTGTGCGGGGCCCGTGGCCGCGCACGGCGCTGGCGCTCAGGATTTGCGCGCGGTGCGCACCTGGATGCCCTCGAGATCCTGGCGCAGGTCCCGGCTGCCGCATCCGGGGCAGGTCTCCTCGTGACGGTCGTGCTCGGCGACGCTCTCGAAAATGTCGAAGCGCTTCTCGCAGGAACGGCACACGAACTGGTAGCTGGGCATGATTCACCTCCTGTTGGTAACGGCGGGCGGCAGGTTCTGGAAGGCGCATGGCTGTACGCACGCTTCCTTCAACGGACTGCGACGACGCCGCCACCCGTAGCGTCGCTCGAAGTCATGAGTCGGCGGTAGACGACCAGCGTGACGACCAGGATGGGCACCGCCAGGAACGCACCGGGTACGCCCCACATCCAGGTCCACAGCAGCATCGACAGGAACACCGCGACGGGCGGCACGGTGAGCGAGCGCCCGAGGATCGTCGGCGTGACGAAGTAACCCTCGACGATGGTCAACGCGCCGTAGGCGAGTGGCGGGCCGAGAATGCGCCACCAGTCATCGAACGTGAGCAGTGAGACCGCCGCGATGCAAGTGACCAGGATCATGGGGCCGAGGTAGGGCGAAAAGCCGAGCACGGTCGCCAGTCCGCCCCACAAGATCGGATTGGGCATCTGCAACAGCGCCATCACCAGCGCGGTCAGCACACCGAGCACGAGATATATCGCTGCACTGATGCGCAGGTAGCGCGTCAGCGTCGTCTCGACGGCCTGGAGCAGGCCGTAGCCAGCGCGCAGCGTCACCCCGCCCCGTGACCAGCGCCGGTAGATGTGCCAGCGTCGCTCGGGATCCTGGGCGAGCAGGAAGAAGGCGAGAGCGAGCACGATGAGCATCTGCACGAACGAGAACAGGGTCGATTCGAACAAGCGATTGAGCAATGAACCCTCGTGCACGGCGACCGCGCGGCCGTTCTCCCGAGCCGAGTTGCCGGGCGCGAGTTCCTTCAGATCCGCCGCTGCCGCCTCCGCCTCCTCGATTGATTGGCGCACCTGCCACAGCCGCGTCTCGAGTTCGCGTTGCACGCGCGGTATCTGCTCAATCCAGCGTTCCAAGGGGTCGGCCAGGTAGCTGCTCGCGCCGAACAGGGCAACGATCAGCAGCACCAGCACGCACAAGGCACCGATGGCATCGTGGATGCCGAGCAGCGCGAGCATGCGCACCAGCGGTCGCAGCACGATGCTGATGAACACGGCGAAGAAAATCGGCAGGAACAGTCCGGCCGCGAAGTAGAGCGTGTAGAACGCGGCGAGCAGCGTGAGGACGACCACCGCGGATGGCGCCCAGGCGCGAGCCAGCGCGCGCAGGCGTGCCGCGCGCGCGCGGCCACCGATCCCGCCGGCCTCGAGCACCCCCGGCGTCGACGTCCCACTCGACTCATTTGCTCCGCCCATCGGCACGAGGCCTGCAATTCGCAGACCACGGCGGCCCGTCGTGTATTGCACGGTTTCGCCGGGCGAATCACCGGCCGCGCGCGCCGCCGCGACTGCAAGATGTGCCAGCGGCGTGCCTGACTTACAAGTCGTTTGAAGCGGTCACCCACGATGCCGGGGGCTTGCACGGGCCGTGGACCGCGCGCCGGCGCAGTGGGTGTATCCCCGCGGTCGCTTGCCACGGCTGGCACGCGACATGCTTGATGTCGGGCCGTGCCCGTACCGAGGCCAGCCGTCCCGTGCATACACCGGAGGCGCCACGTTGCCGGCCATGTCAGTGCGCGCTACCCGGCGCGCCTCCGGAACCATGTATGCCATCTTGCACATAAGGAGCCTGCCGTCATGCCGAACCTGATCCAACCAGCACTCATCGCCCTGCTCCTCCTGCTCGGTGCCTGCGAGCAGGAAGGCCCGATGGAGCGCGCCGGCGAGCAGATCGACGAGACCGTCGAAGAGGCGGGCGACGAGATCGAGGACGCCACCGAGCAATGATACCGGGCGCGCAGACTGCGCCCCCCACCAAGCAGGAGTAACCCAGCCGTGACCAAAGAACTCGACGACAACGTCGCCAAGCTCAAGCAGGACATCGAGGAACTGCGCCGCGATTTCGCCAATCTCGGCGGCATCGCCCGTGATGCCGCCAGCGAGCAGGGCCGCAACGCGGCCGAGCGCGCGCGCCGCGCGCAGGACCGGGCGAGACAACAGGCGCATGACGCCGGTGACCGCCTCGAACAACAGGTCGAGGCCCACCCCCTGACCAGCATACTGACCGCCTTCGGCATCGGCTTCCTGGTCAGCATGCTGCTCGACCGCCGGCGCTGAAACATGTCGCAACAGGCGCTGCTGGCCATCCTGGCCGGACTCCGCCGTGACGACCGCGCCCGCATCGGTGCAGGGCTCGGCGCCGGCGCCGCGCTGTGGGTGTGTGCCGCACTGTGCGCACTGGCCAGCGGCGTATTCGTCTGCCTGTTCGCCTATGTCGCCCTCGCCACGGCGCTGGGCATCGTGTGGGCCGCGGCCGTCTGCGCGATGGCACTGCTGCTCGTCGCCGGCGGTTGCGTACTCGGCGCGCGCGCCCGCATGCGTGCGACGGCGCGGCGTGCGGCCGCCCACAGCGATGCACGGGCCCACGCGCTGCTCGATGAGATGCTTGCCGGCGCTGCCCCGCGCCCGCTCGATCTCGCGCTCGCGAGCCTGATCGGCGGTCTCGTGCTCGGCGCGAGCCCGGCATTGCGCCGGCGTCTTGCCGACTGGGTCAACGGCGACGCCGACTGACCGCAGCGAGCCGCCGCAGGGGCGCTTCAGCCCTGCAGGGCAGCGAGCGCCTCGTCGAGCCGTTCCACGACAGTCACCTCGAGGCCGTCGGGTACCGGCTTGGGGACGTTGCCGCGTGGCACGATGGCGCGCCTGAAACCGTGCTTGGCCGCCTCGCGCAGGCGCTCCGGCCCGCCCGGAACAGGCCGTATCTCGCCGGCCAGCCCGATCTCACCGAACGCCACCAGCTCGTGTGAGAGCGGCCGGTCACGCAGGCTCGACAGCACCGCGAGCACGATGGCGAGATCGGCTCCGGTCTCGCTGACGCGCACGCCACCGACGATGTTGGCGAACACGTCGCAGCCGGCAGTCGACACCCCACCGTGACGATTGAGCACCGCGAGCAGCATCGACAGGCGATTGGGATCGAGGCCGACGGTGACCCGTCGCGGATTGCCGAGCTGAGACTCGTCGACCAGTGCCTGCACTTCGACCAGCAGCGGGCGGGTACCCTCGCGCGTCACCATCACCACGCTGCCCGGCACCGGCTGGGCGTGGCGCGAGAGCAGGATCGCGCTCGGATTGGCGATCTCGCGCAGGCCGCCGTCGGTCATGGCAAACACGCCGAGTTCGTTGACCGCGCCGAAGCGGTTCTTGATCGCGCGAATCATCCGGTACCTGCCGTCCGGATCGCCCTCGAAGTAGAGCGTCGCGTCGACCATGTGCTCGAGCACGCGCGGCCCCGCGATGGCGCCGTCCTTGGTCACGTGCCCGACCAGGTAGAGTGCCACGCCCGTGCTCTTGGCGAAGCTGACGAGGCGGCTCGCGCACTCGCGCACCTGCGACACGCTGCCCGGTGGTGACTGCAGGGCGTCGGAAAACACGGTCTGGATGGAGTCGACCACCAGTACCGCCGGTCGCTCGCGCGCGGCCTCGGCCAGGATGCGCTCGACGTCGGTCTCGGTGAGCAGCTTGAGATCGGCCACCGGCAGCGTGAGACGCTCGGCACGCAGGGCAATCTGCGCCGCCGACTCCTCGCCACTGACATAGAGTGCATCGACCGCGTTGAGCTGACGCGTCAGCGCCAGGCTCTGCAACAGCAGCGTGGTCTTGCCGATGCCGGGGTCACCGCCGAGCAGCACCACCGAGCCGGCGACGAGGCCGCCACCGAGCACCCGATTGAGCTCGCCGAGCCCGGTATCGAGACGCGGCGTCTGCTCGGCGCGCACGTCGCCGAGCGTCTGCACGCGCGGCGTCTCGCCGCTCGCCGCGAAGCGCTGGCGCTTGTCCTCGCCGGCGCGCGCCACGCTCTCGACCAGCGTGTTCCATTCGCCACACTCACCGCACTGCCCGGCCCACTTTGGCGTCACCGCACCGCATTGCTGGCACTGGTACTGCCGGCGCGCCTTCACGGCCGACCCTCCGCGTAGTGCGCGCGCATGCGCACGCGGCACAGCAGCTCGTAGGGGATGGTGTCCGACGCGCGGGCAACCTCCTCGATCGGCAGGCCGGCACCCCACAAGGTCACCGGGTCGCCGAAAGCGGCGTCCGGCAGCGGTCGCAGGTCGACCGTCATCATGTCCATCGAGCAGTTGCCGATCACCTGCGTGCGCACACCGCGCACCAGCACCGGCGTGCCGGTACGTGCGTGGCGCGGATAGCCGTCCGCGTAACCGTAGGCGACCACGCCGACCGGCATGTCCTCCGGGCAGGTGAAGGCGCCACCGTAGCCGACACGCTCACCGGCGCGCACCCGGCGCACGCTGATCAATCGCGAGCGCAGCGTCATCACCGGCACCAGATCGAGCCCGGCGGCGGGCTCGCCATCGAGGGGTGACACGCCGTAGAGCATGAGCCCGGGTCGCACCCAGTCGGCATGGCTCGTCGGCAGGGTGAGAATGGCGCCGGAATTGGCCAGGCTGCGCTCACCGTCGGCCGTCCCGAGCAGGGCGTCGAAGCGTTCGTACTGGGCCATCACGCTGGCATCGCCGCGCCGGTGCGCGTTGGCGAAATGCGTCATGTAGCGCAGCGGTCGCGCGAAGTCGGCCACCGCCGCACGCACCCCCGCGCATCGGGCGGGGTCGAAACCCAGGCGATGCATGCCGGTATCGAACTTGAGCCATACCGGCAGGTGACGCCCGCGTGCACGGAACATCGCGATCTGTTCCTCGGTGTGGATCACGGTCTCGAGGCCGAGGGCCAGTATGGCGTCGACCTCGGCGTCCTCGAAGGGCCCCTCGAGCAGTACGACCGGCTTGCTGACACCGGCCTCGCGCAGGCGCACCGCTTCATCGAGCGAGGCGACAGCAAACGCATCCGCGGTCTCGAACAGGCGCGCCATGCGCAGGACGCCGTGGCCATAGGCGTCGGCCTTGATGACAGCGAGGATGCGGCTGCCGGGGGCCAGCGCACGCACCCTGGCGATGTTGTGGCGGGCCGCGTGCGGGTCGATGATCGCCCGCGCCGGTCGCGTCATGCGTCGGCTCCGCCGAAACTGTCGTGGGAGAGGTTCTCGAAACTGGTGTACTCGCCGAAGAAGCGCAGCTTGCAGGTACCGATGGGCCCGTTACGCTGCTTGCCGATGATGATCTCGGCGATGCCCTTGTCCGGGCTGTCCTCGTTGTAGACCTCGTCACGGTAGATGAACATGATGACGTCGGCATCCTGCTCGATGGCGCCCGACTCGCGCAGGTCGGACATCACCGGGCGCTTGTCGTTGCGCTGCTCGAGGCTGCGGTTCAACTGCGAGAGCGCGATGACCGGGCACTCGAGCTCCTTGGCGAGCGCCTTGAGCGAGCGCGAGATCTCCGAGATCTCGGTGGCGCGATTCTCCTTCGAGCCGGGCACCTGCATGAGCTGCAGGTAGTCGATGACGATGAGACCCAGCCCGTGCTCTCGCGCGAGTCGCCGGCAGCGTGCACGCAGATCACCCGGCGTCAGCGCCGGCGTGTCATCGATGAAGAGCTTGACCTCGGAAAGGATGCCCACCGAGTGGGTCAGGCGCGGCCAGTCGTCGTCGGCCAGCTTGCCGGTCCGCACCTTGTGCTGATCGATGCGTCCGAGCGACGACAGCATACGCATCGCGAGCTGCTCGCTCGGCATCTCCATGCTGAAGACGGCGACCGGCAGCTCCTCCTTGATCGCGGCATTCTGCGCGAGGTTGAGCGCGAAGGCGGTCTTACCCATCGAGGGACGCCCGGCAATGATGATGAGATCGGACTTCTGCAGGCCGGAGGTCTTGCCGTCCAGATCGTAGAAGCCGGTGGCGACACCGGTGATGGGATTGTCGCGCTGGAAGAGGTGATCGATACGATCGAGGGCATCGACGAGCAGTTCCTTGATCGGCCGGAAGCCGCGGCGCCCGCGCGATTCGCGCTCGGCGATCTCGAACACCAGGCTCTCGGCCATGTCGAGCAGCTCGTCGGGCGTGCGACCCTCGGTGCGAAAGGCGCTCTCGGCAATCCGCGTACCGGCACTGATCAGCTCGCGCAGGATGGCGCGCTGGCGCACGATGTCGGCATAGGCCGCGATATTCGCCGCACTCGGCGTGTTCTCGGCGAGCTGTGCCAGGTAGCCCATACCGCCGACGTCGTCGAGTTCCTCGTGACTGGCCAGCCATTCGGCCACGGTGACCACGTCGAACGGTTTGTTGTCGCTGGCGAGACGCTCGATGGCGCGATAGATGGCGCCATGGTCGCGGCGATAGAAGTCGTCGCCGCTGATGCGTTCCGAGACGTGGATCCACGCCTCGTTGTCGAGCATGAGGCCGCCCAGCACCGATTGTTCCGCCTCGATCGAATGGGGCGGAACCTTGAGCGCGTCGGTCGCCGCGTCGGCGACGTGGCGCATCGCGGCGTCGATGGCCATTCAGCAAACACTCCGCGCACGCACGGGGCGCACGGCGCGGAGCCTGAACAGACCGACGGGACGGAGCATGAGCGCCGTACTAGGCCGCGCTGACGCCGTCCTCCGACACGACCTGCACGGTCACCTCGACGTCGACATCGGCATGCAGGTGGATCTCGACCTGGTACTCGCCGACCTCGCGCAGCGAGCCGTGCGGCAGGCGCACTTCGCGCTTCTCGACGGCAATACCAGCGGCGCTGAAGGCCTCGGCGATGTCGCCGGTGCCGACCGAGCCGAACAGCTTGCCCTCGTTGCCGGCCTTGGCGGCGATGGTCACGCGGGCCTCGTTGAGCTGCTCGGCGCGCGCCTTGGCTGCCTCGAAGGCATCGGCCTGGGCGCGCTCGAGCTCGGCACGCTGTTCCTCGAAGCGGGCGACGTTGTCCGGCGTTGCCGGCACTGCCTTACGCTGCGGGATGAGGTAGTTACGGCCGTAGCCGGGGCGCACTTCGACACGGTCGCCGAGCGCGCCGAGGCGGTGGATCTTCTCAAGCAGGATGACTTCCATAATTCTCGTCCTCTGTCGCGGGAGCGCGTGTCGGCCCGCCGCAGCGGCGGGCACCGGGATCCGTCGCGAGGCGCGCTCCCGCTACGCCTCGCCTGGAGATTCTGTTTCGAGTCGGCACCGGCCTCAGTCCGCCCCGCCGCGCGGCCGCGATTCGAGGCGCCGGAAGTCGGCAACGCTGTCGGCTACGCCAGTCGTCGCAAGGATGGGTCCGACCACCTGTGGCGTGAGCATGAGCAGAACGTAGAGACCGGCCAGCCAGCCGCTTGCCAGTGAGATGGCACGTGCGCGCGCGTGGAGCACCGCGAGGCCCTGGAAGGCGAACAATACCACCACCACCACGAAGACGTCACCGGCGAGCGGGATTCCGTCACCGCGACCAAAGCGCCCCATCATCACCGCAGCGCCGCATACGGCGGCGATGGCCAGCATCGCGCGTGGCAGGCGCAGCGCGCGAAACTCTGCGCCGAAACCACCCGGGTTGTACAGCACCGCCTGCCACCAGCGTGCCAGCAGGATGACGCCCGCAAGCATGCAGAACATCGCCACCAGGGTCGACCCGTGAATCATGCCGGCCACTGCCTCGACCTGCTGCGCACCGATGCGCGGACCGCCGTCCTCCGCGATCAGGTCGAACAGCAGTTGCAGCCGGCTGGCCCAGAAGCTCGTCACGTCACCGACCGCGGCGCGAATCGCGACCGCGTAGGCGGTCACCAGTGCGCCGATCATGAGCAGCGAAAAGGCCTGGCGCTCCGTACGGGCCAGGTTGACCGCGAGCAGCCACGATGGCAAGCCGACCACCAGGCAAAGCACCAGGGTCGGCACCGCGCCGCCACCTAACAGCAGACGTACCGCCACCGCGATGGCCGTGGACAGGGCCAGCACGCGCAAGCCCTCGCGCGACCCCTGTCGCAGCGTCGCCAGCGCGACGATGGCGCCGGCCGGCACGATGAGCAGCCCGACGGACAGCGAGCCCAGCACCAGCGCGGCAGCCAGGGCCGCCGCGTGGAATGGGCCACGCATGGCGTACCGCGCGAGGAACCGCACGGTCGGCTGACCTCGCTCAGGCCCGCGTGGCAGTCGTACCCGGCCGGCGGGTACTAGTGGGCGTCACAATACGGCAGCAGGGCCAGGTAGCGCGCGCGCTTGACCGCGGTCGCGAGCTGGCGCTGGTAGCGTACCTTCGTGCCGGAAATGCGACTGGGCACGATCTTGCCGTTTTCGGTGATGTAGGCCTTGAGCGTGGCAAGATCCTTGTAGTCGATCTCCTTGACGCCCTCGGCGGTGAACTTGCAGTAGCGGCGGCGGCGGAAAAACTTGGCCATGGGTGGTCTCCTGTCCGGGCTCAGGCGTCGGTGGTCTCGGTCTGCTCGGTGTCGCTCTTGGCGGCTTCATCGCCATCATCGGAGCGACTCGCAGATCGGCTCTCGGAACGCCCTTCGCCGCGCTCGCGCTGGCGGCGGTTACGCTCCTCGTCGCGCTCGGACTGTTCGTCCTTGGCCTGCGCAATCGGAGACGGCTCGGTGACGGCCTCTTCGCGCTTGATGACGAGATTGCGCAGAACCGCGTCGTTGAAGCGGAAGGCGCTGGTCAGTTCCTCGAGCGTGGCGTCGTCACACTCGATGTTCATCAGCACGTAGTGCGCCTTGTGGATCTTGTTGATGGGATAGGCGAGCTGGCGCCGCCCCCAGTCCTCTAGACGGTGAATCTGGCCGGAAGTGGCCTCGATCATTGAGCGGTAGCGCTCGATCATCGCGCCGACCTGCTCGCTCTGGTCAGGGTGGACCAGGAACACGATTTCGTAGTGTCGCATTGTGGCTCCTTGTGGATTGAAGCCTCCCGGCGGTGCCGGTGAAGCAAGGAGTGCCCCGCTAGCCCGCGGGGGGGCGAATTATACGCGCACGGAACGTGCGGCGCCAAGCAGCGGGCAACGTGCCGTGGCGTCCCGCACGCTCAGCCGCTCCGCTGGCGGCGCGCCTCGTACAGGCACACCGCGGCGGCGGTGGCGACATTGAGGCTGTCGACCACGCCGTGCATGGGAATGCGTACCAGCGCATCGCAGCGTTCACGCGTGAGGCGGCGCAGACCGCTGCCCTCGTTGCCGAGCACGACCGCAGCCGGGCCGGAGAAATCCGCGCCGTAGAGGTCGCCCGGCGCGTCATGGGCGGTGCCGGTGATCCAGATCCCGGCGGCGGCCAGTTCGGCCAGCGCGCGGGCCAGATTCGGTACGGCGACCAGGCCGACGCTGTCGAGCGCGCCACTCGCTGCCTTCGCCAGCACGCTGCCGAGCGGCGCGCTCTTGTCGCGCGGATAGACCACGGCATCGGCGCCGGCGCCGTCGGCGGCACGCAGGCAGGCGCCGAAATTGCGCGGGTCCTGCACGCCATCGAGCACCAGCAGCAGCGCCGGCGTCGTGCCCGCGGCGAGTCGCTCGAGCAGCGCCGCCGTCGCGAGCAGCGCCGGCGCGCGACGCCGCAGCACCACGCCCTGGTGGTGATCGTCGCCGTAGAGTCGGTCGAGCGCGTCGGCGGTGACGCGCTGTACGGCGACGCCGAGCATACGTGCCTGCGCTTCGAGTTCATCGGCCTGGGCATTGTCGCGGTCGCGACGCAGCCACAGCTCGAGCGCATCGCCGGGGGCGCGCGCGAGCGCGCCGCGCACCGCGTGCATGCCGCCAACGACGAGGTCGCGCGCGCTCACCGCCGCCGCCGGCGCTTGCGCCCGCCGTCGACGGCAGGCTCGGCGAGCACGAAATCGATCTTGCGTTCATCGAGGTCGACCCGCGCCACGCGCACCGCGATGGCGAGGCCGATACGAAACTCGCGGTGATGCGCGCGCCCGCGCAGCACGTGGCCGGCGGCGTCGTACTGGTAATAATCGCCGGGCAGCTCGGAGACGTGCACGAGGCCCTCGACGAAGATGTCGTCGAGCTCGACGAAGACGCCGAACTCGGCCACGCCAGACACGATGCCGGGAAACACCTCGCCGACCTTGTCGAGCATGAACTCGCATTTCAACCAGGCAACGGCATCGCGGGTTGCCTCGTCGGCGCGGCGTTCACACATCGAGCAGTGCTCGGCGAGTTCCGGCATGCCGTTGTCGGCGAGCGCCTCGCCGCTGCCGAGTCGTGCCTTGAGCGCACGGTGCACGACGAGATCCGGGTAGCGCCGGATGGGCGACGTGAAATGGGTATAGGCGTCGAGGGAGAGCCCGAAATGGCCGGTGTTCTGCGCGCTGTAGACGGCGAGCTTGAGGCTGCGCAATACCACGGTCTCGATCAGCCGGCGATCGGTACGCTCACGCGCGGCGCCGAGCACAGCGGCGAAATCGCGCGCATCGACGGCGGCTCCATGACGAAAGCGCAGGCCGAGCTCGCGCAGGAATCGCCCCAGATCCTCCACACGATCGTCGTCCGGCATGTCGTGCACGCGGTACAGCGCGGCGCGGCGATGGCGGATCAAGTGACGCGCGGCGGCAACGTTGGCCGCGATCATGCACTCCTCGATGAGGCGATGCGCATCGACGCGCCGCGTCGCCTCGACGCTCGCAATCTTGCCGAGTTCGTCGTAGTGGAAACGCGGCTCGACGCTGTCGATATCGAGCGCGCCGCGCTGTTCGCGTGCGTCGCGCAGAACCGCGTAGAGCTCGTAGAGCGCGCGCAGGCTGCGCGCGACCTCGGCATCGACGCCGCGCAGCGTGGCCATTTCGCCCTCATGCCAGCGCTGCACGTCCGTATAGATGAGTCGCGCATGCGAACGAATCACCGCCTCGTAGAAGCGCGCGCGACGTACCTCGCCGTCGAGGCCGATGTTCATCTCGCACACCAGGGCAAGGCGTTCGGCATCCGGGACCAGCGAACAGATGCCGTTGGAAAGTGCCTCCGGCAGCATGGGAATGACGCGATCCGGGAAATACACCGAGGTACCGCGTCGTAGTGCTTCCTCGTCGAGCGCGCTGCCCGGCGTGACGTAATGCGCAACGTCGGCAATCGCGACAGTCAACGTGAAACCCTTGGCCGTGCGGCGCGCGAACACCGCGTCGTCGAAGTCACGCGCATCGGCACCATCGATGGTCACGAGCGGCAGCGCGCGCAGGTCGCGCCGGCGTGCGATCTCGGCGGCCGTCGGCGTCTCCGGGACGGCCGCAGCCGCGGCCGCTACCGCGTCCGGCCATTCGCATGGCAGGTTATACGAGCGCACCGCGATCTCGATCTCCATACCGGGCGCCATGTGCTCACCGAGGATCTCGGTCACGCGGCCGACCGGCTGTGAATGGCGGTCGGGCTGCTGTTCGATCGCGGCAACCACGATCTGACCGTCCCGCGCCGCGCCGGCGGCGCCCGGCGGAATCAGCACATCCTGGTTGAGATGGCGGTTGTCAGGCACCACGAAGCCGAAATTGCGATCGCTGAAGTAGCGTCCGACGACCTGCTCGTGAGCGCGTTCGAGCACTTCGATGAGATTGCCGTAGGGACGCTCGCGGCGATCGAACCCGGCAATGCGCACCAGCACGCGATCACCGTGCAGGGTTCGGCGCGCCTCGCGCGGCGCGAGGTAGATGTCGTCGCCGCCGGCCTCCGGGCGCACGAATGCGTAGCCGTCACGATGGGCAAGCACGCGGCCCGGAATCAGCTCCATGCGCTCGGCGAGGCCGAACAGGCCGCTGCGATTCTGGATCAGCTGGCCATCGCGGACCATTGCGAGCACGCGTCGCTCGAGTGCTTCGCGGGGCGCGCCGCGCGCGACGTCGAGACGCATTGCCAGGGTCTTCAGGCTGCACGGCTCGCCGATTTCGCCCAGCGCTTCCGCTATCGCGGCGCGTCCGGGCAGGTCCTCGATGTGGGGCAGGGCAGCGCCGCGTCGGCGCGGCTGGCGGGGACGTTTGGGGTGCATTGACTCGCTCAGAGGGAATCGGTAGATTGCGCGCCTTCCTGCCGAGGTGGCGGAATTGGTAGACGCGCTGGCTTCAGGTGCCAGTTGGGGAAACCCAGTGAAGGTTCAAGTCCTTTCCTCGGCACCACCCGCTCCCCTGGCGGACGGGGCAGCCGCCGAACGCTGATTCGCGACCGTGCTGCTGCTACCGTCGGCGCCCCGCTGACGCCTACCGCAGTTGCCGCGCTACGTATCACGGTGACGCACGCCCCGGGCACGACACATTCCCGGCTGCGCGTCGCAGTCACCACGCAACCGCGACGCACCGACAAGGCGACGCTGCGTCGCTCACGCAGCGCCCGTCTGTTGTGCCCACAGGTCCTGCGCCTGTTCCCAGCCGACCACCGCGATCGGCCGCCCATCATCTTCGATGAACTGCAGCGGACCGAGAAAGGTCATGTAGAACTCGCTGTCGACGGGGAAGTAGGTCTTGTCGTGCCGCGCGTTGCACGACTCGTAGCCGTAGCCGAGCGCGAGCGCCGTGGCCCCGCCTTCGTCGACGCCGCCGCGCACTTCCATCTTGCCGCGCGTCAACAGGTATTCACCCGGTCCGACGTGGACGTGGCGCGCAAAGGACGACCCTGCCGGGCAATCGAAGATTGCCGTCCATGCCCCCATCTCGGGCGAGACGTGCAGGAGTTTCCAGCGGATGCCGCCGTCGGACAGGGCCTCCGGAAACGGCTGCCACTCGAGATCCTGAATCTGCACGTACTCCTGCGCAACTTTCCCTTTCATGACGCTCCCCTCGAGCTGTGTGAGGGCCGCAGTATAAAGCACGCCCGCGGTGCCGCGGCGGAGGTTCCCTCGTCCGGACGACTTGGCTAACATGCCGCCTCCGCGTCCCCCGGTAGACGCGCCGACCGACGGGTCCCGATGACCGCATCCGCTTCCGGCAGCCTCGAACTGCGCCCGCTCGGCGACCGCCGCACGCTGCACGATTTTCTGCGCGTACCCTGGACGTGCTTCGCCGGCGATCCAGCCTGGGTGCCGCCGCTCGCGTTCGAGCGCAAGGAGGCGCTGGCGCCCAAGCAACCCGTGTTCGCCCACCTCGAGTGGAACGGCTGGGTCGCCTACCGGAATGGCCTGCCGGTCGGCCGCATCACCGCGCAGATCGATCGCCTCCACCTCGAGCGCTATGCCGACGCCACCGGCTTCTTCGGTTTCGTCGACGCCATCGACGACGCCGAGGTCTTCGCGGCCCTGTTCGACTGTGCCGAGGGCTGGTTGCGCGAGCGCGGTATACGCCGCGCGCGCGGGCCGTTCGGGTTCAACATCAACCAGGAAGTCGGGCTGCTGGTCGAGGGTTTCGACACCCCGCCCTACTTCATGATGACGCACGCCCGGCCCTGGTACGGCGCGTCGCTCGAGCACCTCGGCTACGCCAAGGCGGTCGACATGTTCGCCTACCTGATCAGCGCCGCCTTCCAGCCGCCGCCGGTGATGGCGACGCTGTCGGAGCGGCTGCGCCGCACGGTGCGCATGCGCCCACTCGATCGCAAACGGCGTGACGCGGACCTCGAAACCCTGCGCGACATCTTCAACGACGCGTGGTCCGGGAACTGGGGTTTCGTACCGTTCACCGCGGAGGAGTTCCGTACCATTGGGCGCGAGATGCTGATGATCATTCCGCCCGACTTCATCCAGATTGCCGAGCTCGAGGGCGAACCGGTCGCCTTCATCGTACTGCTGCCCAACGTCAACGAGGCGATCGCCGATCTCGACGGCCGCCTGCTGCCGTTCGGCTGGCTCAAGCTGCTCGGGCGTCTCAAGCTCGGCTACCCGCGTACGGCGCGTATTCCGCTGATGGGCGTGCGACGCCGTTTCCACCATACGCGCCTCGGTCCCGGGCTCGCACTGTCGGTGGTCGAAGCGCTGCGTGAACCCGGTCTGCGCAAAGGGCTGGTCGAAGTCGAGATGTCCTGGATACTCGAGACCAACGAAGCGATGAAGAGCATTATCCGGGCGCTCGGTGGACGTGAGTCCAAGCGCTATCGCGTCTATGAAAAGGCGCTCGCCTGAATCGGTGAGGAGCGCGCCACACCGTGCAGCTGGACGACAGCGCTCGACACCGGCGCAGCCGTGCTCCGGCGCTGCCGGCCGCACTGCCCCGGCCATACCTGGCGTGAGGATGCTCGGCGTCACAACGTGCGCGCAGACCTTACCGTGAACCAAGAACACCAGCGGCTGCAGGCCATCGTGCTCGCCGGCGAGCGTCCCGGCGGCAACGCGCTCGCCCGCGCCCTCCACATCGACGCCGGCGTGCTCGCCCCGGTCGCCGGGCGCACCTGCCTCGAGCACGTGTTGGCGGCGTTGCGCGGGAGCTCCGCGATATCCGGCGGTGTGCTGGTCGGCCCGCGTGCCGAAGTGCGTGAACGCAGCGCCGTCGTCACCATGCTGCTCGCCCCCGGCGACTTCACCTGGATGGCGCCGGCCACGGGACCGGCGGCGAGTGCCCGCGCCGCTTTTGCGCAACTGGGTGCAGCAGGACCGGTGCTCCTCACCAGTGGTGACCACGCGCTGCTGACACCGCGACTGGTCGACGACTTCTGCACGCAGGCCGACGCCGTGGATGCCGATCTCGTCACCGGCCTGGTCAGCTGGGAGCGCGTGCATGCCGCCTGGCCGGAGTCGCGCCGGACGCTGCTGCAGTTCAGCGATGGCGCGCGCTGCGGCAGCAACCTGTTCCTGCTGCGTACGCCACGCGCGGCTGCCGTGCTCGAGTTCTGGCGCGCGGTGGAGCGCGAGCGCAAGCACCCGTGGCGAATCGCGCGCTACCTCGGTATCGGCGTAATGCTGCGCTACCTTGGCCGGCGTCTCGGCTGCGCGGCCGCGTTCGAGGAAGTGTCGCGCCGCGCCGGGGCGACCGTCGGGCACGTCATGCTGGACGACCCGTGCGCCGCGGTCGATGTCGACAGCATCGACGACCGCGCGCTCGCCGAGCGCATCCTGCGCGCACGGGCGCACGCCTGAGCACGCCGCGTGCGGACGGCAGCATGCACCATAATTGACGCTGCCATGGCATGGCGACCATGCCCCGGCCCCACGCAGGACTGTCACCGATGGCTCTCGAACTCTCCTCCCTGAAACGCTGGCGGCGTGCAGCCGTACATCGCGCCGGTAAGCGCTTCCTGCGTACCATCGCCGAGTTCCAGGCGCGTCACTCGCTGATCCCGACCACGCCGGTACTCGAGAACGCGACCTTCGACTGGGTACCCCGGCTGGAAGCCGCCTGGCCGGCCATTCGCGCCGAGTTCGACCAGGTCTGGACGCACCCGGACGACATCCCGGCTTTCCACCAGATATCGCCCGACCAGGCACGTATCTCGCGCGGCGACAACTGGAAGACCTACGCGCTCTATATCTTCGGCCAGCAGGTTCCGGACAACTGCGCCGCGTGCCCCGACACCGCCGCCACGCTGGCTGCCCTGCCCGGACTGCAGAACGCCTGGTTCTCGATTCTTGCGCCCGGTTATCACATCCCGCCACACCGCGGCCCCACCCGTGCCCTGGTGCGCTGCCATCTCGGCCTGCGCGTGCCTGCCGCACGCGAGCAGTGCTGGTTGCGCGTGGACGACCGCATCTGCCTGTGGCGCGAGGGTGACTGCCTGCTGTTCGACGACACCTACGAGCACGAGGTACGCAACGATACCGACGAGTACCGCGCAGTGCTGTTCATCGATGTCGATCGCCCCATGGACGCACTCGGTAGCCGCTTCAATGGCGCTATCCTGCGTCTCATGCAGGCGACCCACTACGTCAAGGACCCCTTGCGCAACCTGGCCGAGTGGAATCGTCGTGTCGGTGCACGCGCCCGCGCCTGAATCCGCGTCGCTCGAAGCGCGCATGACGATTATGTTAAAGTCGCGCGCGCCGGCCGCACCCGGCCACATCCCGCGGAACCCCCCGACATGAAAGTGATCATCCTGAGCGCCGGCCAAGGGCGGCGCCTGCTGCCGTTGACCGAGAGCACCCCGAAGGCGGCGTTGCCAATCGGGCCGCGCCGCGTGCTCGAGTGGCAGCTGCACGAGATCGCACGCACCGCGGTCGACGAGGTCGTGGTGGTGACCGGCTTTGGCGCGGAGCACATCGAGCGCATCGCGGCCGCCGAGCGTGGCGTGCCGACGCGCACGCTCTACAACCCCTTCTACGCGAGCTGCGACAACCTCGGCACCTGCTGGGTGGCGCGCCACGAGATGGAAGGCGACTTCGTCATCATTAACGGCGATACGCTGTTCGAGGCCGCCATCCTCGAACGCCTGCTCGGCGCACGCGGCCGCGCGCCGATCACGCTGGTCACCGACAGCAAGGCGAGCTATGACGACGACGACATGAAGGTAGTCGTTGCGGAGGGGCTGCTGCGGCGTGTCGGCAAGCAACTCGATCGTGCCACGGTCAACGGCGAATCGATCGGCATGATGCACTTCGACGCCCGCGGTGGCGCCCGCTTCCGCGAGCAGGTCGAGTTCATGATGCGTCACGGCAGCGGCCTCAAGCAGTGGTACCTGTCGGCAATCGACGCACTTGCCGCCGAGGCGGTGGTCACCACCTGTCCGATCGATGGCCTCAGCTGGGGCGAAATCGACGATCACCGCGACCTCGAGCGCGCCGCGCGGCTGGTCGCCGCGTGGCAGACGACGGCACCGGCCGCGGCCTCGGCGGGCGCGTGAGCGTGGCACGTGGATGAACGCGACGATCGAGAAGTTCGGCTACCCGGCCACCCTGGTCAGTGAATACGAGCACTGGGTGGTACTGTTGCGTCCGCAGCAGGCCACCCTCGGTGCGCTGATCCTCGCGGCGCGCGACGAGGCCGAGGCCTTCGGCGATCTGCCGGTGGCGGCGGTAACCGAATTATCCCGCGTCACGCGCGACATCGAGTCGACGCTTTCGCAGGCTTTCGCCTACGACAAGATCAATTACCTCATGCTCATGATGGTCGATCCGCACGTGCATTTTCACGTGTTGCCGCGCTATGCGAGCGCGCGCAACTACCGCGAGTGCGCATTCCAGGATGCCGGCTGGCCGGGCCCACCCCATCTCGGCGAGCATGCCGCGCCCTCGGAGACGGTGTTCGATGCCATCCGTCTCGACCTGCTCGAGGCCTGGCCCGAGGTCGGGCGCTGAGCCCTGGTTGCCGCGCCTGAGCGCCCGTCGACGCGATCAGTCCGGCGTCGTCACGACCTTGACGCGGCCACGCCGGCCCGCGCTGAAGGTTTCCTGGCCGAGCAGGTAGCGAATGCTGTCACTGCTGATCGAGCGGCCCTCGCGCTGGATGCGCGCACTCCCCTCCAGTTCCACGATCTCGTCGCGCGGCTCGAAACGCAGTCGCTCGCTGTAGCCCTCGACGGGATCGTCGCCGGTGCCTTCCTGGTAGACGATGCGCGCCGGCGACCCGGCCACGTCGATGTGCAGCGGATCGGCGAGCGGCCCCTCGATGATCGCGCTGTCGGCATGGATGGTCCATGCCGCGCTGCGCAGCAGCAGGTTGCCGGCCGCATCGACGCGATCGCCGCTGAGCGACTGCACCGCGCTGTCTGCGCGCACGAACACCATGTCGTCCAGCGGCACCAGGGGCGGCTGGTCGTCCGCGAGCAGGCCGGGCGCGCGTGCCACTGCCGCGAGCGCGACCGCCACGCAGGCTTGCAGCACCCGCGGGCGCTGCCCATCATAGCCATTGGACCGGCCTGCCCGTCGCGCTCTGCGAACGAAATCCATCATCGTGCTGATTGACCGTTACCTGATCCGCGAAATCGGCGCGAGCTTCGCTGCCGTCGCCATCATACTGACCACCGTCTTTCTCGCCTACAGCCTGACCCGCTTCCTCAATGACGCAGCCGGCGGCCTGCTGAGCGCCGCGGAAGTCGCCGAACTGACGCTGTACAAGTGCATCATCGCGCTCGAGGTGCTGCTGCCGCTGGGCTTCTATTTCGGCCTGGTGGTGGGACTGGGCCGACTCAACCAGCACAGCGAGCTCACCGCGCTGCGCGCGAGCGGCGCGCGAGCGGCGCGCATCCATCGCCCGTTGATTGCCTGCGGGGCACTGCTCGCCGCGGTGGTTGCCGCGCTCTCGCTGAATGTGCGGCCCTGGGCATACACCGCGATGTACACGCTGAAGAGCCGTGCCGAAGCGGCCTCGGAACTCGATCGCATCAAGTCACAGCGCTTCTACTTCTACGCCGGCAGCGGGCGCACGGTATACGCCGAGGACATCCGTGACGGCGGGCGCGCGTTGAGCGGCGTATTCATTCGCACGACCGGGAAAGATGGCGTCGAGATCATCACCGCGCCGCGCGCACGCCTGCAGGCGTTCGCCACGCCGAGCCGCCATCGCCTCGAACTCGATGATGCCAGTGTGCACAAGTCGGGTGCCGACACGCCCGATTTCTATGGCCGCTTCGCAGCGCTCACGCTGACCGTGCCGGCGCAACGCACGGTCGAGAACGAGTACCACCGCAAGGCGGCGGCCAGCGCGGCATTGCTCGATGCCCCTCGCGCCGCGGAGCGCGCCGAGTTGCAGTGGCGACTATCGACACCGGTGTCGAGCCTGCTCCTGACGCTGGTCGCCTTGATGCTCACCGACTACCGCCCGCGCCGTAACCGTTTCGCTCGCCTGCCGCTCGCGGTCGCCGTCTACGCCGTCTACTACAACCTGCTCGGCGTCGCACGCACCTGGGTCGAACAGGGCACGCTGACCTCGCTCTGGTGGGCGCCCCTGCTGCTCGGCGTCGCGCTCGGTATCGCCTGGTTGATGCAGCGCAGACGTTTCACATGAACGCGATCCTCGTACGCTACCTCGCGCTGCATTTCGCCCGTGCTGCTGCCATCGTGCTCGCGTTGCTGCTCACGTTGTTCAGCTTTCTCGCCCTGACCGAAACCCTCGAGGACGTCGGCAGCGGGTCCTTTACCGTCGCTGATGCAATCTCGGTGGTGATCCTCACGCTGCCGGCGCGTGTGCTCGACCTCATGCCGGTAACGGCGCTGCTCGGCTCGGTGCTCGGCCTCGGCGTACTGGCCAACAGCAGTGAACTGACCGCGATACGCGCCGCCGGCGTCTCGAGCTGGCAGCTCATGCGCGTACAGGCGATGCTCGCTGCGCTGCTCGCACTCGTCGTCGTGCTGTTGCAGTTCGTCGTCACGCCGGCGGCGGAACGCAAGGCGCAGGATTTCCGCGCGCGCACCTTCGAGCAGGCCGCGGTCGGCGACGCGCGCTTCTGGAGTCGCCGCGATCGCCACCTGTTGCGCGTCGGCAGCGTCGAGTTCGGCCGCATTCCACGCGACATCGAGATCTACGAACTCGATGCAGACGATCGCCTGCGGCACGTGTTGCGTGCTGCGCGTGCCGATGTCGTCAGCTCCGACGAGTGGCTGCTCTACGACGTCGAGGAACGCGTACTCGAAGAACGACGCATCCTTCATCGTCACCTAACGCGCACGCGTTGGACGAGCTTCCTGTCGCCCGAGCAGATGGCCACCCTGATCGCCCCGGCCTATGCACTGTCACCGGCAGACCTGTGGCGCTACCTGCGCGAGACGCGCGGCGCCGGCCTCGATACCCGTGAGCAGCAGGCACGCTTCTGGCACCAGGTCAGCCTGCCGCTGACCCTGCTCGGCATGATGCTGCTCGGTGTGCCGCTGGTGCTTGCCTCGGCGCGCGCGCGCTCCACCGGGCTGCGCGCAACGATCGGCGCCGGCGTCGGGATCGCCTTCTACCTGTTCGAGCAGATCACGAGCCAGCTCACGCTGATCCTCGACCTCAATCCGGCGGCAACCGCGTTGCTGCCCGGTGTCGTGGTGCTGACCGCGGCCGTGCTCGCACTGCGTCGCCTGCCCTGAGGCGTGCCGTGATGGTCATGGCGGCACCAGCTGCCAGCGCTCGCGCGCGATGCATTCGGCCCCCCGGCCGTCGCCGGCAAGCGTCTCGAGGCGCATGTCGACCTGCCAGCCGCCCGCCTGCTCGGCAATGTCGAACACACGATACGAGGCACGTCCCACCTCGGGAGCATACGATGCGGACGCAGTCGCGAGCACGCGTGTCCGTCCGCGATGCAGCTGGGCGAGATTGCGGTGCAGGTGACCGTGGAGCACGAGTTCGACCCCGTGCCGGGCGAGCAACGCGGCGAGCGCGGATGCATCGCCGAGCGCCTTGCGTGCGCTGCACTGCCCGGGCAACGGCGGGTGGTGAATCAACACGCAGCGCAAGCGGCCACGTGCCGCGGCGAGCGCGGCATCGAGACGTTCGAGCTGGGCAGCCCCGAGGCGGCCGCCAGCCGACCAAAACGGTGCGGCATGCGCCGAGCACAGGCCGAACAAGCTCACAGGACCGACATCGAGGCGACTCGGAAACGCCTGTTCATCGAGCGCCGGTACACGCAGCTGGGCCGACCAGCGCGCGGCGAGTTCGACGCGGGCGTCGTCGCGATACAGGTCGTGGTTGCCCGGAACCAGCACGACCGGGGTCGGCGCCAGCCCTTCCAGCCAGGCACTGGCCGCTGCGATCTCGTCGGGCAATCCGAGCTGGGTGAGGTCGCCGGTGACGGCGATGACGTCGGCCTGCTCGGCACGGACATGCTCGCACAGGGCCTCGAGCACCTCGGGGCGGTGCTGATGACGGCGCCGGCGCAGCCACGACAGGTAGCCCAGGCGTCGCTTGCCGCGCAGCGTGTGCAGGCCGTGCGCCGCGAGGCTGCTCAAGTGTGGATCGCTCAGGTGGACGAGACGCATCGCGAACCTTTTCCCGCTTTGCCTGGCGCCATGTAACTCACTACAATTGCAAGGTTTTTTCCGCAAAAGGCGGCGTAGCATAGCATGACCCCGGCAGCCTGCATCCTCGGCCACAGCGACGTCGTCCTGTGGGGCCTCGATTCGCGTACGCGCATCCTCCGGCAGCTCGCCGCCTGTGGCATCGATCGCCTGCTCGACGATGCGGCCGCGGCCACCGAGGCCGATACCGTGCTGCTGATCGACGCCCGCTACCTGTTCGAAGTGCGCACTTTCGTCGCCCTGCTCGCCCGGCCCGGCACCCTGCTGATCAGTCCGCAGGACGGCCGTATTGCTGCCGCTTATGCGCCGCGGGCGGAACTCGCGGACTATCGCGCCTGCATGACCGATGGCGACGGTGTGCTGCCTGCATCCGCGCGGCGGCTGACGCCGGACGCGCTGGAAGCCTACGATCGCCAGCTGCGCAAGTCGGCACCACCGTTGCTCGAACCACTCACTCAGGAGCGCCGTCCGGCGCTCGAGTCGCTCCTCTACGGTAACGCCTACAAGGGCGTTACCGACCTCGTCACCAAGTGGTGGTGGCCGCGTCCGGCGCGTCGCATCGTGGGCTGGTGCGCGAACGCACACATTACGCCGAACATGGTCACCCTGACCGGGCTCGCCCTCGTCGTGCTGGCCACCCTGCTGTTCGCGCAGGGCCACTACCTCGCCGGCCTCGCCTGCGGCTGGGTCATGACGCTGCTCGATACCGTCGACGGCAAACTGGCTCGCGTCACCGTGCTGAGCAGTCCGCTCGGACACTGGCTCGACCACGGCATGGACATCGTGCATCCACCGATCTGGTACGTGTTCTGGGGCCTCGGGCTCGGCCTCGATGCGGTCGCGGGGATGCCGCTCGCAACGCTGCACTGGGCCGTCGTCGGGGGTTACGTCGGCGGACGCCTGGTGGAGGCACTGTTTCACGCCCTCGGCCATTGCGGACTGTTCGCGTGGCGGCCCTTCGATGCCTACTTCCGCCTGGTTACCGCACGGCGCAACCCCTGCCTGCTCATTCTCACGCCGGCGACCCTGCTCGGCCGCCCCGACCTCGGCCTGCTCGGGGTCGCCGCGTGGACCGTGTTCACTACCGTGGTCCTGGTCGTGCGCCTGGTCCAGGCCAGCATCGTACGCCTCGGCGGGCCGCCACTCGATTCCTGGCTGAAGGCGCCCGACGCGGCGACCCGCCACGCGCGCGCCTACGCGACGTTCGCCGGCACGCGCAGCGCGTATGAGTGAAGCGACGCCCGAGGCTGCAGCCTCCGCCGAGGCGTGGCCGGCGCGTTTCGTGGCCCAGCTGCGTGCACGCTACGGCGCGCACGTTGAAGCGATCGTGTTGTACGGCTCGTGGCTGCGCGGTAAACGCGACACCGTGCTGGATTTCTACGTACTGCTCGACGACTACGCGGCACTCGACAGCCGGACGGCAGCTCTCGCCAATCGGCTGCTGCCACCGAATGTCTACCACACCATCATCGAGGATGCCGGCACACGATGCGCGGCCAAGTACGCGACGGTCACGCTGGCGGGATTCGAGCACGCCATCGAGCGCGACTTCCACACCTATTTCTGGGCGCGGTTCGCGCAGCCGACCGAAGTGCTCCATGCACGCAATGACGACGTCGCACAGCGCCTCGAGCGCAGCTTCGAGCGAGCCGTCGAGCGCACGATACGGGCGACGCTGCCGGTACTGCCCTCACGCTTCTCGACCGGCGAGCTGTGGTCGCGCGCGTTTACGCTGACCTATGCCTGCGAACTGCGTAGCGAAGATGCCGCGCGTGCGCGAGCCCTGGCCGACACCTACGCGGCCCATCTCGCCACGCGCACCGAGGCCCTCGCGATGCGCTGCGGCCTCGAGCGCGTCGCCGACGACCGCTGGCAGGCCAGCTTGCCGGCCACGCAACGCCGCCGCGCGGCGCGCGCATGGGGGCGGCGGCGCATCGTCGGCAAGCTGCTGTCGGTGGCGCGTCTGCTGAAAGCCGCTTTCACATTCAACGATCCGCTCGGCTACGTGGTGTGGAAGGTCGCCCGCCACAGCGGGGTGCACGTCGAGCCGACCCCGCTGCAGCGCCGCCATCCATTGATCTTCGGCTGGCCGGTGCTGTGGCGCCTCTACCGTCGCGGCGGCTTCCGGTGAGCGCGGCGGGCGCCAACGGCCGGCAGGCGGCACGCCGCGCCCTGCGCAACTTCGTCTCGCTGCTCGGCGGCCGCGCGGTCGGCGGCGCCCTCGCGCTGGCTGCCACACTGATCAGCGCCCGCCAGCTCGGTCCGGAGGGTTTCGGACTGATCGCCCTGGTCCATGCCTACACGCTGATCGTGCGCGGCCTGGTCAATGTCAAACCATTCGAAGCGATCATCCGTTACGGCGTACCCCTGCTCGAACGGGACGACCGGGCAGGCCTCGGTCGCTTGCTGCGTGCATGCCTGCGCATCGACTGCGCCAGCGCACTCACCGCGACCGCGGTCGCCCAGATCGGTGTTGCCGTGATGACACGTGGCGGGCTGTGGCCGGAGAGCTTTGCGCCGGTTGCGCACGGCTACTGCCTGTGGCTGCTGTTCATGGGCCAGGCCACGGCGAGCGGCGCGCTCAGGTTGTTCGATCGCTTCGATGCCATCAGCCTGGCGCTGGTGCTTGGCAACGGGCTGCGGCTTGCCGGTGTGCTGGTCGCCGGCTTCGCACTCGACCCATCGGTTGCCGCCTTCGCCACCGTGTGGGCAATCTCTCAGATCGTGCAATACCTCGCGACCCAGGTGCTCGGCTGGCGTGTCGCCGTCGCGCGCGTCGGCGGCGAGCACCTGCGCGGCGGCGTGCGGCTCGCCGCGATCGGCGTCGCACACCCCGGCATCTGGCACTTCATGCACGTCGTCTACTGGCAGAGCACGCTCGATCTCGTTGCCAAGCCGCTCGGCACGGTGCTCGCCGGCGCGCTGCTCGGCGCCGAGGGGGCGGCGATGTTCCGCATCGCGCGCGAGTTCGCCAATGTCGTTGCCAAGCCGGCGCTGCTCGCGCGCCAGGCGATCTACCCCGATCTCGCACGCCTGCGCCATCACGGTGACGCTGCGTTCACGCGCCTGATCCTCGGCGCAGCATTGCTGCTCGGCCTGCCCGCGCTGGCGGTCACCCTGGCTTCGCTGTGGTTCGGTGGCCCCCTGCTCGGTCTCGCGCTGGGTACCGAGTATGTCCGCGCCGCCGAACTGCTCAGCTGGCTCATCGGCGGCGCCACGCTCGAGCTTGCCGGTGCCGCGCTGCGCCCGGCCAGCTACACGCTGGGCCGTGCGCGCGAGAGCCTTGCCGTACAGGTGCTCGGTGCGCTCGCCTTCGTGGGCGTCTTCTGGGTGCTCACACCGCTGGTCGGGCTGAGCGGGCCCGGCATCGCCACGGTGGTGCTGTACGCCATCATGTTGTGTGGTACGGCATTGATCGTGCGGCGTGCACTGACACACGCCGGCAGCGCGGCCACCGCGGGCTGAGCGTGCGCGGGACATCCCCTGCGTGCCATGCACCCCGCAAAGGCCAGGGCTACGGCTGCGCTGTCGCCGGCCCCTCGCGTTCGTCGCGTTCGTCGCGTTCGTCGAGCGGACGGCTCGCGACGGCCCGCCGTTCCCGCACCGACGTCGGGGCGCACCGCGCAGCGATCACTCCAGGATGCAGCCCGCTCAGGCCGCGCAGCCGGATGCGTAGCGTGCGATGACGTCGCGGAAAGCCGTGGCGATACGTTCGACCTGGGCCTCGCTGTGCGCGGCGGTGACACTCACGCGAATGAGGCTGCCGCCGTCCGGCGCCGCCGGCGGCAGGATCAGATTGGTGTAGACGCCGGCATCGAGCAGTGCCTGCCAGCAACGCAGCGCCACCTCGCGCTCGTTGAACGAAACGCCGATCACCGGGCTGACGTGCGGCCCGAGCGTGAGGCCAAGCGCGGCGAGCGCTGCATACAAGTGCTCGGCATTGCGCCAGACCTTTTCGCGTAACTCCGGACGCTCGCGGATGAGCGCGAGCGCGGCGCGCGTCGTCGCGATCACCGAGGGACAGGGCGATGCGGTGAAGATGTAAGGTCGGCTGGCATAACGGAACAGGCTCAGCACCTCGTGCGGACTGACGCAGAAGCCGCCGATCGAGCCGAGACTCTTGCTGAAGGTTCCCACCACGAAATCGACCTGGTCGAGCACGTCGTCCGCTTCGACCAGGCCGCGACCGCCATCGCCGTAGACGCCAAGTGAATGCGCTTCGTCGACGAACAGGTAGCCGCCATGTTCGCGCTTGACCGCGGCGTACTCACGCAATGGCGCGCAATCGCCGCGAATGCTGTAGAGGCCCTCGACGACGATCAAGGCGTCGCGCGCGCGCTCGCCGAGGCGTTGCAGGCGCTTGGCGAGACCGTCGGGATCGTTGTGCTTGAAACGGAAGATGTCCGCGCCACTCATGCGGCAGCCGTCGAACAGGCTGGCGTGCGCCTCGGAGTCGAGCAGCACGGCATCACCCGGGCCAAGCAATGCGACGAGACTGCCGAGGTTCGCGGAGTAGCCGGTCGAAAACACCATCGCGTACGGCATGTCGTAGAAAACCGCGAGTTCCCGCTCGAGCTCGAGATGCTCGCGGTAGGTACCGTTGGCCATCCGCGAACCGGTGGTTCCGGTTCCGGCCTCGGCCAGCGCGCGCTGCCCGGCCTCGATACAGGCAGGATCGAAAGTGAGTCCGAGGTAGTTGTTGGTTCCCGCCATGATGGTGGGGCGGCCGCCGATCATCGCCTCGGTCGCGGACAGGACTCGTTCGATGACGATATCGGTGGGGTTGACCGGCAACGCACCGAGCATGTCGCGGGTGCCGGCAGCGGCAGCGAACTTGTCGAACAATGCCATCGCGGTCAGGACCTCAGCAGTTGCTGCACGACCGTGGCGAGATCGCCCAGGGTCTGCACGTCAGCCAGGCGGTCTTCGTCGATGGCGAGGTCGAAACGATCCTCGACCTCGCAGAGGTACTCGATGACCTGGATCGATTCGAGTCCGAGATCGGCAATGAGTGCGGTATCCGCGTCCATCGCGCGGGGCTTCTCGAGCGAGTTCTGCAGCAGCTCGATGAGCGCGTCGACGATGGTCTGGTGGTCGGGCTTGGCCACGCGTTCCTCTCTGGAGGACGAGGGTCAGGTGCGCGAGAAAGTGTCGCGCACGCCGTCGTGCAGTTGGATCTGGGGCGACCAGTTGGTCGCCGCCGTGAGCGCGAGATTATTGCAGAGCCAGTATGGCTCGCAAAGCTCGTGCACCTTGCCCGGGGTAAGCATCGGCTGGTAGCCGAGCTGTCGCGACAGGTACTCGTTGATGCGCGCAACAAGGGCGAGCAGGCCGCGCGGGACACGCAGCGCCAGGTAGCGGCGCGCGCCGCGCACCGCGGCAATCAGCTCCGGCCAGCTGTAACCACCGGGGCGGCCGTCGTCGAGGTCGAACACGCGACCTGCACATGCTTCGAAGTGCATCACGACGGCCACGATGGCGTGTGCGAGGTCGCGCGCATGGAGCAGCGAGAGACGCTGACCGCGTGGCCCGAGCAGCGGCACGAACCCGCGGCGCAGTGACGCGAGGAGCGGCCGCATCTCGGTGTCACCGGGCCCATACACGGCGGGCGGGCGCAGCACCACCCACTCGAGGCCCGAACGCTGCAACAGTGCTTCCCCGGCCCGCTTGCTCGCCGCGTACGCCGATAGCGCGGGACGGCTCGCTGCGAGCGAGGAGACGAGCACGACACGCGTGCCGCCCGTCCCGGCGGCTGCCTCGACCAGCGCGGCGATACCATCGATGTTGGCAGCACGAAAATCGTTCGCTTCACGGCCGCGCACGCTACCGGCAACGTAGACCACGAGGTCGACCTGCGGCAACGCGTCAAGCAGCAGGGGGACGTCGTCGAGGGCACCCGTGAGCACCTCGACGCCCGGCAAGAGAACGTTGCGACGCGGTGATTGCGCGCGCACGAGCGCCGTCACGGCGCAGCCGGCGTCGAGCAGCACATGCTGCACGTGGCGGCCGATGAACCCGGTCGCGCCGGTCAGCAGTATCCTGGTGGGCTTGATCGCAGGGGCGCGGCCCGGTTCATCCATGCGCGCCGGCGACGTCGTCGGCGAGGTTTTCCATGCGCGCAAGGAAATCCTGCTTAGCCTTCGAGCGCGACAGCTTACCCGAGGAGGTCCGCGGTAGCGTGCGCGGCGGCACGAGATCGATGTGGCAGCTGATGCCGAAGTGCGCGGTGATCAGCGCACCGAGCTCTTCGACCAGCGCGCGCGCCTTGGCCGGGTTGCTCTCGCGCGATTCGACCACCATCACGACCTGGTCGGTGCCAGCGTCGTCGGCGAACGAGAACGCCGAAACATTGCCGAAGCGCACACCGGGGAGGCTCTCGGCCAGGAACTCGAGGTCATGTGGCCAGATGTTGCGGCCGTTGACGATGATGACGTCCTTGCGCCGGGCAGTCACTACGACGTGGTCGCCGACGCGATAGCCGATGTCGCCGGTATCCAGCCAGCCGTCGGCGGACAATACCTCGGCGGTGGCGGTGGGATTCTGGAAGTAACCGCTCATCACGCTCGGCCCGCGCAGGCAGATACGGCCACATTGGTAATCGGGCAGATCGTGACCGGCGTCATCGCGGATGGCGAGCTCGAAGCTCGGCAGGATCTTGCCGCAGTCGACGAAGGTGAGCGTGCTGCTCGGCTCCACCGCGGCGGCCTCCACGATCTCGACGCGGCCACTGGTTGCCATGATGTTCTTGTCGACGGTGATCGAGGCAATGCCGGTGTCGAGCGGCGCGAAGCTGATCGCCAGTGCACATTCGGCCATGCCGTAGCAGGCGACGAAGGCGCGCGGGTCGAACTTGGCTGGCTTGAGCACGTGGGCGAACTGGCGCAACGGCTCCGGATGGATGCGCTCGGCGCCAACACAGGCCACGCGCCAGGAACTGAGATCGTAGCGATCCTGGTCAGTCAGCCGCAGGCGCTTGGCGCACAGCGCGTAGCCGAACGGCGGGCTGGAGGAAATGGTGCCGCGGTTCTGCGAGATCACCTTGAGCCACAAGCGCGGGCGCATCGCGAAGGTGCGCGGGCTGAGATAGTCGGCGGAGAGCTGGCTGCCGAGCGGCAGCAGCACGAAGCCGACCAGGCCCATGTCGTGGTACAGCGGCAACCACGCCACCATGCGATCCTTCTCGGTGATCTCGAGGCCGTTCAGCGCGATGTCGCGCAGGTTGGTCATCACGGTGTGCTGAGAAATCTCGACGCCACGCGGAAAGCGGGTGCTGCCGGAGGTGTACTGCAGGTAGGCGACTTCGTCGGCGCGCAGCGGCTCGAGTGCGCACGCCGGCTCGGGCAGGAGATCGAATTCGTCGGGGGTGCCGGCCTTGACGAGGTCGAGGCGCTCGACCGCCTGGCGCAGGAAACCGACGTGCGACTCGGGAGCCACGGCAAGTTCCGCGCCGCAGCTGTCGAGCATGCGCTCGAGCTGTTCGACGTAGGCCTTGCGACCACCGAGCTGGAAGCCGGCGGGCAGGGCGACGGGGATGTAGCCCGCGTACTGGCATGCGAAGAAGAAGCGATGAAACATCGGCTCCGTCTCCGCCACGATGGCGACCCGTGCGCCGCGCTTGCAGCCGAGCCCGCGCAGCTTGCGGGCCAGCACCTGGGCCTGCTCGCGCAGGTCGGCGTAGCTGAGCACGGCGAACAATTCGCCCTTGCCGTCGTAGAAGTTGTAGCCCGTTTCGCCCTGGGCAGCGTACTCGAGAGCTTCCACCAGGGTGTCGAAAGAGGCATTGCGCAACGGCAACAGACTGTTGATTTTTGTCGCTTTCATCGTGAAATTCGTGAGTTGGCCTGGACTGAATCAACGAACGTCGAGAGCACCGTCCGTTCCCCCCTGAGACAGCGGGCGTGATTATAACCGGTTCGCAACATTAACGAGGTAGTCTGGTCAATTTGCGCTTGCTTAGCAGGATTCCGGGATGGTGTGCGGGCTGGATGATTATTGGAATTTCCACACCATGCGAGCCGGGATCGCGGGCTAGGGGCGGATTTTCGTCGTCTTGGCCGCGATATGCAATAAGTTCTTGACTTTGCCCCGATAGGGCCGGGTCCGTGGCCACCGGTGCAACGTCGTCGACAAGCGCTCAGACCGGTCGGCCGGCGCGGAGTTCAGCTCCGCGCCGAATGGGGGGCAAGTGTCGCTTCCGTACCACAAGAGAGCACGGACAGGCGCGTGGTCTATTCGAAGATGCCGTGCAGGAACCAGCGCCGGGCGCCATCGAGTTCACGGAAGACCCACAGCCGTCCGCCGCGCAACGTGGTGGCAACGAAGTAGTCGCGCATCACCGCCCGTTCGTCCCACCAGCCGTTCTGGATACGCTCGCGCCCCGGCACCAGCGTCAGCGGTCCCTCGAACCAGGGTTGCCCCTCGCGCACCGCCAATCGCAGCGGCTGCTCGAGCAACCACAAGGGTCGCTGTCCGGCCGGACCGTTGCCATCGACGCCATTGACGGCGCTCATGCGGCCGGCGCCCGGCAATGGCCGTCGCCAACCGAACGCCGCCTCCGGCCGATGCTGCGCACACACGTCGAGACCGCGCAGGGCACTCTCACCACAACGCGCACGCATGCGGTCGACGAACCCGGCATAGTCCTCTGTGTGCCCCTGGCGGTGCATGGTGAAGAGATCGCGCGTGCGCGGTGCGCGCTCCGCGATCAGGGTCTTCACGCGCAAACCGATGAGACGCACCGGGACGGCCAACCGCTTGCGCATGAATATCTCGCGCAACAGCAACAGCATGTGTTGCTCGTCGCGCGAAGGCTCGGCGAGGCCGAGGGGGAACGTCTCGCGGCGTCCGTCGCGATCGACGAGTCCCCACTCCATCTGCTGAACCAGCGTATTGCTGCCACGCAGGCAACCGATGAGTTCGTGCAGCAGGCGCTCGCCGGCGGCGAGCAGAACACGAGCATTGTCGACTTCCCAGGGCAGCTCGATGTCGCTCTCGAAGCAGCGCGGCGACTCGAAGTGCGGGCGCGGATCGGGAACCTGGCCGAACAGGCGATCGAGATGATCGAGCAAGCGCGGGGACAGGCGCCGCGCCAGCCCCGCCCGTGGCAGGCGGCGGCAATCATCGATACGGCGTACACCGAGCTGCACGAGTGCATCGTGTTCGGCCGGCGCGAGACGTAATGCGGCAAGGGGCAGACGCGCCAGGCAGTCGGGCAGCAGCGCGATGTCGCGCACGATCTCGCGTGGCCGCGCCCGTGCCAGCAGCGCCGCGGCGAGCGGCGTCGGGGCGACCGCGTAATCGACCCGGAAACCGAGCTGGCGCAGACCACCGCGCAAACGCCGCAGCAGGCCCTCGAGCCCGTCGAACAACTTGAGGCTGCCAGCGACTTCGAGCACCAGGCCGTCCGGCGCTACCGGGCTGAGTTCGGCAGTGAATTGCAGTGCCCAGCGACACAGTCGCGCCAGCATGCGCTGCTCGGCCGCCACGTCACGTTCGAGCACGCCGAGTTCACCGAGCGCGTGGGCCGCGGCGAGCGGCATGCCAGGGCGGATACCGAGGCTGGCCGCGCGCCGGTTGGCCAGCAAGACCTGCGGCCGGCGGGCGCCGGGCTCGACGAGCACGCAGGCACGGCTGCCGTCGTCGCCGCGGGTGAGCACCTCCAGCGCGAGACGCGGCAGGTGCAGGTGCAGCCAGAGTGGCGAGCGCGCCCGTGCCGCCGGACGCGCCGGCGCCGCGGCAGCGGCGCGTGGGTGACGGGCAGGATCGGGAGAGACCTGCGCCGGCAGGTTGTCGGGGAGCGAAGAGAAGGAAGCAGCCATGGCACACACCCGGGGAGGATCTCAACGCATGACTGCGCCGCCCGCCGGCGGCGTAGCGCGTTGTTCTGAAATGTTCGTTCGCGCGCGGGTTGCGGCCAGCCGGTATGGCCGCCGGGCAATCGCGCTGACCCATGCTCCTCGCCGGCACCGTGGCCGCTCCTGGCTCATGCCTGCTCAGATCACGAGACGGCAGGCGCTGCCGCGATGGGCGCCGCGGGCCTTGAGCAGGTGGATGTTCAATGTTGCGGGGACATCCTGGGCAGCCGGGGCGACGGCCTCGAGAGCCAGCCGCAACGGCGCCGGCGATGGCTGTGCCGCGCAATCGGCCGGACGGAACACGACGCCGCAGGTCGCACCGGCCTCGGCGGCAAGTTGCAGCCGCCGCAAGGGCAGGCTGGCGGTCGCCGCGCCTGGCCACATCAGTGCGACGGCGCAATCGGCAAAGCGCAATGCCTGTTCACAGGCCCACAGCACCTCGTCCGTGTTACCGCCGTCACCACGGTGGCCACCCTGGGCCGGCAGATCGACGATCAGCACGCGATCGAGATCGATGCCATGCGTGGCGAGCGCAGGGGCGTAAGGTAGGTAGGGCGGATCGACCCACACGATCCAGCCGCCTTCGCGGCTCGCCGCAGCGAGCAGCGGCAGCACCAGCCGCAGCGCGCCGATACCGGTGGTCGCACTGAGAATTTCGATCAGCCCCGCACGCGGCCAGCCACCGCCGGGCAGGATGGCGTCGAGCGCGGCAAAGCCGCTCGGATGGGTGGCAAGCGGCGGCAGCTCGCCGCCGCGCCACATGCCAGCGCGTCGCATCAGTTCCTGCAGGTTCATCGGGCGTGGGTTCGCAGCACGCCGACGGCGAGCCCCTCGATGACCAGCTCGCAGCGTGCGAGATCGATTTCGATGGGCTCGAATTCCGGGTTCTCGGGGAGCAGCCGGACCCGCTTGCCACGCTGGCGGAAACGCTTCACGGTGACCTCGTCGTCGAGCCGCGCGACCACGATCTGGCCGTTGCTGGCACTGCGCGTGGCATGCACGGCGAGCAGGTCGCCGTCGAGGATGCCGGCGTCGCGCATGCTCGCGCCGCTGACGCGCAGCAGGTAATCCGCACGGGGCCGGAACACCGCCGGATCGATCGCCTGGTATTCCTCGATGTGTTCCACCGCGAGCAGCGGCTGGCCGGCGGCGACACGCCCGATGACCGGCAGCCCGGGTGTATCGAGACCGTCGTCGTCGACTACGCGGATACCGCGCGAGGCATTCGGCAGCAACTCGATGACGCCCTTGCGCGCGAGCGCGCGCAAATGCTCCTCGGCGGCGTTGGCCGAGCGGAAGCCGAGGGCGCGGGCGATCTCGGCACGCGTCGGCGGCATCCCCGAGCGCCGGATGCTGGCGCGGATGAGAGCGAGTATCTCGGCCTGGCGGGAAGTCAGCCCGGCAACCATGGGAAAAACCCTGTACGTAAATACAGGTGTGAGTATATACAGTCGTGATGCGATCTCAAGCGCACTGCAGGCGTGCGCGGTGCGCCGGCGCAGGCCTCGTCCAGTCATGTCGTTCCGGTATACTCGGCCACACTTGCGGCCCGGCGTCTCCGCGCTACCGGCCCGCCGCCCCGCACGACGAACCCGGCACGACGAAACCCCAATGAGCAACTCCTCCGCGCGCATCCCCTGCACCCTCTTTCCCGGCGACGGCATCGGTCCCGAGATCACCGACGCGACCCTGCGCGTGCTCGATGCGCTCGGCGCCCCGTTCGAATGGCGCGAGCAAGCCGCCGGTGCAGGCGCCGCGGAGCGACTCGGCGACCCGCTGCCGGATGCCGCCATCGAGGACATCCGCCACACCCGCCTGGCGCTCAAGGGCCCCCTCACCACGCCGGTCGGCTCCGGTTACCGCTCGGTCAACGTGCGCCTGCGCGAAGCCTTCCAGCTCTATGCCAACGTGCGTCCCGGGCGCTCGCTGCTGCCCGATGGCAAGTTCCCCGACGTCGACCTCGTGCTGGTACGCGAGAACCTCGGTGGCTTCTACGTCGGTGTCGAGCACTTCATCCCGATCGGCGACGACCCCCACGCGGTGGCCGAGGCGACCGGCATCCTGACCCGCGAGAACTGCCGCCGCATCGCGGAGTTCACCTTCGAGTACGCGCTCAAGCACGGCCGCCGCAAGGTCACCGTGGTGCACAAGGCGAACATCCTCAAGTCACTCACCGGTCTCTTCCTCGAAACCGTGCAGAACGTCGGGCGTGCCTACGAAGGGCGCGTGCTGCTCGAGGACCGCATCGTCGACAACTGCGCCATGCAGCTCGTCATCAACCCGGCCCAGTTCGACATGATCCTCACCACCAACATGTTCGGCGACATCCTCTCCGACGAGGTCGCCGGTCTCATCGGTGGGCTCGGTCTCGCGCCGGCCGCCAACATCGGCAAGGACGCCGCCATCTTCGAAGCCGTGCACGGCTCGGCGCCCGACATCGCTGGCCAGGACAAGGCCAATCCCGTCGCACTGATGCTCTCCGCCGCGCTCATGCTCGAGCACTGCGACCTGCACGAGGCGGGTGCCCGCATGCGCAACGCCATTCTCGCCGCGATCGCCAACCCTGCCACGCGCACCGGCGATCTCGGCGGCCCGCTGGGTACGCGGGCCTTCGCCGACGCCGTCATCGCCCAGCTCTGAAGCACTTCCCGATGGCCAACTCAGCGCGCGGGCTCGAGCGCCTGGTCAAAGCCTTCGGCTACTCGATGAAGGGCTTCGCCGCCGGCTGGCGGCACGAGGAGGCCTTTCGCCAGGAAGTGCTGCTGTGCGCGGCCCTGCTGCCATTCATCTTCTGGGTCGGGCGCGGCCCGCTCGACTACCTGCTGCTCGTCACGACGCTGGCCCTGCTGCTCATCACGGAGCTGTTCAACTCCGCCATCGAGGCGCTCACCGACCGTGTCGGCGTGGAGCACCACGAGCTGTCGGGGCGCGCCAAGGATCTCGCCTCGGCCGCGGTGTTCCTGGCGCTGGTATTGGTGGCGCTGGTGTGGGCGACGATCGCCTGGCTGCGCTTCGCGACGCACTGACGGCGCCACCGGCGCGCGTCTACTTGCTGAGCGCCCGCGCGAGTTCCTTGCTGGTCGTCTGCAGGCGTTCGATCAGGACTTCCTGGAAGCCGCGGTTGAGCCGCACCTGGGTCGGCAGCGAAGCCCATTCCTTGTAGTCGCGCTCCACCTTGACGATGGTCGAATCGCGATTGGCGAGCACGGTCGCCGTGCGCCCGGTCTCCGACAGGTACTCCATCTCGCCGAAACAATCGCCGACCTCGAGGTCGCGGATACGGGTGCCGTTGATCGTCACGGCGACCGAGCCTTCGGCGACCACGTAGAAAGCCTTCTCCTTGGTCCCCTCGGTGAAAACCGCCTCGCCGGCGCCGTACTCGCGCCAGTCCGCGGCCCGCGCGACCTCCTTCAGTTCGTTCTTGGAGAAACGTGCGAAGAACGCCAGCTCCTTGAGCCTATCGATCTTCTGCTCCTCGCTCAGCATCACCGGCGAGCGCTCGAGCATCTCGATGACCTTGTCGAGATCGGCGACGATGTCGGCACCGCGCTTGTACCGCGTGGCGAGATCCTTGCTCAGCATCTTGCGCACGACGCGCCAGATCGGCTCGGTGACCTCCGGGCGCACCTCGGGCAATGGACGTGGGTCCTCGTTGACCACCTTCTGAATCAGGCTGGAGAGCCCCTTGGCGGCGAACGGCGGGGTGCCCGCGAGCATCTCGTAGAACACCGATCCGAGCGAGTAGAGATCCGATTGCGGCGTGAGTTCCTTGTCCTGCGCCTGCTCCGGGGACATGTACAGCGGTGAGCCGAACCAGCCGATGATCTGGGTCTGGTCGACCCCCATGCGGCGGGCGATGCCAAAATCGCCAAGCTTGGCCACGCCGCTCTCGGTGAGCATGATGTTGGCCGGCTTGATGTCCCGGTGCAGCACGCCCTGGGTATGCGCATAATCGAGCGCATCGGCAGCCTGGCGGACGAGTTCACACACGCGTTTGATCGGCAGCAGCGTGTCCGGCTTGCAATACGAGCGCAGCGTGTCGCCGCCGTTGATGAACTCCATCACCATGTACGGCATGCCCTGCTCTTCGCCGGCTTCGTACACTTTCAGGATGTTCGGGTGATCGAGCCGCCCAGCCGAGCGCGCCTCGTTGACGAACATGCGCTTGGCCATGCTCTCGGCTTCGCTGTCCGCGTCTGCGTTCGTCGCTACCTTGATTGCGACCGGTCGATCGACGTAGGCGTCGTGGCCCTTGTAGACGATGCCCATCGCGCCCTTGCCGAGAACGTCGACGACATCGTACTTGCCGATCTTGGCGGGCTTCTGCTCGAGCATATTCATGACGACTTGCCGGCGATGTGCAGGGTGTTGACCTGATCATGCACGAAATCGATGCCGATCTCGCGCATCGTGTCACCGAGGTCGGCGCCCGCAGCCTGCTTGCCGATGGTCTTCTTGCCCATGAAATGCACGAGCTCGTTGATCGACTTCGCCATTGCGAAGTCCTTCGCGCTCTTGCTTGCGTCGATGATAAAGTTGGCCTTGATGGAGACGAAATCGACGTCGACCTCCTTGATGTAGTCGTAATTCGCGTGGCCGCTACCGAAGTCGTCGAGCACGAAGCGGCAACCGAACTCCTTGAGCGTGCTGATCAGCTCCCCGGCGCCGACGACGTTCTCCACCACGTCGCGGTCGGGCAATTCGAAGCAGATACGGCCGGGCGGCACCGCGACCTGCATGAAAACACCCATCAGGTGGCTCGCGAGATCCTCGTCGCGCAGCGACATCGACGACAGCGGTACGATGATCAGCGCGTAGTCCTCGAGCACGCCATCATTGTCGGCCAACCACGCGAGCGCGCGCTCGAAGGCCCAGCGATCGGCACGCGCGGCCGCGCTGCTGCGCGCCAGCGCCGGGCCGAACAGGTGGGACGGGATTGGCCGGTCGCTACGATCGACCGCACCGATGACGACGTGCAACGCCGGCAGCACGCCGGACTCGCCGAGGCTGCGCACAGTCTGGCCGTGCAGCGTGAGCACGTCGCGGTCGAGTGCCTTGTTGGCATAGTTGACGAGTTGCTCGAGCTGGCGCCGCTGCGCGGTCTCGGAGCCGGTCGCGTGAATGGTGTATGGTCCCGACGAGCGCGCCGCCGCGCAGGCATCGTGGGCCGCCGCCACCAGGCCCTCGGCCTGCACCAGGCCGTCATCGGTCCCGGTGAGGCCGATGACGAATTCCGCCTTGACGCCGCGCGCGACGGTCTGAGCGTCGGCGCTGGCCTTCATGTCGACGGTGGCATCCGGATCGTCGTCGGACGAACCGGGCTCGGACGGCACCACCACGGCACGCAAGGCGTCGAGCGCGGTCTGCAGTTTGCGCTCCGCCCCCGCCACACCGCCATTCGGCCAGTACACACCGAGCGCCGCGCCGCCGAGACGACCGAACACGGTGTTCCGGCCGCGCACGCGTCGCTCGAGTTCGCCAGCCAGTGCGGTCAGCAAGGCGTCGCCGACTGCCTCGCCATAGGCGTCGTTGACCTCGGCGAGGTTGTCGATGGCCAGTTCGCACACCGCGGCGTTGCGCGCCGAGGCCGTTTCCGGCTCCGGCAGCGCGGTATCGATCGCCTCGAGGAAGAAGCGCCGCAACAGGAAGCCGGTCAGTTCGTCACGGGTGGCTTCCTCCTCGACCTGGCGATGGAAGCGGTCGACCACACCGAACATGGCGCGCTCGAGCGCCGGGTTGCCGGCGTCCTCGCCGAGGGCGCGCAGGATCCCGCGGCGCAGGTACATGGCGACCTGCTGCTGGGTCAGCGTGTTCGCCTTGTTGCCGAGTTCATCGACGAACACGAAGAGATTGTTGCGTGGCTCCTTCCACACCAGGCTGACGACCAGCGGCCGCGCGCTGGTCGCGTTCATCAGCATGCGCTGACCGACCTCGAGCAGGCGGGCCCGATCGAGCCACTTGTGCCATTCCTCGGGCAGATCCGAGCGCGCCGCCGAGCTGTCGGTACTCTCGAGCGACGAGCCGCGCCGTTCCTCCAGCACGCGCTGTTGTTCCTCACACGATTCGACCACCGCGGCGACGCGGTCACGGTACTCGCTCTCCTGCTCGCCGAGCAGCGATTCGATCTCCTCGAGCACGGGATCGAAGATGCCGATATCGTCGCGGAACTCGCGGTTGGCCCGACCAATCAGTTCGCGCACGCGGGCCTGGCGCTGCTGCACGGATTCGCTCTTGCCGTCGCGCAGGCGCGCGACGCGGTCGATGAGCAGGCGCACGGGATGGTCGGGGGATTCGAAGAATCGGTTGTCCAGCAGTGCCGCACGGTGTACCGAGGGTTGCAGGCGCGTGAGGTGTTCCTTGGCGCCGCTCGCGATGAGGGCATCCTGCAACAGGGAGCTGAACAGGCCCGCCACGACTTCGATGGCATCGGCGGCGCTGCCGTCGATCTCGCCGGCGGGCAGGCCCGTGGCGGTCAGGGCGGCGACGATGCGTTCCTTGATCGCGGCGACATCGAGGGGTTCGGCGGGCCCCTCGGCGTAGGCGTCCTGCAGCGCGCTCAAGCCTTCGACGACATGGGCGGTCTCGTAGCCGAAACCGCTGCCGCCTGCGTCCGCGACCGCCGCGCCGCCACCGAGCTCACGACGCAGCGCGAGCTGGGTTTGCGCCGCGGAGTAGGCGCGCTGCACGGGCGGGGCCGTGTAACCCTGCGGGCCAACCGTCCAACCACCGAACGACGCGCCACCGCCGGCCGCCGCAGCCATCGCGCCGCCAACGGCGTCGGGCACGCCGGGGGGTGCAGCCTGCGCCCCGGGTGGTGCGCCGGGGGGTGCAGCCTGAACGCCGGGTGGTGGGCCGGGTGGTGCAGCCTGCACCCCGGGTGGTGGGCCGGGTGGCGCAGCCTGCACCCCGGGTGGTGGGCCAGGTGGCGCAGCCTGCACCCCGGGTGGTGGGCCGGGTGGTGCAGCCTGCACGGCGGGTGGTGGGCCGGGTGGTGCGGCCTGCACGCCGGGTGGTAGAACCGGTGGTGCGGCCTGCACTGCGGATGGTGGGCCGGGTGGCGCCGCCTGTACCGCGGCGGGCGCACCACGTGGCGGCGTCGCCACGGCCGGCTGTACCGCAGCCGGGGGGGGAACGGGCGGCCGCGTCGCGCCATGGTAACCGTCGGGGCCCGGCATGAGGCCGGAAAGGTCCTCTTCCACGGGTGCCGGGGCTTCCGCTCCCGGCGCATCGAAGGATGCGGACGAGGTCGGGCGCTGCTTGATGACCGGCTTGTCACGCTCGATGACCGGCAGCACGCCATGCGCGACGAGCAGTGCGTTGACGGCCTCGTACAAGGCACCGAGCTGCCGTGACAGCACACCGTGCAGCACCTCGTAGACGACCGCGGTGACGCTGCGGTCGGACTCGAGTCCCTTGAGGGATTCGGCAACGGCGTTGCCGAGCACGCTCGGCCCGATCGGGTTGCTGCTGTCGTTCACTTCGCGGCCGGCGAGGTGGCTGAAGCGGCGCGACAGCTCCCACAGGGGCTGCGCGAACTCGGGTTCGAGTTCCGACACCATGCTGGAGACCGAGAGAAAATCCTCGAACTCGTCCTTCTCCACCAGCGACAGGTCGGATAATCCAATCGCCGCGGGGTCCTTGTGAGCGGAGGATAGCGGGTTGCCGAGGATGCGCACCGCCTCGGCGATCTTCGGTGGCACCTCGGTGCGCAATCGTTCACGACGTCCGCGCAACTCGCGCTGGCCGTCGAGGAAGCGTGTCTCGGCGACGTTGTTTCCGGCGTCGCGGGCACGGGTGAAGAGGACGTCGTCGACGCGTTCGATGAAGCGCTCGAGCAGCGTCGCGAGGTGCTCGGCGACGAGCGCCTGCAGCGGCTCGCGCAGCTTCTCGAAGGCGGCATCGAAGCCCGCCGTCGCGGCAAGCTCGGCGGCGGCGGGGTCGGCACCCGCTTCGGGCAGACCCTGTGGTGCGGCCAGCTGTCCGAGCAGAGGAATGGCGGCGTCCTGGGTATCGGTGAAGGTGACGCCGACACCCTTGGCGACCACGCGCACCACGGCGAGCTGGACTTGCAGATCGCGCTTCTCGCCGTCGACCACGAGGGCGAAGTAGAGCGTCGCCGGGGTGCCGGCGGGAACGCCCACGTAGGCCGCCGGGTCGGCGCTGACGAACATGCCGCCGAGACAGAAATCGCGCACGGTGCACGGAACGGGGGCGCGCTCGGCGATACCGAGATAACCCTCGAGATTGATGGGCACGCGCGCGAAGCGCCGCTGCTCGACGCCGCCTGAAGTTCCTTGGCCTGTGCTCATCGCGATGAATGCCGTCGTCGGCGTAAGCTCCGTGAATGCACGCTGCGAGTGACGCCCGGCCTGCATCGGTGCCCGGCGCCCGCGCTCGTGGTGACGCCCGCCGCGCGGGCGCTGGGTCCGTGGGGCGGCGACCATCGCCCGACGCGGCCGGAGTGGTCGGCAAGTGTAGCACCGATGCAGGCCACCGACGGTACCGCGGCGCGGCTCCCGTCAGCGCTCCCGCGCTCGACGCAAATCACTATAATTCCTCTCCTTTCCCGCACGATATCCGACCCTAGAGTGTGACCAGCAGCGTGACTGATACCCGACCCGACGCCTCCGCGGCCAACTTCATCCGCCACATCATTGACGCTGATCAGAAGAGCGGCAAGCACGGCGGTCGCGTCGCCACGCGCTTCCCGCCGGAACCCAATGGTTACCTGCACATCGGTCACGCGAAGTCGATCTGCCTGAATTTCGGCACCGCGCTCGAGTATGGCGGCACCTGCAACATGCGCTTCGACGACACCAACCCGGCCACGGAGGACGTGGAGTACGCGCGCGCCATCGAGGACGACGTGCGCTGGCTGGGATTCGACTGGGACGATCGCCTCTATCACGCTTCGGACTACTTCGAGCAGCTCTACGCCTATGCCCGCGACCTGATCCGCGCCGGCAAAGCCTACGTGGACAGTCAGAGCGCGGAAGAAATACGTGTCGCGCGCGGTACACTGACCGAACCGGGTCGCGACAGTCCGTGGCGTGACCGCGACGTCGCCACCAATCTCGATCTGTTCGCCCGCATGCGCGCCGGCGAGTTCGCCGAGGGTGAGCATGTGCTGCGTGCGCGCATCGACATGGCTTCACCCAACATCAACCTGCGCGACCCGACCCTCTACCGCATTCGCAAGACCCCGCACCATCGCACCGGTGACCAGTGGCACATCTACCCGATGTACGACTACACCCATTGCATCTCCGATGCGCTCGAAGGCATCACGCACTCGCTGTGCACGCTCGAGTTCGAAGATCACCGGCCACTCTACGACTGGGTGCTCGACCAGCTCGACGTGCCCTGCCATCCGCAGCAAATCGAGTTCGCCCGTCTCGAGCTCGACTACACCCTCACCAGCAAGCGCAAGCTGCTTGCGCTGGTGCGCGAGAGCCATGTGGGCGGCTGGGACGACCCACGCATGCCGACCCTGCGCGGCATGCGCCGGCGCGGCTACCCGCCGGCCGCGATCCGCGAGTTCTGCGAACGCATCGGGGTCACCAAGAAACAGACCGTGATCGATTTCGGCGTGCTCGAGAATTGCGTACGTGAAGAACTCGACCGCAGCGCACCGCGCGCCATGGCGGTGCTCGACCCGTTGAAGGTCGTCATCGAAACGCTGCCGTCCGATCACCTCGAATGGCTGGAAGCCCCCAACCATCCCAAGGATGCTAGCCTCGGCACGCGCCGCGTGCCGCTGACACGCGAGGTTTGGATCGAGCGCGAGGACTTCATGGAAGACCCCCCGGGCAAGTTCCATCGTCTTGCGCCGGGCCGCGAAGTGCGCCTGCGCTACGGCTACGTCGTCCGCTGCGAAACGGTGGTGCGCGCTGAAGACGGCAGCATCAGCGAGCTGCGCTGCAGCCACGATCCGGACAGCGGCGGTGGTCGCACGGGCGACGGACGCAAGGTCAAGGGCATCATCCACTGGGTCTCCGCCACCCACGCTGTGCCACTCGAGGTGCGCCTGTTCGACCGCCTCTTCGACGTTCCCGACCCGGGCGCGGCCGAGGATTTCCGTGTCCATCTCAACCCGGACTCGCTCCGCGTGGTCGCACAGGCCTGGGGCGAGCCGGCACTGGATGCGCGCGACACCGGGACCTACCAGTTCGAGCGCCTCGGCTATTTCTGCCGCGATGCCGCCGATGACGCGCCGGGGCGTGCCGTGTTCAATCGCACCGCGACTCTGCGCGATACCTGGGCGCGCGTGCGCGAGCGCAGCTGAGACGCGGCGCGACGTATGCACCGCCGGCAGGTCGGGTGAAGATGACCAGGGCCGGCGCGCGGCAGCGCCCTGCTCAGCCGAGCTGCGCGCTTTTCCCCGAGCGCACGGCTACGCGCCCGCCGCAGGCTAGCGCTCGGGCAGCGACCACACGCCATCCCAGTGCGCGGGAGGCGGTGCCGAACGGTAGTGCAGCGCGCGCCCGCGCATCAGCCAGCTCGGTTGATCATGCGGGTCGAGTTCGAGGGCACGTTCGAACTGCCGGATGGCGGCGGCCCAGTCACGCTCACGGTAGGCGGCGAGACCGGCACCGAACGCAGCCAGCAGCGCATGCTCGCTGGCAGCAACGCGCGCCGCACCGAAACCACGTACTTCGTAGATTGGCACTGGCGCGCCGCGTCCACGCACGCGGATGAGATCGAGTTCGCGCAGGCGGTAATCGCCCTTGAGCAGCTCGCGCGTGCTGCCACTGAGCAGAATGCGCGTACCCAGCTGCTTGTTGGCCGTTTCCAGGCGCGCGGCAAGATTCACGCCGTCGCCGATGACGGTGTAATCCATGCGCCGTATCGAGCCGATGTTGCCGGCGACGACGTCACCGGAGGCGATACCGATGCGAGTCTCGAACTCGGGCTGGCCGATCGCCCGGCGACGTGCGTTGAAATGCGCCTGCGCGGCCTGCATGCGGATTGCCACGCGCACCGCGTTGTCGGCATCCTGCTCGCCCGGGAATGGCGTGCCGAACACCGCCATGATGGCATCGCCGATGTACTTGTCGAGAATGCCGTCGTGTTCGAACACGAGCTCGACCATGTCGGTGAAGTACTCATTGAGCAGCGACACGGTGGCCTGCGCGCCGAGTTCCTCGGCAATCGCGGTGAAACCGCGGATATCGGAGAACAGGATGGTCGCCTGTTGCGAACGGCCACCGAGTACCGATTCGCGTTCGGCCAGCACCTGCTCGGCGACCTCGGCCGTCATGTAGCGCGCCATCGTTGCGCGCACGCGCTTGTCCTCGGTGATGTCCTCGATGATGAGCGTACAACCCAGCGTATTGCCGTCGGCGTCGGCCAACGGTGTAGCGGTGAAATTGACCGCGACACGTTCGCCGTCGCGGGTCACCAGCGTCGTGTCGAGCACAGAGTCGGCATGATGCCCGGTAACCACGCGCGCCACCGATTCGAGCAACCAGCCATTCGCTGCACCGAATGCCCGGCCGGCGTGCGCGCCCAGAATGTCATCGGCGTGCACGCGCAGCAGCCGTGCGGCCGGCTCGTTCAGCTTGACCACGTTATAGGCCGTATCGAGCGTGACGACCGCATCCGACAGTGAGCGCAGCACGTTCTCGCTGTAGTTGCGTTCGTCGAGCACTGCGCGGAACAGGCGGGCATTCTCCAGGGCGATCGCGCTCTGCGCCGCCAGCATCTCCAGGCGCCGCTGGTCGCGCGGACGGAACGGGCCACCGCGGCGATTGAGTACCTGCATGACGCCGATCGCCACGCCGTGCTTGTTGATCACCGGGACGCACAGGATCGAACGCGTGCGAAAGCCGGTCTTGCGATCGACGTCGGGATTGAAGCGGTCGTCGGCATAGGCGTCGGGAATGTTGACGGCGAGACGGTTGCTGAACACCTCGCCCGCAATGCCGACGTGGCTCGGCATACGGATTTCACGCTCGGTGATGCCTTCGGCGACGCGCGACCACAGCTCGTCACGCACTGGATCGTGCAGGAACAGGGTGCTGCGCTCGGCTTCGAGCAGGTCGGTCGCGATGCCGACGATCTTGCGCAGCAGCTTCTCGATGTCGAGCTCGGAGGAGACCGCCTGGGTCACCTCGAGCAGGCGTGCCTCCTCGCGGCGCGAATCGCGCGCGCTCTCGCTCAGCCGCGCCGCTTCGAGTGCGGTGGCGGCATGCGCGGTGAAAGCTTGCAACAGCGCGCAATCGGCACCGGTGAAATCACCGCTGCGCTTGTTGAGCACCTCGGTGACGCCGATGATCTCGCCGCCACGCGCAATCAACGGCACGCACAGGATGTTGCGCGTGCGGTAGCCGGTGGTGGCATCGATACTGGTGTTGAAGCGGGGATCGGTATAGGCGTCACTGATGACCGCCGGCTCGCGACTGTGGAACACGCTGCCCGCGATGCCGGTATCGCTCGGGAAGCGAATCTCCTCGACGAGATCGCCCTGGGCAATGCGCGAGAACAGCTCGTCGGTCTCGTTGTCGTAGAGGAAGAGCGAGCTGCGGTCGGCATCGAAGGCCTCGGTGATGAGCCGCATGAGACGAATCAGCAGCACATCGAACGACAGCCGCTCGCGCACCTTGCGCGAAGCCTCGATCAAGGAATCGAGTTGCCGCGCCAGCGTATCGATCTGGTCGAGCAGTGCGTCGCGCTCGCTGTCGGAGAGAGAGTCGACCGCGGCCGTCAGCACGGTCTGCTGGAAACGCCGTTCGAACAGATCGTGCACCGTGGTCGGTGCGCTGAGGTCGGCGCGGGGCGCCGTTTTGCGATCGGACTCGTGCATGGCTCGCGCACCTGCCTGTGCGTGGGTGTCGTTGTAGTCGGCGTCGTCGCCGCGTGCCGTTAGCATGAGTTTCGCTGAGACCTCCATTTGCCAGCGGGCAGCCCTGCCCGATGTATCAATCGTTTACCGATTGTGACATTCCGCGACATTCGCCACGTCGCCGTGTCACCATGCCGTGCCGACGCGGGGCGCGCCACCGTACCGCAACAGGTTTGCTAGACTCCACCTCCCCGCCCTGGTAGCTCAGGGGATAGAGCAACCGCCTCCTAAGCGGTAGGTCGCAGGTTCGAATCCTGCCCAGGGCACCACGCCGTGCGCCGCCCTGATGACGATCCTGCCGCAGCCATGTTCAGGATTTGATGACAGCGGTCAGGTCCGCGCGACCCGCCGTGCCGCGGTGGCGCGCGAGCGTTGGACGGTGCTGCTGCGCCTGCAGCGTGCCGGCGTGGCAGGCAGGTGGAGCCCGCGCGTGGCCGCCACGCGCCGAAGCCGGCCCGCGCGGGGGACCGCTGCACCCGGGATCGTCACCGCTTGAGGCATGTCAAGTTTTGTTTACGTCAAAAGCGTAACGTCGACGATACACCTGGCAGGCGGAGGGCCTCCCGATGCGTATCGTGCTCGTGCATCCCAACTATCACTCCGGCGGCGCCGAAATCGCCGGCAACTGGCCACCGGCGTGGGCCGCCTACCTTGCCGGGCCCCTGCGGGCGGCGGGCTTCGACGATGTCCACTTCGTCGATGCGATGACCAACGACCTGTCCGAAGCGGACGTCGCCGAACGGCTGCGGGCGCTGCAGCCCGATGTCGTCGGCTGCACGGCCATCACGCCGTCGATCTACGCCGCCGAGCGCCTGCTCGAGATCGCCGCCGAGGCATGCCCGCGCGCCGTACGCGTGCTCGGCGGCATCCATGCCACCTTCATGTACACGCAGGTCCTCACCGAGGCGCCATGGATCGACGTCATCGTGCGCGGCGAAGGCGAAGAGGTCTTCCTGGCCCTCGTGCAGGCGGTCGCGGCAGAACAGTGGCCGGCCGCACGCGGTGCAATCGACGGCCTCGCCTTCCGCGATGGCGAGCAGGTGGTGGCGACGCGCGCCGCGCCGACGGTCAAGGACCTCGATGCCATCGCGCCCGACTGGTCGCTGCTCGAATGGGACAAGTACGTCTACGTGCCACTGGGCGTGAAGGTGGCGATTCCGAACATGGCGCGCGGCTGCCCCTTCACCTGCTCGTTCTGTTCGCAATGGAAGTTCTGGCGCGATTACCGCATCCGCGATCCGAAGAAGGTGGTCGATGAGATCGAGACGCTCGTCAACGAGCACGGCGTCGGCTTCTTCATTCTCGCCGACGAGGAGCCGACCATCCATCGCAAGAAGTTCATCGCCTTCTGCGAGGAACTCATCGCGCGCGGACTGCCGGAACGCGTCAAGTGGGGCATCAACACCCGGGTCACCGACGTCATCCGCGACGAGAAATACCTTTCCCTGTACCGCCGTGCGGGCCTCGTGCACGTGAGCCTCGGCACCGAGGCGGCGGCGCAGCTGCGCCTCGAGCGCTTCAACAAAGAGACGCGCATCGAGGAGAATCGCCGCGCCATCCGCCTGCTGCGCGAGGCCGACATCTTCACCGAGGCGCAGTTCATCGTCGGCCTCGACAACGAAACACCGGAGACACTGGAGGAAACCTACCGCATGGCGAAGGACTGGGATCCGGACCTCGCGAACTGGGCCATGTACACGCCCTGGCCGTTCAGCAACCTGTTCAAGGAACTCGGTGACAAGGTCGAGGTGCACGATTTCTCCAAGTACAACTTCGTCACCCCGATCATGAAACCGCAGGCCATGGAGCGCGGCGAGCTGCTCGACCGGGTGATGAACAACTATCGCCGCTTCTATATTCGCAAGGCCCTGTTCCACTACCCGTGGCGCGGTACTGGCTTCCGTCGACGTTACCTGCTGGGTTGCCTCAAGGCCTTCCTCAAGGCGGGTTTCGAGCGCAAGTTCTATGACCTCGGCAAGGTCAACTACTGGGGACCGCAGTCGCGCGACAAAGTGGATTTCCGCTTCGACGGCCGCGGCGCCGCCGCTCCGGCCGCCCTCGACGACTGGGACAGCAATGCCGACCGCGCCGCGCGTAAGCGCGCCGCGCGGGCCGCGGCGGTGTCCTGAGCACGCCGCGATGCACGGCCCGCCGGTGACGGATGGTGCCGCACGGGTCGGTCCCAACGCCATCCTGCAGCTCGTCGGCACGCTCGAACAGCGGGGTGGCGCGACGCTCGCCACGGCTGTCTTCGAGCATGCGGGACTCGCCACCTACCTGTCAGCGCCACCGCGCGCGATGGTGCCGGAAGCCGAAGTCGCGCGCCTCAATGCCGCGGTCGGCGCGCTACTGCCTGCCGCGGGCGCGGTTGCCGCGCTCGCCGAGGCCGGCCGGCGCACCGGGCGCTACCTCCTCGCACACCGTATCCCGGCGCCGGCACGTGCGCTGCTCAGGGTGTTGCCTGCCCCGCTCGCCGCGCCGCTGCTGCTCGGCGCGATCCGGCGCCACGCGTGGACCTTCGCAGGCTCCGGCGTGGTCCGCGTCGGTTCACGCCCGCAGCCATGGATCGAGATCGCACCCAATCCCCTCGCCCAGCCGGACTGCCCGTGGCACTGCGCGGTGTTCGGCGAGCTGTTCGGCACCCTGGTGAGCGCCGGCTGCGGCGTCGCGCACCCGTGCTGCTGCGCGCGCGGTGACGCCTGTTGCCGCTTCGAGATCGTTCCCGCGCGACATGCCTCGCTCAGCGTCCGCTGAAGCGGGCCGGGCGTTGCTCGAGGAAATGCGCAACGCCTTCGCGAAAATCCTCCGACACGAAACTGCCGGGTAGCTCGCTGTTGGCAATCAGCGTGGCTTCTTCGAGCGACTGCAGCACCGCGCGGTAGACCTGCCGTTTCATGACCCGGATCGAGCGCGGCGAGACGTTGTCGGCAAGGTCGCGGGCGTAAGCGGTCGCCGCGCTCAACAGATCCGCGGCCGGGTGAACCTGGTTGACGAGCCCCATGGCGAGCGCCTCGGCGGCGCTCACCTTGCGTGCGGAGAGCAGCAGGTCGAGCGCGTGCGCATGCCCGACCAGCGCCGGTAACAGCCAGGAGATGCCATGCTCGGCAATCAGGCCGCGGCGGGCGAACGCGGTGGTGAAGACCGCGCTGTCGGCGGCGAAGCGCACGTCGCAATAGAGCGCCATGATGAGCCCGAGCCCGGCGGCGGGACCGTTGATCGCCGCGATCACCGGTTTCGGCACGGTCGGGAAATAGGCATAGCGCAGGTGGTAGTCGGGCGGCAGGTCGAGGCCCCCGGGCACGCCGCCCGGGGCGGGGTCAGCGGGACGCGTATCGCCGCCACTCGCACTGACGTCGCTCAAGAGGCTCATGTCGGCGCCAGCGCAGAAGCCGCGCCCGGCGCCGGTCAGCACGATTGCGCGCACGTCGTCATCGGCGCTGGCGGCGATCATCGCGGCGCGCACTTCGTGCTCCATCGTGCGCGTCCACGCGTTCAGCTTGTCGGGGCGGTTGAGGGTGATGGTGGCGACGCGTGCGTCGACGGCGTATCCGATCTCGGTGTAATCCACGTGCTCGAACCTCCCGGCAGGACTTCACGAGGGGCAGTGTACGGGAATCGCGGACGCTGCGGCCGCCCGGCGAGGCAGTGGCAACGGTTGGCAGTATCGCCGGCAGCGGGCAACATGACGCCGCGCACGACGCACGAAACCTACACCGCACGCGGAGCCCTGCATGAGCTACCAGGAAATCCTCTACGACGTCGACGACGGCATCCTCACCATCACCCTGAACCGGCCCGACAAGCTGAATGCATTCACGCGCACCATGCTCGATGAACTGCTCGACGCGCTCGATCGGGCCGATGCCGACGATGCGGTGCGCGCGATCATCTTCACCGGCGCGGGGCGGGCGTTCTGCGCCGGCGCCGACCTCTCGGCCGGGGCCGACACCTTCGATGCAGACAAGCGGCCCGACCGCGCCTCCGGACTGAACCGCGACGGCGGCGGGCTGCTCACGCTGCGGCTCTACGAGTGCCGCAAGCCGCTCATCGCCGCGGTCAACGGTGCCGCGGTGGGCGTCGGCGTGACCATGCAGCTGCCGATGGACATCCGCATCGCAAGCGATGCCGCACGCTTCGGCTTCGTCTTCGCGCGCCGCGGCATCGTGCCCGAAGCGTGCTCGAGCTGGTTCCTGCCGCGTATCGTCGGCATCTCGCAGGCACTCGCATGGTGCTATTCGGGGCGCGTGTTCCCGGCCGACGAGGCGCTCGCCGGGGGGCTCGTCAGCGAGATCGTCGCGGCGGACGCGCTGCTTGAGCGCGCACGCGCGATCGCCGGCGAAATCGCGCATGAAACGTCTGCCGTCTCGGTCACCCTGATCCGCCACATGATGTGGCGCATGCTGGGTGCCGACCACCCGATGGAGGCGCACAAGCTCGATTCGCGTGGCGTCTACTACTGCGGCCGCGGGCCGGATGCCAGGGAAGGCGTCGCCTCGTTCCTCGACAAGCGCCCGCCACGCTTCCCCGGCCGCGTCAGCCGCGACATGCCGGAGTTCTTCCCGTGGTGGCAGCCGCGCGACTTCGAATGACGACACGCAGGCAGCACGCCCGCGCCCTCGTGCTCGCTCAGCCGAACAGGCTGAGGAACCGGTTGGCGAGGTAGTAGGTGCGACGCGTCGGCATCGCGGCCGCACTGTTGGCACGCGGAGTCGGCGCGTCCGGCGCCGGGCGACCGAGCAAGGCGCAGAGCTCCCGGTAACCGTCGCCACGCTCCCAGCACAACTCGACGAAGTCGTCCGGTCGGTCCTTGAAATAGGCACGGACGGCGTCGTTATGGCGCCGGTAGAAATCGATGTGTGCCCGGGCGTGCCGCTGCGGATAGCGGTAGCCGTAAGCGAGCTTGCGGCCATGTCGCCACGGATGGATCTTCAGGGCGTGGGTTTCGAGGCTCGCCAGCCAGGCCTGTTCTGATCGCCGGACGGTGAGCACGAACTTGCTGCCCGGATACATCGCGTCCAGCTCGCGGTAGATGAGCGGCCACGGCCAGTCCTCGAACAGGTCGAAGCGGGCGACCGTCTCGCGCACGCGTGCGAAATCGCGGCGCCGCACGACGTCCTCGAGCAGCTCGAGGCTGAAGCTCGTGCAGCGCAGACCGAGCGTGGCACCCATGCGGCCGAGCGTGGTCGTACCGGTCTTGTTGAGGCCGATGCCGAATACCTTGACTGCGCTGGTGGCTGCGACGTCGCGCATGTGCTTGGGGATCCTACCGGGGCATGGAGGCGCGGACGGAGGCCGTCGCACCGCCGCGCGCGGAAAGCATAAACCCCTCCCGCGGTCGATGGCAGCCGCTGACCCCGATGCACACTGATCGGCATTGCGGAACACGACGCGTCAGCGCGAAACCGCTATGGTGTCGTCTCGCGGTGGCGAGCCTCGATGCGCAGGACCCGCACCGACGAAATCGAACAACCACAAAGTAGCGGGAGGATTGGTCATGGATCTGGGTCTCAAGGGCAAGGGCGTCATCGTCACCGGCGCAAGCCGCGGCATCGGGCGCTCGATCGCACTCGGTTTCGCCGCCGAGGGCGCCAACGTCGCCATCTGCGCACGCGGCGGCGAGGCGCTCGACGCCGCACGTGACGAAATCGCCGCGCACGGCGTAGAGGTGCACGCCGCGCCGTGCGACGTCAGCGATGCACAGGCGCTGGCGGCATTCCTCGACGGCGCGCACGCCGCGCTCGGCCGCGTCGACGTGCTGGTCAACAACCCGTCCGGCTTCGGCGTCACCGATGACGACGCCGGCTGGCAGGCCAGTCTCGATGTCGACGTCATGGCCAGCGTCCGTGCCACCTGGCAGGTGGTGCCATGGCTGGAAGCGCAGGGTGGTGGCGCGGTGGTACACGTGTCGTCGGTCTCGGGACTCGATGTCACGCTGCCGATGCCGGCCTACTGCGCGGCCAAGGCTGCGCTGATCAGCCACGCCAAGAGCATGGCGTTCAACCTCGCACCGAAGAACATCCGCGTGAACTGCGTGGCACCGGGCTCGATCGAATTCCCCGGCGGCTTCTGGGAGCAGATCAAGGAAGGCAACCGTCCCTTCTACGACAGCGTCCACGCGAGTATCCCGTTCGGCCGCCTCGGCCGGCCGGAGGAGGTAGCCGCGGCCGTGGTCTTCCTCGCCTCGGCACCGGCGTCCTGGATCTCGGGCGTGACGCTCAGCGTCGACGGCGTACAGCACAAGGGCAACCTGTAGGACTACCGGCGGGTTCG